>CAYLUZ010000034.1:0-1868 GCA_964387025.1 uncultured Leptolinea sp. | reverse complement strand
CCCTGGCTGAAAGTTCTTGCACCTACCTTTTCTGAAAGGTCGCGTCCACCAGTACCAATACCATATGTCATACCGCTGCCTAATTGAGCAATACGAGATGATACTTGTTGTAACCCTGTCCCAGCAGCAGCAACCATACCAATGGGACCAAGCCGTACTTTATTGGCAAATCCAAGCCCCATACCACGAACAATAGCAGTTCCACAATCAGGTCCCATTACCAGGAGACCTTTTTCTGCTGCTTTATTCTTGAGTTGGATCTCTGCTTCAACGGAAACATTATCAGAGAAAAGGAACACGTGTTTACCGAGATCAAGCGCATCATTGGCAACAATATCTGCATAGCGACCAGCCACTGATATCAAAACCCAACTTGCTTCCGGAAGATTCTCAGCAGCAGAGTCGATACTCTTTGGGCGGATAACAGAATCAGAAGCTGTTTTCTTCTTCTTGAGCAGCTCTTCAACCTGGGCTAAAGCAAAAGTTGCGGCTTTGTCGTTATCTGCTCGGACAACAACAACCAGATCGTCTGGTTTTGCTGATTTTACTTCAGGTGAAATCAAATTAATATGGGCAAGAAGCTCTTTATTCGCATCTGTACCCATAATAACCCCGGCATCCTCAACACCGGCAAAATCGGAAATTGTGCGTTGAAGCTGCATTAAAAATGCCGAGTCATAATACACACCGGTTCGAACTTCAGATTTAATCACTGTCATTGTTTCCTCCAATAAATATAATATATCGAATATACCCGCCATAACATAGGTATGGTTTTTGACGGGCAGGTGTCTGCAATTTTAAGATCGATCAATTGGGAAGAATAATTCTTACAGATGAAGTCCACGGGTAGGTCGAAATCCTATAAAACCTTTGAATTAGCAAATGGGATAAATATATCCAAAATATACGAATTACAAAGACAAATCAATCCTTGTGGATCACCTAATCAGTATAGCAAATAAGGAAATCAGCGTCAACATAAGTGCATACCTCCATAAATCACTAAAATCTTGATATTTGTCATACAAATAAGGACGGTAAAGTTATTACATTTATATGAAATGGTCTGATGAAGTTATACTTGACAAGAAAATAGGTGCTATTTACAATCAAATATGAATAATGTACAAGGAGTTTTCTAAATTGTACGGTAAAGTAGATAGTAATTATCCAATTAAGGAGAAGTGACAAATGAAACTAGAACCACCAGAGAAAGTATCTGAAGAACAATTAACAATTGATGTCCGTGAAATTGAACCATTACTTCAAGCGCCAGCAATGGATTTAAAACCTTGGCCTGAAGCGATGATCCCCTTGAAGGCTCGCGATGGCAGTGAAAAAATTCTCTATATACGCCAGATGAAGTCATCCGATGTGCTGCCATTACTGGATTTCATGACAAAAGTCATGGAAGTTGAGAAAGATTTTTATGATATTGTTGGTGCACGGGTTTATGCAGAAATACTGGGCGAATACCGCAAACGCTTAAAAGACCCTTTCACCCTGATTGGTTTAATTGATGGTCAATTGGCAGGTTTTGCAAATGGTCGTTTTAAGGACGAATCCCTTGCGTATAGCCTTCACACCATGACCTTTGCCCGACGTGGTCGTATTGGTTGGGCCATGTATTATGCCAAGACTTATTATGCTCTGGAAATTGCAGGAGCTAATGAATGGTGGTCCACTTTTGAAAGCTACAATGGCTGGCGTATGGCCGGCCTTGAAATGGCACAACCTTCTTATCCTTGGCCAGAATACCAACACGAACTTGGCGGCGCAAGAGTTTTCTATGTTACAAAGAAATACTGGGATTCTTCCGTTAAGAACTTCTGTAAACAGATGCTTGGAAACGATCTGAACTTCAA
>CAYLUZ010000033.1:0-2038 GCA_964387025.1 uncultured Leptolinea sp. | reverse complement strand
GAACGCATGAAAAAAGAAAACCTGATGATCAAGATCAGGCAGGCTGAAGCCGAGAAAGAAGGGTTGGAAGTTCGAGGCGGCATTCTTGATATCATCAGCGAAGGGGTTGGTTTCCTTCGAAGTAATTACCAGATCGGTCCTGATGATGTTTATGTTTCACAAGCTCAATTGCGGCGTTATGACTTGCGTGCTGGAGATTTGATCATAGGGCATGTACGACCTCCAAGAGAATCGGAGAAGCATTGGGGATTATTAAAAGTTGAAAGCATTAATTGTATTCCAGCTGAAGATACACGGAAAAGAATAGATTTTGATCGTCTTACCCCAATTTTCCCGGATAAGCGTTTTGACCTGGAAACAGATCGTGCCATCCTCTCCACACGCATGATCAATCTGATCTCTCCTATCGGGAGGGGGCAGCGTGGTTTGATTGTGTCTCCTCCTAAAGCGGGAAAAACAACAATTCTCAAACATATTGCTAATGCAATTGCAACTCAATATCCGGACGTTCATTTGATCATGTCGATGATTGGCGAAAGACCGGAAGAAGTAACAGATGTCGATCGGACCGTTGATGCAGAAGTTGTAGCTTCCACATTTGATGAACCGGTCAGCTCCCATGTGCGTTCGGCTGAAATCGCACTTGACCGCGCAAAACGCTTGGTGGAAATTGGTCGGGATGTGGTCATTCTGATGGATTCCCTAACTCGGCTGGCCCGTGCATATAACCTGGTGGTTAATCCGTCTGGACGAACACTATCTGGTGGTATGGATCCTAGCGCTTTATATCCGCCAAAACGTTTTTTTGGTGCGGCCAGAAATCTGGAAGAGGGCGGATCTTTGACCATAATCGCCACAGCATTAATTGATACCGGATCAAGGTTAGACGACGTGGTCTATGAAGAATTTAAGGGGACTGGTAATATGGAGTTACACCTTTCCCGAAAACTGCAGGAACGGCGTACTTTCCCGGCAATCGACCTGGAACGTTCCTCCACCCGTCGAGAGGATCTACTTCTTGGGCCTGATCTCCTCCAAAGGGTATGGTTAATGAGGCGAATGTATATTCAAATGGTCGGTCAACCCCCTCAAGGTGCCGGGATGGACAATGCTGTCGCGACAGAGGCGATCATTCAGCGTATGACTAAAACGAAAACAAACCAGGAATTCCTGGACAATTTAGTAGAGGATATGTGAAAAAGGATTTCAAAGGGAGCATAGAAAAAGCTCAAATCCCTGCTCGTTCCCCGAGGGAAAAACTGATTTCTAGGATTTTGTGGGTAGTAGCCGGAGCCATGCTGGTATTCATGGTAACACTGGTGATCATTAATCCACCAGAATTGCCAATAACTTCGACCCCCACATCCATACCAACAACAAAAACCGTTGAGCCACTAATAACAGCGACCGAAAGTTCGGTGTTGGTGGAAACTTCTTATTATCCGGTAAAGTCAGTTTCCCGGGCAACCAACCCACATACTGAAATAGCTATTGCTGGCAGACAGGAAGCTGTAAAATATACAGTTGCTGAAGGCGATTCTCTCTTTGGTATATCCAAACAATTTGAAATTAAACCCGAGACAGTTTTCTGGGCAAATTATGATTCACTCAATGGCAGCCCGGATATGATTGCTCCAGGTATTGAGCTGATTATCCCTCCGGGTGATGGAGTGTATTATCGTTGGAAAGAAGGGGATACAGTCCAATCGGTTGCAGACCAATTTTATGCCAGTACTTCTGATATTTTAGAATCGCCAATTAATAAACTTGACCTGACTAAACCAGAGATCAAACCAGACACTTATATTATGGTGCCAGGTGGTAAACGTGAAGCAATCCAATGGTTCCAGGGGCAAATTCCTCGCGGCTCGGCTGGTACTTTGGCTAAGTTATTCGGGGATGGAGGTTGTGACACATCAGGTGGTGCGTTTGGCGACGGATCATTCGGGTGGCCAATGGATGGTGCGGTTTTGATCGGAAATGATTATATAGGTGGTGTTCACCAGGGAATTGACCTGGGTTCACTATCCAGCGGTGG
>CAYLUZ010000032.1:0-2156 GCA_964387025.1 uncultured Leptolinea sp. | reverse complement strand
CTGGTTGTAGGAGATGAACAACAATTGATCCACACAGCTCGAGGTGTGGGTTATGTCTTGCGCGAAATGCCCTGATGTCGCTTCGTTACCAGCTTACTTTACTTTATTCCCTTTTGGCCGGGTTTATCTTACTCATTTACGGTCTGGGTGTATATAGCCTTGTCAGTGTGATGCTGATAGATCAAATTGATATTTCATTAACGAATACTGCCCAGGAATTGATTTCAAACACCCGGATGAACTCATTGGATGAAGTTGAGATCAGCCGTATTCCCTCCCTGGATGCCACCTCAACCATCTATCTTCAAATCTGGGACAGTAATAGCCGATTAAAAATATCCTCAGCAAATATTTCCCGGTTGGGAAAATCACTCGATTCGGAAGGGTTAAGAGTACAGCGGCCGATATTCCGGGATACAAGACTTAATGAAACCTCTTTGCGTGTTCTAAGCGTTCCGTTAGAGGTTGATGGACGGAAAATGGCTGTTTTGCAAGTGGGTACAAACAGGGGAATTGTGGATTTACTTCAAAAAATATTGATCTCAGTTCTGGGAATTGTTATGGTTATTTCAGTTACACTAGCGGGATTGGCGGGTTGGTTGGGCACCGGGCAGGTGCTTACACCTCTTGAAAAAGTGACCCTGGCGGCAATGAACATAAGCAATGCGGATGACCTCTCACGGCGGATACCAAATCCGGGTAAAGATAAAAATGAGATCGGCGTTTTAGTCGATGCTTTTAACCAGACCCTCGACCGGTTGGAATATCTTTTTAACCGCCAAAAGAGATTTATGGCTGATGTCAGCCATGAGTTGCGTACTCCATTAACTGTGATCAAGGGGAATGTGGGCTTATTAAGGATGATGAAAGAGCCGGATGAAGAATCACTCTCCAGCATCGAAACGGAAGTAGATAGGCTGACGCGTATGGTTGGAGATCTTTTACTGCTCGCGCAGGCAGAAGCAGGCAAGCTGGAATTGAATTTACAACCGGTTGAGTTGGATACAGTGTTATTGGAAGTATTACAACAGGTGAAAATACTCGCCGGCAACCGGATTACTTTAAAACTTACTGAGATCGATCAAATCCAGGTAATTGGTGATCGGGATAGATTAAAACAAGTGTTTATTAACCTGCTTGCCAATGCTGTTAAATATACCCCACAAGGTGGGACAGTATTTGTGGCAATCAAAAAAGTAGGTGAGCTGGTCCAAACAGTGATCGAAGATACCGGACCAGGCATCCCTGCTAAAGATTTGCCGCATATCTTTGAACGATTTTATCGAGGAGATAAAGCCCGGACCCGTTCTTCGGATGGCAGCAGCTTCGGATTAGGCTTATCCATTGCATATTGGATTATTAAAAATCACAATGGAAGGATCGAAGTAAAATCCAAAGAAGGGTCAGGTACGACCTTTTCGATTTGGCTGCCATTGGCGAGATAAACCAAATAAGAATAAGCTTCAAGAAATTATTCCTTTGCGTATGTTTTTGATTCTAAAAGCTATTAAGTTGTTAGGTTTATTCAAAATTCGTCCCCTTACATATATGGAAGGGCTAACACCATATTCGTGATGGAATTCGGTCGGAATATTGACTCTGCTTCCAATTCCTGATAGACTCCGTCTTCGCTGTGTCAGGGTATTTCTATGCATACCTTGCCTAGAGGCGGTGCATTTGGTATAATGCACTCCGCGATAAAAGGTTATTTAACATTCGAACGCCGACGTAGCTCAATCGGCTGAGCAACCGCCTTGTAAGTGGTAGGTTATGGGTTCGATTCCCATCGTCGGCTCACGTTGTAAGCAAGCGGTCGGTGCAACGAATAGTTCTTTGATCGCAGGACAAGCTCGGGCGGTTACCCAAGTGGCCAAAGGGGACTGACTGTAAATCAGTTGTCAGACGACTTCGGAGGTTCAAATCCTTCACCGCCCACTGGGTCACATACCTACGGAATACTGGCCAGAGGGCTGATTCTGAGGTAACAGCAAGCCCTCATAGCTCAGTTGGTAGAGCGCGTTCTTGGTAAGAACGAGGTCATGGGTTCGAATCCCATTGAGGGCTCATGCTGATGTAATTAACTATTATGTCTTGTAAGGAGAAGGAAAATGGCGAAGCAAAAATTTGATCGGTCGAAGCCGCACTTGAATGTAGGG
>CAYLUZ010000031.1:0-2411 GCA_964387025.1 uncultured Leptolinea sp. | reverse complement strand
GCCGCAATGGCTAAACCAAACACGATCCCCAATGGAATTTTCATCCACTCTTTCATGGTTTACTCTCGAAGATCAAGCCCGTTGGTTTGTGTCGTTTCTTTTAGGTACATGGCATTGAAGGATGCTATCGCCACTTCAAGCTGATCCAGGGTTGGCGGGCGGGTGGTGAGATGCTGCAGTGCCAGGTTGGGCTTGATGATAAACCGGAAGAAGGGTTTTTCAATGTTGTACGCCACCAGGCGAATATATTCGTATGACACTGATGCCAAAAGCGGCAGCAAGATGATTCTGGATGCGAACCTCATCCAGATGGGCAGCGGACCCAGCAATGAGAATACAACGATGGATATGACAACCAGCGTCAACAGGAAGGAAGTTCCACAGCGGGGATGCTCAATGGAGTATTTGTTAACATTTTCAGGGGTCAGTTCTGCTTTTGCTTCGAATGCGTTGATGGTCTTGTGCTCAGCACCATGATACTGGAAAACCCGTTTGATATCCGGCATGAACCCTATTGCCCAGATATATCCAACGAGTAGGACAAGGCGCAATAAACCTTCGAGGGCATTACCCCAGAACGAATTCCAGTGCAAATAAGTTTCCGCCAGGTGGCCAACGCCTGCCGGCAGCAGGAAGAATAGCCCAACACCAATGATCAACGAAAAAGCCATTGTGCCATAAAGGGGGAGTCCTTCCAGCTTTTCGTCCTCTCCGGTCTGGGTATTGGCAGAAATAGTCAAAAAGCGGATGCCGATTATCAAGGCATCCCAGAGCCCGATCAGGCCGCGTAAAAATGGCAATTTCATCCAGCTGTTCTTGAATATCCCGCCCAATTCCTCCTGGTACATTTTAATGCTGCCATCCAGAGCCCGCATTGCCATGGCAATATGGCGGGTGCCTCGCATAACTACACCTTCGATAACGGCTTGACCGCCGTAGGTAGGAAGTCTCTCTTTCATGGGTTATAAATTGTAAAAGAAGTGGATGAGGGCATCGATACCCTTATACCAGGTGGGGAGGTGAAGCCGTTCATTAGGCGCGTGGATGTTGTCATCCGGCAGTCCAAAACCTGTCAGCACGGACTCAACATTCAGGTAAGTCCTCATGTATCCCACCACTGGAACGCTGCCGCCTTCACGTTTGAAAACCGGCCGTTTGCCCCATACAGTCTCCAGCGCTTTTTCTAGTGCTTTGACGCCGGGAGTATTGAGATCGGTGATGGAAGCCGGGTTGCCGGCGTGGACGATCAATTCGTAGCGCATGGTATCGGGGAGATGCGCTTCAATATATTGGATCAATGATTGTTTAACTTCTTCCGGGTCCTGGTCTGGAACCAGGCGCATGGAAACTTTCGCCATGGCATAGCAGGGCAGCACCGTCTTAGAGCCTTCGCCGATGAAGCCGGAGTATAAGCCGTTCACATCCAGGGTCGGGCGCGCACCAACCAATTGCACCCAGGTGAAGCCTTTTTCACCGGCCAGTTTTTTGGCTCCGGTGCCATGCAGGAAATAGTTTTCGTCCATGGGTAGACGGGAAAGTTCTTTGGTTTCCTGGTCTGTGAGTAAGCGCACTTTATCGTAGAAGCCCGGGAGGGTGATGCGGTGATCTTTGTCTTTCATACCGCCCACCAGTTCAGCCAGCACATTGGCAGGGTTATCCACCACACCGCCCCATTGACCGGAATGCAGGTCATGTTCCTGCCCATACAGGCGGATCTCAAAGTAGGCTAATCCACGCAGGGCATAGACGATGGTCGGGGCATCAGCGGCGATCATGCCTGAATCAGGGTTGAGCGCCATGTCGCATTTGAGCAGATCTTTGTGTTCTGCAATAAAGGACTGCAGGTTGGGGGAACCGATTTCCTCTTCACCTTCGAAAATGTATTTCAGGTTGACCGGGAATGCTCCGGCGGATTGAATGGATTCGATCGCTTTCAGGCAAGCCATCACCTGGCCCTTCATATCGGAGGCGCCGCGGGAGAACAGGTAATCATCACGCACGTCTGCCTCGAAAGGTCCGGTTACCCATAGGTCCAGCGGATCAGCCGGCTGAACATCGTAATGGCCGTATACAAGGACGGTCGGCCTATCTGCTCCAGCATTAAGGAATTCTCCATAAACAACCGGGTGTTTTTTGGTCGGGAAGATCTGGACATTGTCTGAGCCCAGTTTTTTTAGTTCCAAAACCAGCCAGTCGGCAGCTTTACGAATGTCCTGAATGTTTTCAGGGTTGGTGGAAATGGAAGGGATGTGAAGGAATTCTTTCATCTCAGTTAAAAAACGGTCCTGGTTTTTATGAGCGAATGTGATGGCATTAGTACGAAGATCCATAGAGAATAACCTTTCTTGAATAATGGTTTTAGAATTATACGGCAGAATGGGGTTTTGATGTTCGCTTTGTGTTGCATTTGT
>CAYLUZ010000030.1:0-3475 GCA_964387025.1 uncultured Leptolinea sp. | reverse complement strand
GATCTGCTTTCGCTAGATCTGCTGTATCTCAATCGCGTTCAGAATTATACGCTCATGTTCCAGCTTGTCAAGGGATTTGATGGGTCAATTTTCGACCAATTTGGAAATTCCCTTTTTTTACCCCTTTTGTTTCTTCGCCAAATCTACTGGCTGGAAGAGTATATCATTATTCCATTTATATGCAAGGACTTTTGTAAAAGGATTCAAGATTTTCATCCTGCTTTCGCGATGACTTTCTACCCGCGTAAATACTATGTTGTATGTCTCTTCATATATATGCCTATACATTCACTCCCTCGAGGTAAACAAAACCATCGCTTGTTGTGGAACAATAAATGCATATTTTCGTCTAAGATCTTGCATTATTTCTGCATTGTCATATTGGATAATAACACTCTGATTAAAGGTTATAATGATGCCTATGAATACGAATACAACTATAAGGAAGCAGAATTCGGAACCAGCTAGAATTTCATTAATCGGTATCTCTGCGGGTTTTCTGGTCGCTCTCATATCCGGACTACTGATGCTGGTTATTATTTCGTCCATCAGTTCTGCCAACAGGATACTGACTGGTGTTGCGGTAAATGGGATAGATCTCTCAGGAAAATCTGTTGACGATGCCAATGCAATTCTGGCCGCTCAACAGTCTTATCCCCTTACCGGGAAAATAGTCCTAGTGGATGGCGATAAATCCTGGCTGGCCACCCCGGCCGAATTGGGTTTGTTCATAGACACCCACACCTCAGCACAGAATGCACTCAAGGCGGGTAGAAGCAACAACCCGATTTCTGCATTACTCCAATCGCTCCAGGCCAGGTATCAGGGATACAATATTCCGCTGAGTGTTTATTTTGATGAGAACACAGCACAGCAATACCTTTTGAATATTTCTACTCAGGTCAACCGGCCGGTCATCGAAGCCAGCTTCGGAATTAATGGTGTCGATGTTGTTGTTAACCCGAGCCAGGTTGGACGGACATTGAATATAGAAGGCACACTAAAAGTTTTATCTGTCCAGCTTCAGACCCTGCAGGATGGAGTGGTTCCTTTAATAGTACGGGAAACCCCGCCGCTCTTGATCGATGCCGCCCCGCTGGCTGAATCTGCCCGGACTTTTCTTTCTGCCCCGATGGTGCTGACTGTACCGGACGCAAGCGAGGGTGATCCCGGTCCATGGTCCATCGACCAGGCGACTCTTGCCAGGGTGATCGAAGTTCAACCGAATCCTGACAATCCTGCTTATCCATATAAGGTCGGATTGGATCGCAATGCCATCCGCGGGTACCTGGAAGGAGTTGCTCCTGAACTAGACCGCTATCCGGCAAATGCACGCTTCATTTTTAATGACGATACCCGCCTGCTGGACCTGAAACAGAATGCCGTTGCTGGACGTTCGTTGGACATGGAAGGGACAATAGACAGTATCAATACTCACCTTGCCGCCGGAGAACACAACGTTTCCCTGGTTGTCAATTCCATCCAACCTCAGATCACCGATAATGCCACAGGACAGGAGCTCGGTATTACGCAATTGATCCAGAGGCAGACCTCCTATTTTTATGGATCCAGCGCTGCCCGCATCAGCAATATACGGACGGCTGCTGAAAACTTCCATGGTCTGCTCATCGCCCCCGGAGAAGAATTCTCGATGGCCAATGCGATGAAGGACGTCACTCTGGATAATGGCTATACCGAAGCCCTGATCATTTTCGGCAACCAGACCATCAAGGGTGTAGGAGGCGGAGTTTGCCAGGTGAGTACAACTTTATTCCGAGCGGCCTTCTTCTCTGGTTTCCCGATCAACGAACGCTATGCACATGCCTACCGGGTGGGTTACTACGAACAGACCGCTTCAGGAGCATCGGATTCCAATCTGGCTGGTTTGGATGCCACTGTGTTCATTCCTGTTGTGGACTTGAAATTCACAAACGATACTCCATATTGGCTATTAATGGAAACTTACGTTACTGATAGTTCCATTACGTGGAAGTTTTACTCAACTTCCGACGGTCGTTCTGTCGAGTGGCATAATGATGGTTTGGAGAATGTGGTTGAAGCACCCAAACCCTTGTATAAAGAGAACCCCGAACTGGATAAAGGACAGATCAAACAGGTGGATTGGTCAGCAGACGGTGCGGACATCCACGTCAGCCGTATTGTGACCAAAGACGGGCAAATCTACTTCCAGGATGCTTTCGATACTCATTATGCACCCTGGCAGGCAATCTACGAATATGGTCCGGGTACCAAGCTGCCCAAAAAGGCACAAACAGCAACGCCATGATCAGTAAAGAAATGAGAATGGAGAACCGAAATTGGGAACCACCTCTTTTTCTATTCTCCATGCCAAAATTCCTTTATGGTATGATTAAGCCAACTTTTGTGACCACATGGAGGTCAAATGGTTAGTGCAGATCTATTGGAAATTTTACGCTGCCCCGCATGCGTTCGGGATACTGAAGGTCTCTTAAAATTGGAACACGAGACCTGGCTGGTCTGTCAGGATTGCGGCCGAAAATACCCGATCAGCGAAGATATACCCATTATGTTAATTGACGAAGGCGATAAGTGGAAAAACACTGATGTAAAAGAACTCCCTGTTCCGCCTCCTCCAATTTCATAGGGATACTATTCAAATAGATTCTTTCATCACATAATAACCAAATTAAGGCAAGGAGCTGGAACATCTCTTGCAACATGGAAGAGGAGTTTCTCGTCTCCATATCCCTCATAATTCGCTGGGAATTTTTATGACACAACCACAAAATAGAAGAAGTAAGAAACAGAACAATAATACCAGGATACTCATCCTGGCTGGTTTTGCCGTGATCGCCTTGATCACAACCATACTGGCTTTTGTATTCATTAGAAATCTTGTGTCCTCCTGGACATTGGGAACTTTACCTGGTGAACCCAACCTGACGAGTAGTGACTTACCCACCCCTGCTCCAGGAGAAAACTTCCCGCAGGGTGGAGATTCTTTACAACCATCCTCCGGTCCAACTCCGCAGCCATGGGATGGCTCCAGCCGGGTTACCGTCCTGGTCATGGGCTTGGATTATGATGACACAGAAGCACGCAAGACCCCTCGAACAGACAGTATGATGCTGGTTTCGATGGATCCACAATCCAGGACAGCTGGCATCCTTTCGATACCCCGCGATATGTGGGTCAACATACCCGGTTTTGATTATGCGAAAATCAACACTGCCTATTTTTTGGGTGAAGCCTATCAACTTCCCGGTGGTGGAGCCGGGTTGGCTGTTCAAACCGTTCAGGATTTTCTGGGCGTTCCCATCAATTATTACGCCCAGATTGATTTTGATGCCTTCATTGCATTAATCGACGAATTAGGCGGGATCAGTATCAACGTTCCCCATAAGATCAAAGTGAGTATCAAGGGCGGTTACACGGTCAACGATAAAATAAATAATAAAACCTACACCAGGGAAGAGAAAATGATCAAGGCAGG
>CAYLUZ010000029.1:0-7365 GCA_964387025.1 uncultured Leptolinea sp. | reverse complement strand
GGAAGTTTTCCTCCATTACTCAATTTTCAAATGAATTATCAGAATACATTGATTATTACAATAACCGTAGAATTAAGGTTAAACTAAAAGGATTGAGTCCTGTTCAGTTCAGAACTCAATCGTTCATTTCTACTTAACTCTTGTCCAATAAATGGGGTGCACTACAATTTCCAGGGTTGTTTTTATAGATATAATGTTATTACTTCCTATCCTGTACCGAATTGACGGTCTCCAGCATCCCCCAATCCGGGAATGATGTATCCGATATCATTCAAGCGATCATCGATCGCAGCGAGATGAATCGGCACATCCGGGTGGGCAGTTTCAAGCGCATGTATGCCTTCGGGAGCGCCAATTAAACCCACAAATTTAATTTTCTTTACACCCCATTTCTTGAGCAGATCCACAGTGGCAACGGCAGAACCACCAGTTGCGAGCATCGGATCAAGGATAAGGCACATGGATACCCTTGGTAACACCGGCAGCTTATTATAATATTGGACAGGCTTGAGCGTCTTTTCATCACGGTAAAGACCAATATGCCAGACTTCTGCTGATGGCAGCAACCCCCAAACACCTTCCACCATTCCCAGACCAGCCCTAAGGATCGGCACTAATCCTATTTGCTCTTCCACCTCAAAGGAATTGGCCAATCCCATCGGGGTTGTAACACTTTTCGGTTTGAGCAGAAGATTAGCTGTTGCTTCATAAGTCAGAAGCATTGCTAATTCTTTCACCAATTCACGAAATTTTTGTGGTTCGGTGGCGATATCCCTCAATATGGAAAGCTTATGGGCAATCAATGGATGTTTGGATGGAAATACATTTGACATGGATCCCTCCTTAGATAATTAGGTATATTATAGCTGTTTTTTCCTGTCAGGCTTGTTAGTTACGAGTATAATCAAAAATATGACTGAAGCGATCAATAGAATGGTATCCCCAGAGATCAAGCCGGATGATCCACATGATGGTGCGATTAGGCCAAAAACCCTTGATGAAGTGATTGGCCAGGACCAGGTTAGGAATAATTTAAAGATCCTCATCGGTGCCGCAAAAAAACGCGGCGAAGCGATGGATCATGTCCTTTTCTATGGACCTCCCGGTTTGGGTAAGACTACCCTTGCACATGTCCTGGCTAATGAGATGGGTGTAAATATTAAGATAACCTCCGGGCCTGTGATAGAAAGGGCAGGCGACCTGGCAGCCATTTTGTCGAATTTGCGGGCGGGCGATATTCTCTTTATTGACGAGATTCACAGGCTAGGACGGGCTGTGGAGGAAATTCTTTATCCAGCCATGGAAGATTTTGCTTTGGATATTATCATTGGAAAAGGACCAGCTGCTCGATCCATCCGGTTGAAGCTGCCACGATTTACAGTGATCGGTGCAACCACCAGGCTGGCCTTGGTGACTGCTCCATTACGAGCCAGATTTGGGGTTCTCTACCGACTGGATTTCTACGACCTGGATGCAATTAAAAAGATAGTGATTCGGGGCACCAGGGTTTTGAATATTCAAGCGGATGATTCCGGTGTTGCAGAGATCGCAACCCGGGCACGGGGAACACCGCGAGTGGCCTTGCGGTTGCTGCGGCGTGTCCGTGATTATGCTCAAGTACGTGGGGATGGCCAAATCACTGGAGATCTCACCCGATCCGCCTTGGATCTTCTTAATGTCGATCGATCGGGTTTGGATGATGTTGACCGTAAAGTCCTGAGTACCATCATTGAAAAATACAATGGCGGCCCTGTCGGGTTAAATACGATCGCTGCGTCCATCAGTGAAGAACCTGATACTATCATGGATGTCGTTGAGCCTTATCTACTACAACTTGGTTTTCTGGATCGAACTCCCCAGGGTCGAATAGCAACATTGCGAGCTTACCAACACCTGGGGTTACCGTATACAGAAAAGACCCAGCCAACACTTTTTGAAGAATAAAACCCTGTGTTAACTTCCGATTTCGATTACAACTTACCACCTGAGCGAATCGCACAGACACCCGTTGAACCACGGCATTCATCGCGCCTGCTGGTTATGGACCGACATTCTGGAGCCTTGGAGCATAAGGTATTTTGGGATTTACCGGATTATCTGCACAAGAATGATCTTTTGGTCATGAATGATACGCGGGTAATTCCTGCCAGGATCTTTGCTAAGAAGATACCTGATGGTGGTAAGGTTGAAATGCTACTACTTAAGAAACAGTCAGACCTAATTTGGGAAGCTCTTGTTGGTGGCAAGGGACTGGTAAAAGGGAAGCAAGTCCTAACTGCTGACGGACTTGAAGCTTTAATTTTGGAAGTATTGGATGGCTCAAAACGACTGATAGAATTCACTGAACCGGTTGAATCACACTTGAAGCAAATTGGGAATGTCCCCCTTCCGCCATATATACATGAAACTTTGGCAGACCCGGAAAGGTACCAAACCATATATTCCAGACAGCCAGGTTCAGCAGCAGCACCTACTGCTGGACTGCATTTTTCACCGGAACTATTGGAAAGAATAAAAGATTTGGGAGTCAGGTTGGCATACGTAGATCTGCATGTCGGATTGGATACTTTTGCACCTGTAACTGAAGAGAGGGCTGATGAACATCGTATCCATACTGAGTGGTGTGAGCTTCCTCATGTAACAGCCGACCTAATTAATATTACCCGGTCAAAAGGCGGCAGGGTGATCGCCATTGGCACTACTTCAGTGCGGACACTGGAATCAGCAGCAACCACACTAATTAATGGAAAAATTTCTCCATTCCAGGGTCCGACCAGCTTATTTATCCTTCCCGGCTATCAATTTCGAGTAGTCGATGCTATGATCACTAACTTTCACCTGCCCAAATCCACTTTACTGATGTTGGTGAGTGCCTTTGCAAGTAGAGAACACATACTTTCAGCATACCGAACAGCAATAGAACTAAAATATCGCTTCTTTTCTTTCGGGGATGCTATGTTCATTCAGTAGAGGATGAATATATGGAAGATAACTTAGTAAGTCTTGAAGATGAAATAATAAGCTGTCGTAAGTGTCCCCGCCTGACCGAATGGCGGGAAGAAGTAGCCCGGGTGAAGAGAAAAGCCTATATGGATTGGGAATATTGGGGAAAACCCGTCCCGGGATTCGGTGACCATCAAGCGAAAGTCCTGGTGGTTGGATTAGCTCCTGGAGCTCATGGCTCAAATCGAACCGGTAGAATGTTTACTGGAGAAGCCTCTGGAGATATCCTATTCCGAAATTTATATACACATGGATTTTCTACTAAACCAAATTCAACAGGTATAGACGATAGACTTGAACTAAGGGATATCTTCATTAGTGCCGTTTGCCGATGTGTGCCTCCCGGGAATAAACCGGATCCAATCGAAATCTCCAACTGTCTCCCTTATCTTTCCGAAGAAATCGACCATCTCACCAATATCCAGGGAATTGTGGCATTGGGTAGGATTGCTTACGATGGAATCGTTAAAATCTTGAATGGAAGAGGTTCCAATTTCCCGCGTAACACTTTTGGGCACGGAAAATTGATCCGACCAGAAGGCGCGGATATTTGGATCCTGCAATCCTATCATCCCAGCCGGCAAAACACGCAAACAGGTAGATTAACAGAAAGTATGTTCTCGGATATTTGGGCTGAAACGAGACGATTGATCCATTAAAAGATTATATATAAGTTATACAAAGATAACAGAAACATTTCTACAGATTTATAATGAATTCATGAAGAAAACAATTTTAAAGAAATTATTCTTATCGATAGCTGCAATTATTTTTATTGTTGTTGCAGGATTTATCATCTGGGGATCAACTCCGCAAGGACCTATGGCGGATGTTGAGCCATATTTATTAAGCAGCAATTCAATTACTGTTATCACAAAACCCTGGCTTACTTTTACTCCCACTAATGTGATTGCATCAACAGGTTTTATTTTCTACCCTGGCGGGCATGTCAATTACAAAGCATATGCACCGGCTGCCTATCAACTGGCTGAAAAAGGTATTCTTGTGACAATAGTTCCCATGCCGCTCAGCCTTGCGGTGATTAACCCGGGTGCGGCAAAGGATGTCATCGCTGCTCACCCTGAAATAAAACACTGGGTGATAGGCGGGCACTCTCTGGGTGGTGCGATGGCTGCTAATTTTGCTTACTCCCACCCGGAGGATGTCTCAGGTTTGGTACTCTGGGCTGCTTATCCTGCACAAAACAACAGTTTGAACAACTCTACCTTACCAGTTATAAGCATATATGGCAGCCAGGATGGCATGGTCACTGAACTGGAAGATAGCAGCACATTATTACCCCCAACGACTGAATTTATTGTGATCAAGGGAGGAAATCATGCCCAAATGGGTTGGTATGGTGATCAAGCAGGTGACAACAAGGCTACCATCAGTCGGAACGAACAACAGACCATTTTGATCAATTCCACGTGGAATTTTATCAGGGGATTGGAGTAGGCAATGACATTGCTTGGAAAGCTCATTGTATCGGGAATTGTAATAATATTCATAATAATTGTCGTCCCATTATTTATGAAACCATCACTTGCAGGAAAAATTTTAGACCCACGCACTCTTGGTGATTTGGATAGTCAATTCATCGATATTAACGGTGTTACTTTGCATTATAAAAAAGTTGGGAATAGCGAACCAACATTAATACTATTGCATGGTTTTGGATCCAGTTTGTTTACATGGAACAAAGTGCTTTATCCTCTTTCCACCAAAGCTACAGTAATTGCTTATGATTGGATCGGTTTCGGACTGACCACACGACCTTTACCTGGAACATGGGCAGGAGAAAATCCATACAGCACATCCGGGCAGGTGAAGGCATTAATTGATTTTATGGATGCATTGGGAATTGAGAAGGCAATTCTTGTTGGGAATTCAGCAGGTGCATTGATCGCATCCCAAACACATTTTCAACATCCTGAGAGAGTGACCGGATTGATCCTGGTTGATCCTGCATTAAAAGGGCAGTCATTTTCACCGGTTATTCGGTGGCTTATGGGTACTCCGCAACTGGATAGGATTGGACCTTTGCTTTCCCGCCAAATACTTTCCAGTGGAGACAAATTCATTCAATCAGCCTGGCATGACCCATCATCCATCAATGAGGATATAATGAATGGATACCATAAACCACTGCTGATGTATGGCTGGGATATGGGATTATGGGAATTTACCAAAGCTGATAAGGTAAATGTCCTTGCAAAAGCAGGTCAGTTTAAACTACCAGTATTGATCATCACCGGAAGTGATGATCGGATAATACCAACGAAAAATTCGATAGAGTTATACCGATGGATTCCCGGGGCTGAACTGACTGTGATAGAAGGGGCGGGACACGTTCCCCAGGAAGAAAAACCTGAAGATTTTATTAATGCTGTTACACCATTTGTTCGTAAGATTACCAGGTAATCTTTGGAGATGATCATGGAAAAAGAAATTGTTGTTGGCTCAGCCGCCCAAGATTTTGAGCTGACGGATGTTACTGGAAATCAGGTAAAACTATCTCAGTTCAAAAGCCAGAAGAATGTTGTCCTGGTATTTAATCGTGGTTTTGCCTGACCTTTCTGCCGCCGGCATATGGCGCAGTTGCGCCAGGATTACCAGAAATTCGTAGATCGAGAAGCGGAAATCATTGCCGTAGGACCTGATGGCCATAAAGCATTTCAAAGGTTCTGGGAGGCGGAAAAAATGCCGTTCATAGGTCTTTCAGATGTCGGGAACAGGACCGCAAAACAATACTTTCAGGAATTCAACTTATTTAAATACGGTTGGGTACCCGCGTTATTTGTTGTGGATAAAATTGGTGTAATACGTTATGTGCATTATGGCAATTCAATGTCTGATATCCCGGAAAATAGAAAAATTTTAGAATTACTCGATGAAATTAATTCCTAAGTTGTATTAGAAATTGAACAATAATAAAAAAAAGCCTGGAAAATTTCCAGGCTTTTTGAGGTATCGTTGACTAATTACCTTCTTAGAGCGTTCCAACCAGCGTACGCAGCGGTCTCTCCTAATTCTGATTCGATGCGTAGCAGTTGATTATATTTTGCAACCCGGTCAGAACGGGCCGGTGCACCGGTCTTGATCTGTCCCATATTCAAGGCAACAGCCAGGTCGGCTATGGTGGAGTCTTCCGTTTCACCGGAACGGTGAGATGTTACAGCACGCCATCCAGCACGTTGACAGGTTTCTACAGCTTCTATCGTTTCAGTCAGGGTACCGATCTGATTTAATTTCACCAGCAATGCATTGCATGCTTTTTCTTTGATTCCGCGGCGGACTCGTTCCGGGTTGGTAACCAGGAGGTCGTCTCCGACGATCTGGACCTTATCGCCAATTTCTTTGGTCAGTAATTTCCAGCTCTCCCAGTCATCCTGAGCCAGACCGTCTTCAATGGATACGATAGGATATTGACGCACCCAGTTCATCCAGAATTCAACCATCTGCTCACCTGTAAGCAGCTTGCCTTCTTTTCGAAGATTGTATTTCTTGGTATCTTCATCGTAGAGTTCGGATGCGGCTGGATCGAGCGCAATGCAAACCTGTTCACCGGCTTTATAGCCAGCCTTTTCAATTGCTTCCAAGATGACTTCTACAGCCTCATTATTGGCTTTAAGGGCAGGTGCATACCCACCTTCATCTCCAACAAGTGTCGCATACCCGCGTGCCTTTAGAACGGATTTCAATGCATGGTAAATTTCAGCACCCCAGCGTAGACCTTCTGCAAAATTCGGTGCGCCTAATGGCATGACCATAAATTCCTGGGCATCAGTGGACTGCCAGGCTGTATGTGCGCCGCCATTGAGAATATTCATCATCGGAACTGGCAACACGTGGGCATATACTCCACCTATATAACGGTATAGCGGAAGTCCAAGAGCAGCGGCAGCAGCTTTGGCAACTGCCAGGCTGGTACCCAGCATGGCATTTGCGCCTAACTTGGATTTATTATTTGTCCCGTCAAGGTCGATCATTGCCATATCAATGGCTTTCTGTTCGACGGCATCCCATCCGATCAATTCATCGGCAATAACAGTATTAACGTTTTCTACTGCCTTAAGAGTCCCTTTGCCGTTGTAGCGTCCCTTGTCACCATCCCGCATCTCCAGAGCTTCGTGAATTCCGGTGGAAGCTCCGGAGGGTACCCCGGCTCGTCCCCAGCTTCCATCTTCAAGGATCACTTCCACTTCAACAGTGGGGTTGCCGCGGGAATCGAGGATTTCCTGGGCGATGATTGATTCAATTGTTGTGCTCATAAATTCACCTTTTCTATATGGATTTCTCTGCCAAATCTGGCAATGAGTGCTGATATATTTCAAATAAGTATACCTTATTTCTGATTCT
>CAYLUZ010000028.1:0-7378 GCA_964387025.1 uncultured Leptolinea sp. | reverse complement strand
CGTTGAAGTGGAAGTGAAACCGCATGCCTTCTTTACCCGCCGGCAAAATGATGTACTGCTGAACCTGAGCATTAACGTGGCACAGGCGGTCCTGGGTGCTGAAATTGATGTGCCAACAGTCGATGGAAAAATGAAATTAAAAATCCCAGCAGGAACCCAGCCTGGTAAGGTGTTCACCATTCGCGGAAAAGGCATACCCCATTTGAAATCAACAGGGCGGGGCAATGAGCTGGTTTTCGTTAACGTCGATATTCCCCAAAAGCTGGATGATAACCAGCGTAAATTATTCGAAGACCTGGCTGCAACCCTGGGCACGGAAGTTCATCCCCAGGAACACAGCTTTATTGACTGGTTGAAGGAAGCAATCGGTGGCTGATCCACGCTGGTTGGAAGTTTCACTCGTGGTAGATGGAGAGCTCGCTGAAGCCCTGGCGGATCTGTTATCAAGATATGTTGAAGGCGGCGTCGTTGTAGAAAGCGGTATTAAATTCGCCAGCATCGATGACGAAGGCCACGCAGGCGGACCTGTGCGTGTTTTCGGGTATATTCCCGTGGATGACAAACTGGAAGTTACCCGGCAGAAACTGGAAAACGGACTGTGGCATCTGGGACAGATCCAGCCATTGCCGATGCCGCAATACCGGCCTATCGAAGACCAGGATTGGATGACATCCTGGAAAAAACATTATCATCCCATCGCTGTAGGGAAAAAAATATTGATCCTGCCAGCCTGGATTGAGCAGGAGAAAACAGACCGGGTGGTTGTTCGCATCGATCCCAGTATGGCTTTTGGAACTGGTACGCATCCCACCACACAGTTATGCCTGGAAATGGTGGAAGAATACTGCCAACCCGGGATTGAAGTGATCGATGTGGGCTGTGGCTCAGGCATCCTCTCGATCGCGGCGATCAAGCTGGGGGCAAAGAAAGCGCTAGCCGTGGATATTGACCCTCTCTCGGTTAAAGCTACCAAAGAGAACTCAGACGCCAATAGAGTGTTAAAGAGCATAGAAATTGGTGAGGGGTCTTTGGAGGAAGTTCTAAATGATAAATTCTCCATTAGAAACGCCCATTTGGTTCTGGCAAATATCCTCGCGCCGGTCATCATAAAGCTACTATCCGATGGGTTGGATAAATTGTTGATGACCAATGGAATATTGGTCCTTTCGGGAATCCTGGAAGAACAGGAGCCTAATGTATTACTGGCAGCAGAAAAATGTGGACTTAAATTGCTACAGAAGAAACAAATGGGAGATTGGGTTTCACTTGCTTTGCAATAAACAGAAAATCGAAAAGTTTTATGTTTAGTTTATGCACACCAGAGACCTGGTGTGTTTTAATATATGAATAACAATTGTCCAATCTTTGATAAATGAAGCAGGTTAAAATTATCCATACTTGGAAAAGGTCATATTCGTATAGTCGTTAATATATAGAATATTTCCGTTAATATTCTATAATTTATAAGTTATTTGAAGAAAAGTTGGTTCTTACTAAGAACTGGACAGTAATGTGGAATACACTTAAGTTTCACGCGAAAAAAAATGACCAAGAATCTGATTGAATTATTTACTGGAAGCAAAGATAACACAAAAGTAGCAGAAATATTGGATAAGCTTATTTGGGCATCCTGGGGTGTTTACTTCTTTATTCTCGCCACAGGTCTTTTCTATAAAAAAGGTGCATTAATTCAAATTGCTTTCATAGGTGGAGCCCTACTGATAATACCACTTGTCTTGGTCAGAAGAAGTCACCTGCAGTTGGGCAGTTTGATCACAACATTGATTGTACTGGGTACAGTGACTTCCCTTGCCATCGTGGGAAACGGTATTCGGGATCTTGTGATTGTATCCTTTCCTGTCGTAATTATTATTGCTGGTTTAACATTAAACAGAAACATGTTTGGAATATGTGTCGGGATAACGATGTTGGCAGCCAGTGGACTCGTTGTTGCTGAAAATAATGGGTGGTTTGTCCCGGAACCATTCATCGGTACATATTCAAATGTGTTTTACCTATTAGCGATAATTATCAGCCTGGTGATTGCATCAATCGCGGTGGATTTATTAACCATGAATGTGCGCAGGAATTTGGAACAGGCTCAGCAGGAAATTATCGAGCGTAAACTGGTAGAAGAGGAAATTTACAAAAGTGAGAAGCGCTTCCTTTCGTTGATCAAATACGGAAGGGACAATATATCTTTGCTGACAGCAGATGGGACATTGCTTTGGGAAAACCCGTCTGCTACCAGTACACTGGGTTACGACATGAATCAATTCGTGGGCCACAACATATTCGAACTCATACACCCCGAAGACCAGGAATGGGCACGCAATATGTTCATCCAGGTAAGTCAGATGCCAGGAAAAAATCTTGAAGGCGAAACTCGACTGATGCATTCTGATGGTACCTGGCGCTGGATCGAATGTTCAGCCACTAATCTTCTTGACGAGCCTAGCGTTCTTGCAATAGTACTCAACTATCGAGACATCACAAAACGCAAGGCGGCAGAAGAAGCACTGCAAAATGCACATGAACGGCAGGAAAGTATCATCGAAGGTACAGGTGTAGCGACCTGGGAATGGAATGTTCAAACCGGGGAAACAGTTTTCAATGAAAAATGGGCACAGCTCATTGGTTATACCTTGGATGAGTTGGCTCCAGTTAGCATCAGGACTTGGGAAACATATACCCACCCGGATGACCTCAAACGTTCTAGTAAACTGATTGAGCAGCATTTTGCGGGCGAATTGCCTTATTACGAATGCGAATGTCAAATGAAACACAAAGATGGCCATTGGATCTGGATTCAAGACAGCGGACGTCTCATGAGCCGCACCACGGATGGCAAGCCGCTCATGATGTTCGGGACACATACTGATATCACCAATCGTAAACTGGCTGAGGAAACTGTGCGTGAGAGCGAAACCCGTTATAAAAATTTATTTGAAAACTCTCCGGTATCGCTTTGGGAAGAAGACTATTCTCAAGTTGTTAATGGGATAGATAAGTTGGGGCTAATTGGTGATTTTCTAAGGCAATATCTGGAAGATCATCCAGATATTGTAATTAGCCTCATGTCAATGATAGTAATTAATGATGTAAATAAAGCCACATTACAACTATATAGCTATGAAGACAAGCACCTGCTTATTGATAATTCTCCAAATTTATTTAAGAACGTTTCCCATGATACCCTGGTGGATGAATTGATGGCTATGAGTACTCGCCAGACAAGTTATGAGATTATTGTTGATAATTCCCGTGCTGATGGAAAGGTTATTAATGTGAGAGTGCGTTGGTCTGTATACCCAGGCCATGAAGCCGATATGAGCAAGGTGATTGTCAACACTACAGATATTACCCAGCAAATTCAAGCAATCAGTGTGCAATCAGCCATCTACCGAATTTCCCAGGCAGCCAGTGCTACCGAGAATCTACAGGAACTGTACAATTCGATTCACCAAATCCTGGGTGAATTAATGCCAGCAAAGAATTTTTATATTGCGTTATATGATGGCAATGAAGGGATGATATCTTTCCCGTATCATGTTGATGAATATGATCCTCATCCTGAACCCAGGAAATTTGGTAACGGATGGACCGAATACGTTATACGCACAGGTCAACCAGTTCTCCTTTCACCAGAAAATTTAGATAAACTGGAGGAAGATGAAGGAGTAAGGACAGTCGGCTCAGATTCAATTGACTGGCTGGGAGTGCCGCTAAAGGTGGAAGACCGGATTATTGGCATGGTAGCTGTCCAGACTTACACCGAAGGCATCCGGTACACCGAGGTAGAAAAGGATATCCTGGTTTTTGTATCAAACCAGATTGCGATGGCGATAGATCGTAAACGAATTGAAGAAACTCTTAAGTATTCAAGTACTCACGAACCACTCACCGGATTATTTAACCGGGGTTATTATGAGGAAGAGATCAAACGCCTAAGCGCAGGTCGTCAATTCCCGGTTGGCGTGATCATGATGGATATAGATGATTTAAAGAAAATTAATGATAAATACGGCCATGCCGCTGGAGATGAGTTACTTAAATCTTTTGCGTCTGTATTACAAAAAGAATTCAGGTCAAATGATGTCGTAGCCCGTATAGGTGGAGATGAATTCAGTGTACTCCTTCCATTATCACCTATGAAAATTGTAAAAAAAGCTGTGGAACGAACTCAAAAGTCAGTTGATTTATTTAATGAACTAAACCCTAATATCCATCTCTCATATTCGGTTGGATACTTTACAACCGAAAGTGGAGATTCTGTTCTGGATGCGATCAAATACGCAGACGCATTGATGTATCACGATAAAACAAGCAAGAAAGCAGCAAGATTGGTTTAATAATCTGGTAGTAATTATTATTAATGGAAAAGATGAAGCTTATGATTGTCAAGTCTTGAAAAAATCATCAAAAAATCATATCCCTGGGAATGGATGAACACTTATTGGTGATTTATTTTTTTTGGGTATCTATTGGATTTTCTATTTAATGGTCTTTATTTAGTGGCATGAGAGTTATTAAGATGATAGAGAGCGAGAAAAAACGTAATTTATTCATTGAAAATGATGAGAATTCCCAAACTAAACCTATCTTATACGCACTTATTTGGATTTCCTGGGGAGCCTATTCAGTCGCATTGATCTCAGGTTTGTATTGGGGTGATAAAAAATTAATTCTCATAACTTTGATTAACTGCATTATTCTTTTAATTCCGTTTTTGCTTCTTAGACATGGAAATGTGCGCGCTAGCGGCTATCTTCTCGTACTGATGGTGCTGGTCATGGTAACAATTGTGGCAACCATTGGTCAAGGTATTCATGATTTTACGATATTAGCTTATCCAACCATTATCATTTTCGCCAGTCTTGCTCTGGACCGATTGGGGTTCAGGGTCATTGTTATTATGACTTTTGTTGCGGTTGCCTGGTTGGTTTTTGGCGAAGCGTTAGGTCTTTATGTTTCAAAAACCTATAAAACGCCAGGTTTGATCGATTTTCTGGAAACTGCAGTTTTATTAAGCACTGCTGCTCTGTCTGTAAATTTATTGTCATCGAATATCCGAAGAAACTTGGTTCGTGCAAAGCAAGAAATTGAACAACGAAAACAAGTAGAAGATTTACTACGAGCGAGTGAAGAGCGATTCAAGCTGAGCATGGATGCGACTAATGATGGATTGTGGGATTGGGTCATTAAGACAAAAGGGGGTTATTTCAGCCCTGGTTACTATCGTATGCTGGGATATGAGATAGATGAATTTCCAGTTGATAGTAACTATTGGGAGGGTTTAATTCACCCTGATGATCGAGAATACACATTACAAAAAAATTTAGATTGTATCGAAGGCCGCAGTGAGCATTTTGAAGTGGAGTACCGGATGAAAGCCAAGAATGGGGAATGGCGCTGGATTTTGGGACGTGGAAAGTGTATTACCCGTGATGAACAAGGACTGGCAACACGGTTAGTAGGTACACACGTAGATATCACAGAGCGCAAGCAAGTAGAGAGTGCATTGCTCGAAAGTGAAAAGAAATATCGGGGACTGTTTCAAGTCAACAAAGACGGCATTGCTATTTTCCTCCTGAATCCGAATGGACCACCCTCTACTTTTGTTGAGCTTAATGACGCTGCACCCAAAATGCTTGGTTATACAAGAGAGGAAATGCTGCAGCTATCCCCTGTAAACCTCGAACCGTACACCTCCCAGGATCAAATGCGAAGCAGGCAATCTGAATTGAAGTTAAAAGGCACCTTGGATTATGAAACAATACTGCTTCATAAGAATGGGCATCCTATTTTTACCGAATTTACTGCACAATATATCGAATACGAAGGAAAACCGGCTATTATGAATGTTGTACGTGATGTAACAGAGCGTACACAACGTGAAAAAGAATTACAGGCTATTGCCAGTCTGAGTGCATCTCTGCGGAGTGCTCCAAGTCGCGTGGAAATGCTGCCAGTTATTGTAGAACAACTTAGCCACATTTTAAACTGCGATTCCATTTTGATTCAAATTATTGAGGAACAAACACAAGATGCTGTAGTTGAAGGAGCTTACGGGGAATGGTCTTCTACTATCGGTTCACGTCAACCTAACAATACAGGCCTGAACTCTTTCTTGCGTGAAACAATGCTACCTTACCTTAACAATTATATTAAAGATGATCCCAGGTTCATCACATTGGAGAATGTTAACAACGCAAATATTATTGCCACAGCGGGTGTGCCATTAGTTGCTCAAGACCAGGTTATTGGTTATTTATGGATGGGGGGGAAAAAGGAGATTGCAGAATCAGAATTCCGTTTACTTACCGCTATTGCTGATATTGCTGCTAATGCCATTCATCGGACGACACTACACGAAAGAACTTTAATGCATGCGGTGAATCTTTCACAAGCATATGATTCAACTCTCGAAGGTTGGGCGCATGCTTTAGAATTGCGTGATCAGGAGACAGAAGGTCACGCTCGCAATGTGGTCAAAAGAACATTTGAATTGGCGCGGAAGATGGGAATAACTGAAAATGAATTAGAACATGTCCGCCGCGGAGCACTTTTACATGATATTGGCAAAATGGGTATTCCAGATTCCGTTTTATTGAAACCGGGTACATTAAATGAACGTGAATGGGAGATCATGCGTCGGCATCCTGAATATGCATTTACTCTTATGCAACCGATTGAATATTTACATCCTGCTTTGGATATACCATATTGCCACCATGAGAAATGGGATGGCAGCGGGTATCCACGCGGATTAAAAGGAGAAGCGATTCCACTTGTGGCGCGTATTTTTGCCATAGTGGATGTATGGGATGCATTATTATCTGACCGTCCTTATCGAAAGGCATGGAGTAAAGAACAAGCATATAAGTATCTTAATGATCAGGCGGGAAAACACTTTGACCCCCAAGTGGTGAAAGGTTTTTTGGAAATGATTACTGAGAAATAATGCTAATAAATGTGTTATATTGACCTGAATGACGCCTAAAGCCTCTTAACGATAAAAATTGCTTGCTTAATCAAACCCTACATGCTATACTTTTAACTACCGAAGAAAACCCATCATTAATTAGATTGTGTGATTTTCCCCTATTGAATATTTAAATCCGTGAATAACCTTCCTCCAAGTAAATGTACGTTGAATTAATTATCAGCAACTGATCACCCCGGGTGGCATCAAAGTGGTCAGAATATCATGATTATATTAAATCCAAAAGCAGAGATCAAAATATGAACATATTAGAATTGGAAAACTCCCCCCTGCCAGCGCTAAGAAAAATGGCTGGTGAAATGAATATCCCCAAAGCAGAACGCATGAAAAAAGAAAACCTGATGATCAAGATCAGGCAGGCTGAAGCCGAGA
>CAYLUZ010000027.1:0-7645 GCA_964387025.1 uncultured Leptolinea sp. | reverse complement strand
GTACTGGTGGACGCGACCTTTCAGAAAAGGTAGGTGCAAGAACTTTCAGCCAGGGTATAGATATCCTTAGCCGCGACGATGAGACTAAAGTGATCGTTCTTGTCTCAAAACCACCTGCTCCAGCAGTGGCGGAGGAAGTACTCAAACAGGCACGTAAAGCTAAAAAACCTGTAGTTATCTGCTTTGTTGGCCGCACCCCGTCAAATGCCCATGAAGGTAATCTGTTTTATGCTGGCAGTCTGGATTCAGCAGCAGAAATCGCAGTTGAACTCACAAAAGACCTCTCCGGGAAATCCATAAAATCTGCTGTCAAAAAAGCGGATCCCAAAGTTGATATTTCCAAATTTGTTAAGGGTCAAAAATACTTCCGAGGTTTATTCTCCGGCGGGACCCTTGCCTATGAAGCACAATATATCCTGGAAGACTACCTGCCAAAAGTACTGGCAAATTCTCCACTTCGTAAAGAAAATAAACTGCCTAATTCATTATCCAGTCAGGAGAATTGTATTGTTGACCTCGGCGAAGATGAATTTACCGTAGGCCGTTTACATCCGATGATGGATAACGAATTACGAGTTCGCCGCATCCTTGAAGAGGCTGCTGATCCATCTGTTGCTGTCATAATGTTGGATGTGGTTATTGGCTATGGTTCTCATCCAAATCCAGCAGAAGAATTAGCTGCAGCAGTGGCAAAAGCCTTCCAAATTGCCAAGAAAGCTGGACGTCATCTCGAAGTTGTCGCTGTAGTCACTGGTACCGATGATGATCCACAGGGTTTACGAAACCAGATTGCACAAATGGAAGCTGTTGGTACCTGGGTAAGCACCAGCAACGAAGATGTTGTACGATATGCAGGTACGATCATTAAGTCCTTGAATCCCAAGGACATTCCATCCGGACATCCAGCGCCAAAGGCAGCTTCAACAGATGTTGTTGTTGTAACTCCTAAATTTGTAAAAAGCGACCTTGGTATGCTCCGAAAAAATCTCGAAGCGATAAACCTTGGCTTGGAATCCTTTGCAGAGAATTTGACTGCACAAGGTGTCCCTGTTGCACACGTTGATTGGAAACCACCAGCTGGTGGAAATGATGTCCTTATTCGAGCTCTCACCAAGTTGAAAGAGCCTTTGTTAGCTGCCAAGATCGAAAAAGCAAACAAACTCGCACTTGAAAAGATGATGGATGCTCATCCAATTCTTACTGGAGTTGGCCTGGCAAAAGATTTAATCCCGGGTATGAATTCCAATTTACTGCTGCACGCTGGTCCTCCAATTACTTATGATCGCATGGCTGGTCCAGTTAAAGGTGCGATCTGGGGCTGCCTCATGTATGAAGGGCTTGCCAAAAATATCGATGAAGCTAA
Source organism: uncultured Leptolinea sp. (assembly GCA_964387025.1). Lineage (GTDB taxonomy): Bacteria > Chloroflexota > Anaerolineae > Anaerolineales > Anaerolineaceae > PNON01. The sequence goes on along the minus strand of CAYLUZ010000027.1, from coordinate 6,282 downwards.
GAAATTGGCCGAATCTGGCAAGATCGAGTACTCCCCCTGCCATCATCACGCTTCTGTTGGTCCAATGGCTGGGTTGATCTCTCCTTCCTTTATGGTCTATGAAGTTGAGAACACCAATGGCGGCTATAAAGCATACTCCGGATTGAACGAAGGCCGCGGTAAAGTTCTCCGAATGGGTGCTTACAGCGATGAAGTCCTTACAAAGCTGCATTGGATGAATGAAGTCATGGGGCCCATTCTGGATAAAGCTATCAAATACCTGGGCGGAGTAGACATTCGTGCTTTGCTAAGTAAAGCATTGCACATGGGCGATGATGGACATAACCGCCTGGATGCCTGTTCTGTTCTGTTTACAACTACTCTCGCCCCGGCAATTGTTAAAGTTTGTGATGACAAAGACCAGGCCGAAAAAATCGTCAGGTTCCTTGCAGAAAATGCCCTCAGTATCTTGAATCCCGTGATGGCCGCTGCTAAAACAATGGCTGAGTCAGCTGCTGGCATCGAATACTCCACTGTTGTCACAACAATGGCACGCAATGGCACTGATTTTGGCATCCATGTAAGCGGTTTGGGTGAAAAATGGTTCATTTCACCTGCTCCTATTGTCAAAGCTTTGTATTTCCCGGGCTTTACTGAAAAAGATGCCAATCCCGACATTGGTGATAGTGTAATCACTGAAACAGCAGGCTTCGGTGGATTTGCCATGGCTTCAGCGCCGGCACTTGTTAGTTTCATTGGTGGCACAGCCAAGGATGCCACAGCTACCACGTATGATATGTACGAAATCACAGATGGTGAGCATAAATTCCTGACCATTCCTTATCTGGATTTCCGTGGTACTCCAACAGGCGTTGACATTCGTAAAGTTGTAGATAAAGGAATTGCCCCCAGGGTTAATACGGGAGTAGCCCATAAGGATCCCGGGGTTGGCCAGGTTGGAGCAGGCGTTGTAAGTGCTCCAATGAAGATGTTTGAAGAAGCAGTTGTAGCTTTTACAGAAAAATACGTATCTAAATAATTTCAAATTCAAATACTAAGTGGAGGATCGTATGGATCGAGAAAAGTTTATTAAAATGTTAAGCGAAGCAAAATTATATGATCTTACCCAGGGTTGCAGTATTTTCACTACGCCCTGGCCTTTCGAAAAAGCACTTGAAGTGCACTTTTTCAAACGCTTAACCGGTGCTTATGGCGGTGGAGCCGGCGCAAACGGACAAATACTAAATTGGAGCAATACCGTTGGCACCCATTTGGTCGGTGAGCGAGCTTTCCACTCGGGAATGCGTGCAATTGCTGATATTCCATTAACTGATCTTACCGGTGAGGGCGTTGTGGTTGATCTTTCTGATGTAGTTGAAGATTATGGATTCTACACACCAGAGATGATCACCAAAAAAGTAACCGTAAAAAAAGGTGACATCCTGATCATTAATACTGGCTATCATAAATATTCTTGGGACCAGCCAGATGTAATTAATCCAAATGCGCAAGGTGGCGTAGAAAATAAAGATTTTGGTTTCTACGTCCGTCACCCTGGTCCTTCCCCTGAGTTTTATCAATGGGCACTTGACATGAAATTAAAATGGATCGGTGTTGATTGTGGTTGTTCTGAACATCCGATGAATACACCCATCCGACGGTTCCATGAGAACCACTTCAAGAAGGCAGAAGAAAAACTTGTTGCTAAATATGGTAAAAAATGGGATGAAATGTTCCCAACTGATGAATATTACACCTTGACCCATATTACCCTGCCCAAAGCCCATATGTTATTCGTAGAAGCCATTGTGGGTGAGATTGACAAGCTCAAGAATAAGCGGGCCTGGATATCTGTTCAGCCAATTCCATTCATGGAAGTGGAGGCTGCCTGGTCTCGTGTATTTGCATGGACTGCTCCTGATGGTATGACCGAAGATGGTTTTCTTGACGCGATGAAATCATCCAAGATGATGGATCTCTCAGTCCCATTCAGTGTACAAAGCCCACAATGGGCAAATTATGAACCCTTAACTGTGAAATACACCAAACGCGTTGGTGGCCAGCATTTTGGTATGGGTCGCAATGGCTCCATTTGTAATGCATCCATCCACCTTGCCACACACATGGACGGTGAAAAACACTTTTATCCGAATGGTCGAACGATCGGACAGGTTCCGCTGGAAGAATGGGTCGGTCCTGGCGTTATTGCAGATATCTCTGGCTTGGTGAGCAATTCATCAGTATATACACCTGCAATGATTGAAAGTGTTGTCGACATCCATGAAGGAGATATCCTCATTATCAAAACTGGTTGGTCAAAATATGGATGGAACTCAAAGGATTCTGATGAATTCCGTTATATGATCAAGCACCCGGGTCCATCTCCTGATTTTGCGGACTGGATTATTAAAATGAAGATCAAATGGATCGGCATCGATTGTGTTGCAGCAGACCACCCGATGAACACCATTCAACGAATCTGGCACCCTAAGACTTTTGAAGAAGCCAATAACAAACTGAAAAAAGATTTCGGAAAAGATTGGGATGAAATGTTCCCGCTGGATCAATATTATCAGGATATGCACTATAACCTCTTCCCGAAGAAAATTGTCCATGCAGAAAACCTTGGCGGTCAGCTTGCTGAAACACCCGGTGGTCGTTATTACATAGGCTGTTTTGTCCAGAAAGCCATGGAAATAGAATCGATGTGGGGCCGTTTTGTAGCTTTTAAAGAAAGCTAGTCAGAAATATAATAAATCCTCACAGAGAGGATCAACTCTTTCTGTGAGGATAATTTATCTATTGATTTGTGTAGGAGGAGGAACGTAGATGAAACCAGCCTCTTTTGAATATTATGCCCCGACAAGTGTCGAAGAAGCATTATCAAGAATCGCCGAAGTTGGTGATGATGGCGGTAAAGTATTGGCAGGTGGTCAAAGTTTGGTACCCGCCATGAATTTTCGCATGGCACAGCCAACAGCCCTTGTAGATCTGAATGGAATAAAGGAATTATTTTTTATAAAACCTTCTCCTGCTGGTGGTTTACTTATAGGAACAATGACAAGGGATAGGGTTGTTGAACTAGATCCGTTAGTTGTAGATCGTGCTCCAATCATCCCGGAATGTCTTTATTGGCTTGCACACCCAACAATCCGCAATCGAGGTACTTTTGGTGGTGCTCTGGCGCACTCTGATCCAGCCGGACAATTACCGGTTGTTGCCTCAGCTTTAAACTTTAAATTCCATATCCGGTCAAAAGATACTGACCGCTGGGTGGAAGCAGATGACTTTTTTGTATCGATCTATACTACCTGCATGGAAGCGACAGAAATGCTGACAGAAATAGAAGTTCCAGCTAAGCCCAAGAATACTGGGTTTAGCTTCAAGCAGGTATCACGCCAGGCAGGAGAATCTGCACTAGTGGGTGTTGCCACCATGCTTACATTGGATTCTGCCGGCAAAATTGAAGGCGGTCGAATATCTTTTATGGGCGTTTCCGAAAAACCTGTACCAGCTGAAGCGGCATTAAATCTCCTCAAAGGTAATAAACCAACAGATGAACTTATTCGGGATGCCATTGAAGCAACAGTTAGTACCGAACTAGATCCCGGTCCGGATATTCATGCATCAGCAGAATATCGCAGTCACATGGCTCGTGCGCTTGGTATCAACTCGGTCAAAGAAGCGATTGCCAGGGCAGTAAATTAGGAGGTCGGAATGAGCGAAAAATATAAAATTAAAGTAAATGTCAATGGTACTGAATATGAACGCTCTGTGGAACCTCGTCTGCTTTTGAGTGATTTCATACGCTATGAACTTTGCTTGGGTGGTACGCATGTTGGCTGTGAACATGGAGTCTGCGGAACTTGTACCATTTTATTCGATGGGAAACCACAAAGATCCTGTATGACATTTGCTGTCCAGGCAAATGGTCACAAGATCGAGACAGTTGAAAGTTTAGGTACACCTGAAAAGATGAGCATCCTCCAACAAGCTTTCCAGGAAAAACATGGCGCGCAATGTGGTTTTTGTACTCCAGGTATCCTGATGACCATGACTGCTTACCTGAAAGAGAATCCCAATCCGACACTCGAAGAGATCCGTGAAGGAATTGATGGAAATCTTTGCCGATGTACTGGGTATCAGAATATTATTGATTCAGTTAAATACGCAGCTGAACAAATGGCTGCTCCCGTAAAGAAGTAACGGAAAGGAACTCACCATGGAAAAGAAATTTCTTGGACAAAGAATAAAGAGAAATGAAGATCCGCGGATCCTGACTGGACGGGCAAAATATATTGCGGATATTAACTACTATAATGTTTTACAGGCAGCTTTTTTGAGAAGTGATTATCCACATGCGAAACTTAATAGTGTCGATGTTAGTGCTGCTAAATCAATGCCCGGCGTTGTTGCTGTGTATACGGCAGAGGATCTTGGGGATCTATGGCATCCTGGTCCGGTACTTGTTCCGGCTCCACATTCCATTCCTGGTATTACTGCCAATTCCCGCACCCAAATTCCGATCGTAAAAGATTTTGTCAGACACCAGGGTGAAGTAATCGCCATGGTTGTTGCTGAAACTCGCTATATGGCAGAAGATGCCCTGGCTGAGATCATAGTTGATGCAGATCCCCTTCCCGTTGTAGAAAATGTAATGGATGCGCTCAAACCTGATTCACCCTTGGTCCATGAAGAGCTTGGTACCAATTTAGCAACATATGTCCGCCAGGAACGCGGGAATTTTGCAGAAATCAAGCAAAAAGCCGATTTCGTTATCGCGGAAAAGTTCATTATGGATCGTGGTAGTGCCGGAGCAATGGAAAATCGCGGCATTGTTGTGAACTGGGAACAGGATATTGAAAAGCTTACAATTCATTGCAATACTCAATCTCCTTCAGGTTTGCGTAATAGTATGGCAGCCTGGTTTGGAATTCCAGAGCAAAAGGTGCGTGTGGTGGTTCCATTTGTCGGTGGCGCTTTTGGTCCAAAAGTCATGACCAACCAACCAGAAGAAGTGTTGTGTGTTTTTGCATCAATCAAACTTAATCGCCCCATCAAGTGGCTTGAAGACCGTGCAGAAAACTTTATTGGTACGACTGCTGAACGTGTTCAAATGCATGATTGTGAAATAGCATTCAACAAAGATGGAAAAGTACTGGGCTTTCGAGACTCATTCCTATACGATACTGGAGCTTATAACCCCTATACAGCTACTATCCCGCTCAACACACAAACCCACACCACTGGTACGTATGATATTCCAGTTTTTCTTACTGAATTCACTTCTGTATTTACCAACAAGATGATCGTTTCACCAGTACGAGGCGCAGGTCGTACGTATGGCGTTTACGTGATGGAACGTATGTTGGATGCAATAGCATATAAGCTCGGGAAAGATCCTGCTGCTATCCGTGAACTTAACCTTATTCCAGCGGATGCCAAGTTTCCGCTGGAAACAGGTATTATCGCTCAAGACTTTGCCCAGTTTGTATTGGATAGCGGCAATTACCCGGCTGCATTAAAAAAAGCTAAAGAAATGATCGGTTATGATGATTTCAAGAAGAATCAACAGCCTAAGCTACGCGCAGAAGGCAAAAAAGTAGGCATCGGCCTGGTTTTATTCACTGAAAATACAGGGGTTGGTCCATATGAAGGAACCAAGATCACTGTCGGGAACAGTGGAAAAGTCTTTGCATCAAGCATTTATGGCACCCAGGGGCAAGGTCACTTCACTGTATTCGCTCAAATTGTTGCAGATCAAATCGGCTGCAAGGTCGAGGATGTAATAATTGAAACCGGTGATACTGATAAATTTGCCTGGGGAACAGGTACATTTGCCAGCCGCGGTGCCACTGTACTAGGAAATGCTTATCATCATACAGCCCAATTAGTTCGAGCAAAAATTTTAGCTACTGCCAGTAGGCTGTTTAATGTTCCCGAGGAAGAGTTGGAATTAAGTGATGGTGTTGTTCGCGTCGCGGATATTCCAGAGAAATCTATCAAACTGGGCGATCTCGCCACCAAAGCCAATCCTATGCGAGGAACTATCAAACCGGGTACAGAACCTGGTTTGGAAGCTACCGGCTTCTATGCGCCACCTTATGGCGCAACGGCATATGGTGCAGCAGCAGCTATCATCGAAGTAGATACTGAAAGCTATAACTTGAAATTCCACAAATTCATCTTTGTAGACGATTGTGGTACTGTGATCAATCCAATGCTGTTGGATGGTCAATTGCATGGTGGTATTCAAATGGGTATCGGCAATTCGTTCTTTGAGAAACTGGTTTATGATGAGAG
>CAYLUZ010000026.1:0-8179 GCA_964387025.1 uncultured Leptolinea sp. | reverse complement strand
AGGGTGATCTTATTGAATTCAGAATTAACAATTACACCGGAGATTGAAACGATAGAGACCTTACAACCGGCGGTACTTATTTCTATTGCGAGGATGAGAGGATCAGAATTGTAGGCCATTGAATAATCCTGTTGTTTTATGCTCTTTTAGAATCCTTCATGAATAAAATTACTCCTGAGCTGACTACCAATAATACCAGGCTTAATAGTAAAGACGGAAGAAAATCACCATTTGTTGTTTTCATAGCTTCCATTATATACACAAATACAACAGATGCCTGTCCAAAAAGTTGGATCAATCTATTTGATGTTCCTTCAGGTGTCGGGTAGGTAATTTCTGCCACATATTGCATTCCAACCGGACCTGTACTGATCAGAAAGAATCCCAATGCGAAAGCAGATACAAACAATAAAAGCTGTGTTTGAGCAAAAGCTATACCAATCAACCCGGGGATTGCGCACAGCAATCCCAGAAGTATGAAAGGTGTTCTCTTTCCATTTCGATCTGAAAAATTCGGAATAACCACCGCCCCCAATAATCCTCCTCCCAATATCAAAGCTCTCATTGTGCCTGCATCAATTGCAGAAAATCCTCTTGGGCGGACAATATTTTCAACCCAGGTGGAGATCCCATTAAATATACCCATTCCAATAAAGAAAATTAAAAGATAAAGCCAAAATTCTTTCACTCTAAACGCGGATTTCAATCCATCCAACATCAACGATCTGGTTTCCATTCCTGGAGGACAAGGAGCGGTAGGCGGCTTGTCTTTGGAAAATACAATGAAAATCAATGCTGTAAATGCAGCCAATCCACCATAAATAAGCTGGATCTGGATGATGGACATTGTTTCTATCAGGATAGGTGTTAGAACCATACCCAGAGCTGTTCCTACCAAACCGGACAAAGTAGCCAACCCTACAGCTGTTGCCCTTTCTTTTACTCCAAACCAATTGGCCGCAACTTTTGTCAAGGTATTAAGTAAAAATGGTTGAGCTGCAGCAATTCCGAACGTACAAATAAGCACCACCACATAACTATTTCCGATGAGCCCACGGGCTAATCCAAAAATACCCATAATTGCTGCACCAATGCTCACCGAACTTTTAAAACCGATCGTGTCGATCAACCAGGATGCCGGAATGGAGAGCGGAATAAAGGCGATCATAAAAGACATTGCCAGAAATCCAATTTGCAGATCAGTTACATTATAGAATTTCGCGGCAATACCGGTAATTGGTGCATAACTGATCCAAAGGATTTGGATGGTCAGATTAATGAACATAAAAACGGCTAGAACTATCCACCGGGTTGGATATAGTTTAAAGTTACTTTCAGCTGGCAATGTTCAACCTGTTTGATGTGAATTGAGAGATGGATAAGGTTAAATTATAGTGGGAATACCATTTAGAAATAACCCTGCACTACACGGAAAGAGGTGTCGAATTGCCAAACAGAATTGATTTGATAAAAATGAGAAAGGCTTATATGGAAGGTTATTCCCGGCGAAAAGAATCGGGTAACGGGAAAGTAACTTTGCGCGCAACCGCTAAACTTGTGAAAGATGCTTTCTTGCAGGGTAGGATAGGTCGTTTTCATTTTGATTGTGATGAACCGCCATCCCGAGGAGGTGACGATAATGCTCCCAGTCCATTGGAATATTTCTTGGTTGGCGCTGCTTTTTGACTACTTTCACAAATGGTGCAGTTTGCACCATTATATGAAGTAGAGATATCAGATATGGATGTGGACCTTCGTGTTGAGTTTGATGACTCAGACAAATATGATCTAGCGGGTCCGGGAGCAGCATTTCAGAGTGTGGTTTACCGATTAAAAGTAAGAAGCTCTTCAATTCCGGAAAATATCCAAAAACTGATCAATCATGCAGAGCGCGGCTGCCATACTGCTCAATCCCTCCGTCAACCTGTTCCAGTCATCATTAAGACCGAAATCATTCCAAACTAATTTCACTTTTACCAATGTATGCCTGGCGCCGCAACGGTTGGATGGTTTGCGGGTTATTCCATAATATCAATTAGAAGGATTCAATTCATGGAAGAAGTCGCAATACAATTATCAAGACAGTCTTGTCGCATTTTCAACATCGATCAGGGTATCGAAGAAATAGAACATATACTGCACCAATTAGATAAGCCAATCTCGGTCAATGAGTCTAGTGATCATCTGGCCCTCTCAACTTTCTCTCCATCGTCGGACCATTTCCATAATTTCTCTGCTCCTGTTTACTTACCAGGTTACCTCGGAGATGAGGATTTTAAATCAACCTATGGAACAAAATACGCACTATACGCTGGATCCATGGCAAATGGTATCTCGTCTGAAGATTTGGTGATTGCAATGGGGCGAGCTGGAATGATGGGATCATTCGGTGCTGGCGGCTTACTTCCAGACAGAATCGAAAAAGCAATTCAAAAAATAAAATCATCCCTGCCTAATGGACCATATGCATTTAACCTGATCAATAGCCCAAACGAACCAGCATTGGAAGAAAAAACCGCTGAGCTGTATATCCGCCTGGGTATCAACATTATTGAAGCTTCAGCCTACCTTGGATTAACCGCCAACCTGGTCTGGTACCGCGCATCTGGATTAAGTCAGGATGATAAAGGAAATGTTGTCATTTCCCACCACATCATAGCAAAACTCTCTAGGAAAGAAATCGCGAAACGCTTCCTGGAGCCGGCACCCGAAGAGCTTCTGAATCGCCTGGTTCAAGCTGGGAAAATTACAGAGCAACAAGCTCAACTTTCTCGGAATGTCCCCATGGCAGATGATATCACTGTGGAAGCAGACTCCGGTGGACATACAGATAATCGGCCTCTTGTGAATGTCCTTCCAGCCATCATCAAATTACGTGACGAAATTCAAAATAAATACGGGTATGCACAAATTGTCAGGATAGGTGCAGCCGGTGGAATTGCGACACCAGCATCTGCCCTGGCAGCATTTATGATGGGTGCTGCTTATGTTGTCACCGGTTCGATCAACCAGGCGTGTATTGAAGCTTGTGCCAGCGAGCACACACGTAATCTTCTTTCCCACGCAGAAATGACTGATGTCGCAATGGCTCCTGCCAGCGATATGTTCGAAATGGGAACAAAAGTCCAGGTATTGAAACGGGGAACGATGTTCGCCATGCGCGGGCAGAAATTATTTGAGATCTACTCCCGTTATGATTCCATAATTGATATTCCGGTGAATGAACGGGAAAAGCTTGAATCTTCAGTATTTATGCAAAGTATTGATTCCGTCTGGCAGCAGTGTCTACAATTTTTCACAGCCCGCGACCCACGCCAGATCGAGCGGGCGGAGAAAGATCCCAAAGCAAAAATGTCCCTTATTTTTCGCTGGTACCTGGGGTTATCATCCCGTTGGTCAAATATTGGCGAAAAAGGTCGTGAGATGGATTACCAGATCTGGTGTGGACCAGCCATGGGGGCATTCAACGATTGGGTGAAGGGTACATACCTTGAGCACGTTCCAAACCGGACCGTTGCAGACATAAATCTGCAAATTTTAACCGGGGCTGCATATATGTATCGCATCCGTATACTCGAAGCCCAGGGTGTAAAGTTTTCACAATCCTTAATGCAATATATCCCAAAGCAGAATCTGACAACAAATTGATTTTTCATCGTTGATCAAATTATGGTGAACGTTAGGTGACTCAGATTTATCTATAATTCAATTCCGCGTTCACCTATAAAAATCATTATTGCATTTTTTGCAAGATATTCTTTTGGTTATTATCACCGGTTTTGATCGGCATACTTCCACCATAAGTAAGTCGCGATGATTCCCAGCACACCTGTGATAAAGACAATCCCAAAACTTATTGGTGGTAATATGGTTTTTCCCTGAGCGAATAATCCCGGCACAGCCCAGGGAAAAGTCTCACCCCACCCGGCTACGGCCATAATGTTCGTTCCCATCAACATCAAGACGGCGACACCCAATGGCAGCAGGTAACCCCGCCCAATACTCGTAATAAGCGCAAATGGGGTCGAAACCACCATCACTAATAAAGCCGTTGCCACCAGGTGAATGCACCCATCAAGAATAACTTCTCTCGAAAAACCCGGGAGATTGATCATTGCTCCCATGATCAAACTGAAAACTAAAATTACAAGGGTCAACATTAATGACCAGATAGCAATAACAATAAATTTTGCCATGATGATACTTGCCCTTTGGATTGGCACTGCAAGCAGATCCTTCAGGGTTCCATCTACGAATTCACGCCCAAATACCCAGCTAACAACCAGGATGAAGAAAAAGAAGCCGCCTGCGGCTATAACCATGGACGTCAGGTCAATATAAGATGACCAATCGGTTGCAGCGTATGCTACCAGATCTGCTTTTACGCTTATCAACCCAAGTTTGTGAGAGATCACCGGATTTTTGGAGGCGAATATCAAGATTCCCATTCCAAAAGGCATAAAAAGAGAGGCAAGTGCAGTCCAGATAGGCATCCTTGAACGAATTGCTTTCCTCATTTCAATCCAAATCATTTCGGTAAGATTTTGCATTCTAAGACCTTCTTTCCATTCCAACCAACCTGAGGAAATATTGCTCCAATTCTTCCTCTTCAACTAACAATTGCGTAGGCGGGATTCCGGCATTGACTAGCAGGCTGTTCATTTCATCCGGGTGTTCAACAGCATATTCAGATATAAGCTCGATCGTTCCATCCGATTGAATTTCCGCGGGTTGTCCCGCAGCGATCAAAATTTGCTGGGCAGATTCAATATTTCTCGCCTTCAACAATAAACGTCTTTTTCGATTCCGCACAAGTTCATCTGTATTAAACTCCTGCAATAAGCGCCCGTTATGGATGATCCCTATTCTTTTTGCAAGCCGTGCGACTTCTGCAAGAATATGGCTTGACATAAAAACCGTTACACCCTGTTCTCGGGTCAATTCCAATAATAGTTCCCTAATTTCAACAATTCCGGCTGGATCCAATCCATTGGCTGGTTCATCCAGGAATAGAAGTTTTGGACTATGAATTAATGCCTTGGCTAACCCCAGGCGTTGTGCGTTTCCTTGAGACAGGTTGCCTGTGCGACGTTTTGCATACTCTCTTAAATCCAATCGATCGACGATTTTTTCAATCGCCTCTCGAGGAGTTCCGGGGTGTAAGCGACGAGCGACCTCCAGATTTTCCAAAACTGTTAATTCGGCATAGCTATGCGGTACTTCCACCATGTAACCCACTGATTCCCAGGGTTCCCGCATACCTAGACGTACCCTGGTTTGCAAAACATTAGCAAACCCGGTGGTAGGCTTGATCATCCCTAATAACATCCGGATCGTCGTTGTTTTTCCGGCTCCATTCAAACCAAGGAAAGCGTATATTTCACCTTCAGTAACCCGTAGGGAAAGATGTTCGACGGCCTTAACATCGCCATAACTTTTCCCGAGATCTTCTGTTTCAATAATTGAATTCATTTTTATTTTCTTTCTTCGACCGTATAGTTAAAATATTTTCAATCGATCGTTTCCAATTCACCCAGGCAGTATGCTGCAATTAGTTCCAAGAGGATATCGAAAGACCTATTAATATTCTCCTGTTTCAGATCATCCTTATGCAGCATGGAAATTACCAGTGGATAGAACAATCCAAGAATTTGTTCGGATTGCATTTTTATAGGTATGCCCGCATTTTTGCATTTGGTTATTAATTCATCTACAAATAATTTATCGCTTGACATATACTCTTGGAGTTTTTCAACAGGCACCCTTCGAAAGAGAGTTTCAGCGTCGTTTCCGGTGAGAAACTGCAAAATGGGGAGGGATTCTATTAGAGAAAACGCCTTTTTAAAAATAACATATAAGCGAGCACGTGGTGTTTTCCCTGGAATATCGATTGCAGCCAATATTTCCATCCGGGCGCGAAATTCCACGTCCTCGATGATATCCATAAATAGCGCTTCTTTAATATCATAAAAATTGTAAAAGGCTCCTTTTGATATCCCGGCTGCCTTTGCTATCTCTTCGATATTAGTTTTTCTTAATCCATAAATTGAGAACAGCTTATAGCCCTGATCGATGAGACGTTTTCTAATTAATTCTTTTTCTTGATCGGTAAACCCTTTTGGCATGGTTTATTCTATCCTATATGACCATATATAATTTTTAGTCATATAGGATTATATAATTTTTTATTCAATAAGGCAATATCCAAAAAAGGACATTTTAATTAATATTCAATAAATCCGGTGGGTTATGTATTGTTGGGAAATCTCTAATGAGGGTTGCGGGATTATGTGACCAATATTTATTCACGTAAGACTATTACTGAGTGAGCAGTAATCTCTAATCACCTATTAATTCGCCCGGGAATTAATTCACTACAGGTATATTTCATTCAACTGAGTAGGAATTTCTCCTGGGATGCAGATCGTCTTGATAAATCCATCAATTTTCTGCCAGTAAACCATCAAATTTAAATTAGTTTTGCTTTCGAAATTAACTAAACAGGAACTCCATCCAGCCAGTGCTGATGAACCATCAGAAGGTATAATCTCCACCTTCCTTGTATCAATGGATAAACCCAAACCCATAGTTTTTAATACGGCTTCTTTTGCACTCCAAACCATGGTTGTGTAATCATTATTATCTGCTTTATCCAGGGTGAGATACTTTTCAATTTCCCGCGGGGTAAAGTAATCCTGAACGAATTCCAAAGAATGTGCTTCGATTTTGTCAAGATCAAATCCAAATACTAATTCTTTTGACGGGGAATACCCGCAAAAAACATATCCGTTACTATGACTGAGAGAGAATTTCCCCTCCAGGCGGCCCTGGCCAGTTATGTAAATATATGGCAGTCCCGTTTCTTCTTTTTTTATCCGTATGTCAGGAAAATTGACTTTCTCACCTTTCAATATCTGGTTGATCATTTTTTTTGAAATAATACGGCTGGAGATCCACTCAAATTGTCTTTTTATTACTTTAAACCGGGAATATTCCGCTTGTTCTTCTAAAGAGAAATATTTATCAAGGGTCTTTGGGTATTCCAATTCTTCATTTCCCATTCCGGAGTAAGAAAAATATAGATTGATCATTTAGTCCTTTTCTGCTGAGAACTGGTGTAATCACTTATATTTGCCATTTTATAATTAATACCACACCAATCATTGCTAATAAAATCAATAATATTGTTTTTCCTTGTATCCATTATAAATAATTTAGGCGAAAGGCTAATTTTAGAATACATCAGCCTTTCGCCCATTATTGGTTGAATAGCAGCAATCTTTTAATTCAGCAAAAGTGCCTTCATAGGTTCGATCAGCCCGGGATCTGCCGCATATGGCAGAGGAGCGGTTTGGTAATTGGACAACTCCAGATAAAGATGGCCTTTGGCATCCACAACCCGGGCGTCAAAGCTAACTTTTCCATCTTCCATAAATGGAGTAACTTCCGCGAAGATCGGCTCCCCATTTACCTTGCGGGGATATATTGTCAATGTGCCTATGGAATGCGGAAGCGCCATGGTTCCAGTTGCTCCTGCTTCCCACAGTCCGGCCGTCTGGAAACAAAGCTCCACTAACAATGGGGTTGATATGGATGACCCATTATTTGTCCCAGTAGGGAGGTTCTTTGCCAGCCGTCCCATCACAAAGTTACCGGATTTTTGCGCACAATCAAGTACCTGGAATGAGGGGCCATGAAAATACAGTTTATAAATATCCTCAGCGCACACTGTTACGTCGTTCCCCCAGACCGGGAGTTGAAGGGATACTTCTGGTGTTAAAGGCTTTTGGGTAAGAAATATCTTTCCTGTGAAATGCAGCATGTGCTCACGTTGGCCATTATGCCTTACCAGTTCTGATTCGAGTGTTGCATATACAACCAATCCTTCTGCCTGCCTGACAGCTTGTGCCTTCCATTGAATATGCCTGGGTAGGTTTTTATAGAATTTAAACGGTGTCAGGAATTGGATATCTTCCAGGTGGTCAACTACGAAACTGGATTTTTCACCTGCAAGTTTACTGGCGATATGTCTGGCTGCGACTGAAAATCCTTCGATGCCAATCACACCCGGCAGAACAGGAATTCCATTCAGGGCATGGTCCCTCAGGAATGGATGTTCATTTGGATCCAGGACTGTTTCAAGTGAGAGCCCTGCCTGTACTTCAAAACTGGTGAGATG
>CAYLUZ010000025.1:0-8195 GCA_964387025.1 uncultured Leptolinea sp. | reverse complement strand
CATAAAAACTGCACCCTTTCTGTTGGTTGTGTCCAACTTTTGGGGTGCAGTTCATTTTCACCAGTGTTGTTTTTATTTTTTATAACTTAAGATTCTTACTTGCCTGCTGCTTTCACGATCTCAAGGAAATTCGGGACTTTAAGTGATGCCCCACCAACTAGGGCACCGTCAATTTCTGGTTGACCAAAGAATTCCGCAGCATTATCTCCTGTCACCGATCCTCCATACAGGACACGAATTCCCTGGGTTACTTCGGATCCAAATAGTTTACTCATCGCCGGTCGGATCATTTTCCCAACCACATCGTTTGCACCATTTCCAGTTGCAGCTTTACCGGTCCCGATCGCCCATACCGGTTCATATGCGATGACAAGTTGAGTTCCCTGATCAGGTGTTAACCCTTTTAATCCCTCAAGAACCTGACGGGTAAGTATTTCACCTGTTTTTCCGCCTTCAAATTCTGCAAGAGTCTCCCCAATACAGACAATCGGGATAAGGCTGACATTCAAGGCCGCTTTAACTTTCTTGTTGACAGATTCATCTGTCTCGCCAAAATAAGTTCTGCGCTCAGAGTGCCCAATAATGACGTATTGGCAAAACTCCTTTACCATGGCTGGAGACACTTCCCCGGTGAATGCACCGGATGCCTCCCAGTGAAGATTTTGCGCACCTAATCCGATGTCTGTACCCTGAAGCATTGCACCAATTGGAAGCAATGATAAAAATGGTGGACAGATTACCCTATCTACTTGCGGTATCCCTTGTAATCCTGGAACTAACTCGGAGACAAGCTCCCTGGCTTGTTCCACTGTTTTGTTCATTTTCCAATTTCCTGCTACAAACGGTTTTCTCATCTCAATTCTCCATTTCTATTGAAGATTATTACTCGATAATAAATTATTGGCTTCTGTACTGATCCACAAAGGAAGGTCTCTTCTTTTGAGAAGTTTCAACAATACTTCCCTGGCATCGGTCAGGTGGCTCTCATAAATGAAGTATTCAGCTTCCACCAGATGCACCTGTGGAAAATCTTTATCAACATTTGGCAATATTGTCAGGGCATTTAATATCTCTCGCGATTTATCCGGACTCCCATTATAAAGTTCAAACCTTGCTTTGGAGATCTGAAATAACGGTCTTTCATCAGTCTGGAAGGTGAAGATCAATGCAGATTGCGGTTCTTTGCCAGCTTTATAAAGACTCTCTGCAATTCGATCGTAATGTTCTGCTTTTAATGAATTACCCTCAATACGATAAAGATTCAGGTAGAGATATGCTGCAATGCCCCATTTTTCGCTCGAAACCATATTATCCCCGGCTTTAACATAATAATCTATGTCATTTCCGGCAATTTTTTGCATCCGGTCAAGATTACCCAAAGCTTGAAGGGACGCACCTTCATCCAGTTGGGAGACCGCTTTTACTAAAAGGTTCCATGCTTTTTCCTGATCAGGTGTCATATCAAATGGTAAAGTCGCTACCGGCTTGACAGCCACCTGAGATTGGATCGGCTCTGGTTTTAAAGTTGGTGTTTCTACCTCAATAGCAGCAGGTTCAACAGCGAGGATTGTCGGCGCAAGTGTGGGTGTAACAATGTCTGCCGGTAATAATCTGGGAAGAAAAATAACAAGTAAGACTATAGAAATAATCATAACTACAAAAGCCAGAATACCAACCAACCACAAGAACAACTTCCGATTATTCGCGGGTTGCTTTACGGATTGTTGGACAACAGGTTTCATTGTTACTGCGGTTTCATCGGATTTAATATTGGTGCGGTTGGTTTCCGTTACTATTGCTTTCTTTGGTCGAGTATCCTTTACAGTGCTCCCCAAATCATTTGAGGAGACTGATGATTTTAATGCATCGATCATGGACGTAACATTTATATAACGTGCTTCCTTATCTTTTGCGAGTGTCTTGAGTAATACTCTCTCTGTAGATTCCGATAAACCCGGATTGATGCTTCGGGGAAGTGGAAGCGGTGAATAAATATGATCATGTACGATGGCAAAAGGTGTATCTGCTGTGAAAGGTACTTTTCCAACTAATAATTCATAGATTACAACACCCAATGAATAGATATCCGTCCGGGTATCCAGATCTTGTTTTGCAAGTGCTTGTTCTGGGGATATATACTGCGGAGTACCGATCATCATATCGGTCGTTAATGTCTTATCACTGGATTGCGCCATCCTGGCCAATCCAAAATCTGTCAAATAGACCTGGTTATCTTTAGTAATCAGTACATTAGAAGGTTTAATATCCCGATGCAAAACCTCTTTATCATGTGCGTACTGCAGGGCACTTCCTATCGTTTCAATTATCCGTAAGCTTTCATCCATCGGGATAATCCCATTCGAAATTCTCTGCTTGAGTGTCTCACCTTCAATGTATTTCATTACGAGGTAAGGCCGATTTTCATATTGGGAATAATCGTAGATGGGGACAATATTGGGATGTTCAAGTTTCGCTACAACCCTGGCTTCTCGCTGGAACCTTGCCAGAAAAGTATCATCTTCTGCAAATGCTGGATGGAGTGCTTTTATCGCGACATATCGATCCAACTCAGGGTGATATGCTTTAAACACTGTTGCCATTCCTCCCTGGCCTATTTGCTCGACCAGTCGGTATGGTCCTATGTTTTCTCCGATCACAAAAGGCATACTTTCCTCCATGGATTGAATGATTATAGCAGTAGGATAAAATTATCACAATAAAGACATGATAATTATTTTAAATGTTATTTGTCAAATATAAATTAAGAACCTTTGATTAAAAAAATCTAAAAGTAAATATATAGGTAACAATGTTACTTAAATCATAAAGGGATGAAAATTTCTCTTCATCCCTTTAATAAATATCATTAATATTGGTAATACGTTGAATAATCTTTCTAGTGGCTAATTACGGATCGCCGGAGCCAGCCAGAATGCATCATCATCTTTGTAGGTTCCGTTTGCATCAACGGTTAAGTAGAAAACGACAGATTTACCTTTTAAAGCTGATAGGTCAATATTTACATTAGTCACTGTTTTATCGTAAGTCTCAGTCCATGTACCCAGGCTTGTTATCGGACCATCATCCGCTGAATAACTGAGGTCGAATACAACATTACAAGCCGTTGCGTCCTTCAAACAACCCAAAGTTGTAATAAAGTAATCACCATCCTGGATTAGGATAGCTGGGTATTCACCGATGATAGTACCATTTTTAATGAATTCCGGGTGTGCCCAAAGTGCAGGCTCATTATCAACACCTCCTTTTTCAAGGTCAGGATTCTTAAGTTTGATCACAAAACCACCTAATGAGGATGAGCTTCCTGGGCAAGGCAAGACATGTGTATCATTGCTCCATTGGCCCAAGCAATAGTTCGTGACAAAATCAAACGGAGTATCGTAAGGTCCGGCTGCACGCTTCACCACTATATCGACCCAGAATTCGGTATCATAATCATTGCCGATACCAAAAGTGTTTCCACTCTCATCGCGAAGCTTCCAGTATCCTTTATATTCACCTTTAGTGTCGGGAGCAGTAAGATAAACCGCAACATCAATTGTATGTCCTGGTGCTACATCATAAGTTAAAGGTACTACCTTGGCTCCATCCATCCGATCGCCATAAGAATAGATAAGGTCATAATCTGTGGTCCAGGTACATGTGCCAATATTCTTCAACCTCCAGGTCTTATAGAATCCTTGACCGGCCGGAATGACAGTCCCATCCTCAACGGTAACGTCAGCTACATATTGTGCCCAATCACAAGGAAGTGGCCTGGGTGTATATGTGGGTGGTAATGGTGTATTTGTCGCAGTCGGTGGTACCTGTGTAGGAAGTGGCGTTGAAGTTGGAGCTGATGTTGGTGTTGCAGATGGAGTTTGAGGGGTTAACGCCAGACTAGCTTCCTCAGTTTTTTGAGCAACAAACGTTTCTACTACAGAGTACGTTAATTGTGCAACAATTGTTTTGGCTGCCTGTGTATATGCTGCTGCGGGTTGACTTCCAATCAGACTTCCAGCTGACATATTACAGGCGACCCCTACTAATGCAAGAATTGCAATGCTGAAGACTATTACTTTTGTAGATTTCATTTTTCCTCGCTGTTATTTATTAAAACGCAATATTGTATTTTGGTAAAATGTTAACGATAATGATATGTTATTTGTTCCCGATTTATTACCCAAAATTATTAAAAGATATTACCGCCTGTCAGGTAATTTTCCGGACACGCGGTAATATGTTAAAACCCTTTATACCTAAGTAGATTATTTAAAAGTTGCCAGTAAACCATTGATAAGATCCTGACGTTCAGCTGCTGAGAATCTGGCCTCCGGATGAATCATGGTATAACGCGATGGCGGCATACTATTATCACCAATTTTCTCAACCATGTCGCCCACCCAATTAAGCGCAATTTCCGGTGTCATTTCATTGAAATTAAAATTCGCACGAGCTTTGGAGACATCCTGATAAAGAAGCCATGACATGGGGGCAATGTTTGAATACCAAGGCCATTTTGTTTCGCTGCTGTGGCAATCAAAACATGCAGCTTTCACCAACTGTTCCGTGCGTGGTGAATCCCAGGCTGGTTGATATGTTACAGGAGGATTATTATGATCCTTACCGTAAGGTACCAACTGGATTAATAGAAAACCTAACAATAATAACCCGGCACCTGCCAGGATCCAACGGATCGGTGATTTTTTCATAATATCCTCCTTTTTAATTAAATTCCTATAATTATTATCCTACTTGTCAAGTAACGCTGCAACACCTGGTAGAACCAAACCTTCTAACATTTCAAGGGAAGCACCGCCACCGGTAGAGATATGTGTGATCTTTTCTGCCAGCCCCGACTGCTGTATGGCTGCTACAGATTCTCCACCACCTATAATGCTAATCGCTCCGGATCCGGCTACCGCTTGTGCAACACCATAAGTGCCTTTCGCGAATTCCGGGAATTCAAAGACACCCATCGGGCCGTTCCAGACGATCGTTCCGGCTGTTTTTAATACTTTGGCATACGCATTTACTGTGTCAGGACCAATATCCAAAATTCGCCAACCAGCTGGAATATTCCCGACACCTACCACTTTATGGGCAGCACCTTCTTCAAACTTGTCAGCGATCACCACATCTACAGGTAACCGGAGCTTTCCATCAGCATTATTCAATAATTCTTTGGCTGTATCCAAAGCAGTATCTTCCACCAGTGAATCTGCCATATCGTACCCACCTGCTTTGAAAAATGTATTAGCCATTCCGCCACCGATGAGTATCGTATCTGCCTTGATCAATAGGTTCTTGATCACACCGATTTTATCGCTGATCTTGGCACCACCCAGGATGGCAACAAAAGGTTGCTTTGGTTCAGCCACAGCCTGTCCAAGGTATTTAATTTCTTTCTCAAGCAAAAAACCAGCGACAGCTGGAAGATAGCGGGCAATTCCTTCGGTGGATGCATGTGCACGATGTGCCGTTCCAAACGCATCATTTACATAAAGGTCAGCCAGTGAGGCTAGTGCTTTTGCCATAGTCTGGTCATTTGCTTCTTCCTCTGCATGGAAGCGAGTATTTTCAAGCACCAGAACTTCACCTGGTTTTAAGACTTTAGCGGCTGCGTCGGCTTTTGAACCAATACAATCTTCCGCGAATGCAACCGGTTTTCCGAGCAGTTTAGCCAGATAATCAGCAACAGGTTTGAGACTATATTTTGCTTCAGGTCCGCCTTTTGGCCTTCCAAGATGGGAAGCAAGGATAACCGCAGCTCCATGTTTTAATAAATACTCAATCGTTGGTAATGCAGCTCGGATGCGGGTATCGTCACCAACAACACCATCCTTGATTGGCACATTAAAATCGACACGGACAAATACTTTCTTACCTTTGACATCCAGATCCACTACAGTTTTCTTATTGAACATCTCACCCTCCAGAATAAAAGAAATGAAGGCGCAACGCTCCGAATGGAACGTCACGCCTTTTAAATTATTGAATTCGGCTACGAATAGCCTTCATAATCTTAAAGGAATTTTGCCATTAATGCAGCGAGGTCAGCTGTTCGGCAGGAATAACCCCACTCATTGTCATACCAGGCAACAACTTTTATCAAGTTTCCGCCCATGACCATATTGTAGGTTAGGTCAACTATGGATGACCTTGGGTCACCCTTGAAATCGGTAGAAACCAATGGATCGTTATATTCACCTGTTGTAACGCCCAGGATACCTTTTAATGAACCTTTGGATGCCTGGACAAATGCAGCGTTGAGTTCTTCTTTTGTGACAGGTTTTTCTAGAGTGGCTACTAAATCCACAACTGAGACAGTCGGGGAGGAAACACGCATCGAGAAGCCATCAAATTTTCCCTTGAGTTCAGGAATGACCAGAGCAATAGCTTTGGCTGCACCGGTGCTGGTGGGAATGATATTCAACCCGGCAGCTCGGGAACGGCGTAATTCTTTCTTATGACCCTGATCCAGGATCACCTGGTCATTGGTATAAGAGTGTATGGTTGTCATCACGGCATATTGAATGCCCCAGTTGTTATGAACGATCTTTACAACTGGTGCCAGACAGTTCGTGGTACAGCTTGCGTTGGATACAACGTGATGCTTGGATGTGTCATATTTATCTTCGTTAACACCCAAAACTACGGTAAGATCTTCATTCTTGGCTGGTGCGGAAATAATTACTTTTTTCGCGCCACCTTTTGTAATGTGGACATTGGCACCGGCTTTACCTTTGGCAGGATCACCAACAGCATCTGTAAATACACCGGTTGACTCAACTACAATATCTACACCTAGGTCTTTCCAAGGTAAAGCTCCCGGATCTTTTTCAGCAAAAACTTTCAACTTCTTACCATTGATGACAATATCGGTACCATCAACTTCAACTGCACCTGAGTAAATACCATAATTGGAGTCATATTTAAACAGGTGAGCATTTGTTTTTGCATCAAAAAGATCATTGATTGCTACAACTTCCAGCTTATCACCATGGAAATCCAACATTGCTTTTAATACCTGACGACCAACCCGTCCAAAACCATTGATACCTACGCGTACTGCCATGTAAACACCTCCATAAAATTTTGTAATGATACCAAATTCATGAAATTTTATCACACCCATTATATTTGGGCAAATGAATAGACAACCTCAATTATATAGTTGCTTCTCTTTCGGGAAGAGGACCAGTTCGGTCAAAATATATATCCATGATCACTTGAGCAAGCTTGATGGAATCGTGCCGTAATGGATTACTCGTATCAGTAAGGTCCGTCCGATATATCGGATAGTTTCGCTCGAGATTTGAATCTAATAGCACCCTATCGATTCCAGCTGGTAAGTCACCTTCAGTACCGTCGTTGCAGATGATCAGATCAAACAATCGTCCCCCAACATGTTTTTCTATTGTGGAGACGTGATCACCACTGCTATACCCATCAGTTTCTCCGGGTTGAGTAGCAATGTTACAGACATAGAATTTCAATGCTTTACTGGCTTTGATTGCTTCCACGATATCAGGCACAAGTAAGTTGGGCAGGATGCTTGTGTACAAGGAGCCTGGTCCTATGATCAATAAATCTGCTGCTAGAATTTCCTGGATCGCAGGAGGATAAGCAGGTGGATTGTTTGGTTCAAGCCAGATACGCTTAATTTGACCGGCAGCTTTTGGAATCTTGGATTCCCCTTTAACCCTCATCCGACTAACTTTTTGAGGGACTTCAATATCCGCAGTTAGATGGACATCCATAAGTGTGGATGGTAATACACGCCCTTGAACGGCTAATACCCTGCCACTTTCGGCAACAGCTTCTTCAAAGCTGCCTGTTATTTCTGCCAGACCGGTAATGAATAAATTTCCCAAAGAGTGTCCATCCAAACCGGTTGAATCCGAAAAACGATATTGGAAAAGTTGAGTTAATAACTCTTCATCATCAGATAATGCTGCTAAACAATTTCTAATATCCCCTGGAGGTAGAACCCCCATACTCTTTCTCAATTCACCAGATGAACCACCGTCATCAGCAACTGTGACAATGGCAGTTAAATTCTTCGTATATGCTTTTAACCCTCTTAATAAAGTTGCCAGCCCTGTGCCCCCGCCAATTACAACCATCCTGGGACCTTTTTCTTTTTTATAAAAGGCCGAAACGGTATCAATGATCGCTTTACCAGGTTGAATGAA
>CAYLUZ010000024.1:0-8843 GCA_964387025.1 uncultured Leptolinea sp. | reverse complement strand
ACTTTGTATTATTGTACAGGAAAATGCAGGAAGAATTGTAACTAATTTTCTTCCCGGGAATTCATTATGTTTATTTTCAATTCCTCGTAAGAATTTGAGGTCATAAGCTGCCTTATTGTCAAAGGTGAGATTATAAATGGACGTAAATAGGCTTTGAGATGCTTACGGAAAATCACATGACCCCAATCTGGACCGTAGAAATCGGTCATCAATCCAAGGTGATCCACAATCACATTCTTGGTTTCTTCCAATGTGATAAGGTTATGATCCACTCGTGTAAAGATCCAGGGATTCCCGATAGAACCACGACCGATCATCACGCCATCACAGCCGGTGATCGATTTTATTTTCTCGATATCTTCCGGGGATTTTACATCGCCATTGGCAATCACCGGGATGTGAATGATATTTTTGATCTCAGCTATCGCCTGCCAATCGCTCAAACCCGTATAAGCTTGCTTTTTTGTTCGTCCATGGACCGCGATCAGAGCTGCGCCGTTATCTTCCAATATTCTGGCAATTTCGAGATAATTCAGCGATGAATCATCCCACCCAAGCCTGATCTTGGCAGTCACAGGAATTGGACTGATCTTTACCAGTTCAGAAAAGATGGTTTTGATCAACTCAGGATTTTTTAATAGACCCGCTCCTGCTCCACGATTTGTAACTTTTTTAGCTGAACAGCCCAAATTAATATCCAGAATATCCGGATGAAGTTGAAATATGAGTTTGGCGGCAGCTATGATCCTTGATGGTTCATTATCAAATATTTGAAAAACAACTGGTCGTTCAATCTCTTGGAATGTCAATCTTTTTTCAATCATTTTAAAATTCCCAAGGATATCCATCGCATTCACGAATTCCGAGTAACTCAGAGCCGATCCGAAACGACGGGCAATGATTCGATCAGGTGAATCTGAATATCCTAACATGGGAGCAAGAATGAGATCCCCGTATATAGGAATATTACGGATATAGAAATTTGGTTGAGATAAAATTGTCGATTGATTGAGCATGAGTATTAGCTTACAATTTCCTTAGAAAAACTACCTAATGATACCATCTGGTGACAGACCAGCTATAATAAATATTCGAATAAAAGTGAATCGATAACACATGTCTAATCTGCTTTGTCAAAAATGTGGTTTCAATAATCCCCCCGGAATGCGGTTTTGCGGGAATTGCGGCAATAGACTACCGCAGGACACTGCTTCTTTGATCGCGGATTCATCAGTTCAAAGTTCACTGCCCGGCACCGTGGGTGTCATGATGGGAGCTGATCTGCTTGAAAGATTCAGAGAAGCAGGATTAAATGCCGCCGGACAAAGGCGTAATGTTACTATTTTATTCGTGGATATGTCTGGATTTACTCTCCTAGCCCAGGTCTTAAGCACAGAAGATGTATATATTATGATCCAGCAGTTTACCAGCCTGCTGATTAAAGATGTATACAAATATGATGGCATGGTAGATAAGTTAATGGGGGATGGTCTAATGGCGATCTTTGGCGCGCCAATTGCAAATGAGAATAGTCCTGAGATGGCATTAAGGTCAGCCAATGATATGCTGCTGGATATTCAACAATTCAGTGAACAAATAAATGAAAAATACGCCACAAATAAATCTAAAAAGATAAATCTTAGTCTGCATATAGCATTACATTATGGCGAAGTAATTGTTGGCGGAATCGGATCGAATCTTTTGATGAATTACACTGCAATTGGAGATACTGTAAACCTTGCACACCGGCTGCTTGAGGTTTCAGCATCAGGTGTCACCCTGGTTAGTCAGCAGGTATATCAAAGAACCAAAGAAATTGCAAAATTTAAATCTGCTGGCCCATATTTACTCAAGGGAATCGATACCCCTGTCGCAGCTTTGGAATTTGTAAGCCTGATAGATACTCCGATTAAGAGTTCCTTTAACCCGGATATTGAGAGTCAAATTGTAGGAAGAAAAAATGAGCTAGCACAACTGGCTGAATTGACCGAATCAATTCAATATTCAGGCAAGGGCAGGGTTATTCTTCTTGAGGGGGAAGCTGGAATAGGTAAAACCAGAATATTGGCTGAATATCAAAATTATCTTTCTTCACGTGATATTCGGCCCATCATTGGTCATTGTTATACATACAAGAAAAATATCCAATATTGGGTTTTACAGGATATGTTGCACTCATACTTTAATGCAGGGAAATCGGATAATCCGAAACAGTTTGAGAAGCAGATCCTACTAAAATTAAATCAATTGGTTCCTACTGAAATTGACAGCTATATGCTGGTTCTAGATCGTTTATTCGGCACAGGTTTTTCCAGGGTCAAAAAATTACGAGCCAATGAAACAATAGACCCGGTCCAGATGCAAAGCCAGATTTTCTGGACCATCAGGGACTTATTTGAGAAAGAATCATACAAAAAACCTGCCGTCTTAATCTTTGAAGATATGCATTGGGCCGACGAATCGTCCCTTGCTTTTCTTGGCTATTTATTTAAAATCATTCCTGACTTACCAATCCTCGTTATGATAATAACCAGGCCAAGTCAGGATACAAACAAAGCGGATTTATATCTAGATTGGGAAAAGTTAATGCGCGGACGCTTTTCAAGGATATTACTTGAAAGGCTTTCCGAAGATCAAAGCAAGGAAATGATCGAATATCTTCTACCTGGAAATAAAATACCGCCTGAACTTATCAATAGGATAACAAATCTTTCTGGTGGGAACCCGTTATATCTTGAAGAAATCATCAGGATGTTTATCGATAAAAGGATGATTTCGAGCACAAATAACCAATGGCACCTGGAACCGGTCGAAGGAGCGATTCAGGACCTAATGATACCTGATACATTGCAGGGATTAATTCTTACCAGGTTTGATCAATTAAGCTCCATCCAAAGGCGATTACTCCAAGTTGCATCGATCATTGGTCGGGATTTTAATTCAAAACTGCTATGTGAAGTTTTGCGCATTACGGAACCAACTCTATTTGAGGAAATTCTATCTCAACTCATTCACCGGAATATTATAGAAAACCATTCTGACATTTCAAATCAGGATTACCGATTTATCCACGTTCTCATGTCAGATACGATCTATAGTACTTTATTAACAGGTGATAAGACTGAATTGCATGGACAGATAGGTGATGCAATCGAAACATTGTATCCGGGTCAGATCAAGGATTTTATAGATGTCCTGGCACGCCATTACTTTTACAGCTCTAATTTTCGGAAAGCGCTTCAATACACAAAAACAGCAGCAAAGATTTCATCAGACAATTATGCGAATGAACAGGCAAAGAATTATTATGTCCAGGCAGAATCATTGTTTTCCAAGGTTTCCCATTCTGCAGAGGATGAGGTTGATGTCTATTATGGACTCGGGAATGTAAATGTTTTTTCCGCGAATTATCCTGAAGCTCTTGAGAATTTTCAAACCTCGAAGGAAGTCATTTTAGCAAATACGGAATAT
Source organism: uncultured Leptolinea sp. (assembly GCA_964387025.1). Classification (GTDB taxonomy): domain Bacteria; phylum Chloroflexota; class Anaerolineae; order Anaerolineales; family Anaerolineaceae; genus PNON01. The sequence goes on along the minus strand of CAYLUZ010000024.1, from coordinate 5,372 downwards.
GTTCCAGATGGAATTAGCCTGGATTTAGTCTTGCGGAGCATTGGAGAAGTTTTTGAACACCTTGGAAACTATCCTGAGGCTGTGGAGTATTTAATACAATCAAAAAGGATATTGGAAACTCAACCGGCACCATCTTCAGCAGAAATGGCATGGATCGAAAATGATCTTGGATGGATCGAATACAGAAGGGGTAACCTTGAACAATCTGAACAGCTTTTCCTTGCAGCTCTTGGGAAGTTGGATGAATTCTTGGATACACACTTGGTTGCTTCAGTTACGAATCGCCTGGCTGGTGTATATTTCCAGAAAAGCGATCTGGATAATGCGACAAAATTTCTCCAAAAGAGTATCGTCTTACGTGAACAAATGGGGGATAAGGTGGCAGTAGCCAGATCCTATAATAACCTGGGTCTTTTAAAATGGCGAACGGGTTCATGGGAAAGTGCATTACAGTATTTTAACAAAAGCCTTGAGATCAATAAATTATTAGGTGATGTTGAAGGTTCGATTGATCTAAATAGCAACATCGGCCTGTTATTACTGGATCGAGGAAAATTCGCTGAATCTGAGAATTTCTTAACAACAGCATTGTCTTTAGCCAATAAACTAGGACTTTCTTTCCATATTGGGATGATCTGTTTGCATCTTTCCCGTTTGATGATCCTTATGGGTGATTTTGATAAAGCCATATCTTATGCAGAAGAAGGCCGGGCTGTGTACTCGGATATTGGCGCAAATGAAAATCTGGCTGACCTGACTACTTTTGCCGGGTTAGCCTGGCTGGAAAAAGGGGAACCTGAAAACGCAAGACGGTTAGGTGAAGAAGCATTAAAGTATATTGAAGAGATGAATCCCGGAAATCTATTGACAGAAGACAGAGGACGAGCCTTCAGGCTGTTGGCAAAAACTGCGATTAAAAAACAAAACTCCCTTGCAGCGAGAGAATATCTGGATAAGAGCGATGAAGTATTTATTCATTTAGAAGATAAATTGGAAAAAGCCCGGAACCAGGTAGTAAGGGCAGAGTTGGAAACATTATTACATAATTCAAAATCAGCAATAGAAAACATCCAACAAGCCCGTAAGGTATTTGAAGAGGCTGATGCAGTCGCAGACCTTATGACCATTTCTATGTAACATATTTCAAAAAAAAATAAACCGCTCATAGAGCGGTTTATTTTGTGTATATTGATAATGTCTGTTATGGTTCATCCACCCAGTTTGTAATGGATGTTGAAGCAGTTGTACCTACAGCAGATTCACCACTAGTATATTTTTCAACAAAAGCAGATGTGGAATATTTTGTCCCCGCCCATGGTTCGTCACCATTCCAGGCTGCTGCTCCTTCGGCCCAGTTGCCATACCCGCCCGACCAGAGACCGAACCCTCCGGACCAAAGACCGAAACCGCCGGACCAGAGGCCGAAATTACCTGACCAGAGACCAAATCCACCGGACCAGAGACCAAAACCACCAGACCAAAGGCCGAAAGCGCCTGACCAGAGACCAAATCCACCAGACCAAAGACCGAAAGCGCCAGTGGAGGAATTATCATCGCCCAGCAAACGGAATGCTTGTGCATCTTCGTCCCAATAAGAATAACCTTCAAAATGGGATGTTCCATCAATGTCGGCAAGAATATCCATGCCTGCGTTTGCCGATCCATCGATTGGTGCATAGACTGCATCAAACGCATTCACCCGGCCAGCTCCCTGCTGCCAAACACTATAGAGTGCTTCACCGTTGGAGGGATCTGTCCAGGGGAATGCAGTATACATGACACGATATTTAACTTCATCCGGGGTCAAGTCCGGGTTATTAGACAGGATAAGAGCTGAAACTCCGGAAACAACTGCTGCCGATTGTGAAGTACCAGCCATTGAGAAGTACTGGTTGCTAATTCTATTCGCCTGGTGTTTTTTTGCTATGATGCTGCTGGGCAACATGGTTGATACCATATGAGCACCCGGGGCAAGCACATCCGGTTTTACAAACCCATCAAGAGTTGGCCCAGCTGCAGAGAATGGAGCTACATAATCATCTGACCAATCTAGTGGCGTGAAATTATCAGTAAATGCGCCTACAGTGATAACGTATGGATTGTTTCCTGGTACACCAACTGTCATTGCTGCAGAACCGGTATTGCCAGCCGCAACGACAACAAGTAGACCTTCTGACCACGCTCTCATGATCGCCTGGTTCAATGGATCTGCCCAGTAGGGTGATTGAACTTGGGCTACCAGTGATAAATTCATCACCTTGATATTATATTTATCCTTATTGTCTAGAACCCATTGGATCCCTTTAATTACTGTTTCATAGGTTCCCTTACCCTGTGCATCTAAAACCCTGACACCGACCAAATTTACACCAGGAGCGACTCCATTCCATTCCCCATCTTCCCCGAGCTGGCTATTTGCAATAATTCCGGCAATGTGGGTTCCGTGTCCATTTGGATCTGTAGGCATCTTTTTATTTGCTACAAAATCCACCCACCCAATGATCCGGGTTTTCTTCTTGCCTTCGATGCCCTGCATCAAACCGCGATGTCTGGACATGCCAGTGTCTAATACTGCGACAGTTACTCCAGTGCCACTAATTCCGTCCTGCCAAACCAGATCTGCTCCAATTGCATCCGGGTAATCAGTGCTGGGAGAATTTGGGCTTTGTCCGCCTTCTTCATCCCACGAACCGTTTCCCACTACTGTAGTCGATGCATTTGGAAAGACGCTCTTGATCAGACTATTTTGACTAATTGCATTGAGTTGATTCGTATCGATGCATGCCGTTACGGCATTGATCAATGGTAAAACTGATGAAATTTGTCCGTGGTTTTCGTTTACCACCCGAGCTGCCAGATCAGAATTACTTGATGTGACTATAAATGATTGGCATTTCTCTCCAGCGCTTTGGGCACCCGGTAATGAAGATGCTCCGACGGCAAAAGTCAGAGAGAGGATAATCACAATATTGAGGGCGATTGATGCGAATTTTTTCATTGGACACCTTCCAGGTAACTGATGTATTCAGTCAACATGTTTATAGCATGTTGAAGGCTGAATTCACCTTACAATCAGCTATCACTTGGAATAGTGTCTATTAAGGTATTCCTTTACCATTGCTGCATCAACTTTAATGGTCGTTCCACCGTACCCCTGAGTAGAGAGGCCGCCAGTGATGTTTCCCCAAGTCATGCAGTCTTGAACAGATAAACCACCAAGATATGCTTTGATGAAGCCTGCGCTAAAACAGTCACCGGCACCAGTCGTATCCAAAGCTGTGACAGGTATACCAGGTGATTTTAGCAATATGGATCGATCATAAGCGATGGATCCATTACATCCATCTTTTATGACTACCAGGGGGCAGAATTCTGACAGCTTTTTTGCTGCCATTTCCAGATCATCCAATCCGGTTAGGGTCCTTGATTCTTTTGCATTCGGAATAAATACACTCGCGCTGCTGATCGATCGGGCGACACTCCTGGAAGAAATGGATGCGTCACTGGCGCAATTGCCATCCATCACAATCCGCATCTTTTTTACTTTAATAAATGGAAGAGCTACAGTATATTGCTTTCCCTGAACCAATCCTGGAACAAATAAAATATCTGCCTTTACAGTTGGTAAGGCTTTTACTGCCGCAGAGATATCTGGTTCCCGATCGTAATGGGTTAGAAAGGCTCTTTCTTTTTCAAAAGAAGCAGCCACTGTGACCCTTCTGAATGGCCGATCGTGGAAAACAAAAAATTCTTCACTTAAGCCTTCCTTGCGAATTTCCTCAATGATCAACTTGCTCATCGCATCCGTACCAAAATCAGCTGCCCAGGCTACCTTAACTCCCAGGCGATGCAGTACCACGGCATTGGTAAATGATTCTCCAGGGACTAGATCGAATCCTTTTGCAATGGTCTCTTCACCTAATAATGGCATATTTGGCAGGCCGGTGAATATAAAATCCATGGAAGCATTCCCAATTAAAAAGACATCATATTTCATATTCATAACCTCGACTCAGGATAATTTTGGAAAGTACTCACCATGGTTTTTCATATACCCATCGACGATCTTTTTTGACAGGCCGTAATCACTAACCAGGGGATGAATGGTCAAAGCGGCAACTGCTTTCTTATAGGATCCTTCAAGAGCAGCTTCAATGGTCATAAGTTCATATGCTTTGACCTGTTTCATCAACCCCAGGCAGTGATCAGGTACCTTGCCTATGGCAACAGGCAGGACCGTATTCTTTGATACAACTGCCGGAATTTCAACGATACTAGTAGGATCCATACCAGTAATAGCACCTCGATTAGGGATGTTCAAGATCAACCTGGTTGTTTTTCCACCGGATAGACTTTCGATCAAATCCAAGGCCAACTCAGCGTACCCGATCTCTGACGATTCGATTATTTTTGCCAGTTTTGATTTATCCTGCCCGGTTTCATTCATCATATAGGAATTGCTGCGGTTTTTAATATAATCGCTATGGACTTTGCGTAGATTCGAAAAATCTTCGAGTTCACGTAATTCACGCAATTTTGAGAATAACTGGACATTCATCCGGGCTATACTTTCCCCCCGGGTGATCCCTGCTTTTTGAATGTTCGACACTGCCTGTTTGGAATGATAATAATAGTACAGGTAATCATTTGGGATCATTTTAAGTGATGCTATCATGTCCGGGTGAATATCGAGACCGGGTATTCCTCCTTCCGATAGGATCAGTTGGATCAATTCGGGCTGACGATCCTTTTGCCCGGTATTGATGGATTTAAACCAGCCCAGGTGATTCAAACCAAAATACTCAGCGTAAATCTCGTTTAAAGGAACCTGAAGCACCAGTGAGATCACATTTAGGATACTGGAAGGGCCATCACAAATACCGATCGCCCTGGGGAATTTGATGTAATTGAATAATGCTTCGGTCATCATCCCTGAAGGATTAGCAAAATTGATCAGCCAGGCATCCGGGCAATATTTTCGCATCAAGAGTGCATAATTTGCAAGCACCGGGATGGAGCGTAAACCCATAGCGAACCCTCCCGGCCCGGTGGTTTCCTGCCCGATCACACCCAACTCCAGGGGAACACGTTCATCAATTACCCTGGATTCGATCCCACCCACCCGAAAAGTGGTGATCACATAATCGGAGCCGGATAATGCCCGAACAGGGTCGGTGGTGCGGGTGATGGAAAAGCGCAGCCGGCTGGAAGATTCGCCTGCGGCAGTTACTGCTGCGATGAGATCAAGGTGCTCTGCGTCGATATCCATCAAGCAAAGTTCAGTGATCCCAATTCGATCCTGTCGATTTATGATCTCGTCAATGATCAAAGGGGTCCGCACCCCGGCTGCTCCGATAATTGTCAGTTTCATT
>CAYLUZ010000023.1:0-9009 GCA_964387025.1 uncultured Leptolinea sp. | reverse complement strand
CATAAAAACTGCACCCTTTCTGTTGGTTGTGTCCAACTTTTGGGGTGCAGTTCAATATAAACCGGGTTGTTTTTAGTTTAAATAATTACTTTTGAGAATACTTTCTGTTTAGGTTTTGCGTCGAAAGAAAAAGCGGTTTTCTCTTTTTCAACTATACTTCCTAAATGTAATTTTGCAACCTGACGGAAATGGTACCCATATACCGTTAAAGTAATAGCCATTGCAAATTTTGCAGGCATTCGAGTCAGTACCCACCAGATCAACGCCCAGTACTCGATGCGATCAGGACCTGCAATTCCCATGTACCAAATTGTTTTAAGTAGGGCCAGAATATCATTTTTATTTATGGATACAGGCATTGGAACCGGATGAAAATGGGTGAGGAATGTACGAATCCTCTTATAAAATGGTATTGGTGAAAATAAATCCCTCATTAATGTGCGGTAATTATTTATTAATGTAATTTGATCCATTTTAGTTCTAATATTTGTTGTTCCATCTGCATTATCCCCAGTCATTTCTTCGATAATTCTTCCATCGGCTTTCATACGATCATATAACCTGGTACCAAATGGAGCCTGAAGTAACCCTACCATAGCTGTAATAATACCGCTTTCCTGGATGAAGTCGAACTGTCTTTGGAAAATGGTTTGATCATCTGAATCGAATCCGATTATAAAACCAGCCATAACTTGAACACCTGCTGATTGAATTTTATGAACGCTGGAGATCAGATCCCTGCGTGTGTTTTGGGTCTTGTGACATTCCACTAATCCTTCTTCACTGGGTGTTTCAATTCCAATAAACACAGAGATGAAACCAGCTTCTGCCATCAGACGTAAAAGTTCATTATCATCTGCCATGTTGATACTCGCTTCGGTAATGAACAAACACCCTTCTTTATTCTTCCTCCAATCGATCAAGGCCGGTAGTACTTCATCTTTGAGCACTCGTTTATTGCCAATAAAATTATCATCAACAAAAAAAATGTTCCTTCGCCAACCTGCTTGATAGAGTGCATCAAGTTCCTGAAGAATGTGCTCAGTAGACTTAATTCTTGGCGTGTGCCCAAACAAGGCTGTTACATTGCAAAAATCACAATTATATGGACATCCGCGTGAGTATTGTAGTGACATGGCATCGTATTTATCCAATTCAAGTAAGTCAAATCTGGGAATTGGAGTTAAATTAATATCAGGATATTCTTCAGTTTTATACACTTGTTTTGCATCGTGATGTGAAAAATCAGCAAGGAATTGGGGGAGAGTGATCTCTGCTTCATTTAATATAAAATGATCCACTTCGGGGAATTCTTGATATTCGCTGGTAAACAAAGGTCCACCGGCAATTACTAATTTATTATGAACCTTACAATTCTTTATTAATTTATTCACAGTCTTTTTTTGAACAATCATTGCCGATATAACAACAATATCTGCCCAATCCCAATCCTCATCTAATAATTGGGAAATATTTAAATCTACCAATTTGAGGTTCCAATCCTTGGGGAGCATTGCGGCGACCGTTATTAAACCTAATGGTGGATTTGCAGCATCTTTATTGATAAATTTCATTGCGTGTTTAAAGCTCCAAAAGGTGTCTGGAAATTCAGGATATACCAATAATGCATTCATTTATTTCTCCATTCAGATTATTATTTCTTTATAAGATTAACTCCTAGGACACTTAAATGTATGTATCTCTGGTACTAACTAAAGGCATAAGAATTTTAGTAATCCTCGAGGAAATATGTGCCTTACGATATACGGCGTAATGCTATAATGAATAAATGATTTCTGAATACACAAATCCCAAGGTAACATTCGGGAACGCCATGTCATTTGCGGTTGTGGTAATGGGGGTTTTTTTATCGGTTTTTGCTTCAGTGAAAGAAATTTATTGGCTGCGCATAGCCATAATGATTTTGTTAGGTATTTGTTATGTCTTCATTGGAATATATATTTATTCTATTAGTGCAGCAAATTCATTAATTTGGCTTAGGTTCCTATATATATTTGTAGAATTATTCCTGGCTGTTATGATCATTGTTATTTGTGAAGGTGCTGGTATAAGTTTACTGATTTTGTTACCTATTGTCGGACATAGTGTCATACTATTTACCCCAAGGACAATGCTAGCAATAAATGGAATAATCGCACTATTATATTTTGGTGCTGGAAGAATTCTTATTCAAGGATGGACAATTCCTTTAAGCGGTTTACCAATATTTCTGGCCGGGCAAATATTTGTGGTCATTTTTATGCAAATGTATATAGAAGAAGAAAATGCTCACTCAAAGATAAAACAACTTATAAATGAACTTGAGACCGCAAATAGCCACTTGCAACATTATGCAAATCAAATTGAAGAACTAACTGTTGTTAGGGAAAGAAATCGATTCGCCAGGGAAATCCACGATGGACTGGGGCATTATCTGACTGTTATTCATATGCAAATTCAAGCAGCCAAAGCTGTGATGGAAACCAATCCTGATAAAGCTATGAATACACTCATAAATGCACAGAAACAGTCGCAGGAAGCTCTCATGGATGTCAGGAGATCTGTTGCCACATTAAGGGACAATGACGCAGCTCGCATACCATTAGAAGAGAGAATCAATCAGCTTGTTTTTTCCTCTTCTACCGATTCCCTAATAATTACAAATGAGGTTGTCGGAGAACCAAGAATTGGCTCTGCTCAACTGGAACTTACAGTATTTAGAATAGTACAAGAGAGCATTCAAAATTGCATCAAACATGCAAGAGCAACTAAACTACAAATCTCAATAGACTATAGCATATCAGGAATTCTTAGACTATTGGTGAAAGATAATGGTATTGGGAGATCGATAATTCAAAAAGGTTTTGGACTACGTGGTATGGAAGAAAGGGTTAATCAATTTGGAGGAATAGTTAATTATCAATCCAAGGTTAATGAAGGATTTATGATCGAAGTTGAGCTACCATTATGAATGAGATTATTCGATTAATAATTGCTGATGACCAACAATTATTCAGGGAAGCGATTAAAACTCTACTTAGCGTTCAGACCGAATTTGAAGTAGTGGGGGAAGCTGGTAACGGAAAAGAAGCTGTAGAACTTGTCAAATTATTAAAACCTGAGATTATATTAATGGATTTAAGAATGCCCCTTATGGATGGCGTTCAAGCGACACGAATTATTACAAGCGACTTTCCTAACACGCATGTATTAATCCTGACAACATTCGATGATGATAACGACTTGTTTGAAGGGTTAAAAGCAGGTGCAGTTGGTTATCTTATGAAAGACATATCATCTGAACAATTATTTGATGGAATCAGATCAGCAGCTAAAGGTGAATTTTTTCTTCTCCCATCTGAGACAGCAAAAATTGTTGCTGAGTTCTCAAGACTATCTCACCCGACAAGTGATTATCCGCTTACCCCAGTAGAAACATTAACAAAAAGGGAAATTGAGATACTTAAGGTTGTTGCTACAGGCGCGAGTAATAAAGATATTGCTGATATCCTGGTAATTACAGAAGGAACTGTTAAGAATCACATATCAAATATATTGGGAAAATTGGAAGTTAAAGATAGACTACAGGCAGCTGTGAAAGCTCATCAAAAAGGGCTATTGTGAAATCAATAAAAGGTCTTTATTTATTCCTTCCCATTTCAGTTGGCTTACTTATTATTATATTGGTGTTAGTTGGGTGGGTAGCAAGGATACCAAAAATATACTTAATCATCATTCCAGTGATTTCTATTTCATTACTGGCATGGTCAATCACAAAGAATTCTCGAGGATGGGCAACTGGAATCAGTCTGATATCAGGAATATTAATCGGATGTGTGATTATTTTGTGGTCACAATCCACGCTGGAACCGATTAGGATTATAGGTATACTTTGCGGATCACTAGGTTTATCATTTTTATTTATTATTTTTATGACATATATTTTCTGGAGAATTCTCTCTTGGTGGGAGATAATTCCTGCAGGGGTATGTCTCGCGCTGGCAGGATGTTTCTTAAATAGTGATGCCGGGTTGCTTGATTTTGTGTTTTATATTGGGATAGGACTGGGTATAAGTCTGCTGCTGTGGGGAATAGGTGCCAAGTTATTTGGGTTGATCATTGCTGGATCAATTGTACTCACAGTTGCCCCAGGAATTTCTTTCCCCTGGAAGAGCATTGGTGTTACAAACTTAATAAGTCAGACAGGTGTTATGTTGGTCTGGTTTGGTTTAGGTTGGGCACTAATCACAATAAGTTCGAGGGTCATCAGGGACAAATTTATTTGGTGGCCGCTTATCCCGGGGGGGATCTTAGAAATGGTGGGTATTGGTTTGTACCTTGGTGGAAACCCAAATTTTACAACTGGATTCTTGAATAATACAACGATAATGAGTCTATTGCTATTTGGAAGTTATATTTTTTTCTTGAGGTTGAATTTCAGAAAATAACATTAAAAACAAGAACCATTAGTTGACAAACTTACAATGGTCCTTGTTTTATGATTAATTAAACAACTACTTTGAAGCAGAAAGTAAAAATAAGCACCCCTATAGCAGTGGGTATCCACCAGTATGTTTCAAGTATGGGCAAAAAGGTAATATCTGACCGAATTGCTGTACCAAAGAGCATTAAGATGGCTGCAATTATAACTAAAAACCAACTGGAAACGGTAAAAGGTGGTTTATTGGGATCCTTTACTGCAGGTAGTGGTATTTTTCCACGTTTTCGGTTTGCCTCATTCAATCTAGCAACTGCTGCTTGACGTTCGAGACGTCGTTTCTTCCCTCTCAGCTGCATCAGTCGTAGATAAAAGATCACAAGAGTTACAATTACAACAATAAATCCAGGTTCTCTCCAGAATTCCATAGTAGGTTTACCTCTCTAGTTTTAATTCTTTTAAAATCTCTTTATAAAAAAAGTCCAAAACAGGTTCAGGACCATTTCTCATTCTGACATTTCTGGCACGGGGAGTTAACTCGAAAAGCCCAGTTAATGGTGCTCCATCTTCCTGGTAGCCTTCCAATTCAAGAGCATATACTCTTGTGTTAGGCAACTTCAATAGAAAAAACCTGGCTAATTTGGTAAGACTCTCAGGTTGTTTTACCAGGCACATATAATAGACTTCACCCGAAGTTGTTGGTTTAGGCAAAGTCAGCAGTATAATCGCAACTTTCTCATTCTTTTTGTTTGTAACCTCTTTGACTTGGAACCCAAGACCTTCCGAAGAAGATAATATTTTCACTCCCATATTATCCTCAAGATGTTTCCACCAGAAACGAAGGAAAGTTGTACCATCTTTTTCAATATACTTGAAGAAATCCCCTGTTTGTTTGTGGAAGATCATGGGGATGGTTTCATGTGTGTAGTTATAGTGTTGCGATCGTCTTAGGTCCAAGCTACCTCCAATGATAGTTTTGATTAGATAATATAATCCCTCTTGAGGAATTCCTCAAGGGAGGAAGGATTTCGATTTAATAATTGCGTTAGTATAGAAGAATTACCAACCAAACCATAATTCGCGTAATATGTGAACATTGCCAAAAGCGTCGTGCGTGTGTATTCAGGTATTGCTTTTACAGGATCACTAGCCAACCATTCAGTTAATAATACTTCTTCAGATTTTACAATTCGATTTGTGTGTCTGGTGAGGGCTTCTGCAATATCTGATTGACTAAGGGGGGGAGAGCCAACCAATTCATAGGTAGCAAAGGAATGGCCGGTTTGTGTAATGACATTCGATGCGACCTCAGCAACGTCATTTAAATCTACTAATGAAAGCAAAGTTGAAACAGGATAAGGCATAGGGTAAGAACCAGCTCGTATTGAGGTCCGGTAGCCAAGAATATTCTGCATATAAGCTGAGGGTTGAAGAATTGAGTAATCCAGACCAGATTCGAATAATTTTTCCTCAACTAAGAGTTTTTGTCTGTGATGAGGCATTGCCAAGGCCTGTGGATGCAAAACTGAATGGTAAATAATTCTGGAGACACCCATTTGCTTGCATAAATTGACAATATTTTCCCCAATAAGGCTTTCAAAGGGGTTCATATTCGGAATGATGAGATACACAGCATCAATTCCTACTAAAGATTGTTTTATACGATCATTATCTGATAGGTCACCCACAAATGCCGTTACATCTGCAAGCTTCCTTATTTCATTAATTGTTTCCTGCCTGTGTAAATATACTGATAAATTGTGGTTTTTTCCTGAGAGCATCCGGATAATCGACTTTCCAGTTTTACCCCCCGCTCCAGTAATTAATATGTTCATTAGTATTCCATCTGAGATTCGAAATTATTAAATAAGGGACGGGGTAAACCCCGTCCCTTATTTTTGCTATATTATCAAATTACTTATTGACTGCAGCGCGTTCAAAACCTGGCTTGAACCACATGAAGATGAGGTTTAAGAGAATTCCGAACAGAGCACCGGTTGCGATGGGGGGCCATCCACCTGCGAAGACACCCTGGAGCAACGGGATTGGAAGTCCATTTGGATAACCAATGGTTCCGCCAATGCCTACAACGAGAATGATAGCGCCAAGAGCAAGCTGGCGGGGATCATACAGGTTAACTTTTTCAGCGATCAAGAGTGCAATACCCTGCATTCCGATGACACCAAATAAGTAGATCATCAATCCACCAGCAACTGCTGTCGGGATTGAATTTACGATGTCACGAAGTGGGCCTATGAAACCAAGGATGATTGCAATTACGCCAGCGCCAATCAAAACCGGTCCGGAGTAGTTGCGGGTGATTACCATGAGGGAGTTGTTCTCGCCATAGTTGGTACCAGCTGTAGAGCCGAAGATACCATTGATGATATCATCTAAGCCATCGAGCATCAGGTTCAGACCAATATAGCGGGAAAGGAAATACTTCTCACGGCCTTGTTCCTCGGCCAGGTGGTCGACATACAGTGAGATCTGATAAAGGTGGGCAGTTGATTCAGGGATAGTGGCGATAGCCATAATTCCTACACCGAGAAGAACTGTGCCGGTCAATGGGCTGGCGAAGTTCGGGAAGGTTACATGGGGGAGAATGAAAGGTGCGGAAGTGAAAATTCCAGAGAGAGGGCGAAGTCCAACGAGGACTGCAACGATGTAACCAACGATACCACCCAATAAGATCGGGAGCATTCCGATGAAGCCTTTTGCCTGTAGATAGACTGAGAACAGTACTGTTGCCAGAAGTGTTACTAAGGCGACACCCCACCACTGAAGTGTAACCGCAGGAGTTGCAGCGGGATCAACACCACAGCATGTACCGGAGGCCATTGTCAGGGCGGTGTATCCAAGGCCAATACCGATGGTGCAGGCTACTGAACCAGTGATGATAGGAGGAAGGACTTTATCAACACCTTCTTTACCACCGGACAGGCGAATAATCAGACCAACGATGACATTAATGACACCGGTGGCTAAGAAACCAGCCTGGACTACTGCAATAGTAGCAGGAGATGCCACAACACCGAAACCTAATCCCGGTTCCAGGGTGTTGACAACCATGGCTACTGCAGCAATATAGGAAAAGCTGGATCCATAATACAAGGGGATGTACTTACCCATTGCAAATTTTGCACCGAGGAGGGCAACAATTGTCCCTAAACCGGTGATGGTAAGCACAACGGATACATCGAAGTGCATAAGGAGAGCACAAAGAACTGTTGCAGGAAACATTGTTAATACATGTTGTAAAGCAAGAAGTACTAACTGACCAAATGGAGGTTGATCATTAGGCAAATAGCCCAATATTTTTGTTTGTGCGGCCATACGATTTTTCCTTCCTTAGAAATTCAATATATGAGATTTTTAAAAAATTACTTTTTTTTAATCTGGTCGTGCTGAATTCTCCAGATTCGTAAGGGTGCGACTCTATCCTATAACAACCACCTCCCTTCAAAAAATTATGGATCTGGGTTATTAACCCAGATCCATATAAGTTTTAGTAATTGATTTTCGAAAGAACCACAGCAATAAGAATCATAATAATCGCCGCGGGGACAATGTAGATAATCATTCTTAATTCTGCTGAATCTTTAAATTTTACTTTGGTTCGATATTCCTTTTGTAACTGTTCACCAATAACAACTTCTTCATCTAATTCTTTTTCTTCAACTTTTTCTGACACAGTAAATCCTCCAAATAATTAATACTATTTTAACACAAATCTGTAAATGTCAAGCACTTACACAATATAACACAAATAAGCTACTTTCGTTTCTCTACCTCCTTATCCAGTTTTTCAAGGCCGCTTTTCAGCATACTCTTCGATACGCTGTCTATCAGGCGTTGACCTACACTGGCAAGCTTACCGCCAATATTTAATTCGCCTGTGTATTTAAACAAGGTTTTGCCATCGTCCAGTTGGGTAAAATGAACTTTACCAACACCTTCAGCGAAACCAGCTCCGCCTTTCCCTTTTACGGTCATTGTAAACGATTCTGGAACGGTTTCCTCAGATATTGTATATATTCCAGCAAAAGTACCGCTAACCGGCCCAATTTTGAGTTTAATCGTTCCCTCGTAGGAATAAGCACCAGTTTCTTTCATAGTGCTTTCACCGGGGATGGCTAATAACAATAGATTGGGATCTCTTACAACAGCAAAGGCAACTTCCCTTGGCCCATTGAATGTATACTCGCCAGCAATTTTCATTCCCATAACGAACTCCTTTTATTTAATGTTTAGTTTTGCTTCTTCAACCAGATGGTAAAGGATACTCGGACTTAAGGGCACATCCTTTATGAACAAACCAGGGATTTCCAAAGCATTTTCAAGCGCTTGGCAATAAAGAGGCGGAATCGGTATTGTTCCCGATTCTCCCACACCCTTAATCCCAAGTGGATTTAACGGGGAAGGTGTGTGTAGATGTCCAATCTCCATCCGATGAGGCATGTCTGATGCACGAGGTATCAGGTAGTCCATGAATGATCCATTCATTAGCTGGCCGCTCTCATCATAAACCAGTTTCTCAAAGAACGAATTGCCGATACCCATTTGAATAC
>CAYLUZ010000022.1:0-9024 GCA_964387025.1 uncultured Leptolinea sp. | reverse complement strand
GGGCAATACTGGCATGCCTGATCATGATCCCGCTTTTCAAGCTGAATGTATCCCCGGTTATGCTCTTACGAGCCTTACCTGTCATGGTGATCGTAATTTTTTCTGCATCCGCCCTGGGATGGGTGATCGGGATCATCTCCATGCCGATCCGGTGGGGAAACCTCATCCTGAATACCCTGACCTATACGATGATCATCCTCTGCGGGATCAACTTCCCGTTTTCCGCCTTGCCGTCTGCTGTTCAGGTTATCGGAAATTTCCTGCCGGTTACCCATGGATTGTTGGCTATTCGCGCCATCGTCTCCGGAGCCAGTTATTCCTCGATGTTCCCCCAGATCGGATTGGAAATCCTGGTAGGTTTTGCCTACACCGGCCTGGCGTGGTTCCTGTTTGGCCATGGTGTGCGCGTCACCCGCGAAAGAGGCAGCTTCCAGCTTGTGTAAGGATAAATCACGATGGCAGGAGGAAAGCTATCTTATATATTTTCTGTAAAAGAAACCATAGACCTCACGGTCAAAGACTCGTGTGCGGTGTGGACACCGGCGCGAACAGAGGGAATGGATGTTGCGGACATTGGCTAGGTGGGGTAATACATATTAAGGAGTCTTGTAATGACAAATCCATTATTGCTTGAATTAGGAATAATTCTAATATTTTTGACCATCCTAAAAAAATATAGTCTGATCCATTATAACAATAGATTTTTCTTTAGTTTTTGCTTCGGTCCCAGCATATTTATTTTATCAATTTACTACTTTTTTATTACAGATGGATTCCTTCTTCGAAAGGTATTAATATTAATGCTCGTTTTGATATGGGGATTAGGACTTCCGGTTCTTACATATTTCGGTTACAAAGGATATGCTGAAGAATTTGAATATCAGATATTGAAGAATAAGGATATTAAAAAATTTGACTGGTCAAAGGAATTATTAGAAGTTCTTTTCTTGGGATCTATTTTTTTTAGTATATCAGTACCAATTTTTTATGCTCAATATTTTCCTGGTAACCATGAATTAAACATTCTGGATTATCTTGGAATATTACTTTGGGTTATTGGTTTCCTTTTTGAATTCATTAGCGAAAATCAAGGTATCAAGTTTCATAAAAGCAATTTCCTTAAAAATGCTGTAATGCAAACAGGCCTTAGGCGTTATACACAGCATCCAGTTTACTTTGGTATATCATGTATCTGGTGGGGTTTTTATTTTATATCTGTTGGGGCATTAGGTTCAGTTAGTTGGAGGGCATTATCAGCCTCGGGAATAGTAACTTGTTATTTTTTTCTTTTTTAGCTATAGGGATAAGCGCAACAAATCATTACAAGAAGAGTATCCAGAATATTATGAATACGTTGAAAAAACTTCGGCTTTCTTTCCTTGGTTTCCTAAACAGAAGAAAATGCCATAACATATCCTGAGGTTGCGTAGGTACCTTTGTTCGCATCGGTCTCCTGTCCGAGCGCGTGGGTTTGACCGTGAGGTCCCCAAATATTGTACATGTTTGTTCTGGTTTATCTACGACTTTGTAAAAGATTCTTCGCTTAGCTCAGAATGACATACAATTCGAAATAGTGGGTTGTGCCCACCCAACCGCCGAATTTTAAGTTCTCTCACCCAATTCTTATCCAAAAAGCACATTCCATATTGACTAATCGATTTGATTTCGATATAATCAATCTTTGCTATTAAGACCCAGAAATGGGTTTTTCCTATGTCAACCCATACAGGCGCACCAAACCAGGAGATTTATATGGCTTCTGATTTACCCAATAAATCATACGCACGAATTAAAGTCAGCTTACCATTACCCAAACTAATTGAAGTCCAGCTCGATTCCTTCATCCGCTTGAAGAAGGAAGGTTTGGGCGATCTTTTCCATGAGCTTTCCCCGATCGAATCATACAACAAAGGGATGAAGCTCTTCTTCCCCAGCCGCAGCGAGGAATCGCAGCAGTGGGGACTTTCCTATCGCTTTGACCCGCCCAAGCATTCCATTGAAGAGTGCGTCGAGCGCGACCTGACCTATGCCTCACCGTTATGGGTTTCTGTCCTGCTGGCTGGAACCGAAGTTCCTGAGCCCAAGAAACAGGAAATCTTCCTGGGCGACTTCCCTGAGATGACCGAAAAAGGCACCTTCATTATTAATGGTACCGAGCGGGTTGTCGTTTCGCAGTTGATCCGCTCCCCGGGTGTGTATTTTGAAGCGCCATCCGACCGTGCCACCGGGCGTCCCCTGGCCATGGCCAAGTTGATTCCCGACCGCGGCGCGTGGATGGAATTTGAAACCCGTAAGAATGATTACATCATTTTGAAATTCAACCGCAAACGTACTGTGCCTATCACGGTCTTTCTGCGCGCCCTGGCTGCTGTCAGTGACGGCTTACCGGATTCTCCATTGACCACCGGTTCGGATGAAGAGATCATCGCGTTGTTCAACGATGTGGATAACAATCCTGAGCGTATGTTCATCACTTCTTCCATTAAACAGGAACCTGTCTGGGAGATCACTCCCAAGCAACCCATCGCCGTGGCCGCCTTGCTTGAGTTCTTCAAGCGCATGCGTCCGGGCGATCCTGCCACACTTGAAAATGCAAAACAATTCCTCGAGGAACAGCTTTTTGATCAGCGCCACTATGACCTTGAAAAAGTAGGCCGCTATAAACTGAACCAGAAGCTGGATCTACAGGAATTTATTCCGGTCACTCACCGAACGATCAGCAAACGCGATATTATCGAACTGATCAAGCGCATGATCCGCATCAACAACGGAAACGAATTTGCTGACGATATCGACCACCTTGGCAATCGCCGCGTAAAGACAGTCGGCGAATTGATCCAGAACAAACTGCGGATAGGAATGCGCCGCATGGAACGGGTCATCAAGGAACGTATGTCCATTCGCGACCAGGGTGAATTGACCGCCACAACGTTGATCAATATCCGCCCGATGGTAGCCGCCCTGCGCGAATTCTTTGGCTCTTCACAGTTATCACAATTCATGGACCAGACCAATCCGCTGGCTGAACTTCGCCACAAACGCACTATCTCAGCCTTAGGCCCGGGCGGCTTACGCCGTGAGCGCGCCGGATTTGATGTCCGTGATGTTCACCACTCCCATTACGGCCGTATCTGCCCTATTGAGACTCCTGAAGGTCCAAACATTGGCCTAATTGGACGCCTGGCATCCTACGCCCGTGTAAACGAATATGGTTTCATCGAAACCCCTTATCGCCGGGTGCTCAAAGCCCTTGCCCCTAGTGATCAGCGTTTGATCGGACGCCACAGCCGCGAAGAGATCGCTCACCCCAAGACCGGGGAAGTCATCCTCAAACCGGGTGAAGAGATCACCGAGAAGATATTCAAATCTCTGCAAAAGATCGAAAAACCACAGGTCATGGTGGTTCCATTCATCTCTGAAGAAGTTGATTATCTGTCTGCAGATCGCGAAGATAAATATGTGATCGCACAGGCGAATGCAGTCATCAACGAATTCCATGAATTCTCCGGCAACCGTAATGAATGCCGATATCACTCCAGCTTTATCTTTTCCACACCGGAAAACATCAACTACCTGGATGTGGCACCACACCAGGTCGTGGGTATTTCTGCCGCCCTCATACCCTTCCTCGAGCACGACGATGCCAACAGGGCGTTGATGGGATCGAACATGATGACGCAGGCTGTTCCATTGTTGAACCCTGATATTCCACTGATCTCAACCGGTATGGAATACAGTGCTGCATTGGATTCAGGCCAGGTTGTGATCGCTGAAGATGATGGCCAGGTGATCTCTGTCACCGGAAAATCGATCACCGTTCATAATAAGGATAACACCGTCCGCACCTATAACCTGCGGAAATACCAACGCTCCAACCAGAGCACCTGTATCGATCAGCGCCCGGCAGTAACCAAGGGTCAGCGGGTCTATAAGGGTGACATCATCGCAGATTCCTCTTCCACCAACCAGGGACACCTCGCCCTCGGGCAAAATGTAGTGGTGGCTTTTATTTCATGGGAAGGTTACAACTTTGAAGACGCCATCCTGCTCTCTGAGCGGTTGATCGAGAAGGACGCCTTCACTTCCATTCACATCGAAAAATACGAAGTGGAAGCCCGTGATACAAAACTGGGACCGGAAGAGATCACCCGTGATATTCCGAATGTGGGTGAAGACACCATTAAAGATCTGGACGAATCAGGCATCATCCGCATCGGGGCAGAAGTTGGCCCGAATGATATCCTGGTCGGCAAGATCACACCCAAAGGTGAAAAAGAATTAACCCCGGAAGAACGCTTATTACGCGCGATCTTCGGTGAGAAATCACGTGATGTAAAAGATACCTCCCTGCGTATTCCACACGGTGAACGCGGTAAAGTGGTTGACGTGAAACAGTTCAACCGCGAGGATAATACCGACCTGGCAGCCGGTGTGGAACGCATGGTAAGGGTTTCCGTGGCACAGCGTCGTAAGGTCACCGCCGGCGATAAGATGGCCGGACGGCATGGTAATAAGGGTGTAGTCTCCAAAGTCGTACCTGAAGAAGATATGCCTTTCCTCGAAGACGGCACACCGGTGGATATCATCCTCAACCCATTAGGTGTTCCTGGACGTATGAATATCGGCCAGGTGTTGGAAGTCCACCTTGGTTGGGCAGCCATGAAATTAGGCTTTAGAGCGGTCACTCCCGTTTTTGACGGTGCCAAAGAAGTCGAGATCGAAGCTGAACTGGCTCGCGCCTGGATGATCGATCAAGCTTGGAATGAAGCCGGTGAAAAAGGCTGGGAATGGCTGCAGGATAAAGACTATACACCGGAATCACTTGAAGATGATAACGAAGTCCGCTTGCTCTACCTTGAAGAATACCTTGGTGAACGAAAATATGATGTGACCAGATTGACCTCCGAACCGGTCTACGCCCGCCGTTCATACTTACGGGAATGGCTGCGCGATCACGATTTTAATCCGGATGAGATCCTGATCTTTGAAAATTCCAAAGATAGTATTGCCATCAAGAAAGCATATGATCTAAATGCGATCAATGCCTGCTTAAGAATGTGGATGCACGACCTGGGTTATGACCCCAAGGACAGCAAGGATGAAGACCTGCGTGAAAAAGCTCAGCAGGTGATGGTCGAAACTGGCCGTCCCATCCCGACACTGGGTAAACAGCCCCTGCGCAATGGTAAGACCGGCGAGTTATATGATCAACCTGTGACAGTCGGCGTCATGACGATGCTCAAACTACACCATTTGGTTGAAGATAAAGTCCATGCCCGTTCGACCGGCCCATACAGCCTGGTTACTCAGCAACCGCTGGGTGGTAAAGCACAATTTGGTGGTCAGCGCTTCGGAGAAATGGAAGTCTGGGCGCTGGAAGCCTATGGTGCGGCGCATACTCTTCAGGAAATGCTCACCATCAAGTCTGATGATGTGACCGGGCGTGTGAACGCTTATGAAGCCATCGTCAAAGGTGAACCCATCGAGGAACCCAGCATACCGGCATCTTTCCGCGTCCTGGTAAAAGAATTACAGAGCCTTGGGCTTGCGGTCGAGGCTGTATTCGAAGGCAGTGAAACCATTCGCTTCGGAAAAGACGAAGAGAAGGTAAAACCACCCAGAATGGGCACCGGATTGTTAGGATTGGGCGGTTTTAATGACTTATTATGAGGATGTTTCCTTGACGCAGTTTCCAGTGCATGGTAACATTACTCCCCGTTGTCCTGATGGCGTTTGAGGTAACTAAATCTCTTACCCATACAGAATCAGGTAAACCAGGTGAGGCCATCATCACTTGCGATGGCCTCGCTTATTGAAAATCTTTTTATCATGCGATTTTTATCGCAAACATTATTTGGGAGGCTGAATTGCCCACGATCAATCAATTAGTTAGAAAAGGCCGCCAGACCAAGAAGGTCAAGAGCAAAGCCCCGGCTCTACAATATACACTGAATTCGATGAATCAACGCCGTGTCAAACATGCAACTGGTGCACCACAAAAACGTGGTGTTTGCACTGTAGTTCGTACGATGACGCCAAAGAAACCGAATTCCGCGCTCCGGAAAATTGCCCGTGTTCGCCTTTCGAACGGTATTGAAGTCACAGCATATATTCCAGGTGAAGGTCACCAATTGCAGGAGCACTCTGTTGTGCTCATCCGTGGTGGTCGTGTAAAAGATCTGCCTGGTGTCCGCTATCACATTGTACGCGGATCGCTGGATACCACTGGTGTCGCCAAAAGATCTCAGGCCCGTTCCAAATACGGCGCAAAAAAGCCAAAAGCCTAGATCGATAACGTGCTGTTTAAGAACAGCAGAAAAAGAATTCTATAGTGATGGAGTAAGTTGAATGTCGCGAAGAGCAAAACCCGATAAGCGAGTAATCTTACCAGACGTTCGTTATCAGAGCGCCAATGTTTCCTTTTTCGTCCATCGTATGATGCGAAGAGGAAAGAAAAGCCTGGCCTTACGTTTGATGTATGATGCGCTAGATATTGTAAAAGAAAAAACCGGCAAGGAACCTATGGAAATCCTGGACACGGCATTGAAAAATGTTGGTCCTTCGATGGAAGTAAAACCCCGCCGTGTTGGTGGCGCCACCTACCAGGTTCCAATGGAAGTACCTACTTCCCGCCGAAATACCCTGGCGATGCGCTGGTTGATCGACGCTTCCAGAACCCGTTCTGGGAATTCCTATGCTGAAAAACTGGCAACCGAACTGATGGATGCTGCCAATAACACCGGCTCAGCTGTTAAGAAACGTGAAGAAACTCACAAGATGGCTGAAGCCAACAGAGCCTTCTCTCACTTTAGAATGTAATAACGATAGATTCAGAAGGCATTATTGGTGTAGCAAACAAGAATGGCGCGAAAATTTCCACTCGAGAAGTACAGAAATATTGGCATTATTGCCCATATTGACGCTGGTAAAACGACTACCACTGAGCGTATTTTATTTTATACTGGAAAAACCTATCGGATTGGTTCAGTAGATGATGGAACCACAGTCACCGATTGGATGGAACAGGAACGCGAACGTGGTATCACCATCGTCTCTGCGGCTGTTTCTGCTGAGTGGAAGGGGTATCAGATCAATATCATTGACACCCCGGGCCACATCGATTTCACCGCTGAAGTGCAGCGCTCGTTAAGAGTTCTGGATGGCGGCGTTGTCATCTTTGATTCAGTTCAAGGTGTTGAACCACAAAGCGAGACTGTCTGGCGACAGGCAGATCGCTACGAAGTTCCCCGAATATGCTTTGCTAATAAAATTGACCGGGTCGGTGCTTCTTATGACCGGACGATCGAAAGTATTAAAACACGTTTAGGTGCAAATCCACTTCCCATGCAAATGCCAATCGGGGCAGAAGCAGATTTTAAAGGCGTCGTCGACTTAATGGAGATGAACGCTATTTTTTGGGAAGATGAACTTGGTCGTGACCCCACGATCAATGAGATCCCGGCAGATCTATTACCCGCTGCAAAAGCCATGCACGATAAACTCGTGGAACGCATTGCGGAACTTGATGATGACCTTACGATGAAGTATCTTGAAGGGGATGATATATCCGTCGCAGATTTAAAAAGAGTCCTTCGGGCAGCAGTGATCGCAAATAAGGCCACACCCATTTTCTGTGGTTCTTCATTAAAGAATAAAGGTGTTCAACCTTTACTGGATGCAATGATCGATTATCTTCCATCCCCCGAAGATGTCGCCGCAGTAACTGGATTAAATCCAAATAATAATGAAGAAGTAACCCGCGTACAAGGTGATGATGAACCGATGAGCGCGCTGGTTTTCAAAATAGTGACCGATCCGTATGTTGGACGGTTAGCCTATTTACGTGTGTACAGCGGCAAGGTAAGCCAGGGAACCTACATTCTTAACTCCACCAAAGGGAAAAAAGAACGGGTAGGACGTTTGATCCGTATGTATGCTGATCGCCGCGAAGATATAGATGAAGTATATGCGGGCGACATTGCTGCCATTTTGGGTTTGAAAGAATCCTTCACAGGCGATACATTATCAGAACCCAACAACCCGGTCGTACTCGAAAATATCAGCTTCCCTGAACCGGTGATCTCCATCGCCATCGAACCCAAAACAACCTCAGACCAATCCCGTATGGCTGAAGCACTCCGAAAACTTTCCGAAGAGGATCCTACTTTTAGAGTTCATACTGATGCTGTCAATGGACAGACTATTATCGAAGGTATGGGCGAGCTGCACCTGGATGTACTCGTTGACCGTATGCTTCGCGAGTTTCGTGTCCATGCCAATGTCGGGCGTCCGCGGGTTGCCTACCGTGAGACAATTACGCGCCCAGTGACCAAGCTGGATTATCGGTATGTCAAACAATCCGGAGGTCATGGTCAATTTGCGCATGTAGTCATCAATCTCGAACCAGTGGAACGTGGACAGGGGATCGTATTTGAAAACAAGATCTTCGGTGGTTCCATCCCTAGTGAATACATTCCAGCCATTGAAAAAGGTGTTCGGGAAGCCTCAGATACTGGCGTTTTAGCTGGTTACCCGGTGGTGGATGTAAAAGTGATTCTTGTGGATGGTTCCTTCCATGAAGTTGATTCAAGTGAAATGGCCTTTAAAATGGCCGGTTTATTTGCCTTCAAAGAGGCAATGCAAAAAGGAGCTCCGGTTCTGCTTGAACCGATCATGAAGGTTGAAGTTGTTGTTGCCGAAGAATATCTGGGCGATATTCTGGGTCAGATCAATTCAAGACGTGGAACCATTCTTGGAATGGAAGCCCGCCAGGGAAATGCTCATGCTGCCCAGTCTAATATTCCGCTTTCTGAGATGTTCGGATACGCAACAGAACTACGCTCCGCAACCCAGGGTAGAGGCGTCTTTACCATGGAGTTCAACCATTATGCCCCCGTTTCTGAAACGGTAGCACAGAAAATTATTAATTCGTAATCAATTAGTTATTTTTGAAGCAACATTACAGGAGTAAGGAAAATGGCGAAGCAAAAATTTGATCGGTCGAAGCCGCACTTGAATGTAGGG
>CAYLUZ010000021.1:0-9048 GCA_964387025.1 uncultured Leptolinea sp. | reverse complement strand
TCACCCTGCGTGGGTGGTCTACGATATTTGCAATTATTTGTGCAGCTTTCTCAACAGAGATCGCGAACCTTTCGCCCGGAATCTGCTGCCCGTTGTTCTCTTTGGCACGATCATAAAAACCGGTTGAAACCGGTCCGGGTTTGACGAGTGATACCTTCACACCGGAACCGTTCAATTCACGGGATATGGCTTTGGTAAAGCTGTTCACAAAGGCTTTTGTTGAGCTGTATAACACCGCACCCTGCGCCGGCAGATCTCCCACGATGGAGCTGATATTGATGATATGGCCGCTGTTCCTCAGGCGCATTTGAGGAATGAATGCCCGGGTCAGCTTCACCAGAACGGTCATGTTCAAGTCGATCATATCCCTTGCACACTGCCATGGAAGCTGTTCGAAATATCCATACCAGCCAGTTCCGGCATTGTTGATAAGCACATCTACGTGGGGATATTTCTGTTTGATCTCGCAGATCAAAATATCAGTCGCTGCTTCATCGGTCAGATCAACAATGAAATGCTCGGCTTTCCCACCCCGGGTTCTGATCTCTTCTGTGATCGCCTGAAGTTTATCCACGCTGCGTGCTGCCAGAAGGACATGGCATCCTCTGCCAGCCAGAATAATGGCAAGCTCACGCCCGATCCCGGCTGATGCACCCGTGATCAGCACAATTTTTTCAGCAATGTTCGTTGGCATGTTGTGTCTATTTCCTAATGGTTTTTGCTGCCAGCTTCCTGTATTCCAACAACCACAATACGGTATCGGTCAGGGAATCATATAAAGTCCTGGGCGTGTAACCCAATTCGATGGTCGCTTTCCGATGGCTCACGACTGCATTGCTCTGGATCGTTTCAATCGAATACGGTGTGAACTGCGGTTTTGTTTTGGTCATCCGGTAGAAGAACGGAGTAAACTTCGATGCAGCTTTCGCCAGCCAAACCGGCAGTTTGATGCCGGTGAATTTCTCCCCAGCTATTTCTTTGATCGTTTTCAACATATCCTGCAAGTTGATCCATTCTCCCGATAGTATGTATGCCTCCCCTTTTCGCCCCTGTCGGCTGGCTAATATCAATCCTTTAGCCACATCGCGTACATCCACGAAGTCATACGCTCCATCCACGCTGAATACCATCCTGCTGAAAAGAGTGTTCGAAATTAAAGTACCCATTTCAGAAGCCCTATAATCGTGCGGGCCAATTACTCCTGTGGGGCAAACGATCACGGCATCCAGGCCGTCACCTGCAGCCTTGATCACTTCAAGGGAAGCCAGCGCCTTGGATTTATCATAATCGCCCATGCAGCCTGTCGGATCAAAGCTGATCGATTCATCCACGGTTGTGCCATGTGGAATCCGGGACAGTGCGTGAATGGAACTGGTGTAAACAAACCGGCGGACATGCATCTCTTTTGCCATTTCCAGCATATTCCGTGTGCCATCCACATTCACTTTCTGCAACTGCGCGGCGTCACCAGGCAGGATCGATATCATCCCGGCCAGGTGAAAAATCGTATCGACACCGCGCATGGCCCTGCGCAGCGATTCTTTATTAAGGACATCTCCAATGGCGACTTCGATATCCAGGTCTTTGATCGGTGTCAGGTCGTCTTTCGGTAGTACCATTGCCCGCACCAATTCACCGGATGCAAGTAATTCCCTGATCAACACATTTCCTATATGC
The DNA here is from genome assembly GCA_964387025.1 of uncultured Leptolinea sp. Taxonomy (GTDB): domain Bacteria; phylum Chloroflexota; class Anaerolineae; order Anaerolineales; family Anaerolineaceae; genus PNON01. Next base: position 7,371 of record CAYLUZ010000021.1, on the reverse strand, counting down.
CCGGTCGCGCCTGTCACCAATATCATTTGACATCCTTTCAAGTTTATTTCGCAGTCAATTGAATTAATTTACATATACCCAACTTAGTGTACCTGTCAGGATTGGGATCTATAAATGTCCCAGGTCATATAAAAGTCATGGTTTTTCGGGTTTTGGGAAGCTTGAACGGTGCGTAATGAACGCACTAAATATGATCCGATATATAATTCAAATATGCCGAATCATAATAGTAGCAGCTACGATGGTGGTAATTGGAATCATGGAGACCTAACGGTCAAGTTCGCATGGTGAGGACACCGGTGTGATTAGAGGCTGATGATTTATGGTGAAATTAATATCAATGAGACAATGTATTGTATTTTTCTTCATTCTCCCGTTTATTGCGGGATGTAAACCTAACACTATCAACCCGCCAATTAACATACCATCTCAGACCGTTGTTACTTTGTCTCCAATGAACTTACCCTCTCAGATGGAAGCTACGGTATCTCCAACAGTTACATCAACACCCGAATTTGAGGGTTGGCAATTACCAATTCCAACATTGTCCAATGTAAACGAAATAAAAATGGCTGAACTCCTCAAGATAGATGATTGCCGTTTACCATGTTACCTTGGGATTACCCCGGGAATTTCAACAGGAAGTGATACAAAAAAGTTATTTGACTCTTTGGCTGCAGGTAATTTTGGGCATAGTCGTCTGGAGGGGAATATCACATTGTTTGGTTATGCAATGTGGTTTAACCATAAAACAAAGAACTCGCTTCCGCAACCAAGTGATTCGGAAGCAGATATGGGGATCACCCATGATTTTGGATTTGCTGTTGATGAGGATGATACAGTTCAACAAATCTTTGTTAATATTGTTTCCCATGATGCTGGGCCAAAACTTCAAGAGTATTGGTCAAACTATTCTCCCAGAAATGTTTTTTTGCAGATTGGAGTACCAGATGGAATATATATAGGGATTGGTAGTGGCTTAGCATTGGTATACGAAAAGATCGGGGTGGTTCTTATATATGATTCTTATTGGAATGAAAATCTCTATTGTCCCCAAGATGAAGGAAGAGTTTTTCGCAGGCATTTTATGTTAACGAATACAGAATTTCCACTGGACATATATCCTTCATTTGAAAATGTTTCAAAAAATAGATCAATTTGGTTTCCGATTGATGATGCACTTCAAATGAGTATTGAACAATTTTATAAGAAAATGATTGATAAATCTTCGACTTGTTATAAATTTAAGAATTAATATTACTCGCTCGTTCGCGCCGGTATCCCCACCGGCGCATAGGTTTTGACAGATAGGGTCTCAGTTCTACTTGTTCTTTGTACTCAGCGTCCTCGCTGAATTCCCTGCCAGGGTCCAGCGAGGACGCTGAACCCGAAGGATCTTTCCATTCTCTTCTTTCCATTCTCTTTCTAAAACCATTTGGGAGTCACTGGAGGGGGCGTTTGACGATTGCACCTGCATGATTTAGAATAGAGTGTTTCTGAATTTTCAAAGGGAGTCATTGTGTCAGCATTACAGCAATCCATCAAAAATAACGAAGAGCTAGATATAAAATCCACCATTTCTTCAAACCGCCTGCTGGGTCTCTGGCGGCTCATGCGCGGATTCCGCCTTCAGTACCTCGGCGCTAATGTAGCCTTGGGGATCAGCGCAACCTCCAAGACACTTACCTACCTGCTCCTGCGCTATTTCATCGATGATATCCTTGCCCCGGGTAAATACAACCTCATTCCGTTGGCAGCCCTCGGATTCGTCCTGCTCGCCCTTTTCGAAGGCTCTACTACCTTTATCAGCGGAACACTTGCCGCCAGCACTGCCGAAGGCGTCACCCGCCGGCTGCGAAATTACCTTTTTGATCATCTTCAGCGACTGCCCTTCAAATACCATTCCGAGACCTCTACCGGTGAATTGATCGAACGCTGCACCTCGGATGTCGATGCCATCCGGCGCTTCTTCGCAGACCAGGCCATCAATGTCGGGCGTATTGTGCTGCTGTTTGTGATCAATTTCGCTGCCCTCTACAGCCTGAATGCCAGGCTGGCACTGCTTTCGATCATCGTGGTACCTTTCATTCTGGTCACGTCGATCATTTTCTTCGCGCGCATCACCAAAGCCTACGAAGCCTACCAGGAACAGGAAGCCGTGCTCTCCACCACCATCCAGGAGAACCTGACCGGCGTTCGCGTGGTAAAGGCCTATGCCCGCCAGGAATTCGAGATCAATAAGTTTGATAAAGAGAATGCCCTGAAATTTGCGAAGGGTAAGACATTGATGAAAATGCACTCCCTCTTCTGGCCGATCAGCGACACCTTCTGCGGATTCCAGATCCTGGCTGGGTTTTTCCTCGGCGCGCAGATGGTCATCAACGGCACTCTGACCATCGGCAGCTACCTGGCTTATGCCGGGTTGATCGTCTGGCTCATCTTCCCGCTGCGCACACTGGGTCGTGTGATCGTGCAGATGTCCACCGGGTTGGTCTCTTATACCCGTGTGATGAAGATCATCAAGGAAGACCGTGAACAATTGGATGCAGGCACCATTACACCCGACCAGGTGATCCATGGTGATATTAAATTTGAGAATGTATCTTTTGAATACGAAAAAGATAATCCCATCCTGTGCGATGTGAGCTTTGAATGTACTTCAGGCCAGTCAGTAGCCCTGCTGGGCTCCACCGGGTCGGGTAAGACTTCCCTGGTGAATTTGCTGCCGCGCTTTTATGATGTCACCTCCGGCGCTGTGTACCTGGATGGGCGCAATATCAATGATTATCCCATCCATTACCTGCGCGAACAGATCGGTATCGTCGAACAGGAACCCTTCCTCTTCTCTCGCACCATCCGCGAGAACATCGTTTACGGCGTCGAACGGGTCGTCAGCGACGAGGAAGTGTACGAAGCCGCCAGGGCTGCCGCCATCCATGATGTGATCCTCTCCTTCCCACTTGGTTATGCAACGCTGGTGGGTGAAAAAGGCGTCACCCTTTCGGGCGGGCAGAAGCAGCGCGTCACCATTGCCCGTACCCTGCTCAAGAACCCCCGCATCCTGGTGCTCGATGACTCCACATCCTCTGTGGATCTGGAAACCGAGGCTGAAATTCGCCAGGCGCTGGAAAACCTGATGAAGAACCGCACCACTTTCATCATTGCCCATCGCATCCAAAGCATCATGAACGCCGACCTCATCCTCGTCTTTGACAAAGGCGGGATCATCCAGCGTGGAACACACAAGCAATTGATTGGTGTTCCCGGCGTTTACCAGCAGATCTACGAACTGCAAACGAACATCGATTTGGAATTGGAAAAGGAAGTTTCTCGTGTCAGACTATGATGAATTTGAGGAAGAGGAATTCTCTTCCAAGATTGATAATAAGACCTTAAAACGGATCATCGGGTTGGTCCGTCCGCACCTGACCTGGGTGATCGGTTTTCTCATTACCATTGCCATCGTATCCATTCTGGATGGTTACTTTACCTTTTTAAGCAAGAAGATCATTGACGAAGCGATCATTCCAAAGAACCTGCTGGTATTGAACAAATATGTGATCCGCTACGGCGCTTTGCTGATCGTCCAGGCTTGTGGTGTATTTGTTTTCATCTACCTCGTCGCGATCCTGGGTGAACGCATCCGCTATGACCTGCGCAAGAGCATGTTCAACCACCTGCAGGAGCTTTCACTCTCTTACTACAGCCGTACCCCGGTCGGCTGGGTCATGGCGCGGGTCACCTCCGATTCGGAACGTGTTTCCGACCTGATGACCTGGGGTGTCCTGGATTCCACCTGGGCGGTGATCAACATTGTCACCTCATCCATATTCATGTTCATCATCAATTGGCGGCTGGCGCTCATTGTCCTGCTGGTCATTCCCATCCTGGTGTATGTGGCAGTCCAGTTCCGCAAGAAGATCATCCAGCAGTATCGCACCGTCCGCAAGGTGAACTCCAAGATCACTGCCTCTTATAACGAATCGATCACCGGCGTCCGTGTGGTGAAAGCCCTCTGCCGCGAGGATGAGAATCTGTGCGAGTTTGGTGAATTGACCCAGAATATGTACCGCTCATCCTACCGGGCAGCCTGGCTTTCGGCACTCTTTCTACCGGTAGTCCAGATCATAAGCAGCCTCGCCCTGGGGGCCATCATCTGGTACGGCGGCTGGCAGTCCTCGATCGGATGGATCACCATCGGCGGCATCCAGGCATTTGCTTCTTATATCACCTTTATGATGTGGCCGGTGCAGGATATGGCGCGGGTGTATGCTGAAATGCAGCACTCCATCGCCTCGGCTGAACGCATCTTCTCGCTTATCGATGCTGTCCCCGATGTAAAGGATAAAGAAGTAACCGTACCCACTGAGACCATCCTTTCCGAACTGGAATTTGACCATGTGGATTTTTTCTACGAGAAGGAGAAACCCGTCCTCAGCGATTTCTCTTTGAAAGTGAAACCGGGTGAAATGATCGCCCTGGTTGGACCAACCGGCGGCGGCAAGACCACCATTGTCAACTTATTATGCCGTTTCTACGAACCCAAGAATGGCGTCATCCGCATTGGCGGAGTGGATTATACCGACCTGACCATGCATGATATCCAATCCCGCATCGGCATTGTGCTACAGACCCCGCACCTCTTTTCCGGCAGCATTCGTGAGAATATCCGTTACGGCAAGCTGGATGCGACGGATGAGGAGATCGAGTCCGCTGCCAAAACAGCCGGAGCCGATGAGTTCATCCGCGGAATGGAAAAAGGATACCTGCAGGAAGTAGGTGAAGGCGGCAATCAGCTTTCTGTCGGGCAGAAACAGCTTATCAGCCTAGCTCGGGCAGTGCTGGCCAAACCCGAGATCTTCATCATGGATGAAGCCACCAGCTCGGTCGATACCCTGACTGAAGCCCTTATCCAGCAGGGCATGGAGGCACTCATGAAGGGACGGATCAGCTTCATCATCGCCCACCGGCTGTCCACCATCAAGCGCGCCAACCGCATCATCCTGATCGATAACGGTCAGATCACCGAGATGGGCACCCACCAGGAACTGCTCCGCTCCGGCGGCCATTACTACAACCTGTACACCCAGCAGTTCCGCCACGAATCCGAGTTGGACACCCGACTGTTCCCGGCATTGACCGAATAATCAAAACCAGTTACAAATCCTTAAATCAAAAGGCAGGCTTCTTATTGTCAAGAAGTACCTGCCTTGTTTTTACTAGGAATAAAGCTCCGATGGATTACTCTTCACTCTCTTTTTTGGAAGCTTTCACCTGTTTACCGCGATCCTCGGTATTCAGGATCCGTTTCCTGATCCGGTAATTGGTTGGAGTGATCTCCAACAGTTCGTCATCCGTCAGGTATTCGATGGCTTCATCCAGGCTCAGGTTGCGGGGAGTGTTCAACCGCACTTCAATATCCTTATTCGATGAACGCATATTGGTGAGGTGTTTCTTCTTGCACACATTGACGGATATATCCATTTGGCGGGTATATTCGCCGATCACCATGCCTTCATACACATCAACCCCTGCGCCAATGAACAAAGTACCGCGTTCCTCGGCATTTTTCAAACCGAAGGTGTTCGTGGTGCCGTCCTCCCAAGCCACTATGGAACCGGTAACCCGGGAATTAATGGCGCCTGCATAGGGGAAATAACCTTTGAAGATGGTATTCATCACACCGTTACCGCGTGTAGCTGTCAGAAACTGGTAGCGGAAGCCCAAAAGGCCGCGGGTCGGAACTGAATAGCGCATATAGACAGTGCTTTCGGTTGCGTTGACCAATTCTTCCATCTGGCCGCGGCGAACACCCAGCATCTCGACCACCACCCCGACCGTATCCTGGCTGGTGGTAATGGAAAGTTCCTCAAATGGCTCAAGAAGTTCGCCATTCTCGGCTTTCTTTAAAATAGCTTCCGGTTTGGAAACCTGGAATTCGTATCCCTCGCGGCGCATATTCTCAATGAGGATCGCCAGATGCAGTTCGCCGCGTCCGGAAACCAGGAATGTGTCCGCTGAATCTGTTTCGGCTACGCGCAAAGCGACGTCTTTTCTCAATTCGTCGAATAATCTTTCGCGAATCTTGCGGGATGTGCCCCACTTTCCTTCCCTGCCGGTGAATGGTGAGGTGTTGACACCGAATGTCATCCGCACCGTTGGTTCTTCCACGCTGATGCGGGGTAAGGCCACCGGGTTGATCGGGTCGGCGATGGTGTCACCGATGACGATCTCTTCCAGCCCGGCCACTGCCACAATATCGCCGGCTTTCACTTCATCCACTTCCACCTTCTCCAGTCCTTTGAAGACATACAGGTAGGGGATCTTATCCATTTTGATGCTGCCATCTTCGACGATGCGGGCGATCGTCTGTCCGGATTTCATCGTACCTGCGAAGATCCGGCCGACAGCAGTCACGCCGCGGTATTCGTCATAGCCCAGGTTGGTCACCAAAAGCTGAAGCGGCGCATCCGGCTCTACGGTGGGTCCGGGGATAAAGTTGAGGATCGTCTCAAACAATGGCAGGAGGTCCGGTCCCATGGCTGGGGTCAAGCCAGCCTGCTGGGTGATGGCATTGGCATAGATGATCGGGAACTCAGCCTGGTGATCATTGGCACCCAGGTCAATGAAGAGATCAAAGGTTTCGTTGACGGTCGTTTCATGGTCCTCATCCTTGCGGTCCATTTTATTGACCACCAGGATGGCTTTATGACCCATTTCCAATGCCTTTTTTAGCACAAAGCGGGTTTGCGGCATGGGTCCTTCAGCGGCATCCACCAGCAGCAGGACGCCATCCACCATATTCATCACCCGTTCCACTTCGCCGCCAAAATCAGCGTGCCCGGGAGTATCGACGATATTGATCTTTACCGGGGTACCGGTTTTCGGATCCTCGATCGTAATGGCTGTGTTCTTGGCTAAAATGGTGATCCCGCGTTCACGTTCCAGGTCGTTCGAATCCATAACGCGCTCCATTACATGCTGGTTGGCGCGGAAAGTGTGAGACTGGCGCAGCAGCCCATCCACCAGGGTGGTTTTCCCGTGGTCTACGTGGGCGATGATTGCCACATTGCGAATATCTTCTCGAATTACTGACATACTAAACCCTGTTATCCTTTCAAAATAAAGCCTCCCCATCTTACAGAGGCAAACAATAATTTTATCATACTGCGCCTGATTTCAGGGATCAGCGTATTTTTATACCTTCTTCACAGGCTCTCAGGAAGAATAATGATAATATTAAGTTTATCCTCTACTTGGTGGTAATACATTGGCACTTCTCAGATGGTTCAAAGAGCCGCAGGTTGGCTCTGAAGTCAACCGGAAGAATTTTCTCTTCGTCCAGATAGATGCGATCGGGATCGGGCTGGC
>CAYLUZ010000020.1:0-9564 GCA_964387025.1 uncultured Leptolinea sp. | reverse complement strand
GTTGAGAAAGCTGCACAAATAATTGCAAATATCGTAGACCACCCACGCAGGGTGATTTATGTACCCGGTTATTATTTTTTTATGCCATGGATCGATCGATTATTCGGACCGATCATTCAGCGGCTTGGTCCGATATTGTTAGGTAAGGCAATAGAACGTAACAAACAAAGCGTATCGTAAATTTCCGGGTTTATCGATTTCCTCAAACGTGGAAGATACGGTAATCTGGGGTGGTGATTCTTCCTTCCAGGATAAATGCGAACGTTTCTCTCAGAATGATATTTCGTTCGAATTGGAGCATTATCAATGCATCCATACGTTCCCCACCATATTATATTAAATCTGCATCAAATTAATTACCGGGCTCAAGGCCGGCGAGGAATTGAAGGCAAATTTTGTTCAAAACTGGCAAAGGATAGCTTTGCCTGAGGAAGTTCACCTCGAGCAAATTGTGAGGTTAACCCGTTGATGGACATGGAAAAATCTTGAAGTTGGGGACCTCCGAATGCTTGTAATCCAGCTGCAGCATTTACACCTTTCTGTGCGATCGAGTCCAATTCCAAACCCGACAATTTATTATCCTGAAGGGAGCTCTTGATAGTATCGATATAATCCTTGGTAAAGGACAATGCACTTTGAAGATCGGTGGCGGTCTGATCTGGAATAAGATCATTGAATGAATCACCGCGGTTCTGTATCTCGGCTTGGACCAAGATCATCATATCCTGTGTTTGCTGCTGCATTTCAAGGGCTTTATCTGCACTTTGTTGCGCCTGTTCATTTAACTGGTTAATGGTGCTTTCTGCCAGAGCAAGTCCCTGGGAAAGGTTGGTATTGATCTCCTCGAGAGTCTGTTCGATCGCCGCGGTATTTTCAGCCATTGTGCTCAAGTCATTTTCGATCTCGGTCATTAAGGCTATACTTTCTTCAGCCAACTCCGAATAGAGGTCAAGGTATTCCTCAGTTAATTCAAGGGCTTGACTAATTTCATCTTCCGCATAAGTCGCGTAATAGTCGATGTAGTAAATTTCCTCCTGTGTTAAACTGCCATCGGCAGTTGCCTCCTCCACTGCTGTATTACACTCTTCTGCAGCATTTTCTGCTTCAGCAACAGATGTGTCTATGGAAGAAGCTAGTTGTTCCTCTGAAAGTTCTGCAGGAACTACCGGGGTGGGGGAAGGTAGGGGAGGAAGGGCTGTTAAAGTTGCTGATACTCCGGTATTGATTGATTCCTGGATGGCAGATTGGGCAGAAGTCGTAGATTGAACAGCCGAATTTATTGTTGCCTGTAAATCTGCCTGATCCTCCGGAATCTGAGATGAGGTGGAAGAGCCCAAATTACAGGATACGATCATAAAAGATGCAATCATTAACAAGGTCATTATGCAAAGCTGTCGAGAGTTTTTCATAGACATCCCTCTATAAATTATTTTTGAAAAATGAAATACATTTACATTAACGGTTGTTTTATTAAAACCATTAGGCTGCCAGAGTTATCTGGCAGCCTGAAATATGTGATCATCAGGAGTAGTATAACTCTACCTGGTTCCCAATTTTGCCAACAGCTCTGATTTTTTCTGGTTAAACTCAGCTTCAGTGATCAGTCCTTTGGCTTTTAGTTCTCCCAGTTCGGTGATCAACCGCGGAACATCAGATCCGTTGGTGGAACTCTCACTGGAACGATCCATTACTACCATATGCTCAGTGGCTTCCTTGGCGTTCAACATAGCAGTTTTATATTTGATTGGTTCATTGATGCGTTTTAATAGATTTACGCCTAATTCGGAAGCGGTCAAGATCTCAATATCGCCGTAGTTAAATATTCGTCCGAGATATGATTGGGTAAGTTTCACATCGTTCACTTTTTCAAGGGAGGAATCAATCACATTCTTATTTATCACCCCATTGATATGAATAACGCGATGATTTGTAACGATAAATTGCTGATTCCTCCAAAAGAGGATCTTCATAAAAATAAAAAATGCAGGGATCAATAAGAGCAAATAGAGAAATCCTGCCCATGCTGCCTGAAAAGAAAGCATGGCGACTGTTATGCCTATGGTCAACAATACTATGAAAGCTAGTTCCACTAGTATTCTTCTCACCAAGACAAACCAATGCTGGTGGGTTACCAAAAGGATCTTTTCTTTATCGCCTAACAGGTTATCCACATAGGATGCCATATTCCCTCTTTCTTTAAGCTGAATAGTATTTAGAATTTATTCAAGAGTCTCGAGATCTCCACGATCGGCAGAGTCGAGAAATTCTCTGGCTTCCTGTTCAAATTTCTCAGGAACCCAGATCTTCACAAGGCCCAATGACCCCACAGTCAATCCATAGGTTATGCCAGCACTTTCCTGGAAGATCTGCACAGGAATACCATTCGCTTCGAGGCTGGCACGAATGATCTCACCGTCAAGGTGACCTCGTACTTCATCTATACAAACCCATTTATCAGTTGTCATGATCTTATTATAGTAATAAATATTATAATTAACAAGAAAGAGCACAACCATTGGTTGTGCTCTTATCCAATCAACTTTATAAACTACTTATTCTTGAGAATGATTCGGGCATCAACTACTTTGACGCCTTTACCTTCTTCATAAACAAGTACCGGGTTGGCATCGGTTTCGGAGATTTCATCTTCCAGGTCGTAGATCATTGCGGCATACTTGCACAAGACCAGGCTGAGGGCTTTCTTATCACGGGGAGATTCGCCACGGGCACCATTGAGAATTGGAGCACCTCGGATCTCATCCAACATCATGGCAGATTGACCTTCTGATATGGGTGCCACGCGGAAGGTAACATCCTTAAGAACTTCAACGAAGATGCCGCCCAGGCCAAACATGACGGTTGGTCCAAAGGTCTTGTCGTTGACCGAGCCAATAATTACCTCGGTGCCCCAGGGAGCCATTTCCTGGATGGCAACGCCATGAATGTCAGCATCAGTTTTATATTTCTTTGCGTTGACCAGGATGGTCTTATAGGCTTCCCGAACGCCTGCTTCATCCTTGATATTGACCTTTACACCACCCGCATCGGATTTATGCAATATTTGAGGTGAAACGATCTTCAAAACAAGAGGATAACCGATCTTCTTTGCCAGTTGGACCGCTTCTTCTTCAGTCTTTGCCAGTTGTGTGGATGCGATGGGCAGGTCGTAGGCTGCGAAAACCAGTTTCGATTCGACTTCGGTTAAAGCTGAGCGGCCATCCTTGCGAGCCTGGGCGATGATCTTCCGAGCTACAGCTCCACCGGTTGAACTGCATGGGTAAGCTGAATCATTTACCATCTTGCGAAGTTTGTAGAATTCACGCAGAGCTGCCATTGCATTGACTGCGAGGTCAGGAGCGTTGTAGCAGGGAATGCCATTTTCGACCAACCAGCGCATAGCCTGGTCGGACCGCTCGCCACCAACGAAAGAGATGGTAACCGGTTTATCTTTAATACCTGATTCTGTGATCGCTTTATGGATAGATTTTGCTATCTCAGGCGGGTTCGTTTGAGCAGTCTCGCAATATAGAACAACAAGTCCATCGACCCATTTGTGTCCATAAGAGAACTTCACTGTTTCATAATACCAATCATTTCCAGCCATTCCGGTCATATCGACGGGATTCTTGGCTGAACCAAAATCAGGCATATGTTTTTTTAATTCAATCTGCACATCTTCAGGTGCGAATTTCAGGGGAAGGCCATACCGTTCGGCCGCATCAGTAGCCAGAACACCCACGCCACCACCATTGGTGAGGATGAGCATATTATCGCCAGGCATTGGGGGCTGTAATGAAAGAGCAAGAGTGCGGTCAAATAGATTATTGAGATCCATTGCCCGCAAAGCACCAGCTTGTTGGAAAGCGGCATCATATACTTTGCCAGATCCAGCCAGTGAGCCGGTATGGGAAGCGGCAGCAGCGGCACCGTGGGTTGAAACGCCGGCTTTTAGTGCGATCACCGGTTTGCTTGATTTTCTGCAGGCATCTATGAAACGGCGGCCTTCTTTGAAACCCTCCACATAGAGTGAGACACAGGCGGTCTCAGGATCTTCGTCGAGCCATGTGATCAAGTCAGCAAAGTCGACATCACACATATTTCCGATGGAGATCAGTTTTTCAAAACCGACGCCACGGGTATAGGAAATCGCATCGATCGCGATCAACAAAGCACCGCTCTGGGTGATGAGCGAAGCTTTACCAGGGAGGGGTAGATATGGAGCAAATGAAGCATTCAATTTGGTCGAATTGGTCAATGTTCCGACTATATTGGGACCCAGAATGCGCATGCCATAACTTTTAGCCTGTTTTACTATTTGATCTTCCAGCTCTTTATTGCCTGTTTCGCTGAAACCTGAAGTGATGATGATCAATCCTTTGACTTTTTTCTTGCCGCATTCATCCACCACCTCAGAGACGAATTTTGCGGGAACTACGATGACCGCCGCTTCAACAGTTCCGGGGATATCGGCCAAACTCTTGTAATTCTTTAATCCTAATATCTCATCATCTTTCGGGTTAACGGGATAGATCTTTCCGGAGTATTTACTGTCTAATAAATTTTTTATCACTGTATAACCGATCTTGCCCGGAGTTGCCGATGCCCCAACGATGGCGATACTTGTCGGGCTGAGAATTGCATTTATGGATTGATCTTTCACGTATTCCTCCTGAAAAATATTATTCCGTTTTAAGTGGATTAATTAATTTTGTTGATAGCATACCTTACTATTTTATATTCGCTTTCAGTATTTTCCAATGACGAGAAGGACTATTAATCGCATGACATTCTTCACCATTATGTCATAGTAAGCAAGTTTACAAATATTCATCTGGGATTTTGTTGGATTCATTGATACTCTATCCAAAGGATGAATCAAAAATGAATAAATAATCCGGCAATATGCCGGATTTTATTTAGAGAATTTCATATGAAGTAGAAATTTCAGCGACTCCCCGAATCGTCGCAGCAACAGAACAATATTTGGTCTCTGACAAGTGGATCGCCTGCTCAAGAGCTTTTTCTGTCAACCCTTCCGCTTTCACTTTATAGAGCAAATGGAACTTGCGGAAAGTCCAGGGAGGATCCTGATCCTGTTCAGCAGTAACAGATATTTCAAAAAAGGTCAGGTTGAACTTTTTCTTTTCCAGAATCTCCACAACATCCACGGCGGTACAGGATGCCAAAGCGACCAAGAGCATTTCACTTGGTTTGACTCCAATCCCTTCATCCGGAGTAGAAAGAATCACAGAGTGATTTGTTGAATCTATGCCGATAAATTGTTTGCCTGTAATTCGCCTGACAGTTGCTTGCGCCATGTGCTATTCCTTTATTTCCAGTAATGAGAATAACTTTGATATTTCATTGATGTTTTCCTGATCTGAATTATTGATACCGTCTTTTAAGCATTGGGATAAATACTGCCTGATGATCATCTGGTTTGTCGAACTTATCGCAGATTGAGCAGCTTGAAGTTGTTGGATTATATCCACACAACTACGTTTGTCTTCCAACATCTTTAAAACTCCGTGTAGCTGCCCTTCTACTTTCTTTAATCGAAGAGTTAGATCTTTATTATATTCCATGGTGACTCCATTTTGGCAAACTGCCAACTGGTTATCCTCAAGTAAACCGGGAATTCGAGGAACATGAGGAATTGTTGGTTCCTGCATTGCCAGTACTATGTGATGCAAACGAGGAAATTAATCTGTTGGTAAGATTACTCTTACATGAAGGGCACTCTTTTTTTTCTTTGTTTTCGCTAAAGTCTACAATTAATTCAAAACTCTTTCCACAGTTTAGGCACACATACTCATATAAAGGCATAGTTTATCTACTCCTACTCATAATTATTGTATACTATACCGGAGTATAGCATACATCTGATATCTGTCAAGAATAAAACTGTCAAAAATTGGATATTAGTAGATAAGAATTTTAACCGGGTCAGTTTATTCTTTAGCAGCAATTTCTGCCCAGGGTTGTTTGATCCACTCGCTCCACGAACCGGGGTAGAGCTTACCCATAGGGAAGCCGGCATAAACCATAGTGAAAACACCCAGTGCTGCTGTCACCCCGGACCCGCAATAGTAAATTGAATTTTCCGGGGGGGTATCACCGAGTAATTGTTTTATCTGTGCTTTGATCTCAGATTTGGGCTTGAATAGCATATCCTCATCCAGATAATCCAAGACTGGAGCACTGACCGCTCCGGGAATATGCCCGGGTATCGGATCAATCACTTCTTCCAGGCCGAGGAAACGGTTTCGTGCGCGGCCATCCAACATTTTATAGGCGTTATCTTTATGGAGCTTATCCAATATCCTGGCATCGATGACCATGTTTTCGTTAGGGGATAGGGTGATTTTTGACCTCGTCAGAAGAGGAATATCATTGGATACCGGATATTCCAATCGTGACCAATTAATGTAACCGCCGTCCAAGAGTGCAACGCGACTAAACCCATAATAATTGAGCAGCCACCACAGCCTTGCAGCAGCCATGTTGCCACCTGAGGAGTCATAAGCAATAACCTGCATCCCCTGACGCAGCCCCCATTTTTGGAGCAATTCAATAAAATCGTCACCATTGGGCAGTGGGTGCCTGCCGGTTGTCGGGGTAATCCTACCCGAGAGGTCCCGATTGAGATGCGCATAGATAGCATTCGGGATGTGGCCACCCAGATATTCCAAATAACCCTGGTCGGGGTTTGGAAGATAGAAAGTGCAATCCACGATCAACCAATCTTTATCGTTCATGTGGGTACGAAGTTGATCGGGGGTAATAAGTGTGAGATATTTATCAGACATTCTTCCTCTTGTTGAAAAGTAATGCAAATGCTACCGACAATAACAGTAATCCAGCAAAATCAAAAATCATGAATCTCATAATCGAAGATCTTGTGTTCACGAGTGTCTGAATACTGAAATATATCCAGGTTTCACCTATGAAACCAATCAATTGCATCAATAATGCTGAGATCAAGGCAACTGAATACCGATAAGGTTGATATACCGCTATCGCGTACGGCACATTCCACATGATGAACAGGATGCCCAGGGAGCGGATCACGATTGTCCCTGCCTCTCCCGTCAGGTCGAATTGTTGAATATAACCGGATGGATTGACCACGAACTGAATGGCACAGTATATATTGCTCGTAAGAACAACCAAAATCAAAAGCCGAATAAGCCAAATGTTGGTTTGATCATTCCTGCTGTCTGAGTGTTGAATATTTTTCATCCCCTGACCCCAAATGCCATCCAATACGCAGCGATGGAAAAAGCTATGGCAACATTCAATGATTCTTTGAAGCCTGCCATTGGAATATGAACTACTTGATCACATTCCGACAAAATGCCGGGATCAATTCCATAGTTTTCGTTGCCAACCACTAATAAAAAAGGAGTAGTTCCTGAAAACTGGTTCTCAAAAATTGAGGACGATCTGTCTGTATATTCCAAGCCTATGATCCGATAATTACTTTTTTTCAATTGTCTGATCGCATCCACTCCATCCCAATGCTGTTCCCAATGGACGTGTTCATCTGCACCAAGAGCAGTCTTTGCCATGCGCGGATGCGAAGGGGAAGGTGTTATCCCACCCAGATGAATACATTTAACGCCGCAGCCATCAGCGGAGCGAAATATCGAACCGACGTTAAATACACTGCGCAAATTATCCAGGAATGCTTCAAGATGCAGAGCTGTTGAATCTCCACTATTCATTTCGGTATTGAATTGGGGATAATTTGCCACAATGATTGTATTCGTGCCACATTTAGGACAGATTTCCGCACCTGGATGGTCTTCACTCGCAGGGAAACGGAATGAGCAAGCTTTACGAACACATTGCCGGATGATTATTTGGGACATTGGGCTAATAGGGTGTTATTGAAAATGGAAAAAGGACGTATCCACCTTTGAAAAGTCAGAATATACACCCCGATATTTTTCCGGAAGGAGATCAGCCACCTGGTACATGATCTGGTCGGTAGCTTTCTGCCTGAGGTCGCGATCGTTCAGGGATAAAGCGGGATCAATAGTAAATATTTTTCCAACCCGTATATGAAAAGGAGTCCTGACCAGGCGATGGATGTTATCCCAGATCAATTCGCCGCCATAAAACGCCACAGGAATGATGGGAGTATTTGTTTTCACAGCGATCATCGTAATCCCCGGATGACCAATTTGCAAACGACCATTCTTCGACCGGGTACCTTCTGGTGCAATCGCTAAAATTTTGCCTTCATTGAGGCTGGTTCGAGCAAGATTATACGCATTCCGGTCAACCTCACCTCTTTTTATAGGAATTCCGCCCCAAAGGTTAAATAAGGCACCCATAAAAGGATTTTTCCAGGTTTCTTCCTTGACCAGGGCTGTGACATTCCTTGGTTGGAGATGGGTCATGAATATCGGTGCATCCAGAAAATTCACATGATTGACCGCCAGGATCAGTGGCCCAGCCATTGGGATTTTTACCAATTCGGCATCATCCACCATGCAGGCTGCCCTGGTAATGCCCTTGATCGTGAAGTTCACCATTCGAAATGCGATTGTCATTATGTCAAACTACCATTTCCAAGGCTGCAGCAATTAGTTGAATCTCAATTGTGGAGCCTTCTTCGCAAACGGTTTCACCATCAGCGTGACAGGGAATTTTTCCATCGATTGCAGTTACTTTAAGAGTGCTGCAACTTAACATCCTGACAGATGGATCACTTTCATGCGTCCCTTTCATGAATTTTAACACCATTGGAAAGGTGGCAAATTTGCCCAGCGCATTTACCAGGCACAAAGTGAACTTCCCGTCTGTCGGATCACCTTTTGGAGCGATGAAAAAACCACCACCCAGGCGGATACCGTTCATCACAGAAACCATCAGGAATCTGTCGGTAATTTGCTGACCATCAAAGTCTAGTTGGAGATTAGGGGCTTTAAAGTAAAGGAAAATTGTCTTCAGTGCAGCAACAATATAAGAAGGGAAGCCAGTAAGGAATTTAAGTTTCAGCGCCTCGAAACCAACCACCGCGTCAAAACCTATTCCAACCCCATTGCCAAAATATCTTCCTTGGGAAAAAACACCACCGGTTACTTTTCCTACATCGATCATTTTGACAGTGGGGTGAAGGAAATGTTCACAGGCCTCGTCAAAATCAGAGGCGACTCCCATACTATAGGCGAAATCATTTCCACGCCCCACAGGAAGGACTCCCATACTTGGTTTTCGATTTTCAGCGTTTTTCCCGGTTAATATGCCATTTATGACCTCATTACAAGTACCGTCTCCTCCTGCAGCTACGACGATATCATACCCTTTTGCAACCGCATTTTGAGCAAGCTCCAATGCATGCCCGGGATGCTCTGTGAGCACGAGGTCAAATTCAAGTTTATTTGCATTAAAGAAATTCTCAATAAGGAATTTATGTTTCAACCCGGACCCACGTCCAGAAATTGGGTTTACGATCAACATATACTTGGTCATTGGGTAAAGTTCTCCTTGGATGTTTGACTTTGTATTATTGTACAGGAAAATGCAGGAAGAATTGTAACTAATTTTCTTCCC
>CAYLUZ010000019.1:0-11848 GCA_964387025.1 uncultured Leptolinea sp. | reverse complement strand
TGCACCAGAATGAATCCCAGGCGCAAAGTGCATGTTGAACCATAATGAATTTTAACGGTTTATCGGAAGCAGGTGCAGCAGGAGCGGCAGGAGCAGCGGGTGCAGCTGGAGCAGCGGGAGCTGCAGGTGCAGCAGGTGCAGCTGGAGCAGCAGGAACTGTTGTTGCTGCTGGTGGTTGGCAGGCAGCGAGTAACAAAGACATAACGACAACCAAGGCTAACAAAATATTCAGTTTTTTCATGTTTCTTCCTCCTCGAAAAGTTAGGAAAAACCTCAAAATATGTTCTTTCTTGTTTACTCCATTTGGACAATCTTCAATTCCCTTTTATCACCTCCCATAATTATTATTCCGATATCCACAATATCGAATTAACTGCTTTTACCCAGGTATGTATTGCTGATAACGGAAATAATTATTATCAAACCAATACACGCCTGAAATACCTGGATGGGTATGCTCATGAGCACCAATCCTTGATCCAGCATTTGCAATAAGAAAGCTCCTAGAACAGCACCCAGGATTGTTCCAAATCCACCAGTTAACCTTATTCCACCAATTGCACTCGCTGCAACTGCAATCATTTCAATACCGTCACCTCGAAGAGGATCAACACTTAACCTGTATGAAAATTGAAGGATACTTGCAATCGCAACCAAAAAACCAGTGATTGTGAAGCACATCACTTTTACATAATTTACATTTACACCTTGAGCCAGTGCAGCCCCTGGTAACCCACCTACTGCAAAAACCCAATTTCCAAATCGAGTTCGCATCAAAATAATAATAAATATGATTGCTAATAATATGAACCAAATAATGTCTGTCCTGAATGCTTGCACATGAAATATGTTATTTAGTAAAGTGAAGTCCCCGTTAAGAATTTTAAAAATCGGTATGTCCGCTCCTTTGTAAGAAGCAAAGTTGCCGCCACCGACAGCGCGTACTATTCCCCGGTATGCCAGCATAGTTCCCAATGTAGCAATGAATGATGGGATATTAGTTCGGGTGACAATTATTCCATTTAAAAAACCCAGGAATGTACTTACGATGAGGGCAAAGATGATTCCTAAAATGACTGGTAACCCGGAATTAAGGCTTATTGCCAAAACATAACTTGCCAGAGCAAAATTTGATCCAACGGATAGATCAAATTCACCTGAAACCATCAACATGCCAACACCAATGACTATGATGCCTGTGATACTGGCGAAAGTTAGGATGTTTCCAATTGCAAGTGGGGTTAAAAAATGAGGAGCAAATATACTAAAAAATATAAAAAGGAGTAGAAAACTTATCAGGACGACGGCTTCAGGGATATAGGATAAACGGTGACGAGCTGTAGCAATTCTGTCAGCAAAAATTCCCATTATTACTCACCTCAAGATTGACGACTTTTCTTACGATCAGAAAATGAAAATTGCTATTATTATGCAAACATTTGCATAATAATAGTTTAGCAAATGTTCCTTATCAAGTCAATACCTAATCTGGCAGATATAAATATCGTCGGTTGAGTACTTTTTAATATTATTACCTGTAAACTATATTTAATCATCTATCAAAGTGAAGCAAATTAATAACATCCATCAGGCAAATATCAAATAGCTCCTGCATAATCGCATCATCCACCTGGTATTTGCCGCCAAATGACCCATCTCCATATTTAGCTCTGGTCTCAACAGCGTTAAGAACCCCGGTGAAAGATACATCCGGTTTTTCCCCAACAGGTAGATCAGCAACTCTTGTAAATGGGAATGCTTCCATCCAACTGGCGTGTTCAGGAGCCAGGTGATACTTTTGTGCCAGATCCTGAACACCATTTGATTCCCACCAGGAATACCAGCTAAACTTCAGCTCAGTAAGCGAGTTTGCCATTTCAACAAGTTTTGTCCTCACAATATTATTCCCGCTATGTCCATTAAGGATGAGAATTCGCCTGAATCCTGCTTGATATAGAGAATCCAAGATATCTGCAACAAATTGGATATAGATTTCACTTCGGATGCTGATCGTTCCCGGGTAACTTAGAAAATATGGAGAAACACCAACCGTTATTTCCGGTCCGATGATTACATTCGTTCTTGATGAGGCGGCGTCAGCTAATGCCAGAGGGATTTTCGTATCGGTCTGTAGGCTTAAATAACCATGCTGTTCACAAGCCCCTAAAACAACAATGACCCTGTCATCGGTTTTTAAATATTCTTCAACATCCATCCAATTGAGTTCGCTTATTCGCACTTTAGTTCACCATTTTCCTTTTTATTTGCGCCATACTTACCATGAGAGCACCCGCCAGGGGTAAAGCGACGGAAGGACAACATGAATTGGATTTACCTCCTCCACCCCTGCCGCTTTGTGTTTCATTCGTATCTGTTGTTAATAATTCCGGTTGCGCCGTAGATTCCAACGTCTGTATCTCTGTACTTGTTATTTCTGGTACTACAGTTTCTGTGATCAGAACAATTTCATCGTGGGATACTGTTGGAAAAATAAACCCGCTATCATTACTAACAATCCACTCGGGATGGGTTTCTGAAATATTCTTGAGTTGATAATAGAGGTCCTCATTTTTCGGATCAATTAACCAAGCTGCTGAAAATTGAGTCAGCATTTTCTGGATCAGGTCCATATCCGGGTCTGAATTAAAATTTTCCGATTGCCAGATCAAGTTGGCATATCCATTATGCCAGCTAAATTGATCCGGTGATAATTTTACGGCCTGGTAGTAAGCATCCAGACTTTCAGCAAATAATATAATCCCTGCTGAATCTTCCCGTACCCATGGTTTGGAGTATGAAATGGACTTGCGCAGAGCTTCCGCCAGTTCCCCCCAGGATTGACCATTCGTCGGATCATCTTTTACTGACTGCCTGCCTGTTACAACCTGAGACCAGATCACAGGTTCTACCAGGGTCACATGAATATTTGATTCTGGTGTTGGTTCAAGGTTAGTAAAAGAATAAACTGCATCATTGCCGGTAAAGATAAAATCTTTTGTCGCGTCATCAATGAGAAAATTCTCAGGGCTTGCTTCATAAGGTAGCCTAATAATGATCTTTCCGTCCCCAATGGTCCCTTTCCAACCGGCACCTGTCTCGAGGATGTATCCAAATTCCGCAAAAGGTGAATATCCTGTTGCTTTGACCTGGTATGTTACGACGATGTTTGTGACCTTATCTATGTTAAAAGTAACTGGAAATACAGCCCATTTTAATGGGGTTTTATCGTAATCACTTGGATTTTCGGTTGTTGTTTCCTTGTAATCCAGGAACTTACCATCCACTTCTACACGAAAATCTTCCAACTCGGGTTGGTTCCCAAATCCATCACCCCAACCGGAAGGAATCATTAATGGGAACCGGACATCCATTTTCTCCATCTTCGTTCCGGTATTTTGCATTTGAAAACTGGCTGATACTTTTGCCCAATCACTGACACCCCATGCATCTTGCGTTTCAGGTAATAAATCAGGCTGAACAACAATTACGACCACCTCGGACATCATCCTCACATTGGTGGCTTCTTTGCCTGGAATAAGGTTGGCTCCGGTGGGTTGGTCAGGCGGTGCAACATCCGCTTGAACAACTGTTACCATCGATGTAGTAGTAAGGATTCCAATCGTTATAAATATGCATATCAACTTCCGGAATTCTTTACACATGATGACCTCCATTTGTAGCTAATTATCATTATAGCAAACCCGGTAAGTAAACAAAAAAGCAGGATCAAACCTGCTTTTTGTATATGAATCAATTCCAGTAATCAATACTTATAATACTATATTCACCAACCGTTTTGGAACGACGATTACCTGCCTGGGAGTTTTACCTTCTAATAGCTTTTGAACCGGCACACTTTCCAATGCCTTCTTCTTCGCTTCTTCATCAGTTATGTTGATTGGTACAGTGATCCTATCCCGCAGTTTTCCATTCACTTGGACGACAAGAGTAAGCTCTTCTTCCGCTGCTGCAGCCTGGTCTACTTTTGGCCATGATTGTTGATGGATGGAATATGGTTTTCCCAATCTCATCCACACTTCTTCAGCCAGATGAGGTGTCACCGGTGCCAGCATCAGAGAATAGATTTCAAGAACTTCGTTCCATTCCGGGCTTGCTGATGCACCTGCCTGTTTAGCTTTAACCATTTCATTCATTAATTCCATCAAAGCTGAGATGACTGTATTGAATTCCAACTTCTCAAAATCCCTGGTCACAGACGCAAGGGTTTGGTGTAATTTTCGACGTAAATCACGTAACAGTTCTTTAGATGCCATTCCTTTTGGAGCGGGGTCATTGTAAAGAGCCCAGACCCTGCGCACCCAACGGGCTGTACCTTCTATTCCGGTGCTCGACCAGGGGCCACCCTGGTCCCATCTTGTGAAGAACATCAAGTATGCTCTTACAGTGTCAGCCCCGTATTGTGCGACCAGTTTATCTGGAGCTATCACATTGCCTTTGCTTTTACTCATTTTTTCAGAGTCTTCGCCCAAAACCATTCCCTGGTTTCTTAAGACAAGCATTGGCTCGGTATCAGGCAATATCCCCAGAGAATGCAACGCCTTGTGAAAGAAACGGGTATAGATGAGGTGCATATTCGCATGCTCTATGCCACCTGTGTAAATATCTACCGGCATCCAGTATGCGTATTCCTTAGGATCAAATGGTCCTTCAGTGTATTTTGGAGATAAATAGCGCAAATGGTACCAGGAGCTGCACATAAAAGTATCCATGGTATCAGTTTCGCGTTCTGCTACTCCGCCACAGTTCGGGCAGATAGTATCTTTCCAGGTAGGATGCAGTTTTAATGGACTTTCTCCAGTCGGCTTCCATTCCACATCGTCCGGCAGCAAGATTGGAAGTTGTGATTCTTCCTCGGCTACTATTCCACAGTTTTCGCAGTAAACGATCGGAATTGGAGCTCCCCAGTAACGCTGGCGAGAAATTAGCCAGTCGCGTAATCTGTAGTTGGTGGATGCCTTGCCAACACCCAGTTGCTCTACATAATGGATTGCTTTTTTTATGGCCAACTCAGCAGGGGTGCCTGTCAGTTTTCCGGAATTGACCATTACTCCGGCTGCCGGTATCGCTGAATCCATATCTTCGCCTTTGATCGGTGGTACTCCTTCAGGCTGAATGACAACTTTAACTGATAATCCAAATTTTCGGGCAAATTCAAAATCCCGTTGATCATGTGCCGGAACTGCCATGATGGCACCAGTTCCATAAGTCATCAATACATAATCAGCAATCCAAACCGGGACTTTTTCCCCATTCATGGGATTAATGGCATATCCGCCGGTGAAGACTCCTGTCTTTTCCTTGTCTGTTGCTTCTCGTTGAATATCCGATTGTCTCAACGATTGTTGGATGTATTCATTAACCTGGTTCCGTTGTTGTGTCGTCGTAATTTTTTTGACAAGCGGATGTTCAGGGGCGAGCACCATAAATGTTACTCCCCAAAGTGTATCCGGGCGGGTTGTAAAAACTTCAATCTGATCACCTGATTGCGTCTTGAATTTTACCAGTGCGCCTTCCGATTTACCGATCCAGTTGGTTTCCAGTGTCCTAACCCGTTCTGCCCAATCAATTTTTGAGAAATCGAGTAATTCATCCGCAAACCTGGTTGTCCGGAAGAACCATTGATCCAGATTCTTTTTAATAACCGGAGTTCCACATCGTTCACAATGTCGATCATCCCCCCATACCTGTTCCCTTGCCAGGGTTGTATTGCAGTTCGGGCACCAGTCAACTGGCGACATCTTACGATAGGCAAGGTCATTTTTAAAGAACTGCAGAAAAAACCATTGTGTCCATTTGTAGTAAGCCGGGTCAGAGCTGATAGCTTCCCGCCGCCAATCAAACATTGCTCCCATAGTTTTAAACTGAGTGCGCATCTTATCGATATTGGCATAAGTCCACGTTTTTGGATGTATATTCCTCTTAATGGCTGCGTTCTCAGCCGGAAGGCCGAATGAATCAAAACCCATCGGAAAGAGAACATTAAATCCTTGCATTCTTTTATATCGAGCCCGGGCATCAGGAGGCACCATGGCATACCAGTGTCCAATGTGCAGGTCTCCGGATGGATAAGGCAGCATTGTCAGGGCATAATATTTTTGTTTATTCGAGTTTATATCAGAATTATAAAGACCATCGGCTTCCCAATTCTTTTGCCAGCGTGGTTCGATCTCTCCTGGATTATAAAAGTTTGTTTCAAATGGTTCAGTCATTCGTACTCCTTCTCAATAACGGTGGTGCTCGTAAAACTGGAAACTCTCATTATGAATATTATTAGTCGTGATTAATATGTTTAAATTCAAAACAAAAATCCCCGTCCATTCAGGGACGGAGATTATCCGCGGTACCACCCTGTTTGCCCGCTCTCGCGGACCACTCAGGCTGCTATAACGGGCATTCCCGGTGCTGACTACTTTTTTCACCAGCACAGCTTGCTCATTTGAGCGACAGGCGAGTTCTGCCATTTCGTGCTCCGTTACACATTATCAAGATTTCACCATTGCTCTTGATTCTCTGCCGGATGACATACTACTCCTGTTCTGGCTTTCAGTGGACCCAGAGAGATTCGAACTCTCGACCTTCTCAATGCCATTGAGACGCGCTCCCAACTGCGCTATGGGCCCAATTTTCTTTCGTACTGCACTGCAAGTGGACCTGGAGGGATTCGAACCCTCGACCTCTTCAGTGCGATTGAAGCGCGCTCCCAACTGCGCTACAGGCCCCTTATTCAAGGGTGGATAGATTTTACCCTTCGGATAGTGGAATGTCAAGCAAAAGGAGTATTAGGAAATCCATTTCTGAAAGTGAAATGGATTATCTATTGCATGAGTGATCGTGCAAGAACTACCGCCTTGCTGGCATCCGATGAATACCCATCTGCTCCAATTTCTTTGGCATAATTATCAGTTAGCGGAGCACCACCAACCATCACTTTTACCTGGTCTCGAATCCCTGCTGCTATTAGGGCATCGATAGTTATTTTCATATTTGACATGGTGGTTGTTAATAGTGCAGACATGGCAATAATGTCAGCATGAGAATTCTTTATAGCTTCAATAAATTTCTCAGAGGAAACATCTGTACCTAAGTCAATGATCTCAAAAGCAGCCCCTTCGAGCATCATACTCACCAGGTTCTTCCCAATGTCATGCAAATCACCTTTAACTGTTCCTATTACTACTTTCCCGAGCGGTTGATAGTTACCGGAAACCAAATGCGGCTTTAATATTGCAAGTCCAGCTTGCATCGCTCGTGCCGAAATCAACATTTCCGGTACAAAATATTCACCTTCCTCAAATAATCTGCCTACTTCTCCCATTGCCTGGATCATCGCTTCATTAAGGATTTTGGACGGATCAAATCCTGCCGCAAGGGCTTCATTGACCCCGTGTTTTGTTCCTTCTGCATTTCCTTCCAATATACTATCGAAAATTGGTTGAAATTTGGATTCCATATCCACAAATCTCCTGTCTTAATGAGAATAATATGAGCGCAACTCTTTATACTTGTTACACATTGCCACAATGTTTTCTACCGCAACATTGGCTTGTATATTATGCACTGTAGCAAAAATAAATCCACCGTTAGGTTTAAAATCAATTATACGGTTCCTGACATCGTTGTCAACCTGGTTAATCATAGAATCCGGACTTCCAAATGCCCCCTGGGTATCAACGCCTCCACCCCAAAAGGAAATTGCATCACCATAATCTCTTTTCAAATCAGCAGAGTTCATTCCTTTCGCATTCACCTGAACAGGATTTAATATATCCACACCAATATCGATCAGGTCAGGAATAAGTGGTCTTATTGCTCCGCAGGAGTGAAAGAAAAGCTTTGCAGAAGTTCTTTCTTTTATAAACTGAAACAATTTTTTATGCCGGGGTTTAACTATTTTCCTGTAAGAATTTGGGGAAATAAGTAAATTAAATTGTCCAGCCATATCATCCGCTTCAATGACAACATCCACGTTATCGCCCGCTTCGCGTAGGGCAACCTCCCAGTATGCCTCTTTTAATTCAACGATTTTATCTAGAAGGTAAGCAAGCACAGTATCATTGTGGGCGATATCCAAATAGAAATCTGAATAACCCCGCAACCAGGCAGCCATTTCCACTACTCCGGAACAGAAGCCATCCAATGTTACAGCCTTCTTATCTTCCAATGCATAGGTTTTTGTTTTTGTTTGCATCCCAGAAAATCGGTTTGCATCTGATGGATTTGGCCATGGGTAGTTTTTTAATTTTTCAAGGGACAATTCGCCCTTAAGAGGATGCGAAAACATATCAAAATAAAGTCCATTTTCGATTGGTTTCTTCCACCCAATACCCCATTCATCCACAAAGCTGGTATAACCATCCGACGATTTTTGAATATCATAAGAAAATCCCTCTGGACTTTCAGGTAAAACAGGACGGACATCGCATTCCAACAAGGAAAACATATCCTCGTCCACGAGAACATTCTGTTGGAAAATATCCATGACCTTAGGATTGACCTCAGGTAAACCAATTGCCAGGCGAAAATTGTTGTAATTGAACCTGCTTATACTGGTTAATGCAGTCCCACCAAAGTCAAATGGAATTCTATCTGGTTCATTATGGTCAAGGGCAACCTTGACTCTCTCCCTGGAATTCATAGTTTTTCCTTCCATTTTCCTATAAAGTTATTAATCAGTTCAGTAGAGAAACGAAATTAAGAAGTTGGCTTATGATAGGTTTTTTTTCTATTCCTTTTATTGTTCATCTCGGAACCAATCCGAATTCCAAATTTTGGAAGAATGTATCGGTGTAGGAATAAAACTAATATGGCGAATCCAAATGCTATTCCAAATATGAGCAGCGAACTGGAAAGGTCATTCATTATTTTAGGGTTGATCAACATCACAATCGAAAGAGTAAGCATTAATGATCCGCCGATAAGCTTCAGGATTCTCCCGTGTTTTTCTTCCAACTTACTGGCTTTTAATGTGACCACAACTGTACTAAAAATTACCATTTCATCCAGTTGGTAAATCACCATATAAAGGATAAGTAATAAGATAAAAGTTGATGTAGAGACATTATGTGCAGTTAATAAATTCGTCCATAAAACGGGAAATCCCGCAGTGCACGAAAACTCAACAAGGGAGACTCCGGCTGCCAATACAATTGTCGCTCCTGCCAGGCTCCAAATGTTATCAGTGGAAGCCAGGACGTTACGCATTTTCTTCAAAATTCCGCTTTTATTTTTGTCCGAGATCGTGAATGAGACACCTTCCTTATACCAGAAGTAGTCTTTAATATTTACAATAGCGAAAACAAATGCAACAAGGGCAACAATGACTTGGATCCAACCAACAAAGCTGATGATCTTCAATACACTGAAAAGACCAGCAATAAACATAGCATAAATACCAGCAGTTACGGTGAGGAAAATCAGCCCGATGATCAGGATTTTCTTCCTTGAACCAGTGTGGATCACCAATGCCATCAGCATGGATAGTACCCAGATTGAACATGGATTTACCCCATCCACAAATGAAATCAAAAGGGTGCTGATAGTGAGCGATTGTGCATTAAGATCTATAGCTCCGATGATCGGAACATTTATAATATTGGATGCCGGATCAAAAACCGGTGGAACCGGGGTAACAGTTATATCTATCCCGGATTGACCATTAATGTCAATTATCCCAGCTCCTGAATCCGGGCAGGTGGTGAGTAGACACTTCGCGACAGCTTCTTGCATCTGGTTTTTGATAGTATCGGTAAAACCAACCCAATATTGATCACCGATAAAAGTAGTTGGAACTCCGGTGGGTTTGAAACCGTAAGCCTCAGCCATTTTCTCCATCTTCACCCGATTGGCTTCATCGTACCAAATCTCGAATGCCCGAATCTCAATATTAGGGTTTTTTGAAGCCATTTCTTCCAGAAAAGGTTTTTCATCCGCACAGTGGGGGCAGCCATCACCCCAGAATAAATATATGATTACTTTATTCGTTGAACTGGATTGAGCATAGACAGTATAAAGACCCACACCACCGAATATGATCGAAATAACCAATGATAAAAAAATTGTCCTGCGGTGATGATATAACGTTGAAAGCATTATTCCTCCGTGAGACATAGAGTACTTTAATAATGTCTGATAATTAATAAAAGCCTGATGCAATATTATCAAAGAATTATTAATTTTATTAGAGAATGTTATCAATTGATTATGCAAACATAAAAACCGGAATACTTGTATTGCGAGCACTTCCTAATCACTAACCGTCCAGGTATATCTCACGAGTAAAAAAAATTGGCAAGCAGTAAGGACAAAGACTCGTCAATTTACTTAATTGTGTATCTATCAATGACTTTTCGATGGATGGAAATAAAGTCTTTATACATTCGGTCAGATAAGGTACGATTTTCTTCCTTAGGAGAGAAAACAGTCTGGAATTGAATAACCCGGGATGCATCCTCATACGACAAATAGCCTAGCCCTACCGCAGCGATTAATGCAGCTCCCCGTGAATTTACATTTCCAGGATCACTTACCTGCCTGATGGGAATATTTAATATATCTGCAAAGATCTGGCACCAAATTATGGATTTTCCACCACCACCCGCGATATTCAAGCGATTAAATTTTCTACCTATATTACTCTGTACAGGATCCATTAATCTGCGAGTATTCAGCGCAACACCCTCCATCACTGCCCTTACGATATCAGCACGAGTATGCTGTGGTGATAAGTTATATATTACTGCATGTGGATAATATCCTGACCTTTGTCCATTCACACCTTTCAGCCAAGGAAAATATATCAACCCATTGCTGCCTGGCAAAGCTTTTGCAGCCATTCGATCCATGATTTGAAAAGTATCTTCAGGCGGAACAGAGCTGCTTAATTCGTCTCCCGGGAAAAACACCATATCCCGCAGGTAATTTAGGTTAGCTGTCGCAGCTGGCTGGTTCGATGAAAGTAAATACTTTCCTGGGACGACGGATGGATTTACCTGGATACCTACTTTTTTTCTTCCCGGGGGGTCGGGAAGGTGAACCGCAAACCAGGAAGATGAGCCGAGGTAGTAAAACGGTTGAAAATCTTCTATAGCACCTGATCCAAACGCAGAAGTGATGACTGCCATGGCGCCTGCAACTACTTTTATACCTGTTGGTAAGTTTATTTGTTCAGCCACCTCTTGTTTTAACTCACCAATTACTGCAGTGTTCGGTACGATCTCATTTGCTTTTTCTTCATTGAAACCCCGGTCCCTCATCAAATCCTGACTGAAGACCTCGTAGACAAGGTTACGTGAATCTTTTATCCATTCAGTCAGGTCAGAATCAGGTGTAGAAACCAATCGCCCAGTTAATTGGCAATTAATATAATCCAGTATATTTATAAATTTATGAGTCCGTTTAAAAATATCTGGATATAGATCCCGAAAAAGAAGCAGTTGAATGGCAGGTTCTTCTGCTCCCGGAAATGCTTCTCCCTCGTGGATCTTTGCCCAGCGCTGGATTTTCTTAAAATCTATTCCCGCAGAAGATTTCCAACCCTTGAAAATACTATAACTATCTCTATTTGTTTGCCAATCATTCCAAATTACTGCATTTTTTAGGGCAACTCCATTTATATCCACAGGGATTAATCCCTCACACAGGCTAGAGCAACAAATCGCTGCTAATTGATTATGGTCAAGATGACTGCTGCTTATAACAGCTGTGATTGTTGTGATCATGGTTGACCATAATTCTTCCGGGTTTATCTCAATACCGCCAGTTACCGGGTAATACAGGGTGATCTTATTGAATTCAGAATTAACAATTACACCGGAGATTGAAACGATAG
>CAYLUZ010000018.1:0-17204 GCA_964387025.1 uncultured Leptolinea sp. | reverse complement strand
AGCTTCCAGAATAGACGATTTCAGAAGAACGGTCATCATAGGTGCCGTAACCCACTGGTGGACGAGGTGTATTGGTAGGCGTTGATGTCCTGGTTGGTGTATTTGTTTTAGTTGATGTGGCTGTGAACGTGACGGTAGGGGTGAATGTGCTTGTAGGTGTTGGTATAAAGTTGAGTGTAATATTTAGTAGACCACTGGCGTACGAAAAATATCCAGCCGCTTCTATAAAATAAACCTGACCGCTTGTGACATTCAAATTTACCAGGGATTGCGTCTGGCCGGTTGCTACGTCATCATTGCAGGCGATCGAAGTCAACGCTCCCCGGCTGCCCTGCCAGACAGCCAAAACGGTGTCATATTCACTTCCGGTAGTATTAATATTTATACTTCCGGATTGCGTGGCTGTGTACCTGTACCAGACAGATTTATAACCCTTTCCTGCAACACAGAAAAAAACCGGATCATCACTGGCAGTTGTTGCAGCCGATATATTCTGGTTAGTTGTATATACATTATTCGCCAGGATCATATTCATGGGCGTGGATAAATCGTCATTTGTTGGTGCTTGCGGGGTAGGAGTATTTGTTTGGGTAGGCCCACCCGGTGTGGGTGTAGCTCCGGCGTTATAAACCACATAATTTGCTGCATAGCCAACATTTGAGGTACCCCATTTAATGCTCATATATCCGGATTCACCCCAGTTGGATCCCCATGAATTTCTTAATACCCAGGATTGTGTCGTATCATCCCATCCCGTGAGGACTATGGCATGATTAACGGTATTATTACCGCATTTAGATGATTCATCAGTGGAGAAAACCCCGCTGTCATAGTTGTTGAATTCTGATCCGACACAAATTGCTGCTGCGACCGGGCCATAAGTCGAGATGGCATTCTTGATTTGGTCAACGGTTGGAATAGTATTACCGGCAATTGAATACCAGTTTGTCAACTTATAAGGGTGATTGGTGATGGTACGGCAAGTTCCATTGGATGCTGTATAGGGCATATCCGCTTCCAAAACCGCTCCAGCCACACTTTGAAGATTCGCAAGTGTACTCTTGTGATAATTATGTGCCCACCAGCCGCCGCCGCAACTCCAACCGCTTGCATTACAGCTTACAAGGAATTGTTCCGATAGATCTACTGCCTGACCACTCTGAATTAATATCGCCGATTCCATCGCTCCAACTGTTCCAAATGCCCAGCAGCTGCCGCATGAGCCCTGGTCCCTGACTGCGGTCGTTTTTCCCTGCGCTTTCCAGTCGAATGTTGCCGGTAAACCTAAGACAGGATCGGTGGTCAATAATTCCGGTGCTGCATATGAGGTGATTGGTGCTGACGGCAAACTGGAAGATACCTGAAATGGATTTGACAGGTCGATCACGTCCGGTATTATTCCATCAGTGAGGTCAATAAATCTTGTCTGACGTTCGCCACGGTCAAATGGCTGGCGGTAATTGATGGCAATGGTGGTCATACCATCCGCAATTGCCCGGAGTGTGATCATCTCTTTGGATGGAGCACCTATTCCGCTCATCTTCTGTTCGAATAATGGCTTACCTTGTTTTTCAAGCATGGAAGTATCAAAATTTACCAGTTCCCAGAGGTAACCTGTAGTAATATTACTTTCAAGGATGACTGGAATGATCTGACCTGTTTGAATATAACCGGTGATTCTGAGTTGGATGGGACCATTCAGTAAATTCAACTGCTCATTCAGGTCCGAATAAATCGTTTGAATAAATTGGTCAATTCCACCATTACCTTCAAGCTCGACGACATAAGTTGCAGAAGTATTCGTAATCCGAGTGATATTCACATCAAATGCAACACCTTGATCGGTTATCTCAGTTTGAAGGGTGTTTTCAAGATGGGTCTCCGCCCCGCTTACTCCGCCAAAAGACTGAAGATCAGCCGATTGAATCGGGACTTCGATGCTTACCTTCCAATGGAAATCACCTGTCGGAATTTCTAATGTTTCTGTGGGTAATGGCGTCTCAGTGTAGGTGGGTTCCGGTGTTTGCGTTAGTGTTGGATTTTCTGGTAAAGGCGTTGATATGTCAGTATTTGTTTCTGTAGGTAAATTTGGTGGAATTGTATCAGTTCCGATTATTGGCGGATAAGGAGTCTCAGATGGAAAAGAGTCTGGAGTAGAAGTCTCTGTGGAAAGATCTTGAGCGTAAACACTTTGCGCTGTGGAGGGAAATACTGCACCAATCATCACAATGATTATGATGATGATCCCCAGAAAAGAAATACCTATACTTTTTACTTTCATAATGAGTCACCCGTTATAGTAGCACAATTTCAACTAATAATTATCTTATAATTATTACATACATATTAAGAGATTCCGGGATGAAACTAAGATGAAAGTAGATTGTAAAGTTATTGCAACCAACATATTTAGTTATCGTCCAGTTATGCTAGATTCTTATAGCTACAAAATTTACACTGAATTTTCAATAAAAGGATAGATATGGCAAAAAACATAGAGGTACTGATAACCACACCATTTACTGAATCTCAACAACTGATTCTCAAAGAGGCTGCGCCTGGTGTGAAAATTAAAATGGTGAGTGCTCGTAAAGTTGAAGAGATTTCTCCAGACCTCTGGGCAAGTACTGAAGTGTTATATACAGACAGGTTGCTCCCCCGCACAGAACAGGTGCCCAAATTGCGCTGGGTTCAATTCCATTATGCAGGGATAGATTTTGCGATGCAGGATCCTTTAGTGAATAATCCTCAGATTCAAGTAACCAACCTTAGTGGTCCTGCAAGCTCTCAAATAGCGGAATTCACGGTCATGATGTTATTGTCGCTCGGGCACAAGTTGCCTGAACTTCGACTGGCTCAGATGTCGCGGGAATGGCCAAAAGAACGTTGGGAACGATTCTCTCCCACTGAGTTGAGGGGAAGCAATGTATGCCTGGTTGGATATGGATCCATCGGACGGCAGATAGCTCGATTACTCCAACCTTTTGGTGCTCAAATATTGGCTATTAAACGGGACGCAATGCATCCAGAGGATCATGGCTATACCCCGTCAGGTATGGGTGATCCGGATGGAGATCTTTTCACACGTTTATATCCTGTCGAGGCGATCAAATCTGTATTCAAAGAGAGTGATTTTATTGTGGTATGCACAGCACTCACCAGACAGACGATGCATTTGATCGGCGCGGAAGAACTGGCTTCCTGCAAACCCACTGCATATCTGATCAATACATCCAGGGGCGAGATTGTTGATCAGGCAGCTCTCATTCACGCTCTGGAAGAAAAGAAGTTAGGCGGAGCTGCGCTTGATGTTTTTCCGGTTGAACCGCTACCGGATGATAATCCTCTCTGGCAAATGCCTAATGTCATCATAACCCCCCATGTCGCTGGCATTAGCCGGTTTTATAATGACCGGGCTGTTTTACTGTTTGCAGAAAATCTCAGAAGATACTATTCGGGACAGCCTCTCCTTAATGTCGTTCACCGGGAATTAGGTTATTAGCCTACAAATATTATGGAATTTTGAAGGGGAGATGATCTTTTAGATTCCCGGATCTAGATTTCCAGATCTCTATTTAGTTCTACCAACCGGCTGCTGCTGGGTAATACAATGGATATTGCCTCCACCTAAGAGTATTTCGCGGGCAGGAATCCCGACAACTTTATGATCCGGCATTAGCTGTGAGAGAGTCTCTAATGCAGTATTATCGTAGGGATCTCCAAATGTAGGGACAATAGCTCCATGGTTACAGATATAGAAGTTGATATAGGATGCTGCCATCCTGGTACCAGCTTCACGAGGCAGTGTACCTTCAACAGGGATCACCCCGTCTGCTTCTTTTCGGGATATGAGAATCGGAGCAGGTTGGTGGATCTTATGCACAAATAGCTTCCGGTCCTGAGCATCTACAGCAGAAATCAGCCTTTTATAGGCATCCATTGAAATATCATATTGAGGGTCGGATTTGTCATCTGTCCAGGTCAACGCTACTTCCCCCGGTCGTAAAAAGCAGCATAAGTTATCCACATGGCCATTGGTCTCATCATTAAAAACGCCCTGTCCAAGCCAGATGACCTTCGTTGAACCGGTGTATTCTTTTAGCAAGTTTTCGATCTCTTCCCGGGATATATGCGGGTTGCGATTCTTGTTTAAAAGGCATTCTTCCGTGGTAATAAGCGTTCCTTCTCCATCCACATGGATCGATCCCCCTTCCAAAACGAAGGGCGCCTGATACCTGTCCACCCATTCCAGGTCGAGTACTTTTCTGGCAACCAGGTCATCTTGATCCCAAGGATAATACAGACCACCATCCAATCCTCCCCAGGCGTTAAATTGCCAGTCTATTCCGCGCAGGTCTTTTTGGTTGTTGACCACGAATGTCGGTCCACAATCGCGCATCCATGCATCGTTGCTGGACATTTCCACCAGGCGAATCTTATCCGAAAGCAGTTCTCGTGCTGTATTGAATTCCATACCTGACACACACATCGTTACCGGCTCAAATTGGGCAATCGCTTCAGCCACTTTTACATAGGTAAGTTGAGCTGGTTTTCCATGCTCACGCCAATTATCCGGCCGTTCCGGCCAGAGCATCCAGGTTCCCTGGTGCGGTTCAAATTCCCCCGGCATATGGAATCCATCCTGACGGGGTGTGGAGGAGATCAATTGGCTCATATATGCACTCTCAAATTTCTGTTGGAACAATTACTTCTGACGAAGGAAATTTATTATCGTATCCTTATGGAAAGATTTCAGTTCATCAGATGCCTGATGCAGCCTGGGGTAAACCAGGTAAACTAGAAGTCCTTTTTCGGTATGAAGACGGTTCTCAGACTGGTCAAATACAATGGAGCGTGGATGATCGATTACTTCGTCAGTTACTTCCACACCACGTGAAGCAGGAAGACAGTGCATGAACTTACAATGAGCTGGAGCTTTATTGAACAGGGTCAAGTTCACCTGGAAATCAGGCATAAACGCTGCGCGGCGTTCGGGTATCTGGCTCTCCTGGCCAACCCACCACCATAGATCAGTATAGATAAAATCAGCATTTGCCACAGCTTTTACCGGGTCATCGGTAATAGTGAGTCGACTGCCTGAAACCTTACAATTGGCGTTAGCCCAATCCAACCATTCTTCAGGTGCCTGGTATTTCTTCGGAGCAGCTTGAGTGAAATTGATTCCAAGACGTGTGCAGATCAACATCAGGGAGCTTAATACATTGGTTGCATCACCAATAAACGTGACATTCAAATCTTCCAATTTTTTACCAGCCGGGGCATGTTCGATCATTGTTAATACATCACAGATCACCTGGGTGGGATGGTTATAATCGGTCAGACCATTGATGACTGGTACGGATGCAAATTTGGCCAGATCGGTTACCGTCTTATGTTTGAGGGTTCTTGCTTCGATGACATCGCACATACGTGAAAGTACTTGAGCTGTATCGTAGAGTGATTCGCGCACTCCCAGGTGGATCTCACCGGGTTTGAGGTAAATCGCATGCCCACCGAGCTCAGTCATGGCAACTTCAAATGAAACTCTGGTACGGGTGGAGGGTTCTTCAAAGATCATCGCCAATGTTGCATCCTGCAACAACCTGGGAGTGCAGCTTTGCTTATCAGCATCTTTCAAAAGCCGTGTAAGCTCAATGATCTTCAGTAATTCGTCTTTGGAAAAATCTTCTGTATCAATAAAGTGTTTCACAGGGATCATGGAGGCTCCTTAATTTTATTGTTTGTGGATTTTTTTTCTGTACTGAAGACGTTTTCCTGTCAATTGAAAGCCGGTTTTTAAGGCGGTTTTCTCCATGGCAGTATTTTCGCTGCTTGAATCCAGGTAGACTTGTTCCATTCCATACAAACTGATCAATTTTAGACATCGGTTCATGAGGCAGGTGGCCAATCCCTTTCTTTGATGATCCGGGTGTACAGCTATGGATTCGATACTCCCTTTCAATTGTCCTGAAAGATGATTACTCAGCTTATCGATCGTACTAAAGGCGTAGCCAGCTAATTTATCATCGGGTGAGACTGCGACAATATCCAGAACCGGGTCATAAACAGGTGAATTCATAAATACTGCCCGATCTTCCCCTGCCATTTTTGTACTCTCGTATGCAGCCTGATGTAATGAAACCAGTTCCTGCAGTTCAGGTTCCCCTTTAAATTGCCGAATTTTATATCCGACAGGTGGTTCAGATTCTGGTGTTATGTGTTTTAAACTGATTCCATAAGTGAGTGTCGTAGCGGCCTGTGGATGAAATCCACTGCGCATCAACATGGCGATCCGTTTTTCATCTTCTTCCCGGACTGTCATTTCCAGATAGGACTCTTCCAGGATTTGAAGATTCTCCTGCACGAATTCGGTCGCCATCCGGATAAGCTGATCTTCCAAAATACTATTTAGAAAACCTTTCAGAAAATCAAAGACCAGGTTGTTGGCTTTATCCACCAGTAGATACCCCACTGGTAATCCTTCGTGCGTCGTCCAAATGCGGGTCCTTTTTTGAATAACCGGAATCTCTAATAATCCTTTAATTTCGACAACGGTAGGAGGATCTGATATAGATCTTTTATCACGACAGCGAGGAAGCAAGTCGGTTATGATTTCCAGATCGGACGGGTGATGATAGGGGAAGATGAGTAATCTGTCGGTCATGGTTCCTTTATTATTGAGGGCAGTTTATTAGTTTTGTTTAGGAAAGGACAATAATCCTATTTCTTCCTTGCAAAAAAAACAATTTCAATTGTAAATCACGTATTGGGAAATTCTGATAATGACACAATTAAAATCTCTCATAACTTATGCCTGTTATCTCGTATTGTTGACTTATAGTAATACTAATTCTAATATAGAATTAGTATTAATGCCTATTTACATGAAAAACTCCTAATTATTTTAGATATTATTTTAGGCATCTTACTTGAATAAGAGGTACTAGTTAATAGCCTAATGGAGGAAAGACGATGAAAAGAAAAACCACACGCAACTTAGTTTTTGTGATTATGATCGCTATGATCACTTTTGCTTGCCTTTCCAGTTCAAAAACTCGGAATGACAATGGATCAGGAATCGACAAAGGTCAAATTGAAGCAGGAGCTTCGGTTTCCGAAGGGATTAGTTCTGGAAATAATTCAGATATTATGGATGAATACTCATTCGATGAAGGCGGTTTTAAATTCATTCCTATTCCAGATTGGGAGGTAATTTGTTCAATTGGAATCATACAGATGAAAGCACCAGATGCTGATCCAGATTTTGGTCCAGTATTTATGATCATGGCAGGTGATAATACTGACGAAATGACTACTGAGGACGCATTCGATAAATTCCAACAGACCTCTACTGGTGCTGAAGTGGGAAAACCGGAGAAGATAAAAGTTGGCGGATTCCCAGGTCTGCAGGCGGAATTGACCAGCCAACAGAATGGTAAAGAGGTGAAAGCCTTGGTTGTGACTTCGATGCTCACTTCAAAACGGCAATTTACAATGATGGCATCCAGCCCAACCGAACGATGGGACAAAGATGTAGCCCCATATTTCGATGATGTTCTTTCCAGCATAAAATTTATCGATATAGTGCCTGATGCTGGATGCCCCGGTTCAAAGGATGTGGATGAACAACAGGCGACTACTGAACAAACGAATGAAAAAACCGGTTCTGTTTCTACCGGGGAAGGTGAACTGATAAGTCAATGGGCGAGTTCTGCCAGAGCAAGTTCTGAATATGGAGAAGTTTCCTGGTCAGCTTCACAGGCAACAGGAGCCCCTAATGTACAGGACTGTGAAGATAATTCAAGCGCGTGGGCTTCGCTGGGGACAGACACAAAAGAATGGATCGAACTTACTTATGATGTTCCAGTTATTCCAACTGAGATAGACATATATACAAGTTTCAATCCATCTCAGGTTGTAAAAGTAGAAATCATTGACGTGGATGGAAATGAGTACATTGCCCGGGAAGCTAAGCCCGAGAAAGTGGAATTCTGTCCGGATCTTTACCAGGTGTTTCTGGAATTGGACAAGAAGATCTACGTTAAAAAAGTGAAGATTTACATTGACCAAAGCCAATTAGGCCTTGGGTGGAGCGAAATCGATGCAGTTGAGTTGATCGGATATCCCGAAAGTGGATCAGTTTTTAATGACCGACCCTCCCAGCCCCAAAACCCGGGAGGAGAAACTATGGACGGCACCGATTCACCCTATTCACCCCAGGACCTGGATCCAGGATCTTATGCCTATGATGTTTCCGGTTATGAGAATGATATGGTTATGGGAGCTAACGTCCAATATCAGTCGATTGACACTACCTATGTGGTTGGGTTGATCAGTGGGACTGAACGCTATATTGTAAACTTGATGCTCCCGAAAGATAAATTAAAAAAAGGCAGTATCCAGATGGCTCCATATAGTACATCAGGAAATCAGAAGGAGCTTACTGCAGCCATCTATATCAATGCATTTTTATATATAGCTGAAAGTGGAGAATACAACTTTACTACTGACCCTGCAACCGGCAAGATAACCGGGACTTTTCATTTCAAAGCGCAAAGTAAAGATTTCCCCGACCGGTTTGTTGATGTTTCCGGCGCAGTGAATTCTGTTCCGTTAAAATAAATCTCTTTTGTGAGAATTGGGCGAGAGGATTCACATGGTTTCTCTAGTGAATCCTCTCACTAACTGGTTTCAATTAATAATGATCCGAGAAATATTTGCCAAAACCCTACTAAGTTATGTAAAGCAGCCTGATCCATATTTTGGTTTAAAATACAATATTAATCTTTACAGAGGATGCCAGCATCACTGTATTTATTGTGACTCCCGCAGCAAATGCTATCAGATCGAAGCATTTGACCGGGATGTACTGGTAAAGGTCAATGCGCCTGAATTGTTGGCTAACGAACTAACACACAAGCGGATTAAGGGTACGATCGGAACAGGTTCCATGAATGACCCGTATATGCCTCTGGAGTCTGAAATCCAACTTACCCGCAGGGTATTGAAAGTTATTTCACGGTTTGGATTTCCTGTACACATCATCACCAAGAGCGATCTGATTGTCCGCGACGTGGATATTCTCCAGGAAGTAAATAAAGTCTATGCAACAATCAGCTTCACGATCACTACAGCAGATGATGCTTTAGGGAAAAAATTGGAACCGGGGGCACCCTTGGTATCTAAACGGCTAAAAGCGATGAAAACTCTTTCAGATGCCGGCATCCGGACTGGCGTGACCCTGATGCCGGTGTTACCTTTCATAGAAGATAATCCCGACAACATTAAATCGATCCTGGAAAAAGCAGCGGATGTTGGAGCTAAATATATCATTCCGGCATTTTCTGTCACTCTGCGTGACAGGCAGCGGGATTATTATTACGACCAGCTTGATAAACTATTTCCTGGACTATCC
The DNA here is from genome assembly GCA_964387025.1 of uncultured Leptolinea sp. Taxonomy (GTDB): domain Bacteria; phylum Chloroflexota; class Anaerolineae; order Anaerolineales; family Anaerolineaceae; genus PNON01. The sequence goes on along the minus strand of CAYLUZ010000018.1, from coordinate 7,789 downwards.
CAACAATATAAAAATACATATGGAAACCGGTACGATTATGCGTCTCCAGGGTCGAATAAGCTATATGATTTGTTCAAATCCCAATGCCATAAACTGGGGCTGACAGCTGGCATCATCCCTTATCAACCCAAGGCCACACCACTGCAGCCACAATTGGGAATTTAACCTCAAAAATTAAAAATTAGCAACAAGACTCATCCCCCGGCCATTGCGCCCACAATCCGAAAGACATCTGTTCCGTTTAAAACACCTACAGGCAATGGGTTGTCGGGAGAATCCTGGGATAGGTCTTCTCCGCAAGCAAAAAATCGGATGAATGGGCGCCGCTGAAAGGTTACCTGGTCGCGGATCGTGCCACGCAGCATCGGGTAATATTCCTCCAATGTGGTGAGGACAGTGCTAACCGATGCGTGTCCATCCACCTCAAACATCACTTCTCCTTCGACTTTAGCCAGATCACGCAGATGGGCTGGCATGTTTACTCTGATCATGGCAGAATCTGAACCTCCACTGAAAGCACTGGTGGCAGATCGTGTACGATGGGCATCCAGTTGTTGCCAGAATCAGTGGAAGCATATACCTGACCGCCAGTGGTGCCAAAATAAATGCCACACGAATCCAGCGTATCGACTGCCATGGCGCTGCGGAGGATATTCACATAACAATTGCTCTGGGGCAATCCTTTTGTCAGTGGTTCCCACTGGTGGCCACCAGTGCGGCTGCGGTAGACCCGTAATTTACCGTCGGGAGGAAAATGCTCCGAATCACTCTTGATGGGTACAACATAGATCGTCTCCGGTTCGTGTGCATGGACAGCAATCGGGAAGCCGAAATCACTGGGCAAGTTGTCGCTCACCTCATGCCACAAGGCACCCGCATTATCGCTGCGCATCACGTCCCAATGCTTCTGCATATACAGCACATCCGGCCGCTCTGGATGCATGGCGATATTATGGACACAGTGCCCGACTTCAGACGTCGGGTCTGGAAGTTCGTAAGGAGAGGTTAAGCCTTTGTTGATGGGCAGCCAGGACTTGCCCCCATCGTCAGTACGGAAAGCACCTGCAGCAGAAATGGCAATGAAGATCCTGTTTGCATCAGAAGGGTCTTGCAGAATGGTATGCAAACACATACCTCCAGCTCCCGGCTGCCATAAATTCCCCTTGGCATTACGAAGGTTAGCCAGTTCCTGCCAGTTTTGGCCGCCATCATCGGAACGGAACAGGGCTGCATCTTCAGCACCGGCAAAGACTGTATCGGGTTCGGACAATGAGGGTGTCAGGCTCCAGATGCGTTTGAACTCCCAGGGTCGCTGGGAGCCGTCGTACCATTGGTGGGTCCCCGGATCACCTTCATAGGTGAACTTGTTGCCCACCGGTTCCCAGGTGCCCCCTCCATCATTAGACCGCTGAATAATCTGACCGAACCAACTTGAAGTTTGCGAAGCATAGATCCGGTCGGGGTTGACTGGTGATCCCTGCATATGATAGACCTCCCAGCCGGCAAAATGCGGCCCGTCCACCTTCCAGTCTTTTCGTTTTCCATCTGAGGAAAGGATGAATGCACCTTTACGCGTTCCTACCAGTAAGCGAATTATACTCATATTAACTCCTCCGACTTGATATAGCAGGTTATTTTATCTTGAATTTTTTGCTTTCTTCGAATTTATCCCTCTACCTGCATAATTTCATTTTTAACCAATGACATACTTATAATTTGATGTAAATCATAGAAGCGATTCAATTATGAAAGTTGTTAATTGGCATGTCAACAGAAGTGATAATGTTTACTGAATGAAAAGAAATTTTCCCAAAATCAACTTTATAGGAGTGAAGATGCGATTACGTAAAAATTTGATTACCACGAGCACTTATAGAAAGATAGGGGTTATTCATGTCCGGTCACAGATGTTTGATTATTTTTGCAATGCTATAATTATTTCAATTATTATCAGCTATTGAGATATCAAATTCTTGTCTGGTCAGAATTCTAACTATGAAGAATATTAACTACACTAGCACCAAATTATTTGCCGGGATTAAGCAGCTTTGGTTGGATCTGGAGCCGCACCGGTTGAAAGCATTGCTGGCATTGGCATGCACCTTAACTACGATCTGGATCGGTTATGCTTACGCCAATCAGGGAGGAATCCTGGGTTGGCAATTCTGGACCTGGCTGGCATGTGTCGTCTTTATCATCAGCATTTTTTACACACGCAGTTCAGCACCTTCGAAATTTGACCTGTTGATCATGTTGGGTTTACTGGCATCCGCTTTACTGATCCGGGTGCCATTTCTTGGCTCGATACCGGGTCTTTTCCATATAGATGAAGCCGGTGTGGCCGGTTTTGCCAGGGATAATCTCTTCGGGGATCCAATTTTCATTATGAATCCTTTCATTACCGGGCCATCCTCCCAGCCGGCATTGCATCACTATATTTTGTACTACACCATGAAGATATTCGGTTTTACGGTCGCAGGATTAAGGGTCTCTTCGGCGATCGCCGGCGCAATGGGTGTTGTCGTGACCTATTTGATGGTAAAGAGCATCAGCGGTAGAAGGATCGCTATTCTCTCAGCCATTATGATGGCGGCTTACCATTTTTCCATCCACTATTCCAGGGTAGGTCTAAATAATATCTGGGATACTTTATGGGTGCCCCTGGTCGTTTATGGGTTCGTAAAAGGATGGAAAGAACGCTGGACCGGCGGAGCAGTATTATCAGGTTTTGCCCTGGGGATATCACAATACTTTTATCTCGGCAGCAAGATCGGCATCTTTTTATTGATCCTGCTCGTGATCACCCTTTGGAAGGAAAATGGAAACACGAGTCAAAAAATAGGTTTCCTGGGGATCATAGGGCTGGTCGCACTATGTGTTGCCGGTCCTATTATCCTCTTTGCGATCACAAATCCTACTGCCTACCTTGACCGCACCAACCAGGTGTGGGGATGGAAACCTGAGGCACTTCTCGCCATTATTGGCGTAGTTGATTACTGGAAGTTCTTCTGGCATCAGATCCTCTATTCCCTGGGTACTTATACGATCTACCCCGACCCTTCCGGTTTTTATGGTCCAACCATCCCGCTTGTTTTCGGTCCTGCGGCCATACTCTTTATTGCAGGTATCGTGATAGCGATAATCAGGAAGAATTGGATTCCGATAGCCTGGTTATTACTCACATCCTTCTTTGGCGGATTTCTCATCGGGGTTGCCAATGGCAGCCCGCATTATGTGGTGGCTATTCCAGCCATTTGCTGGTTGATCGGCCTTGCAATTGATTGGATCTGGAAAAGCGGTTATGCAAAGATCGCTGTATTTCTGTTGGTTGCACTGGTAGCCATCGACTTGTATTTCTATTTTGTGGTCTATGTCGGTATGCCGCCCAGAGACTTTACAATTCCATTCCCTCCTCCATTAAACTAGCATTTTCTTTATGAGCGGGAATACAAAATACCTTTTTGAAACCAATATATAGTATTTAATTAAAAAGATCCCTAAGGCATTACTCGCCTTTAGGATCTTGTTATCTTTTTTATTCAATTCTTTGGTAAATCTCACTGGCACCAAACCAGTGCTAATGCTTTATCCATTAATAAGATGAATTTGAATGAGAGATCTCCAAACCATTCACGCGCATGAATTTCGGTACCACAATCGCCTGTGGATTGCGGGCAGCATAAGATGAGGAAATGTTATAAGCTTCCAACGCGGACGATACCCAGGCGACTTTTTCTCCAAAGATGTCCAACAGGCTCTGTGTGATGCGGTAGTTATAAGGCACGACGATACTGCCATCTTTTTTCAGCAACAGCGCACCAAACCGGCTGCTGCCGGTGATAACGCCTTTAGAGGGGTTAACAATATTCATGTAATGGATGAACGGGAAATATAGCAGGTCGTTATCCCGCGGCAGGCTTACCAGTTCCTTAAGAGATTGGACCTTCTGATTTCCACCTTTCATTACCAGGCTGTCGTGGTAAACAGTGTGACCGGTGGCTTTTTCACCAAACTCATCTGCTTCGTCCTGAACATATTCGAAACCGCGGAAAACACCCTTTTCTACCAGCGGGAATGTATTTCGTTTCATTCCAAGAAGATCGCGTTTGTAAGGAAATGTCCTCCGGTCATTGGCATCATCATAGAGATTGACTTGCTCTGAAAAGACTTTCTTGCCTATTTGTTCTGGGGTTAGGAATGAATACCCGCGTTTCATCATTCCACCGTCGAATCCGATATAGTGGAAGAAATGCAGCATATCGGCGATTGCCGCTGCCCCAAACACGATATCATAGGTGCCCAGCGGGATCTGATGAGGTTCGTCATGCTGATAATGATCCAGGAGGAAAGATAGATCCTCATGCAGCGGGACGGGGTTCAAGTCGCTTTTTTGCTGGGCTGACTGCTCGGCGATCACTTCCCATTTTAGTTGCTCATGTGAAATGACAGCATTGACCTGTGTATCGGTGAATTTGATATACAGGCTTTTATCAGAAAGTGTGCTCACTTCAGCCAGTACATTCGTACCACTGGAGAAGATCCCGCCCAGTTTAATATCAGGAGTTTCAAGACCTTTGGAGACCTGGTTGAGAAATTCCAGTTTTTCACTATTGGTCATCGCAGCGAGCGCAGGGTCATATCCACTTTCGTCGCTGAAATTCTCATCCAATAATGGGATGGTGGGGTTGTAGTCCAGCGGCATGGCGTGGTTGACCATTTCCGCGGCGGTGTCCACACCTTTTTTCATGATATCCATTTGATCCAGGCTGGTGATCATCTCATAACTGGCGCGTTTTTTTCCTTCGTATGCGGTCACTTCGATCCGGATGAGATGTTCATTCGTGTTCAAGGAGATTGCGGAATTCGCAAAACGCATCAGGTTGCTGTCTTCCTCCCGAAAGAGGACGGAAACCACGTAACCCTTATCCAGGGCATAACGACGTAATTCGTGCAGGGTGGATATAATCTTCTCTTTCATGTCTATTCTCCTACCAGCACATGATCAAACCGGCAAACCGGGATGCTGTGCCCGAGCTGGATGATCTGATTAGGCTGCCCCTTGCCGCAATTGGACACATAATTTACCTGCCAGGTCGATTTATCTCCCACGGCTGAAAGGGAGTTCCAGAATTTGACGGTCTCCCCTTTATAGGTGGAGTTCTTGACCACGTGCGTCTTGCGGCCGTCTTCAACCAGCCAGCCAATTTCAGTTCCGAAGTGGAATTGTTCGCGATTCGATCCAATCGACCAGGACCGGTCGCCGTCCAGGATGATTCCCTTCTCAGTCTTGCTGATGATATCCTCCAGAGTGCCGTCTTCGCCGGGATCGATGTTGATATTTGTCATGCGTTCGATCGGGACCCGGTAAAAAGCAGTTGCACGGTTGGCTCCACCGCTGCCCTTAAATATTTCTTTTTTTGCACGGGCATTGGCTTCTTCGACCATTTGCCGTCCGGAAATGGCACCCACAAGGATGCCTTTATCGATCAGCACATTATTCTGGCAGGCGACGCCATCATCATCGAACCCGAAACTTCCGGGGCTGTTGGGTACGGTCGCATCTGCACGGGCGGTCAGTTTGGGTGAACCGTAGCGTAATGTTCCAAAATCCTTTAATGTAACGAAAGAACCGCCTGCGAAGGCCAGTTCATACCCCAAAATGCGGTCCAGCTCCAGGGCATGGCCGATGGTCTCGTGCGTCTGCAGGTACATGATACCCGGCAGCAGGATGACAGAGCGTTCATCCTTGGGGCATTCAGGGGCAGCCATAAGTTCCTTTAATTCACGGACGATCCGTTCCGCATTTTCTTTGAAGACTGCAAGGTCATAATTTTCCCAACCGCGTGTATCCGCCTGTTTATGCAGCCGGAATTTACGTTCGTGGGTCACACCTTGCTCATCCTGGCTCATCACTTCCATTGTGGAAAAAGATTCAACGATCGTTTTTTCTATTTCGCTGCCTTCAGAATCCACGAAGCAAATGTTCTTCCGGATAAAGTTCATGTCGGAGATGCGCTGCCCGACTGCGTCATCTTTTAAGTATCCATCCAATTCTTTAAGGAAACTCACTTTTTCATTCAGGGATACTGTGAAAGGGTCAATTTTGTTGGGACTGGTGAACTTTGCCTGGATGATATCTTTTTCTGCCAGGCGGACAGGAAATGTCACCCTTTCAGCAGCGATGCGGGCGTTATCCAACGCACGATCGTACATTGCCCCCAAGTTGCTCAGATCGGACGAGGCGGAAAATCCCCAGGCTCCCTTGTAAAGAACGCGTATTCCTGCGCCGCTTTCGATTCTGGCGCTGGCGTCTTTTAGGTTGCCATTCCACATGGTTAATGAATTGGTTTCCTCGTATGGATACCAACGGGTATCCACGTACGTTGCCCCCAGCTTCTGGATGCGCTGGATATTTTTCTTGATTTGATCAAGCATAAACGTTACTCCTTAAAGATTGAAATTGTCCATATTATTAATTTGTTGGAGACGTAAATCGATAACGACACATATTATATCCAATTACAAATTTGAAATTGAATTCCCGGTACTTCTTTTATGCATTAAATATCTTCTGCATCACCTCAGGTGCGAAGCGGTCCACCATATCGGTCGTAATGCCATTCTCCCGGCAGATGGCTTCATACAGGTCCACGCTATTGCGGCGGGTGCGTTCCTGCGTCCGAAGGTTCAAACCCCATAAACCGAAACGTTGAGTCCATCCTCGTTCCCATTCGAAGTTATCCGTCAGCGACCAGTGGAAGTATCCCTTTACCGGCCAGTTAAAGTTGACTGCCCGCCAGACCTGGTGGATATGCTGAAGCAGGTAACGCGGGCGCATCGTATCCAGGTGGTCTTCCACACCATTCTCGGTCACGATCATCGGGACCTTGAATTTCAGCCCCCATTTCAGTGCTGAATACATACCTTCAGGTTGGTTAGCGATGAATCCTGTAGGGCTTAGATCCGGGTTTTTGGGGTAATAATTGTGGATGAACTGGCTGGAGGGTCTGGTGAGATCAAACGCCACCAGGTCGCGTGAATAATAATTGACACCGAGAAAGTCCTGGGTGTTGGCTGCCTGCGGGATACGGGTCTTCATAAATGGCGTATCCAGCAAGCCGGTCATTGCCGCTACCGGGAAGGCGTTATTGAAAGTTTTCTGCTGAATATTGGCAGCGATCTGGTCCGGCAGGAACCAGGCTTTTGCAGGAACAAAGTCGCGATAATTGATGGAAAAACCCACCCGGGCTTCCTTCTGGATCTCGTGGATGGCGTGGTAAGCGGCGGCGTGCCCTTTGGTCAGGTTGACCATCACCTTCAATGCTGTCTTTATACTCTTCTTCCCGGGCGGGAACTGCCCGTAGATGTAGCCTGAAACCGCATAGACATTCGGCTCATTGATGGTCACCCATGTGGAGCAGTATTCCTTCAATGCTTCGACAGCTTTGCGGACGAATTTCTCAAACCATACTGGCGATTCGGGGTTTTCCCAACCACCCTGGTCTGCCATCCACAGCGGATCGGTGAAATGGTGCAGGGTGACCATGGTTGACAACCCGCGGTCGTACAACCCGCGCAGCATTTCGCGGTAGTAATCTAGGGCATCCTCATCCCAACGATCCTGGGCAGGCTGGATGCGGCTCCATTCAATGGACAGCCTGTGCGCATTCTGTCCGGTTTCTACTGCCCGATCGAAATCTTCCTTCCAGCGGCCACCCCACCAATCGCAAGCCAGCCCGCATTTTTCGTCATTAATAATCCGGCCTGGCTCCGTTTCCCAGCGCGACCA
>CAYLUZ010000017.1:0-19187 GCA_964387025.1 uncultured Leptolinea sp. | reverse complement strand
CTCATTGTAATATGGTGATGGAGGTGGTATGGCTGCATCCAAATTCTGATTAGCACCGCACCTTGGGCATTTTGTGCTTTTTGCAGGAATTTCTGATCCACAAAATTGACAGTTCATTTTCCTAATCCTTTTTCCTTGATATATAAACAACCTGGCATTTTGGGCATAAATGAGTCCCTCTTTGGCCGACAACTATTCTTTCAATGATGGTTCCACAGACATTGCAAGCTTGTCCGGTTCGCCCGTACACCCTGAAATTATTCTGATATTCACCACCTCGATAGACCCAATCGATACTCGAACCGTTTCGTTGAATTCCATCCTTCAAGACTTGTCGGATCGATTCGAGTAAACTCTTCGATGTCTGAAGGTTCAGGTTTCTTGAGATTGTCAACGGATGAATACCTGCCTGATGAAGGGATTCATCTGTATAAATATTACCAAGTCCAGCGATAAAACTCTGGTCAAGAAGCAGAGCTTTAATCATGCGTTTTTTGTTGTGTAACAAACCGTAGAATCCTTCTGCTGTAAATGATTCGTCCAAAGGTTCAGGGCCAAGCTTCCCCAAAATAGCTTGCGGGTCTTCAACCACCCAAATTCGTCCAAATTTCCGCGGGTCGTTGAATAATAAACTTCCACCTTCAAGAAATTCCAGGGCAAAACGAATATGCTTTAATCCGGGATTTATATCATCTGTACATGTAACCAGATCTCCTGACATACGCAGGTGTATTAGAATCGTATGCCTGCTGAGCGGAATTACCAGGTATTTTGCCCTTCTTTTTACATCTTTGACCACCTGACCGGGAAGTATCTGCTCTAATTTCTCGGCTGAAGGTTCCATCAGGGTTTTGGACCAGAATAATTTAATACCTGAGATTGTCAGTCCGGGTAATGCAAAGCAACCCGCGGTGCCTTCCCGCAGGTTGCGTGCTATTGTCTCTACTTCAGGTGATTCAGGCATAAATTTGATTATTCATTGAACATTTCGCCGACGCTTCGTCCTTCATGCGCCCGGCAGATCACTTCCCCCAGTAATGGAGCGACTGAGAGGATCTTTAATCGGTTCCCAAACAATTTCTTCTTGGTTTCATGAATGGGAATTGTATCAGTGGTAATGAACTCCTTGACTGGCAGATCTGATAGGCGTTCTGCTGCATTCGCGTTTAGTCCAGGGTGGATAAACACCATGTAGATATCTCGAGCACCATGATCTTTGGCAATATTTACAGCCTGAACCATCGATCCACCGGTATCGATTTCATCATCCACCAGGATCACATCTTTGCCATCGACATCACCGATAATCGTCATTGCCTGCGATTTTGCATCGTTTCCACTGCGTCGTTTTTCGATGAAAGCCATCGGTGAATCAAGGTGAGCGGCAAAATCCCGGGCTTTTTTTGCAAAACCCAGGTCAGCTGTTAATACAACTGGGTTGATAAGATTATTTTTTATTTCAAATAAATAATCGGCAAGAATATGAAATGCAGAAAGCACATCTCCAGGAATGGAGAAAAATCCCTGTATCTGGCCGGCGTGAAGATCAAGGGTAATATATCGATCTGCTCCGGCTATTTCGATCATATCTGCAACCAGGCGGGCTGTAATTGGAATTCTTGGTTGATCTTTTTTATCTGAACGGGCATAACAAAGATATGGGACCACAGCAGTGATACGGGCAGCAGAATCCAATCTCAGTGTCTGGATGAGGATCAACATTTCCATTAAATTTCTATGGACCGGTACCGAAGTGGTCTGGATCACATAACAATCCTGACCCCTGACAGAGCTATGCAGCTTTACAAACAAATTATCATTTGGGAAGCTTATAATATCCCGTCCGCATAAAGGCTTATTCAAGTAGGAAGCGACAGCTTGTGATAACTCTGGACTGGAAGTTCCAGCATACAGCTTGATATCACCATACATTCCAACATCATGCCGGGCATCGATCATCCTAGACCTCCTTGGTCGGTATTCCTCATTCTCGTCTTCCACCTTATTGTAATATAAATCCAATGGATAAAGCTATGGGTAGATGTCATGTTGTAATAATAAATCTTCCAGACATTCCAGGATATAAAGTCACAATTATGTAATAAAACAACCTGCCATGAAGCAGGTTGCTTTAGGTTATTAATTAATTAACATTTATACTTCATGCGCCATGTCAATTTTCCACTCGGTCCGCAGGACACTCATGATGTTGACGTCTATATACTTGCCATGCCTGTACTCACCTTCACGAAAGGCTCCTTCATGAACAAAACCAGCCTTTTCATAACAGCGAATAGCCCTTTCATTTGTTGCGTATACCCTCAACCAGATTCGATGTAAATTCAAGGATTCAAAACCATATTTCAACATCAGGTGAACAGAACCAGTACCAAAACCTTTATCCCAGAAATCCTTATTGCCGATAAAAATACCCATTTCAGCACTAGCATTTAACCAATCCACATGATCAAAACCTATATTTCCGATCATATGCCAGCCTTTGGATTCCTTCACTTCTATCACAAGGATATGTTCTTCCATGGGCCGTTTTATCATGGTTTCGAACCAGTTATTTTCATCCTCCAATCCTAAAGGATAAGCCATATGAAGTCCCTGAATGACTTCGGGGTCATTCAGCCACTCCACCCATTGTGGAATATCACTTTTTTCCGGCGCTCTAAATCTGATATTCTTGCCATAGATCATAGGATAGCTCCTGGTTCGGTTGAAATTGTAACAGAGTCTACGGGCTTAACCTGTTCGGACCGCGGAATAAATACGTTGCTTCACGAACATTATTTAATCCAAGCAAAACCATCAGTAATCGATTCAAACCCATGCCAAATCCTCCATGAGGGGGGCAGCCATAACGGAAGAAATCCAGATAGAATTGAATGGGTTCAGGTGAGAGGCCTTTCTCTTTTGCCTGCTTGAGTAAGATATCGATTCGGTGCTCGCGCTGCGCCCCGGTCGTGATCTCAAGGCCATTACCTAAAAGATCGAAGCTCTTGGTGATCTGAGGATTATCCTCATAACGCATGTGATAGAAAGGCCTGACAGAGATCGGCCAATCTGTTACGAAAACAAAATCGTTGCCATATTTTTCCTTCACATGCTTGCCAAGGAGGCGTTCTCCGCCCGGGTCAATATCGCCTTTGCGTTCTGGTGGAAGAGCATAATTTTGTGCTTTTAATATCGCATAAGCCTCGCTCATGGTCAAACGTGGGAACGGCGTGGTTGGAACCACGATATCAACCCCCAATCGCTCCTTGATCTCATCTCCATGGAGATCTTTCACCCGTTTGTATACATATGCCAGCCACTCTTCGTGGAACTTCATCACATCATCGTGGCTGTCAATCCAACTGATCTCCACATCCACACCGGTAAATTCTGTCATATGGCGGGAGGTAAAACTGGGGTCAGCTCGAAATACCGGGCCGATCTCAAAAACCTTGTCATACCCGGCAGCCATGGCCATCTGCTTATAGAACTGTGGAGACTGGGATAAAAATGCTTTTCGTTCAAAATACTGGACTTCAAAAAGCTCAGCACCGCTTTCACTGGGAGTTCCCATGATCTTGGGCGAATGCATCTCCCGGAAACCATCCTTGATCCAGTACTCCCGCATAGCCATTTCTGCAGTGGTTTGCACCCTGAAGATTAGAGCCATTTCAGGCCGGCGCAGATCCAGATAACGCCAATCCAACCGGTAGTCGATTTCCGGAAGGGTCTCCGCGAAGGGATCCAAAGGAAGCGGAGAATCAGCCAGGCTTTCAACCCAGATGGTCTTCAACTGCATTTCCAAACCGCCTAATTTAACCACCGGATTATCGATCACCAGGCCGGTAATTTCAATCGCGCTTTCGGTGGTAATCCCAGAGATGGTTGCAGCCAGTTCTTCATTCGCAGCTTTTTCGAAGACGACTTGTACAGCACCGGTGTGATCTCTCACCACCAGGAATTGCATCTTCTTTTGGTCACGCAGTTTCTGCAGCCAACCTTTAATCTTGACTTCTTTGCCTACCTGACTACGCAATGCACTAATAAGAGTTCTTTCCATATGATTGCTCCAATACTATAAAACACCTAAATGGTGGGGATACTTCCCTGCTATATGAATAATTTCGAATGGAGTTATTATACGTTATTCCAGCAGTTTATCAATGAATGTTCTCTAAATAATGATCATCCAATTGTGAACATTACATAATTTATCCTAACAAATCATTAACAGCCTGGTATGGTGATATTTTCCGTTCTACAACCTGATAAATTTTGTATTGCAAAAGCTCAGGTGTATTCTGCTGGAGCCATCGTTTATACAGGTGGTCCGTCAACATATTTACGATATCCATCTGGATTCTCTGCCGCTCTTTTACCCCCCAATTCCCATTCAACTTTAACCACTCGCGATGCCTCGAGATCTCTTGAACGACTTCACTTATACCCTTCTTTTCTATAGAAATTGTGCGCAGGACGGAGGGCATCCAAACCTCCTGGGAATTTTGATTCGGATCAGATGTTTCAAAATCAAGGTCACTAATATGGGAATTTGGATACAATCGTACCCTATCCTTTGCCATTTCGAGCATCATTTTTAGAGCACGTTCAGTCGATTCCACACCAGGATGGTCAGCTTTGTTGACCACCAAAATATCAGCAATTTCCAAGATACCAGCTTTTATTGCTTGAATCTCGTCACCCAACCCCGGAGCTTCCACTACGATGGTCGTGTGCGCCAGGCGGACAATATCCACCTCGCTCTGTCCTGCACCTACTGTTTCAATAAAGACCAGCTCGTACCCGGCACAATCGAATAGAAGTGCCAGAGCGGTGGTCTGCCGTGAAATACCTCCCAAGGCACCCCGTGTGGCCATGGAGCGAATAAATACATGATCGTCCCCGACAAGGTCCCGCATTCTGACACGATCACCTAAAACTGCTCCTCCGGTGAACGGGCTGGTCGGATCCACGGCGATGATCGCCACTTTGGCTTGCGCATGCAGCTTACGGTAACGATAAGCCAATTGATTTACAAGGGAGGATTTTCCAGTGCCTGGTGAACCAGTTACACCCACCAAATGCGCCTTACCACTGTGAGGGAATAGTATGGATAAGGTCTGTTCCCCTGCGCTGGTGTCATTTTCTATTTCTGTGCAGGCACGCGCCAGAGAAAGCCGATCGCCCGAAAGAATGCTGGCAGCTAATTGTTGTGGGTCATCATTTCGATGCATGAGTTTTGCTAAGCAGCCTGCTTCTCAACCACCTTTTTTATCGCTTCAGTTACCACCTGGGTGGATGTACCAGGTCCATAAATGGCAGCCACACCCATTTCCATGAGGGCAGGGATATCCTCTTCAGGAATGATACCTCCTAGAAACAGGGCTACATTTTCCTGACCCTGTTTTCGGAGTAATTCCACGACTCTGGGAACCAATGCCATATGCGCTCCGGAAAGAATGGATAATCCAACAGCGTTTACATCTTCCTGAAGGGCGGCTTCGGCTATCATTTCGGGTGTCTGCCTCAGACCGGTATAAATTACTTCCATGCCGGCATCCCGCAAGGCACGTGCAATTACTTTCGCTCCACGATCATGTCCATCCAGACCCGGTTTTGCAATTAAGACTCTGATTTTCCCTTCGCTCATTGTTATCTCCATAAGAGTGTATTTTCCTAAATTATACACTGGAATAAATATCAGCATAAATATTTCGTTGGTCGAAATGAGCGTTATCATATTTCGGATTGATCCGATTCCCGAACCGTATCCTGAGCCAGTCGATTACGAAGTATCCCGTAGGGAAGGACGGCGAGGGATATGCCTCAATCCAATCTGCGATGTAAATGTTCGTGCTATAATTTTCCAATTAATACCATTCCAGGAGTTTCATTATGTTAAATATTTCTCAGGGAATTTCACCTTTAATAATAGGCGGCATTGCAGCTCTGATTTCCGCGTTACTTTGGGCAATCTCGGCAATCATCTTCCGCAACCTGGGAAAAAGCATCCCACCTGTCGAACTTAACCTGGTTAAAGGCAGCATGGCGGTCGGGTTGATGCTGGTTACCACCCTGCTGCTGCGGGAACATGCACTAGTGATGCCAATTACTACAATTGGATTGTTAATCATCTCCGGGATTGTCGGCGTTGGAATTGGTGATACGGCATATTTCGAATCGCTAAATCACCTAGGATCCCGTTTTGCCTTACTGCTGGGAATGCTGGCTCCTCCTTTGACCGGGGCACTCGCCTGGATTTTTATGGGAGAATCCATCTCCTTTACCGGTTGGTTGGGGATTCTGATCACCATATCTGGTATTGCCTGGGTCATTACTGAAGAGCAAAAATCTGAAGAAAAAATCCAGATCAATTACAAAAAGGGAATAAAATTCGCGGTGATCGCCGCACTCGCACAAGCTATTGGCGCGGTCATTTCCCGCTATGCCATGACAGCATCGGGAGTCACCATATCCGCGCTGCAAACATCCATCATCCGTCTCCTGGCAGGAATAATCTATTTGGCTGTCCTGATCATTTTGAGTAAAAGATCAGCTTTTCTCTGGCTCAAAAAGGATGAGGCAGGTGGGCGGACCTCCACATGGAAGCTGCTGCGTTTGCTGGCCGTGGTAGGATTATTAGGCACATATACAGCTGTATGGCTGCAACAGGTATCCATCCAATTTGCACCTGTAGCCATAGCCCAAACACTGTTATCCACCAGCCCATTGTTCATACTACCAATCATTGCACTGCGTGGAGAAAAGCTCAGTTTCCGTGCCGTTGGAGGCGTGGTTGTATCGCTGGCGGGAATCATACTTCTCTTTAACCAATAGACATCCCGGCAGTTTTGACAATGTCTAAATCCTCTCCTACAATTAAATACAATGAAAACTCAAAACGCAATTGTCCACCAGGTTAGCCATCGCTTTGGTTTACCTGCCATAACATTAAAAGCTGAGCAACAGCTTGTATTTGTTCCTGGTCAATATCTTGCTGTCTCCTCCAGGACAGAGGAAGATAACCAAATCCCACTTTCTCTTTTCATTGAAAGCTCTACAAAAAATGAGATATCCATTGGTTCACCTGCTCCTCGTAATTGGTATCCCGGACATGAGATCACGTTTCGCGGACCTCTCGGACAAGGTTTTAGTCCACCTTTAATACTTAAGCGTCTTGCTCTGGTTGGATTCGATGATAATCCCAACCGGTTGATGGCATTGGTCAACCACACCTTTAACCAAAATGTTGATATTGTGATGGCTGGAGATTTTATTTCCAATCCGGTCATCGCCCGGGACATACCAGCTCACGTTGAATTATCAAAATTGGATCACCTGGATGACCTTTTCTCATGGGCTGATTTCATCGCGATCGATGTACCTTTGTTTAGAATTCAGGACCTTAATAAAATCTTGCGGACAACAACCGCAAAGTCCCCTCGGGGGGACATGCAAGTATTAATATATACCAGTATGCCGTGTGCCACTATTGCAGAATGTGGGATTTGTGCAGTAAAAACAATAAGGGGGTATAAATTGGCCTGCCAGGATGGACCGGTATTCAATTTGAATGATATTAGTTTCAATTAGCTTTATCTATCAACGACTTTTTTATAAAAGGCATGAACATCAGGCATAACTTTCACTCGATCTGCTTTCTCTTGAATTAACCTGGAATTGATTTGCTGAGCTCGGGAGAAGAGCTCATCATCTCTGAGCGCTCTGAGAATCCCGGTGGAGATGGATGAGGGGTTATTGGGATCCACTAATAATCCATTTTCTCCATCAACGATCCATTCCCGTAAGGATTCTATGTTACCCACAACAGGAAGACAGCCTAAAGCCATACTTTCTAGAACCGAATTTGGAGTTCCATCGTGAATAGCCGCAGAAACAACCACCCTCGACCTCAGACTGTAATTCCACAATTGCTCCTGAGGCATTGCGGGTAAAAGCCGGACATTTTCAGGTAATTTGAAATTCCGTATCCAATTCTCCGCATCATGTTCACCCATCATGGCGGCGTTATAGACCGGTAAATTTGGATATTCTTTCAGTATGGTGGGTAAAGATTCGAAGAACATGTCATTGCGCACATAAACCGGCCGGATCCCACGTGGATTTATGACTCCAAGTTCCCCTTCGATTCTGCTATTCAATTTGTGCCGGATCAGGTCCAAATCCAATCCTCCTGAACCTGGAGCAAACATGGTGGGAATATTTTCTCGCAGTCCCCATTCGTGTGCCAGGTGAATATCACGCTGGCAGTCCGCCATGAACCCGTCTGCCCGTCGAACTGCATTTCGAGTGGTATTCTTCATGAATGGTGTTTTCTCTGCATGCAGGGTAAAATCGTTTCCCCAGGTGGAAATGATCAATGGAACTCCCAGTGGTGTGTATGAAGCTAGCATACCTTCAAAAGGGATCCTTAAAGCATGGATCAGGTCCGGTTTGATTGACTCAATTATTTCTTTATATTTTCTGGCGGTAAAGGATAAACTGATGGGTCCGAGAGTATATCGGGCAGCCAGGAATGCTTTTCTAAACCTCGAGATCGTTTTCCCGACCAATGACTTTTCAGTTTTCGAAATCGATGCTGGTTTTTCAGATGCTGCCTGTTTTCGGCCAACCTGGCTGAAAGCAAGCGGCAGGAATACGAGGCTTTTTATTCCTTCCATCATCTCGCACGGGTAGGTTGTGATCAGATGGATCTCATCCTGATAGGATAACAATCCCTTGATCCAACTCCGGGTGGTGGCAGATCTTCCATCAGCAACGATCAGGATTCTCATAGTTTGCACACGGAATTAATGGCTGAAATGAATACTTTGACCATCTTTTCGATATTTATCTCATCCCGAACGATCCGATAAGATTCCAGCCCTTTTTTACGCAGGTCCAAAGGATCAGAAAGAGCAGCATGAAGCGTTTTTGTAAGATTGTCCAGGTTATCCGGAGATATTATCCAACCATTTTCTGGTCTGACCAGTTGACTCTGTGTGCCATCCCCTGTTGCCACAATAACCGGTAAGCCATACGACATGGCTTGTTGAACAGCAAGGCCACCGGTTCCCGGCAGTACAAAAAGATCTGCTTTTTGATAATATGGGTCAAGCTCTTTTCCGATTTTTGTTCCCGTAAAGATCACCCCGGGGTAAGCTGCCTGGGCAGCTTTTTCTATTTGTTCCCTGTCAGGTCCATCACCTACTATTGTGATATCAGGTTGGGTTTCCTTAGGTAAGAGCGCACAGGCTTTAAAAAGCAGGTCCAGCCGTTTGCGAGCCTGCAGCCGACCGACGAATAATATTTGCGGTTTACCGGTCCAATTATCTGGCTTTTCACCTGGAGCAGATAATGGTTTGAAAGCAGCAGAATTTGGAGCAATGAATATTTTGGACGCAGGGAATCCGCAAGCCGCATATTCATCCGCTCCCTGCTGACTATAGGCGATCATCGCATCCATCTGATTTATAAATTTCTTCCGGGTTTGAATTCTGTTTCCAGAAAACAGGCCTTGTATAGGCGGTGCACCCAAACCCCAACCTATCACCGGATGGTTCCGTGCATGCATCCAGCGAACAGCAGCAGGTGTAGAGAGATAGCGCGGATTCGCTTCAATGATCAAAACATCCGGTCGGAATTTTTCAAGCCAGCCAAGAAAACCTGGCTGCAGACAGGCATATAATGATCCCTTTAATAGATGAATGTTTTGGGTTTGAATAAAACGTCCTGCATCCAACTGATCCGCTGTTGCGATCGCTTCACCTGGTCGAGGCAATCCGGCAAACAATTCCATTCCCGCAGGACAATTTCTAGCCAATGAAGAAAAAAAAGGCAGCCGGTAAAATGGGAGCACCCGTTGTTGAATAGCCAGTCGTCCAGAGAAAATATCAATCATATCAAGGTGCCAGAACATCCAAGTATTTTTCAACCATTTGATCCAATCCGAACATTTGGACCGCGCGTGTTCGGGCATTCTTACCCAACAATATCCGATTCTGCAACTTCTCAGATAACAATTCTGCCATCAATTCCGTATTTGCAGATTCCATATTCCAAATGTTTCCACCGTAAGAAGAAATAATTCCACAATCGTCAGATACTAATTCGCGAATTGCGCCACTTTCAAACGATGCCACCGGCAATCCACTTGCCATAGCTTCGATTACAGAATTCGGGCAAGGCGGATTCAGCTCTGCTGAAAAAAATAGGTCAGCTTTCCTTAGCTGCTCAGCAATATCCAGCCTGGATATCACCCCTCCCCAGGAAATATCGATTTTATTTCTCTCAATCAACTTGATCCTGACTTCATGAGGAACTTCACCTGCAACAAACAAATTCACAGCGGCGAGCGTGTGTGTTGAATAAATATTCAATGCCTGGATGACATTAGCCAAACCCAGTTCAAGACCATTCTTTATATGACCTTCCACGGCAATTACATTTAGCCCACTATGATCGAATGTTGGGGAATCGGAGGGACAAAATTGTTCCAGATCAACACCATTAAGGATCACACAATTTGGAGTTGATTTGTTCCCATATGTACGCTTCCAAAATTCCCGAGAGAATTCACTTTGATAGATCACATGACTGGCGTATTTGGAACGGATCTCGCGAAGGATCCAATTGTTCACTTCCGAACGCAGATAATAACGCAAACCGGTATATCTTTTACGGTGAACCCAATTCATACCGTCCAATCGTTGAATGATTGGAATTCCTTTTTTCTTTAATCCAGAGAGCAACCCCAAATGCCTGGTCCCGGCGATGACCAAAACAGATGCCAGGTTCGGGGTGGCCAGGTCATAGGTGACTTCAACACCCAGTTTTCGCAATCCATTCCCAAGTTTCTCGTTAAACGAAGCAGGTCCACCGACGCCATGGACATTTGGAATAATTCCGATGATTTTTCGAGGATTTGGGGTCATTTCTTGGAGTGCCGGTTTTCATAATCGATCAAAGCTTGAACGATCCGGTCGGCGGCATGGCCATCACCAAATGGGTTCACTGCTCTCGCCATTTTTTGATACGCTTCAGGATCATCCAAAAGTGAGTGGACCGTTTTAATTATTCGCTCGGTATCGGTTCCCACTAATTGCAATACACCAGCATCAACACCTTCCGGTCTTTCGGTCACATCACGCAATACCAGGGTTGGAATTCCAAACCCGGGTGCTTCTTCCTGAATTCCACCAGAATCGGTTAGAACTAATGTTGAATTGCGCATTAAGTGAACAAGAGGGAGGTAATCCAGTGGCGGGAGCAAAGTAATATTATTATTCTGTCTCAACATTCTATGAACCGGTTGTTGAACATTGGGATTCAGATGGACGGGGTAAACAAATTTTACTTTTCCCTCATATTCATCCGCAAGATGGTTAATGGCTGTGCATATTTGTTCGAGCGGTTGACCAAAATTTTCCCTTCTATGGGCTGTAATCAATACCAATCGATTAGTCTTCCCGGGACCCACCTCGAGGTCACGCAGTAACGCATTAATTTCATCAGGCGCAGGTTGAGCAGAGATCCAGCGCACCGCGTCAATGACCGGATTGCCCGTGATAACTATCCTTTCTTCGGGAACTCCTTCTTTTAACAGATTTGATCTATTCAAAGTTGTTGGTGCAAAATGGAGATCGGCAATTGTACCAGCAATCCGACGGTTGATCTCCTCGGGAAAAGGCTGCCATTTATCAAAAGTCCGTAGTCCTGCTTCTACATGTCCGACCTTTATCTGACGGTAAAAAGCGTTTACAGAAGCAGCCATTACTGTGGTCGTATCACCCTGAACGAAAACCCAATCCGGTTTCTTTTCTACTAGAACAGGATCAAGGTGAGTAAAAAGAGCCGCAGTCAATTCCGCCAGAGTCTGGTCCGGCCGCATTAAATTCAAATCAAAATCAGGGTGGATATCAAATACTTGCAGTACCTGATCCAACATTTCACGATGTTGGGCTGTGATACAAATGGATGATTCAATTTCGGGGTGAGATTGCAAAGCCCGGATTACTGGTGCCAGCTTAACTGCTTCTGGTCTGGTACCCAACACTGATAAAACCTTAATTCTTTTTTGATTCATTTTCCCGCTCGTTCAGGTTTATTGGATCCAAGCCTGAATATTTTTATTGGAGTAGAACTCCATTTTGAATTACCAGTCACGTTCACAGTATCAAATATTACTTTCATACTGGGATGAGCAACAAAATCGGATGGAGCAAGTTTTCCGATCTCTAAATGGGGCACCAATATGACAGCTACTTCCGCGTTTTCAAGAGCATTTGAAAGATCCCTGGTTGGGTTAATTCCATCTAATGCTTCACGCATAGTAAATGGATCGTACGAATTTACCTTTGCGCCTTTCGCAGTTAATAACTTAACCACGTCTACAGCCGGGCTTTCCCTGAAATCATCGACATCGGGTTTATAGGTCAATCCCAGGACGCACATCCGCTTATCGGACAAATTACCCAGCTTACGTTCAATCCATTCCACGACAAAATGAGGCTGAGAATCATTTACTTTTCGGGCAGAGCTGATCAATGAGGTGATATCCGGAGCTGATTCCACTAAAAACCAGGGGTCCACACTGATACAATGACCGCCAACTCCCGGACCGGGGTTGAGTATTTTTACCCGCGGATGGCGGTTAGCCAAGCTGATCGCCTCCCAAACATCAATTCCAAACCGATCAGCCAACCGGGAGAATTCATTGGCAGCAGCAATATTAATATCCCGGTATGTATTTTCCATCAATTTGACCATCTCCGCTGTTGTGGCATCCGTAAGAATAATGTCACCTTTAACAAAAGTTGCGTACAAGTCTCTACCGGCTTCTGCTGATTCTTTATTAATTCCACCAATTACACGTGCATTTTCAATCAATTCCCGTAAGATTTGTCCGGGTAAGACGCGTTCAGGAGAATAAGCCAGGAAGAAATCGACACCTGCTTTCATACCGGATCGTTCCAATACTGGTGCAACCAGATCGACCGTGGTTCGTGGAGGTGAGGTTGATTCCAGAACAACCAGATTGCCTTTGTTCAAATGCGGGAGTATCGATTCCGCAGCTGAAACCACATATTTCATATCTGCCAGTTTGCCTTCTTTGAAAGGTGTGGGAACTGCAATGATAAACGCATCGGCTGTAGATACTTTTTGGGAAAAAGAGAGAAAACCAGTACTTATTGCCTCAAGCATTAACGGCTGAAGTCCGGCTTCTATGATATGCAATTCGCCCCGTTGCAAAGATTCGATCACCTTCGCATTGACATCGACACCACTCACGTGGATTTTTCTTGAAGCAAAAGTACTGGATGTGGGAAGACCGATATACCCCATACCTAGGACACAAATTTTCGTAAATTTCACAAATTCTCCTTGACATTAAGAATCGCTAAGGGTATTTTATCTCATTCTCCAATTATCGTGTCTACCGTACAGGTCGAATGAATCAGTCACTATCTTACCAGTTTTTCGGTTGATCAATTGCCTGGAATTGTAAACAAATATTACCATAACCCGCTTGACACAGAACGAATGTTCGTGTATAAATAATTTAGCACAAATGTACAGTAATATTGTGGATGGAGGAAACAATGGCAAAACGATCACAAGGTATCGGACCAAGACATACAAAGATACTGGCTTTTATGGAAAGCTACCAGAAGCAATTCAGGTATCCGCCGTCCATTCGAGAAATTTGCGAAGAAACCAATATTTCTTCTACTTCCGTCGTCAATTATTACCTGGACCAATTGGAAAAATGGGGATATATCAAGCGTGAGAAAAATATCTCCCGTGGTATAACCATGCTCAAAGACGCATTTAATAAAATGATCGACGATGGTGTGGCTCCAATCGTGGACAGGATCGAAGATCTTATCCGGATTCCAATTGTGGGTAGGATAGTAGCTGGTTTACCTGTACCTGTTCCAGCATCTGATCTGAGTTATTTTGACTCAGAATCAGTCATAGATATTGCCCGCAGCATGCTGCCTCAACGCGAAAAAATGGAAGAGATCTTTGCATTGGAAGTTCAGGGAGATTCCATGATCGACGCCATGGTAAACGATGGTGATGTGATCATTATGAAAAAAGCACGCGAAGCTAAGAATGGCGAAATGGTCGCGGTCTGGTTGTTGGATAAAGACGAGACTACACTTAAATATTTTTATCTAGAGGGTGGAAGAGTACGTCTTCAACCCGCGAATAAGACCATGCAGCCAATAATTATTGACGACCCTAAAACTGTCCAGGTTCAAGGCAAGGTACTAATGGTCGTTCGCCGGATGCCAATTGCTGCTTAACCTAAAGCTACATCCAGTACCATCATAATAGCAAATCCGATCATCGCTCCTGTCGTAGCAATATCTGTGCTTTCTCCCCGCTGCGATTCAGGGATAAGTTCCTCTACTACTACATAAATCATTGCTCCAGCCGCAAAAGATAACGCATACGGCAAAATGAAACGCATCGAAATAACCGTCAATGCGCCGATTACGGCTGCGATTGGTTCAACAATAGCTGAAGCTTGTCCATACATAAAACTCTTCATTCGGGAAAGACCTTCACCACGAAGGGGAACTGATACTGCCATCCCTTCCGGGAAATTTTGAAGGCCTATACCTATCGCCAGAGCTATTGCACCCGATAAAGCTGCTGAAGGTAAACCTGCTGCTGCAGCGCCAAAAGCCACCCCAACTGCCAAACCTTCTGGAATATTGTGCAATGTGATCGCCAGGACAAGAAGGATTGAACGCTGCCAGGAGGTTTTTATTCCCTCAGATTCAGACATTTCAAAACCAAGGTGCAAATGTGGAATGATCTTGTCAATTATGAAAAGAAACCCACCACCAAGCAGGAAACCGATTACTGGTGGTACCCAGGATACTATCCCCAATTCTGTGGATAATTCTATTGATGGAATAAGAAGGCTCCAGCAACTCGCCGCAATCATCACCCCAGCCGCAAAACCAAGCATGGCTACAAGTAATTTACGATTTACCGTTTTATTAAAGAACACAAACGATGCCCCTAATGCTGTCACTCCCCATGTAAAAATCCCAGCAATCAGAGCTTGGATAACAGGAGGAAAATTTTCCATGATCGAGATCAAATTTCACCTTCAAGATTAAGATTTATATTAATTATATCCTGTAAAACTCATCCCATAAAAATAATAACCACCGATACAATTATATTCAATATAAATTTACTACAACTGCAAGCAAATTTTTATACCAAATAAAAACATCCTGCTTTGTGGGCAGGATGTTAATTCTCAACAAATCATTAAAGCTTACGCAACTTCTACAACAGCACCGGCAGCTTCCAATTTGCTCTTGCCATCAGCAGCAGCATCCTTGGTAACGCCAGAGAGCACCTTAGCTCCAGCAGTTTCGGCCATATTCTTGGCTTCGACCAGTCCAAGGTTCGTAAGTTGACGGATGACCTTGATGACTTCGATCTTCTTGGCACCGGGATCTTTAATTATGACATCAAATTCAGTCTTTTCTTCCACGGGTTCAGCAGCAGCACCACCAACAGCTCCGGCAGCGGCTACGGCTACAGGGGCAGCAGCGGAAACGCCCCATTTTTCTTCCAGTTGTTTAACCAGTTCAGCGGCTTCCAAAACGGATAGGGCGCTTAATGCATCTACGAGTTTAGCTAAATCAGCCATTTCAATTTCTCCTTACAATTTTTATTTTTTATTTGTTATCGATCCTCGATTTTTTATTCTCGATTTTCGATTCCCATATTAATGATTACGCACCCTTTTCAGAATACGCTCTGACCACAGACGCCAACCCGCGAGCGGGTTCGGCAAGTGTTCGAACAAGTTGACTGGCAGGAGTCTGCAGCAGTCCAAGCAGTTTTGCACGCATCACTGGTAGTGGCGGTAGATCAGCCAAGGCCTTGATCTGCGAAGCATTCATTGTCTGATTTCCGAGGTAACCGCCTTTAACTTTAAAGACCTCATTACCTTTTACGAAATCGGTCATTGCCTTTGCCATTGCTGGCGCATCATTGAATGCAAAACCCACAGCTGTTGAACCTGAGAGTAATTTTTCATCAATAGTAATATTCTGTGCCTTGAACACATTTGAAAGCAATGTATTCTTCACTACATGGAATTCTCCACCTGCATCACGGGCCTTTGCCCGGATGGCATTGATTCCCTTCATATCCAAACCAGAATACTCTACCATGATCATTGCCTGACTTTTCTTCAACCAGGTATTGTATTGTTCTTGCATTACACCTTTATGTTTTTTACTGAAAGCCAATGTATTTCACCTCCTTCCTGAATTAAAATAATAATCTTTGCCTGATAATTTTCCATCGGGCAAAGACCAATAACAATTCAAATATGATTGTTTCTTAAGTCCTCACCTCGGCTGGTATTTCATTAAGCCTGAAACTTTATCTGAACAGGCACCGGCTGTCTGCGGCGAAGCATATTATTCAACTATTCTTATTATACTCTATTCCCCTGCTTCTGACATCGATTGGGCAGCCATGGTATCCAACTTGATGCCGGGTCCCATAGTTGAGGTAACAGTAATATGTTTAATATAGATACCTTTTGAAGCCGAAGGCTTAGCCTTCTTGATTGCATTCATCAGGGCAGCCAGGTTATCAAAAAGTTTGGTGCTTTCAAATGAGACTTTTCCTATGGGAGCATGTATGTTTGCGGTCTTATCCAATCGGAATTCAACACGACCAGCTTTTGCTTCCTGAATTACACGAGGCAGATCTTCTCCTGGGGCTACAGTTCCAGCTTTTGGGTTTGGCATTAAACCACGCGGACCTAAAACACGTCCGAGTTTACCAACTTTACCCATCATATCAGGGGTGGCCATCGCGACATCAAAGTCAGTCCAACCGCCTAATATTTTATTGACCATTTCGTCATTATCACAAATATAATCCGCACCAGCCGCTAGAGCTAAAGTTGCGGCTTCGCCTTGTGCAAAAACAAGAACCCGGACTGTTTTTCCTAGTCCATGAGGAAGTACGACGACATCACGCACCATCTGGTCTGCCTGGCGTGGGTCCAAGCCCATGCGCAAGTGGACTTCGACTGTTGCATCAAATTTTGTAGTGGATGTTTCTTTTACCAGGTTCACTGCTTCTACTGGTAAATATGCTTTATCTGCATCGATTTTGGCTTTTGCAGCCAGGTATTTCTTACCGTGTTTTGCCATTTTTTCTCCTAGGTGGTTCAGGCGGGTTCAGAAAACCCTCCCACAGGGGTTAGTTTTCGACTGTCAGGCCCATATTCAGGGCAGTTCCTTCGATTTGCCGTATGGAAGCTTCAATATCAAAGGAATTCATATCTTTTGCCTTGAGCTCAGCAATTTCGCGGAGTTGAGCTCGAGTAACTTTACCGACCTTTGTCCGATTCGGTTCTGCGGATCCTTTTTCGATTCCTGCAGCTTTTCGTAAAAGAACCGCTGCCGGGGATGATTTTAATACGAATGTAAAGGAACCATCAGAAAATATGGTGATCTCTGCAGGAATTATTTCTCCCGTTTTGTTATTGGTGCGGGCATTATACTCTTTGCAGAATGCCATAATGTTTAACCCGTGACCTGCCAGGGCAGGACCGATCGGGGGTGCTGGATTTGCTTTTCCAGCAGTAATATTCAACTTTACTATTGCTTTAATTTTCTTTGCCACTTTTTTTCTCCTTTGTGGTCATAACGGATGATTCGAGGTTCATCCTTCCACCTGTTACGATCCCTTATGGGATCGATAATACCTAATAAATTATTACGCTCTTTCCACCTGTAAGAAGTCCAATTCAACGGGTGTTTCTCTTCCGAAGAAATTGACCATTACCCGTACTTTTGTCCGTTCCATATCAATTTCTGAGACATTACCTCTGAAATCATTGAAAGGACCATCTACAATTCGAACACGTTCGCCAACCTTGAATGTTACTTTTACTACAGGCGTTTCCGCTTCCATGCGGCGGAGTATCTGTGATACTTCATCTGACCGTAATGGTGTCGGCACATTACCCATTCCAACGAAACCAGTTACTCCCGGGGTATTACGAACAACATACCAGGAGTCTTCCGTTAAGATCATGTTCACCAGCACATAACCCGGGAAAACATGGCGCTCTACAGTTTTCCGTTTGCCATCTTTAACTTCGATTTCTTCCTGGGTCGGGATGACAACATCAAAGATCTTGTCTTTCATCCCCATGGTTTCAATACGTTGTTCAAGATTATGGCGGACTTTATTTTCATACCCTGAATAGCAATGGATGACATACCAGGCGCGAGTATCTCCAGCTTCTTCAATGGATTGTTGAATTGTCAGTTCTGGTGCACCCGGTGTATCCATGCTGAGGGGCGCGCCAGGACCTTCTGATTTCTTGACTTCATCAGAAGTTTCTGTTTCCTTCGGTTCTTCGAATTCTTGATTTTCCTGCGCGTCCATTTGCTTTTGACTCCTACATTCCGTTTAAAGAGACCTTATTAGGCCAGAATCAATCCGATGATCTTCGAAAATACGAAATCCAAGAGACCTAATATCGCAGCCATAATTACAAGCACAATTAGAACTATCCGTGTTAAATGTAAAGCTTCTTTAGTTGTAGGCCAGTTAACTTTGCGGATTTCTCCCATGGTCTCACGATAATATCGCTTAAGGACATTTGGTACTTTCGCTTTTTCGATTTTTTCTGCCACTACGATCTCCTTAATACCCTCAGAGAGGGATGTTACGGGTAAAACGCCGCCCTTAAAGACGGCGTTCGCTTTATTTGGCAGGCCAGGAAGGAATCGAACCCTCAACCTCCTGTTTTGGAGACAGGCACTCTGCCAATTGAGCTACTGGCCTATTTTATCGATCAGCGGAAATTTATACTCCGCTGATCTGTAATATATTTAGCCTACTTTGTCTCACGATGCGCTGTATGCTTCTTGCAGCGTGAACAATACTTCTGTAACTCCATACGTCCGGGGTCATTACGCCTGTTTTTTTCGGATGTATAGTTGCGCTCTTTGCACTCAGAGCAAGCCAGTGTAATTACTGGGCGGACGTCTTTCTTTTTTGATGCCATCTTATAGTCAATTGTAATGCCCGATAAAGGACACTACTGCTCCTTTAGTCCAGTATTTTAGTGATCACACCGGCACCAACCGTCAGACCACCTTCTCGAA
>CAYLUZ010000016.1:0-21664 GCA_964387025.1 uncultured Leptolinea sp. | reverse complement strand
ATTCCCATGGGGATAAATATAACCGCTAATGCCAGAGCAAAGAAAAAAGCTATTCGAACAGTGGTGTGAATTTCAAGGTTACGGAACATTTGAAGTTATCTTTTGGATTATAGCATGTTCCATTATGGATTAATTAACATAATCAAAATAATAAATATATATGCGTAACAATTTTTACAAAAATAAGATAAAATCATGGTTGTTCAGTGAATAAGACCATATGCCCCTAGAGACTGGCGTCATCCTAAATCAACGTTATAGAATACTATCCATCCTTGGTCAGGGAGGAATGGGTGCTGTCTATCATGCCATTGACCTAAATCTTGGTGTTGATGTCGCTGTAAAAGAAAACTTATATCTATCAGATGAATTTGCCCGTCAGTTCAAACGCGAAGCAGTGATGCTGGCGACGCTAAAACACCCCAATTTACCCAGAGTATCCGATCATTTTGAGATCAAAAACCGAGGTCAATACCTTGTTATGGATTATATGGATGGAGAAGATCTCCGTTCAAGAATGGATAGATCAGGGGTATTATCAGATACCGAATCGGTAACCATTGGCGCAACGATCTGCGATGCGCTAGATTATCTACATTCGCGTCAGCCTGCCATTATTCACAGGGACCTCAAACCCGGAAATATTCGAATAGCTGAAGATGGACGAATTTCTTTGGTCGATTTCGGTCTCGCCAAAGTGGATATGGGTGATCAGGAAACCACAACCGGTGCAAGAGCAATGACCCCCGGCTATTCTCCCCCTGAACAATATGGTCAGGCACGAACAGATCCACGATCGGACATTTATTCTTTAGGTGCCACCTTGTATGCTGCTTTGTGTGGTTGCATTCCTGAAGACAGCCTGAGTAGGGTAACTGGTTATGCACGTCTGGCATCAATTAGAAAACATAATCCCAGGGTCTCAAAAAAGCTGGCTGCGGTTATTGAAAAAGCCATGGATACCCATCCAGAAAACCGGTATCAAACCGCCCTGGAAATGAAAAAAGCATTATTGGCATCTATAGGTGAGAAGGTCAGCGAATCAAAAGTATTTTTAATGATGCCTACCCCTGCGTTTCCTGATCAAATTGGAACCGCACCAAAAAGCAAAGATTTGAAAAGTACTCCTGTCCCAATTCCGCCCACTCCATCCAAACCAAGGGAACCATTTCTACTTCTCAAGATGATTGGAATTACTGCACTCGTATTATTCACTGTGGCTGCAGCAACAAGCATAATCCTTATTAATGTAACGGGCATATTAAATAAAACTCCTACAGGGGTACAAGCGACTAAACACCCATTACATCTTGCTGAAGGTATCTCACCTACACCAACAGGTATTCCAGGCAGCGCATTCGTTGAATCTACTCCAACGGTCTTCTTAGAAGATACTAATGCCATATCTGCCCTGGCAACCCTGCTTGCTCCCCAGATCCCACCTTCTTCAACCTCACAGGCAATTCCAGCCGTCATAGACGATACATCTGTCATTCCACCATCGGTTGATGGTTCTCTCGAATCAATTTCAGGCGAGATTGCTTTTGTATCTATGCGCACAGGAATCCCGCAGATCTGGCTCATAAACGCACAAGGAGAATCTCTTAGTCAAGTGACCAATCTTAAACAAGGTGCCTGTCAACCGGATTGGTCACCTGATGGACTAAAACTTGTTTTTATATCCCCCTGTTACAAACGGGAATACCAATATCCAAAAGCAAATCTTCACATAATTGACGCTGATGGATCAAACCCTGTAGCTCTAGATCCCGGGTATGGTGGCAACTATGACCCGGCCTGGTCACCGGATGGTAAACAAATAGCTTTTACCAAAAACATATCCGGGTCCACCCAGGTATATATCTATAATATTGAAACAAAATTGATTTCCGCTGCAGCAGACGCTAAAGAACCTTCAAAACACCCTGCCTGGTCGTCGGATGGAAATTTCCTCGCATATATAAGTACCAGATATTCAAGTGAAATTTGGGTCCGTGATAATCTGACGGGTATAAATGTTCAGATTTCTCATTCAAGGAACAATAATGATAACTGGCCGGTTTGGTCCCCCACAAATTCCGAGATCATATTTACTCAATCTCCATTGGATCCATTTTTTCCATGGCTGGCAGGGATTGTTTTTCCTGTTACAGCGAATTCGCTTGAGTTCAAGATCCCTAGTGAAAACCACCCTGTACCATCACCTGCAAGTGACGCAGATATTTCCCCTGATGGAAAATGGTTGGTTTTTGAAGCTTGGCCGGAAGGAAATAACCATGATATCTATATCATGAATTTTTCGGGAGATAAAGTCGCTCGTCTGACCGATGCCATAAGTCTGGATTTCCAACCTGCCTGGCGTCCCTGATTTATTGATTAAACAAGTAAATCACAATACTGGCTTGCAAATAATGCCGGAGTGCCTCCAGTATGCCAGAACAACACTTGTTCACCTGGTTTAAACATTCCCTTGCGGATCATATCAATCAGTGCACCTGCTGCTCTTCCAGTATAAACAGGGTCAAGCAGTAGTCCTTCTTTTTGTGCGAACAACTTGATTGCATCACGCTCCAGTGGTGAAACAACCCCATAACCTCCCCCAATATAATTATCATCTATGAGTAAGTCATGCGCCTCAACAGTAATGTTGACTTGCATCCGGTCTGCTGTTTCATTGATCAACTTGGAGACTTTCATCTGTAATTCTTCGGTATGAACATCCACTGAAATCCCAAGTATCCGGGTGTTACTGTGATGTATTCTTGCACCAAGGACCAGGCCCGCCTGGGTCCCACCTGACGATGTAGCGAAAATGATCGTATCGGGAGATACTCCCTGAGTAACAAGTTCGGAAAAGGCGGATGCATAAGCTGCTGCCCCTATCGGACTAGATCCACCATACGGTATCAAAAATGGACGTTTTCCGTCATTCCAGGCAGAATCGAAAATTTTTGAAACTTCTTCATCCCGATGGATCTTTTCGCACCAGGTGATCTCAGCACCAAAAAGGGAATCCAGGAGCAAGTTTCCATTACTACTGTCTTTTGGATCACCAGTTAAAACAAGGTGACACGAGTAACCCATCCTGGCAGATACCGCCGCAGTTTGCCGGCAATGATTGGATTGGGCTGCTCCAGTCGTTATCAGCATCTTCGCACCATTCGCTTGAGCCTCAGCGACTAAAAACTCCAATTTTCGGATCTTATTGCCCCCCATTCCCAATCCGGTCATATCATCCCGTTTTACTATTATCTGGGGACCTCCCAGGTAAGAACTGAGGGCAGGTAATGCCTCGATAGGTGTTGGTAATGTAGCTAATCGAACTCTTGGTAAATTCATTCCATTGCCTCTTTCGATAACCTTTTTCTTCCGAATCTACGCATTATACTTAATAATGCAGGAATAAATTGGGTATACACCGAAAACAAAGTATGATTTAATATGAAGTCCCAAGCTCCAATTCCAGATAATATTTCCCCATTAAAACCTTCTTTGAAGCGATATACTCCCCACATGGAATCTTCTTCATCGAATTTGTCAGGTGCTCCCCAAAAATCATAAACAAGGCAACCTTGTGACATTGCAAGTAGGATTGCCTCCCATTGCAACAAATGATTTGGCATTTTTTCCCGATGGTCACCGGTGGACATTCCATAAAAGTAGTAAGCTTTTTTAGCAAACATAAATAAAAATATCGCTGAAACTGGTTTTCCTTCCACTTCTGCAACGAGCGGGATGGCCATCCCTGCATCGTAGAGAAGATTCCAGACATATTGATAGTATGTTTCATCCCGAATAATAAATCCATCCCTTAATGCAGTTTGAGCGTACATATGGTAAAGGTCAGGGAAATCTTCACGCCCCCCCTTCCTTATAACCACGCCTTTACGTTTGGCAAGCAGGATGTTATAACGCGTTTTTTGCTTCATTCCGGAAAGCAAATCATCCTCTGAAAGTAATAGATCCAAGATCACAGTATTCTTAAACTGCACCTGATCCTGTGAATATTGCCAACCGTTTTTTCTTAATATCTCAAGGTAGTGCTGACCGTTAATCACTGTTTTAAAATCATTACTATCAGGGAGGTTAAAACCGATGGTGATATCAGGGTCTATTTTTAGAAATATTGCGTGATTCTTTCTGGCATATACAATGAGATCATCCAGGATTTTTTCCCCAACTGAATGATTTGTCCAATCTACAACCGGTCCTCGTGGAACGTACATTATGCAGGAATGGAAAATCCGGCTAATGACGGGAATTTTTCTCAACAATACCAGGGCAGCCGCTCTGGTTATCCCCTCAGGATCTTTCCATATTAAATAATTAGCTTCCCATCCGACCCGGGTTTTGATCTTCGCCCAATAACTGGATTGAAGGATATGTGAATTTGGAATATTGGATAGCAATCTGTTCCAATGGTCATCATCTGGTGAGATTATTATTTCAAGATGAAGGTCATCCAAATTCCACCCCATGTCTCCTGGTTTTAATCCACCACATTAGTGCTTTATACAGTAGAGGCTGCAAAACAAAATCCATTGTTTGGGATGAACGTTTAATCTTCCCACCAAATCCACGTTTCATTCGATAGACTCCCCATAATTCGTCTGTTCGTGTGATAAATTGCTCTTCCAGTATTGGTTCAGGAAAATCAGGAATCCCCCAAAGGTCATACTCTGTACAGCCATTCTGTTTTGCCCAAAGAATAGCTTGCCATTGGAGCAAATATACTGGCATTCTATTCCGTTCAATTTCTGTAGAAGCGCCATAGAAATACCAGCACCGCGTCCCTAGCTTGAAAATCATTACCGCAGCAAGGTCTCTTCCACCATGGCGGGCGGTCATTAACACACAATTATCGCTAGGAGAAAAAAGGTCGTATGCCTTTTGGTAATATTCGTAACTGTGAATACCAAATCCATCTCTTACGCCAGTACTGGTCATCATCTCGTAAAAAGCTCTAACATCATCCGTCTGATGGATGGTAATATCCTTCTTTTCGGCCAAGTGAATATTGTAGCGTGTTTTTTGTTTCATCCGATCCAGGATGGTTTTTTCATCCACCGTTAGGTTTAATATTATTGTTTGCGCTGGTTGTATAGGTTTTGATGGAATTAGTTTTTCTATTTCCAATGACCAAAGATCGTCTTCCCCTTCCCCCTCAAATCGGTCGGGCTCAATCTTGATCATGATTGCTCTGTATTTTCGTCCGATATTCTTTAATTCTTGCCAGAATTCTAAATTTCGGATTCCTAATGGGCCTTTGGGTATGTAACCAATGGAGATTCCACCAGGTAAGGATCTAAATAAAACCTGAGCATAACACCCACCTACTGTGAATCGAATAGGTTTCCAATTGAATCCTGATTTTAATTCCCCCCATTCCGCAGATTGAAGTACATGCGCATCAGGAAATAATTCCAGACTATGTTTCCACTCTTTTGCTGATAAGTACATTGTCAATCAATGGCTGTCATGTCAGGTGATGGGGAAATTTGAACTGCCGATCCAGGTATTAGTTCATCCATCATTTTAATTATCAGTGCTGAATCATTTTCTTGAGCTAAATGGACAATCTCATCGATGGATTTTTGGAGTTCATCTCCCGATAAAACATCCTGTCCTTCCAACCTGTACACGTCTGGATGAATTGTCCGCGCGAATGTGTGTCCTTCATCCCAAAGGTCTTCAGATATCTTTTCTCCAGGCCGAATGCCAGTAAACACGATATCAATGTCCCGTCCAGGTTCAAAACCCGATAGACGAATCAAATCTTTAGCCAGATCAAGGATCCTCACTTGCTGGCCCATATTCAAAACATATACCTCACCGCCATTTCCCAAAGCTGACGATTGAAGTACTAAGTGTACTGCTTCAGGTATGGTCATGAAGTATCGTTTCATATCCGGATGGGTCACAGTTACTGGTCCACCCCTTGAGATCTGCCGTTTAAATAATGGAACAACACTACCTCTGCTGCCTAAAACATTCCCAAAACGAACAACCGTGAATGACCTCCCAGTTCTTCGAGCAGCATCTAACACAATCATCTCAGCTAGTCTCTTCGTTGCGCCCATTACATTAACAGGACGGATAGCCTTATCAGTTGAAATGAAAACAAAACGCGATACGCCTTTTGCAACGCACACATTCACAACATTACGTGTGCCTTGAATATTATTTATTACCGCTTCACAGATATTCATCTCCATCAATGGAACGTGTTTATGCGCAGCAGCATGAAATACGAGATTAGGACGATGTTGTTCAAAAACATCTTCCAATCTGCAATAATCACGAATATCAGCGATAACCGGGTGAATTGGAAGCGAAGGATAATCTTCCTGCAATTCGATCAACGATTCAAAAATGCTGTTTTCACCATGACCGAGGAGAATTAGTTCAAGTGGTTTCCAACGGGCAATCTGCCGGCATAACTCCCTTCCAATTGAACCTCCTGCCCCGGTTACAAGAACCGATTTACCTAAAATTTCTTCCGCAATAATTTCGTCGTTGATCCTGGTTGGATCTCTACGAAGAAGATCTGTGATATCTACATCCCTTAATTTTGTAACTGATACTTTTCCACCAATTAATTCATAGATTCCTGGCATGGTTCGAAATGGAATGCCTTTCAACCGGCAAACATCCGCCACCAATCGAATCACTGACCCTGGAGCAGAAGGAATGGCGATGATAACCTCATCCACCTGTTGATTATCAAGAACAGTCGACATTTCATTTAATTTACCTACAACAGGGATGCCATAAATTTGGTTATTCTGTTTTTCTGTTGCATCATCCAGAAAACCAATGGGTATCAAGTTGATCTGTGGATTCTTCTGCATTTCACGTACAACGAGAATTCCTGCATCACCAGCCCCAACAACCAATACCCTGCGGGCATTAGAAACAATTCCGGAAATATGCGCATTAGCTTTGTTTTCTGCCAATAACCTGAAAGTAAACCTCAAACCACCAACTGCCAGGATGGAAGCGAGCCAATCGATCAACAATACGGATCGGGGAAACCCTTTAAACATCCCCAAACTGAACAAGCTGATCATTAGAACAGACAAAAGAATAGTCGCTGTAGTCACTGAAGCTACAATCAACTTCATTTCTTGAACGCTGGCATAGATCCATAAACGGCGATAGAGTCCAAATTCGTAATAAACCAGAGGTTTGATTATCAGTGCAATACAAACCATCCATAAAGCAGAAGGCATATAAAACGAAAATGCAGATCCCAATTCCAGGCGGATTGCAAAACTTCCGATAACAATAATTGCAATCAGTAACAGATCACCTAACAAAACATATCTATTACGGACACTTGATTTTGTTCTCACTGCTTCATCCATTCGATTGTACGTTTTATTCCTTCACTAAATTTTACTTCTGATTCAAACGAAATTATCTTTTTGGCTAGTTTTGGGCTGCCATACGAATGGTAAATATCTCCATTCCTTGCAGGTTGTTTTTGTATTGGTGGTGATCCTGGAAGATATTTCTGAAGTTCTTCAATCAATTCCAAGATCGAAACTTGTTTCCCGGTGCAAATATTGATAATTGCTCCATCAGGTGGACCATTTTTCGCTGCCAGGATATTCGCCCTGACTACATCTGAAACATAAATAAAGTCGCGAGTTTGTCCGCCATCTCCATAAAGAATTGGAGTCTTTTTTGTAAGCATTTGATTGATAAAAATCGGAATTGCCGCCGCATAGGGAGAATTTGGATTTTGCCGCGTCCCAAAAACATTAAAGTAACGCAAACAGATCACTGGCAAATTATATGCTCGAGTATACATTCCTGCCAAAATCTCATCCATTTGTTTCGAAGCTGCATAAGGTGAGAGAGGGTTAAGGCTATTAGTTTCTTTAATCGGAAGCAGGTCCTGGTTTCCATACACTGCTGCACTGGAAGAAATGATTACCTTTCCAACACCGCTCCTGGAAGCTTGTTGCAAAATCAGGTTTGTTCCAGTGACGTTGATATCAAAACATTCTGCAGGTTCAATCATCGATGCTGCCACTGAAATCTGAGCAGCCAGGTGAAAAATAGAATCCACTTTTTCTATTGATCGGGTGACCACTTCAGAATCTCGAATATCTCCCTGTATCAATTCAATATCATGAATGCATTCCTGTAAATTTTCTTTGCATCCGGTGGAAAAATTATCCAGTACCCGTACTTTATAACCTTCCGCCAGAAGGGATTTTGTAAGGTGCGAACCAATAAAACCTGCGCCTCCAGTGACTAATGCTGTTTTCATTATTGACCTTTTAATCCAATAACTGCACCAAATGTTTTTAAAAGGATAATAAAATCCAAAAGTAAATTTCGATGTTTGATGTAATAAAGATCGTATTCCAATTTTACCGCAGTCGTTTCGACATTATCTGCATACCCAAAATTTACCTGTGCCCAACCAGTTATTCCGGGTTTTACCAATAAACGTGCCCGGTAAAAAGGGATTTTCTTTTGAAGGTCATTTACAAAACCAGGCCGTTCTGACCGTGGTCCAACAAGACTCATCTGACCCAATAGTACATTTAAAAATTGTGGAAATTCGTCAATATGACTCTTCCGTAAGAACTTTCCCACACGGGTAACCCGTTCGTCATTGGTTTCAGTGAATCTTAACTTGCCGTCTTTCTCAGAATCTTGTTTCATCGTCCTAAATTTAATAATATTATAAGGTTGTCCGCCTCTTCCTAATCGGACTTGCCTGTAGAAAATGGGTTTACCACTATCAATTAAAATCGCCAATGCTGCAAATGGATAGACAACTGAAGTTAATGTTACTCCAATAATTCCACCCATTATATCTAATAAACGTTTTGCAAATTCAAAAAATCCATTGGATTTTGCCTGGTCAACGAATGAACGAATCCACCAGTCGGATTGCAAATGAAACACCGGAACTCGTGATAACAATTCTTCATAGACTGCTGGCATTGTTGTAATATCAATCCCACTTTCCTGGGCATCCAAAATAGCCTGGAACATTCCCCCATTCAGATCTCCTGTTATAGCAACGATCACTTCCGAAATACCCATTTTATCAATAAGTTCGGAAATGGAATCGCTACCGCCCAGAACCGGGAATCCCATGATTTTGGAAGAGATTTTCTCTGGATCATCATCGATCCATCCAGCCACTTCAAATGGTGGCGGGGATAGCTTCTGGAGCATTGATAACAAGGCCTGGCCAGCATTTCCAGCACCTACAATGATCACTTTCCGTAAAAATGGTTTGGCTGTTAACACTTGAATATATAGCATTCGCCAAATTAACGTTAACACCATGGCTGCAACAATAAAACTAGCTACTCCTCTTCGAGGTAGAGACTTTGGCGCAGAAGTGAAGTATATAAGAAGGTACAATCCCAAGCACAGTAATCCGGCAATAAATACTCCCTGAAGAGTATCCCGCCATCGTGCGGCCTTGTGGACATCATATAACTCCACCATTAATATCAACCAAAGGACGGGCAACAAAAAGAACCAAAAAGGTGGACGAGTCGTGAGAAATTGCCATGAGAAATTCAACCATTCATCCCCCACTGACCAATAATACAAAGAAACCAGGAGGGCAAGTATGGCTGATGTCAGATCACCTAATATCAGCAGCGTTATTCTTTCGGGCGGTCTTAATCGCCAGCGAAGATTTTTTTGATTAATTAAGCTCATCTAACCGACTAGTTTATCAGTAATTTTTGTTTTTTGGGGCTGTGTAAACATACCAATTAGTAGTCCACTACCCCAACAAATATGCATTACTATAATTGCACAAGGTATGCCAAATATGAATGCTGGTTTTCTGTTTATTAATCCGATTATCCATGAATAAATAACCAATATAAGAATATAGCTAAATAAAATAGTAAAGAATAAAGATAAATACAAGGGTTGAAAAATTGATATTCCCAAAATCATCACCAAACCAAGAACAAAAAGAGGGGGCAGTGCCTGCCGCCATTTAATGGTGGTAGGATACCGCTTTAACATTTGTGCTTTCCACCAACCATAACGCCAATATTGACCTGCGAGTTTTTTGTAAGTGGGTCTGGCAAAATATGTGGATCTTATGGAATTGTCAAGCCAAATTTTACCTCCATTTTTTCGAATGCGGGTATTTAATTCGTAGTCCTCGTTAGTGAGTAGATTTTCATCAAATCCGCCAATATCCAATAAATATGATTTTCTGAATGAGCCAAATGGAACAGTGTCTACCTCACCAGATCGAGAGTTTAGGCGATAATTGGCGTTTCCAACTCCGATGGGTGATGATGCAGCTTTCGCGATGCTTTCTGAAATCCATGTACTGTTGCTCGGTTGAATTTTCCAGACTCCGCCGACATTATCGCCACGATTATTTTCCAAACCAGCAATACATTTTTCAACATAATCAATTTCTGGAATTGAATGTGCATCCAACCGAACAATATATTCTCCGGTTGCTGCCTGAATGGCTAAGTTTAACCCAGAGGGAATGGTTTTTTGAGGGTTATCGATCACCATTACGGCAATATCCGGATAGACCTGGCTAAAATCACCTATCTTTTTCCGTGTTCCATCGGTGGATAAAGCATCAGCGATAATAATTTCCATGGATTGGTGTGGATATGTTTGTTGATATAGACCAGTAAGAAGCTTGGTAATTGTCTTTTCTTCGTTATAGCATGGAATGATTATGGATACTATATTCATATAAGTAATTTTATCGTAAAGACTGTTCCCTTACCCGGGCTGCTTTGAACTGTAATTGTACCACTGTGAGCATTTATAATTTCTTTCGTAATTGCCAATCCCAAACCAATGCCTTTTCCAGTGCTCCCTTTTCGTGATTTATCAACCTGGTAGAATCGATCAAAAATATATTTTTGATCATCCTCAGTAAGTCCCTGACCAGTGTCACGAATTTGGATCACCACTTGATTTTCTCCTACAATACCAGATAGTGTTATTCTCCCAGAGGCTGGTGTAAATTTAAGAGCATTGTCTACTAAATTACTAAATACTTGAATTAAACGATCTTTATCTCCTTTAATATATGGAAATACA
Organism: uncultured Leptolinea sp.; assembly: GCA_964387025.1. GTDB lineage: Bacteria > Chloroflexota > Anaerolineae > Anaerolineales > Anaerolineaceae > PNON01. The sequence goes on along the minus strand of CAYLUZ010000016.1, from coordinate 10,588 downwards.
GGTAGCTGATCTTCCAGCATGATAGATGATTTTTCTGCCAGGATTTTAAATTTAAATAAAACACCTTTAAGTAATTCGTTAAGATCTATATCATTGGTCTCCATCTTTGTTAATCCAGAATCAAGACGGGTAAGAGTTAGCAAATCTGAAACCAAACGTTCCATACGATCAGATTCGGAATAAATCACCTCTGCAGCGTTTTGAGTTTCTTCCAGTGTCAAAATGGTTCCATCCAAAATTGCCTGAGCGAATCCTTTAATAGAGGTGAGAGGTGTCTTTAATTCATGAGAAACATCTGCAATAAATTGCTTTTGTGATGATTGAACTTTTTGTAGTTGGTTAGCCATTTCGTTGAAAGACATTGCAACAACCCTGATTTCCTCTGGTCCTTCCAGTGGGATAGAAGTAAATGATCCGTTGGTTAATAACTGCGATGCTCGGGCGATTTTTTGCATTGGCATGCTGATCCATCTGGCTGTGAACAAACCGAATAGAAAAGCAAAAACAACCGCAATGATACCCGCCCAAATAATTGGACCAAGGAATTCATCCCGAAAGAACAATGCAAATCTCAAGGCAGGTATAGGTACTGCTGCTATTAGAATAACTTCCTTTTGAATTTTATTATGCATAAACAACCAGATTTTCCCGGCATTATCCCGGATTAAACGCACACGGGAAGGATCATCGGTATCCCTTATCTGTTTCCTTTTAAGGCTGTTGAATTGAATTGGTGGTTTATTTGCATTTTGAGAATCAAAAATAAGCTGAGATTTTGAATCGACCAATAAAAACCGGATTGACAATGATGTATCTTTTTCTTGGAGTAATTGGATAGCAGTTTGTGGTTGAAATTGTCCGTACGAGTTTATCTGTTCCGATATCTCGCTTATAGCCTGCTTGAGTTTTTGGACCGATTCACGGTATATGATCGGGTTATTTGACAACGACGTGATTACTCCAACAGCAACAATGGAAAGTACTAAGATAATTATGATGGCATATGTGAACCATAATCTGGAGCGCAACGTGTTAAGCATTACATTACCAGTTTATACCCGATACCGCTAACTGTCTCGATCAGGATATTGCTATCTACCAATTTTTTGCGTAATTGTGCAATATGCATGTCAACTGTCCTGCTTTGCCCGATAAACTCATATCCCCAGGCTTTATCAAGGAGTTGATCCCTGGATAATACTGTTCCCTGGTTTTGTATCAATACCAGCAGAAGATCATACTCCTGAGCCCTCAATTCTATTGAGATCCCATTTACAAACACTTCTCTACCCGGTGTATCAATTGTCAGGTTGCCAACAATCAGAGGAGTTTGATTCCTTTCTAGGGTGGCATATGTGGATCTTCTAAGAAGCGCTTTTACCCGGGCAACCATCTCGCGTGGATTGAATGGTTTAGTCAGATAATCATCTGCACCCATCTCCAACCCAAGGATTTTGTCAATATCTTCATCTCTCGCAGTAACCATCATAATTGGCAATTGTGGATGTTCAGCGCGTAAACGTCTACAGACTTCTATTCCATCTATTACCGGCAACATAATATCTAAAATCACAAGATCGGGACAAGATTCTTTTATCATTTGCAATGCAGATGATCCGTCACCTGTATTAATTGTAAAATACCCCTCTTTTTCCAGGTAAAGTTGAGCCAGCTTGATAATAGCTGGCTCATCATCTACAATTAATATTATTTTTGCAGTCATGTATGGGTAATATGGTATTTATTCACGGTGGATAGCTATTGCCTCAATTTCGATAGCTGCCTCCTTTGGTAAAGCAGCAACCTGGACAGCTGAACGGGCAGGTGGATTCTCATTAAAGAATTCTCCATAAATTGCGTTAACCCTGGCAAAATCTTTTATATCTTTTAAAAAAACAAGAGTCTTGATCACGTCCGAGTGATCACAGCCAGCTTCATTTAAAATGTAACCAAGGTTCACCAGTGCCTGGCGAGCTTCAGCCTCGACCCCACCTTCCACTAGATTGCCACTCGCTGGATCCAATCCGAGTTGACCGGAAGTATAAAGAAATTGACCTACAACAACAGCTTGAGAGTAAGGACCGATAGCTTTCGGAGCTTTGTTTGAATAGATTGTTTTTTTCATTACACTCTTTTCCAATTGTGCAGATCGTAATCACGACGACTGCGGTATATTTATACCAGCAGCTAAGGTTTACTTACTTAACCTAAGTAATTTATTGGCTTTTCGCATGATATTGGCACATTCATTTATTCGGGCAATTAATCCGGTTACTGCACCGCGTAAGCGTTGTACTGTCCATTTTGCCATGCTTTCGTTTTCCACTTTAAGTGAAGCGGAGAAACCCGGATGGCTCATCAAAAGTAGCCTTCCATCATGAGCATGAGCAATAGCTAATTGATACGCACTATTGAAGTCGTAGTATAAAACACGCATTTCAACCCAATTATGATTGTTTTTTTCCCTTAAACGATCCACCATAGACATCAGTTTCAGTCTGTTCTTTGCAAGGTCTTTGATTTTGGTTTCATTTCTATTCAAACTCGTTCTCAGGGAAACATAATCTCCTTTTAGAGATAATGTTTGTACAGGAGCTACAACCATATTTATTCCTGTGGTTGCGATTGCCTTTTGTTGAGGTATTACAAGTGTAAAAATCATTATTGTCAAGCAGATAAATATCAGAATCTTCTTATAATGAGGTATTCCTATACTATGAACCATGCATCCTCTCCTTTTCTTGAATGGAACACAGGAAACCATGCAAGAATTAATCCATATTTACTATAGTTTTATATTTATACATGAAGAAAGGATGATATACAAGTGGTTTTCCATGATTGTAAGGTTATGTTGCCATTTTAATACTAATTTATCTGCACTAATCCTGACTTCACGAAATTCGCCAGAAGCCAGAATTAGTAAGGATTATGGATAAAGGAACGCCCGGTTAAGATCAATCATCGCCTGAGATTGGGCGTAAAGCCTTTAAAGCTTCCCGAACAGCTTGGTGGCTTTCCTCAATACCCTCATGGAATGCTTTTAATGCATCCATAGCTGACCGAACGGTTGTTTTTGCTTGTTCAATATTAATAACCTTACCTTCGACATCAAAGCCAGCATGGGTAGATAAAACCTCGTCTGCTGTTTCATGAAAGTGGCGGTTGGTATTAACTGTCAGTTGGTATGCTTCCAACACTCCTTCCAAGACTGAAGTATCTATTCCTTTGGCTTTTCTTTTATCGATGAATTCCTGAATCTTTGGATTGTTCTCATCAATATTTCTTAACATTGTTTCTTGTCTTACTAAAAGTCTCTGGGCACGCTGATAAACCCTTTCCAAAACAATTCCTTTTATCCCTCTAGTATCTCCGCCAGGAGTAGAAGTTGCTGCCGGTGAATCAGCGGAAACAGATTCAACCTTACTGAATATTCCTGGTGTAAATGCAAATAATGTTATTACCATGATAAATACAATGTACTTGATCAAGGTTTTATTAAATTTTTTCATTTTTTCTCCTATGCTTTTTTTTATTTACTATATGGTCAGTCTAACTACCCGATATCATGTATATATATTCCGGATGTAATAATTTTGTAAAATTAAACTAAAAGTGAGAAGAATGATTCTCCTCACTTTCCAGCTTTCAATATTTATTTACAGAGAAAATCTTTAACTATACTAATGTTAGATTCCAGCTATTCTCGATCTACCTCAGATAATTTTACGGGTCTGTTTTCATCGATGGATAACTTAGCTGCCAACCCCATTAGAACAGGTGCTCGCCCATCCAACCCGGTAACTGGTGTTGGTGTATCATGTAGTACAGCTTGAACAAAAGCCTGTACTTCTGCTATATAGCTTTCGGTATATCTTTCCACAAAGAAATATAATGGTAAATCATGCCTGATTGAAGCACCATCGCTGATTATCGCTGCGTTTGGATAATTATTATTTATATGAACTGCGCCCTTACTTCCAAAGACCTCAACCCGCTGGTCGTACCCGTAAGTTGCTTTTTCGCTGTTGTCGATTGTTCCTAAAGTGCCATCTTCAAATTTTAACATTATTAATACAGTATCCAGATCACCCACTTTGCCAATTTCCGGATCGATCCTTACACCACCACTAGCATAGATCTCTGTTACTTCTTTTCCAGCGAGGTAGCGAGCCATATCAAAGTCATGGATCGTCATATCCATAAAGATTCCGCCAGACGTTTTACAATACTCTGCAGTAGGAGGTTCAGGGTCTCTACTGATAATGTGAATAAAGTGGGTTTCTCCGATCGTTCCATCGAGTACGGCTCGTCGGACCCGGGCGAAGTTGGGATCAAACCGGCGATTGAAACCAATTTGCAGTTTTACTCCGGTCTTTTTTACAACACCTAGTGCTTCATCAATTTTTTTCAGATCATATGAAATAGGTTTCTCGCAAAATATGTGTTTACCGGCTTCTGCAGCCTCACAGATAATCTGAGCATGGGTATTTGTCGAAGAACAAATTGCCACGGCATCGACTTCAGGGTCAGCCAATATTTCGTGATAATCCTTTACTGCTTTTGAAACACGTAATTTATCAGCCAATTCTTGCACAGCTTGAATATTTATATCAGCGATGGAGACTAGATTCGTTTCTGGAATTCTGAAAGCCAGATGCTCTGCATGAACTCTACCGATCATACCTGCACCAATAACACCAACGTTTAATCTGATGTTTCCCATAAACACTCCTTATATTCTTAGATAATTACATTATTTTGGTGGTGATGCTGTACTTTCCCGGATAACCAGGCTAGGGTCGAGGATTACATCTTCGACATCCTCTCCGGCAAGACTTGCGATGATCATTTGCATCGCCTTATGCCCAATCTCTTTTTCCGGTTGATGTATGGTGGTCAGAGGTGGATATAAAATCTCTGAAATGATATTGTCATCAAAACCAACAATGCTTAAATGGTCAGGGATTGATTTAAATGCCTTACGACAGGTATCCATAACTCCAGCGGCGATCGTATCACAATAACAGAAGATCGCAGTCACATCGGTCTTTAAAATTTCTTTACCCAATTGTTGGCCAATTTTAAAGTCTAAAGATAGCTCTCCCGGGGCGTTATCATTATTAATAATGACCCACTCAGATTTAACTTCGATGGAATTCTTTTTCAAAGTATTAAGATAGCCTTCCAGGCGATGTTTATTTGATACCAAGCGATTGCTGACTCCCAAGTATCCGATTCGCCGGTGGCCTAAATCAATCAGGTGACTGACAGCCAGTGATGCACCTGCCTGGTCATCCACAGAAGCTGAGAATATGAATTTGCCTTCTTCTTCAGCTTCTGTATTTACCATAATAACCGGGATCCGGATCTGTTCCAGGCGGTTCGCATACCCTGCGCCGATGCGAGATGACGCAACAATTACTCCATCCACCCTGCGCCGGCTGAATGTCTCGATGATACTAATTTCTTCTTCAGGGTCGTTATTAGTTGTTGCCAAGAAAACACTAATACCAGCTTTTTTTGCCTCTTCTTCGACCCCATGTACGACATCAGCAAAAAATGGATCCGAAATTGTAGTAATTACCAAACCCACGGAATTCGTTTGATGTGATTGTAGACTTTGGGCTAACGCATTTGGTGTGTAACCCATAGATCCAGCAATATTTTGGATTTGCAACCTAACTTCTTCACTTATCAGGGTACTATCATGCAAAGCACGAGAAACTGTGGAATAGGAAACTCCAGCTGCTTTGGCGATATCTTTAATGGACACCCGATAAGAAAAAGGCATAAAGATTTATCCTGGAAATCCAATGGGATGAGGGTTATCTATTTTTTTCGCTATAACCTATCTGAAAAAATATTTTATAACATATATAAAATAGATAGCCCCATTTTCCTTACAATCCTATTGATTTCAAAAACTCACGGCTTCTACGGGCACTTTCCTTAGGATCTCCCATTCCAGGTAACACATCCTGTTCAACGAGGATATACCCGGAATAATCATGTTTATTCAACCAGTTCACTACACCTTTAAAATCGACACAACCTTTACCCAACTCGCAGAATAATCCATTCTTCAACGCTTTAATGTAGTCCCAGTTTTCACTCCGTGTTTTCGCTGCGATTCTGGGTTCGCAATCCTTAAAGTGAACATACGAAATTCTGTCTTTATAACGATCGAAAACCGGTTCGAGGTTACCATCAGACCCTAAACCATCCTTTCCACTACCAAAAACATAATGGCCGGTATCAAAGACCAGGTTGATCAATTTGGAATCAGTGTTCTCCAGGAAGGCATCAATTTCCCAGGGTGCTTCAACGTAACCGGCACTGTGATGATGAAAAATTGTCGGTAATCCGGTTTCATCCTTAACTGCCTTGGCGATATCCTGAACACCCTTGGCAAATATTTTCCATTGGGCAGCATTCAAACCCATCTCTTTGGTTGTTCTGCCGGCATTTAAGTTTCTAACTGGTTCAGAGGTATTATCGTCAGCCAGAATGATATAGGGTTTATTATCTGAGGACGCAGCTAATAGACGGGCGATCTTTAATACTTCTTCCTGACCGGCTGCATGCGCTTCAGGTTTTTTAAATGCACATTGAACGTATGCTCCAAGCATTTTTAACTTACGGCTTTCAATTTCCTTCCGCAATGCTGCTGGTTCTGTGGGCATGAATCCCCAGTCTCCGAGCTCGGTGGCGGTATAACCAGTTTCTACTAACTCGTTAAGCATCTGAGTATATCCAATTGGATTTACATCCAAACCCTCAAACTCCAGTGTCCCCCATGAACATGGTGCATTACCAACTTGTATTTTTTGCATTTTAGACTCCTATACATTTATTTATCTTGAAGAAGGTCTTTGTTCCAGACGATTTCGAATAACAATCCACCTTCTTTGGCTGCTTAATATTACAAATTTTCAGCAGATTAATAACTACGAATCTCTGTCACCTGTGATCAGATCGGCGATATCATCTTCAGATAATTCTCCCTTAAAATATGTTCCAACATTACGTCCCTGCCGAATGATCGTATAACTGTCAGCTACCATATAAACATGGTGAACATTATGGGTAATAAAAATAACAGCTAATTGTCTTTCTCTCGCGTTTTCAATGTAAGATAAAACTTTTCGAGTTTCTGCAACCGACAAAGCTGATGTAGGTTCGTCGAGGATTAATACTTTTGCACCAAAATATACTCCTCTTCCAATGGCAATCGATTGACGTTCACCACCAGATAGGCTTCCAACCCGCTCTGACGCAGAGCGTATCTCTATTCCTATATCATGCAAGGATGTCCTGCAAATATCTTCCATACCTTTAATATTTAATAACTCAACCGGTCCGTACTTCTTTACCATTTCCCTACCAAGGAAGAAATTTCTCGATATACTCATGAGATTTATTAATGCCAGATCTTGATAAACAGCTTCAATCCCAATTTCTCTTGCTTCCTTTGGCGAATTAATCCAGACGGGTTTCCCGTCAAAGTAAATTTGACCAGAGGATGGCTGATGTACACCCATTAGAACCTTAATAAGGGTTGATTTGCCTGCTCCATTATCACCTAGCAAAGCTCTGACCTCACCTTTCTCAACCCCAAAATTTACTCCCTGCAAAGCAGTGATTGTGCCAAATTTTCTAGAGATGTTTTCCATCCATACTAATGAATTTCGGCTGTGTTCAACTCTTTTTTCAACCATTTTTTCTATCTCCATATCCATAGGTCTATTCCATGCAGGGCTGATCATTTTCTATTGCGTAGATAATTATTCAATATGGCTGCAAGTATGATTGTCACACCGACGATCGCCTCAAAATTATCAGCCGGGATGAATGGAATATTCATTAAGACAACCCCTGTCCGTAGCATGCTGATGATTAATGCACCCACTAGCGCTCCCCATATACTTCCCGCACCACCAGTGATCAAAGTTCCACCAACCACAGCAGCAGCAATCGCAGAAAGATCCATTCCATCACCAGATGCAACCCTTACCGTATAATATTGGCTGAATAACAGAATACCAGTTACACCTGCCATTAATCCTGAAATCGCAAAACTTACAATTTTTACTCGTTTAACGTTGACACCTTGCCCTAAAGCAGCACCAGCATTGCCGCCGACAGCAAAAACATGATTGCCGAATTTCGTACGGGCGAGGATAATTTGAAAGACAACAGCGAGGAGAATCAACCAAATTAATGAATTTCGAAAATTTGATTCAGTGAATAAATTATTTAATATATCCAGGCGGCCATTAAAAACATTATAGATGGGCAACCGTTCAATTGTCTGCAACATAGTTCCTGCAGTAACAACCCAAAGCATGCCTCTATAAAAGTACTTGGTGCCTAGGGTCACAATAAATGAAGGAATTCCAGTCCACACTAGAATTACTCCATTTAAAGCTCCTAATAAGGTGGGAACAATTAGTGCAAGGATGAAACCTAAAAATGGCTGTCCAGACATGGATAGTCCACCGTAAAGATACCCTCCCACAGCCAGGATTGATCCAACTGAAAGGTCAAACTCGCCTGAGATCATCAGTAAAGCAATACCAATTGTCAGAGCACCTGTAAGGGTGGCAGCATTAATGATTCCCGATACTGATCGGAAGCTAAGAAACTTGGGAACAAACAAAGATAATAAAATAAAAATTGCGACCAAGACCGCCAATGGTCCAGCCAGGGTTGACTCAGAAAATACTCGCCTGATTTTTAAGATCCAGGAGTCAGCTGCTCTCATCGATTTTCACCTATGGTAATGCATTAACAAGGGTTGACCGGGCGGGTTTCTAACCCACCCGGTCAAATATTACATATTTTAGCGGTAAGTACCTGCTAATTTTTCAACTATTTCTACATTGGATTTGTCTACAAAACCAGGGCCGGTGGCAGAAATGCCGGTTGCCGGGGTGATATTGTAGCGGTTATATAGAACCAGATTCATAACTGTTCCGTAACCGATCAGGTAAGGTTGTGCATCCATCACAAATGTGGTTACGCCGTCTTTGATGGCTTTCACACCTGAAGCACTGATATCAAATGAAGCGTGAACAAAACTGCCTGGTTTAAGGCCAGAGGCTTCAACGAAGGCATAGAATGGTTCTGATCCACTCGGGCCAAGGGTCAGGTATGCATCTACGTCAGGTGTGGCTGTATAGTAGTCACTAATTGTGGTTTGGACCTGGGCAGCATCCTCACCCTTTACGCCTAAAACTTCGGCTGGAACACCTTTTTCAGTTAATGCATCCACGAATCCTTTGCAGCGGGCGTCAAGGCCAGAATGACCAACCTGGTGGTTGATACATACACCTTTTGTCGCACCTTCATCCACCATGCGCAATCCTCCATAGTAACCCTGGACATAATCTTCCGAACCCCAGAAGGTCAAATATGGAATACCATCTTTTTCCGGTCCAAGTCCAGTATCATATGTTACGACAGGAATGCCAGCATCAATTGCTTTCATAATAGGTGCTTTGAATAAAACGTTGTCTGTAACAACCAGACCAATTCCATCTGGTTGAGCAGCAGTTGCTTGATCAATGAGAGCAGCTGTCTTTTCAAGATCAAATTTATCCGGGCCAAGAATAGTTACTTCGACACCCATCTGGGCTGCAGCTTCCACCATACCTTTTTCGACCACACACCAGTATGGATCATAAGCGCACATGGCATGTTGAACCATGATTAATTTTACCGGTTTATCAGGTTGTGTTGTCTTCCCAAGCATATCGGCAGTGATAAAACCTGGGCCAGTTGCTGTTACTGGAAGTGCCGGTGTAATTCCATATTTCCTGTTTAAGCTCAGGTACATCACTGCACCGAAACCTTGGAGGAAGGGCTGTTGATCAATGGCAGCCATCGTTGTGCCATCTTTAATCTTTGCTTCGATTTCAGGGCTCAAGTCAAAGGTGATATGCTTGAAGTTTGTGACAGCGCTGGCTTCTACAAATGCATAGAATGGATTTGCGCTGGAAGGACCAAGAGTCAAGAAAGCATCCACGTCCGGATTGGCAGCGTAGAAATCACCAATAGTGGTTTGAGTCTGGGCAGCGTCTTCACCTTTTACACCAAGTACCTCAGCTTTAAGACCTTTGTCTTCGAAAGCTTTAACAAAACCTTTGCAGCGAGCATCCAAACCTGCATGGCCAACCTGATGGTTGATACAAACACCTCTGGTTGCACCTGCAGCAACCATTCGAGATCCGCTTTGGAGACCACCTTCGGATTCATCCATTCCCAGGAAGGTCATATAAGGGATACCATCGCCAATAGGACCTTTCCCGGCGTTGTATGCGATAACCGGGATTCCAGCAGCAATTGCTTTCATGATCGGATCTTTAAAAAGAACTGCATCTGTCACTGTTAAGCCAATTCCATCGGGCTGTGCAGCAACTGCCTGATCGATCAATGAGGCTGTTTTTTCCAGATCAAATTTATCGGGTCCAAGAATGGTTACTTCAGCACCCATTTGCTTCGCTGCAGTCTTGATACCGTCTTCAACAGTGCACCAGAATGAATCCCAGGCGCAAAGTGCATGTTGAACCATAATGAATTTTAA
>CAYLUZ010000015.1:0-22310 GCA_964387025.1 uncultured Leptolinea sp. | reverse complement strand
ATTATATAGGTGGTGTTCACCAGGGAATTGACCTGGGTTCACTATCCAGCGGTGGTATTCTGGCAGCAGATAGTGGTTTGGTAGTTTATGCTGGATGGGCAAATGGTGGTTATGGTAATACTGTCATGGTCGACCATGGAAATGGCTTCCAGACCCTTTATGCGCACATGAGTGAAATATATGTATCCTGTGGTTCATCAGTAGGCCAGGGGTCTGCTGTCGGTGTTGTAGGCAGCACTGGTAATTCCACCGGTCCCCATTTGCATTTTGAGATCAGGTACATGGGTATGAATGACAACCCCCATAATTACCTGCCATAAACTGTTCTATAAATAACAATTGTGAACTTTGAGAGCTTGATATATTTATCAAGCTCTCTTCTTAGTTAAGCTCAACAAATAATTCAACTTGATCGATAGGTGGACCAACGCTATATAACCAGATTTGAAATGGGAGGATTCCGTCGTTATTCTTTTCAGGAAAAAGTTCCAGACGGCGGATACCTGCTGGTTTTCCTTCGGAATATCCGGCTGCTATAATGGCGACCTGCTTGTTTTTTAGATCATTTATATATACTTTACCTTCAATTTTCGCAACTAATCCATTTGGGTCAATAATTATATTTTGATCCAGGACATCTATCTTCTTTCCGAGATTCGAGGGTGCTTGCCTGATGGCAGTATGAATTAATAGCGTTACCTGGTATGGGTAAGGGAATGGTGCGTCGAATAAGGCGAAGACTGGAATTTGATTTCCGGGAGGTAACAAATTTATCAAAGAGGTAAACGGTTTCTGCCAAGTCTGGGCCGCTCCTTTTAAAACAAATTCACCCGTTACATACATTACTGCATCTGGTAAATCATTTCTTATCTCTCCGATACACCATCCGGCCCCTTCACTAGCCGGATAACAGGCTAAATTATTCACTATCAAAACAGCCGGGGTAGGGCTGCTCAGATCTGGTGCTGGAGTTTGCTGCGTTGGTGGAATGATCAATTCCTGGTTTTCTTTCAAGAAATTCAAATCTACTCCAGGGTTTGAGGACTGCAGCATTTGTAAAGTTATTCCATATCGAAGTGCAATTGTTGACCCCAATTCATCTTTTTTCACCTTATAAACCAGAGGTGCAGGTGTGGGAGTAGCAATTTCATTTTGAGTTATTGTTTGTTGAGGTAGCGATGTTGATGATGGTGTAAGAGTGATAAAAGGAGTAAGCTGTCCAACTTTTTGGAGTGGAACTTCCGTTATGGCTATTGGTTTACATGAAGCAATAAAAATGAGACCAAGGGGAATAAAAAAGATTCGAAACATTGACCTAAATTTCATATAAAAATTATACCAAAACCCAAATAGAAAAGGTCGGATTACTTGCAGTAGGATAATTGGTATGCTAGACTTAAATAATGCCGGATGACCCATTACTTCTTGAAGCCCAAACTGCTGTTGGCTTGCATGATAAGAAAAAAGCACGTGAAATTTTACGCAGGTTGATTAAAGCAGATCCACGGAACATTGAGTATTGGTTGTGGCTTAGTGTCAGTGTGGATACAACGCGGGAAATCACATATTGCCTTCAGGAAGCATTAAAGATCGACCCTAACAATAAAATAGCAAAAAAAGGTTTGATCTTTTATGGTATATTAAAACCCGAACCCTTTCGTGAAGATGACCTATTATCAAAAAAAAGAGATTGGAAACAGGAATATATACGGAGATTCACCCCGCCTCCGCCTGAAAAAAAATCTGCACCTAGAAAAAAACCGATTTCTCCATTTATTTGGATAGGACTGGCTCTAGCTCTAGTATTATCTGTCAGTTTGATCTCTGGATTCCCCTGGAATTTATTAAGGCGACAAGCTCCAGCTCTGATTCTGAAAAGACCTACCCAGAAACCATCTGCAACCTATTTACCCACAAAAACACCTATCGGCTATGTGGCTCCAATTATTCCAACCTCGGAAGGTCCCATTCCTTTATGGGATTTGTTAGAAGCCACTTATACACCCACCCCGTTATATATCAATACACCACATTCATCTGAAGCATACTTATTAGCGATGCGGGCTTATGAACGGGGAGACCTTGAAACGTTCAGAAAATATATCGATCAAGCTATTGCTGCAGATCCGGACAATGCGGATTTTTATTATTACCTGGCTGAAGCTGACAAGCAACAAAACCGCAATAATCCTGCCATGTTGAATTATGAGAAGGCATTAAATATTGACCCTAAATTTGCACCAGCCTATCTCGGTCGAGCCAGGATGAATATCAAACTATATCCAACCAGTAAATACATTAATGACATTAATCGTGCAATTGAAAACGACCCGGCATATGCTGATGCTTTCTTGGAACGAGCCAAATACTATATTCGCCGGCACCAATTACCTGAAGCACAGGCAGACCTAGAAATGGTTTTGCGGATCAATTCAAACACTCCTATGGCTCACGCTTTGTTATCCGAAATCTATCTTACTCTGAACGAACCTGAGGCAGCCCTCAAAGAAGCTCAGATCGCGAATGAGATGGATCTGACGTTATTACAATCATACCTGGCACTTGGTTCTGCTTATATTGCTAATGGTGAACATTCAAGATCAATTGAATACTTGAAAATTTATACAGACTATTCACCAAAACCATTAGACGCACGTGCAAATGAGTTTTTGGGTGTAGCATATTGGGCAATTGGTGATGTGGATCAAACCATTGAGAGGATGAGTCAATCAATCCAATCGGACCCCAACAGCTTTACTCCTTACTTATTAAGGGGATTAGCATACCAACAATTAAATAATCTCAGACCAGCATATGAGGACCTGACTGAAGCATTGCAGATCAATGATAATTCGTTTATAGCCGTTTTCAATCGTGCAAAAATCTCGCTTAATCTTGGCAAAAATACAGCGGCATATGATCAGTTTTTACGTGCGGAAAATTTACGAGACGATCCAAATTTGGAAGCAGAAGTGATCTATTACCAGGCAAAAGCAGCCCTGGCAATGGGCGATCGAAATAAAATTGTCGATGCCTGGAAAAGACTTTTAGCGATGCCAGACGAGAAAGTTCCGCAAGCTTGGGTGGATGAAGCGAAATCATACCTGTATCCTTGCAAGGGATCCAAATGCCCAACCTTTACACCTTCCCCCACCCTACAGCCCACAACCTGCCTGACTACTTTTTGTCCGACCAGCATGCCAGCCATTTCTACCATAACAATTACTCCACCACCAATGAATTCAGTCACACCAACTCCATAGCAAACTAGAAAAACTTTAAATTTTCGGAAATAGAATCAAGTTATAATTCATATTCACATTTAGAAATCCTTCATGAGGTGCGGTAATTGGTAACAAGTGAAGTCAATACTTTTATCTCCATTCAGTGGAATTCGATGTTACATAATTCCATATTAGAAATATTGGGTGAGAAACAGACTGCAGAACTGTATCATTCTCAATTCTCCTCCAATCCAAATATCGGTAAGTTACATTCCCGGCTCGGAGAAATGCTGGGTAACCCATCAGCCCTGGGAGTAGAACAACGAATAGGGCAGACTGGATTTCGATATTTTCTCACTCAAATGGGCGAAGAACTTGGTCTGTTCCTACCTGCATTGAAATTGTTGCCTACCAGGCAAAAAACGATAAAAGGATTTGGTATATTAACAGATTTCTACCGGAAGTTAAATGATGAGCAAGTTGTTTTCTCTGAAAGCAATCTCGAATACCATTTAATAATACATAGCAAAACTAAAGAGATTTCAAAACAATATCACGGATGTCATTTCCTGACTGGATTTATTAAAGAATATATGACATGGGTTGGAAGTGGAAAAATATTCCAGGTGATAGAAAGTGAATGTAGATCTAATGGGGATATGAATTGCATTTATAATATAAGTAAAGTTCCATTCGATTGAAAAATTGTGTAAAACGGATCGTATTTTTGGAATAATGGGGTGATATGCAGAAAGTACTCATCGCAGAGGATGAAAAAGATATTCGAGAATTGGTTGGCTTCACTTTAAAATTGGCCGGGCTTGAAACTATTTATGCAGTAAATGGTTTTGAAGCAGTTAATCGGGCAAAAGAAGATCTGCCAGATTTAATTCTGATGGACCTGCATATGCCGGGTATGGAAGGGGATGAAGCGGCTCGCCAGATCGGTTTAGATCCGGTAACAAAAAATATTCCTATTATTTTTTTAACAGCAAGAGACCAGGACTTGGAAATTTCAGGTCAAATTGGGAAAGGGGTCAATTTCATTGCCAAGCCTTTTGCAATCGAAACGTTAACCTCCAAAGTAAAAGATATGTTGTCAAAGACGCACGAATAAAATATATATTTTCTCTGAATTCGAAAATTCGTACAATAACTTATACAGTATTTGACAGGTAGTTGTTAAAGAATTATTATTGATATAACATACCGGGGAGCCTGAATCGCCAGGCTGAGAGGAAAGTGCAAAACTTTCGACCCTATGAACCTGATCCGGGTAATGCCGGCGGAGGGAGATCTATATACCACAAACCGTCAACCTCCCCGGTCAGGGGAGGTTTTTAATGGATATTCCAAATACATACATTTTTCTAAATGGTGATTTTGATATAGACAAATCACTTGTTGAGTATCCTCCTGCCGGTGGATTTAGTATAGCTGTCGATGGGGGTATAAGGCACCTCAGGGCATTAAATATGATCCCGGATATTCTGATAGGAGATCTAGACTCCGTCTCAGGTCAAGATCTGGCTTGGTGCAAGAACCTACGGGTCGAAATTCACCAATATCCGCGAGAAAAGGATCAGACAGATTTTGAATTAGCTCTGGATTATGCCCTGAAAAAGAACCGGGATAAGATTATTGTCTTTGGTGCTTTAGGTGGAAGGATCGACCATACCCTGGCAAATATCGGATTGCTTGGCAATCCTCATTATGCAGACAGGGAAATTAAAATATTTTCAAATAACGAATATATATTTTTTTTACAATCACCAACTACAATCAAAGGAAAGACAGGTGATATTATCTCATTAATTCCCTGGGGAGAACCGGTTTTGGGGGTGACGACAACCGGTTTGCAATTTCCACTAAGAAATGAAGATCTTTTACCTGACCGGTCAAGGGGAATAAGTAATGTGATGTGTTCCAATGATGCACTTATTGAATTCAAGAAAGGAAATCTATTATGCGTGCAACAGCTTTTGTAATCCTGATCATCTTTTCCATGATCGGGAATGCCTGCGGGATCGGATCATCCACTCACACCAGTCAGGATGGAACACCACAAAATTTGAGAGTTTTAGTCCATGATTCATTTGCCATCAATGCCACACTTGTTGAAGGTTTCGAGAAAACCCAGAATGTGAAAATGGAATTTATAAAAGCTGGCGATGCAGGTTCTGTTTTAAATAAGGCTTTGCTTACGAAAGATAATCCTCTGGCAGATGTAATTTATGGAATCGATAACTCATTCCTTTCGAGAGCACTGGAAAATGACCTACTGGAAGAATATACACCTGCTGCTTTGGCTGATATTCCAGCACAGTACCATATGGATAAAACTAATAGAGCTATTCCGGTGGATTATGGAGATGTTTGTATCAATTTTGATAAAGCATATTTTTCGGATAATAATTTACCAGTTCCACAATCCCTGGAGGATCTGTTAATACCGGAATATAAGGGATTGCTGGTGATGGAAAATCCTTCCACCTCTTCGCCCGGGTTGGCTTTCCTCCTGGCTACGATAGCCAAATATGGAGCAGAAAATTATCTTGATTACTGGATAAAATTAAAAGCCAATGGATTGGTGGTGGTTAATGATTGGGAAACAGCCTATTACACTAATTTCAGTGCATCCAGCGGCAAAGGTCCTCAGCCGATGGTTGTCTCTTATGGTACCAGCCCGGCAGCTGAAATTGTTTTTGCATCAACACCAATCGATACTTCTCCCACTGCTTCATTGACAGGTGATGATATGTGTTTTCGACAGGTGGAATTTATTGGAATCCTTAAGGGGACTCAAAAAAGGGACCTGGCAGAAAAGTTCATTGATTTTATGCTGAGCGTATCTGTACAGGAAGATATCCCGCTGCAAATGTTTGTTTTTCCTGCGAACTCTAAAGCCGCTCTTCCGGAAGTATTTGTAAAAAATATACAGATACCCGGGAAACCTGCAACAATGGGAATAAACGAGATCAACCAAAACCGTGAGAAATGGCTGGCCGATTGGACAACCGCGATCCTTCGATGATCAAGCCCAAGCATCAGTTACACAAACCCCGATTTTCGCTAAGCCAATTTCCGGGATGGTTCATATTGGCAGCCATTCCAGTGATCTTTCTGGTTGTTTTTTACATTCTTCCAGTCTATGAGATCTTTCATAAAAGCTTTTCTGGCATCATATTACTCAAGTCAAGTTCACAGATATGGAGTATTGTATCGAAATCATTAGGATTCACTGTTTGGCAGGCATTACTTTCCACATTTCTTACTTTACTGCTTGGATTACCAGCAGCATATGTTCTATATAAAGTTCAATTTAAAGGTCGAAGTATTATCCGGACGATAACAGCCATTCCCTTTATCCTGCCGACAGTTGTTGTTGCAGCAGGAATAAACGCATTTATCGGTCCACGTGGTTGGATTAACCTTTTGTTGCAAGAGTTCCTAAACTTAAGTACCCCTCCCATACACATCATGGGAACCCTTTCTGCTATCCTCCTCGCCCACGTATTTTATAACCTTACGATCGTCATCCGCCTGGTGGGCAGCGCTTGGAGCGGTCTTAATCCAAGGTTGGAAGCTGCTGCAAATACCCTGGGGGCAAATCCATTCAGGACTTTCTGGTTTATTACCCTACCTTTACTGAGACCCGTCATTGCAGCAGCAATGATCCTGGTTTTCCTCTTCGATTTTACAAGCTTTGGCGTAATACTTTTACTGGGAGGCCCTGGATTTGCAACACTGGAGGTGGAAGTATTTACTCAGGCAATCGCTCTATTTAACTTGCCTCTG
This sequence comes from uncultured Leptolinea sp., assembly GCA_964387025.1. Classification (GTDB taxonomy): domain Bacteria; phylum Chloroflexota; class Anaerolineae; order Anaerolineales; family Anaerolineaceae; genus PNON01. The sequence goes on along the minus strand of CAYLUZ010000015.1, from coordinate 15,288 downwards.
GCATCCATTCTGGCATTTATCCAGCTGATATGCACATTAGTATTAACTTTGGTGTACCAGTATTTTTCTTCAAGACCGGTTCCGTTAGTTCCGGCATCTGAAAAAGCTAATTCTACGTCACCCACAAGGGTAAGCCAAAGGGTTTTTGTTTCGACGATAGTCATTATTTTATTGATGCTTATACTCATTCCTCTGATTTCTCTGGTTGCAAGATCCTTTATCAGGGTGGATGCTGATAGAGGAGAGCGGGTTGACATATCAAGCGGTTTTACCCTGGATTATTATCAGGCATTATCAATTAATCCCCGTCAGGATTATTTCTATATTCCCCCGGTTACTGCGATCTGGAATTCGGTAAAATTCGGGGTCATTACTGCTTTCTTAAGTCTCATACTTGGATTAATGATCGTCTATGGATTTAAGCGCAATAAAAGTCGCTCAGGTATTTTTGATACATTATTAATGATCCCGTTGGGAACCTCTGCAGTTACGCTTGGACTTGGATATATTATTTTCTTTAATAAACCACCATTCCTGTGGGGTGCATCTCAATGGCTGATTCCCATGGCGCATACTTTAGTTGCCTTGCCATTTGTTGTCAGAGGTTTGATACCGGCTGTAAGTTCCATTCCTGTGTCTTACCGGCAAAGCGCAGCCATATTGGGTGCATCTCCCTGGAAAGTGATGTGGTCGATCGATCTGCCGATCATCAGAAGTGCCTTGATCTCCAGCCTGGTTTTCTCATTCACGATTTCGCTAGGCGAATTTGGAGCAACATCATTTTTATCGAGGCCAGACTTTCCAACCATCCCCATAGCAATCTTCCGATTTTTGTCCCAGCCGGGAGGATTGAATTATGGCCAGGCAATGGCCATGAGTACCATCCTGATGCTGGTTTGTGTAATAGGCATCGTCTTCATTGAAAAAACAATATTTACAACTCCAGAAACGGTGAATTGATGAATGGACTAACGATCAGCAAGATCTATAAGATGTATGATAACAAACCATTGTTATCTGGGCTGGATCTGAATGTTCGCCCTGATGAGACAGTCTGCTTGCTGGGGGCTTCCGGCAGTGGGAAGAGTACACTCTTAAGAATAATTGCTGGATTGGAAAAACCCGAATCAGGTTCTGTTTATTGGAATGATGAAGATATTTCGGAAATTCCTGCATATAAACGAAAATTCGGATTTATGTTTCAGGATTATGCGCTATTCCCGCATTTATCAGTGGAACAAAATATTGCTTTTGGAATGGACACCAAAACGCTTTCAAAAAAGGAAATTCGTTCCCAGGTAGCCGATACGTTAATTCGATTTAATTTACCCGGTTACGAGACTCGGAGGATACATGATTTATCCGGAGGAGAACAGCAGCGGGTGGCACTCGCCCGCACCCTGGCTTCCCGCCCGCGGTTGCTCTTATTGGACGAACCTCTGGCAGCCCTCGATCGAAATCTACGAAAACAATTACTGCAAGAAATACGGGACGTATTACGTGAATTTGGCACTCCTGCCATTTATGTAACTCACGACCAGGAGGAAGCTTTTACGATCGGTGATCGATTATCCATTCTCGAGGGCGGAGTATTCCTTCAAACCGGGACACCGCAAGACGTCTATAATTATCCTTCGTCCCTGCAGGTGGCGAATTTCCTGGGGTTGACGAACCAACTCTTCGGTAAAGTGATAGGCACACAACCCCCGGTTGTGGAGACTTCAATTGGCAGCTTTGAAATGGATCCACTAATATTGAAAAGATATTCTGTCCGGGAATCTTGCAAGGTTTTCATCGTCCTGAGAAAAGCATTTGGATCAAAAGTAACTGAAAACCCAAAGAATAATAATGCTTTCATTGTAAAGGTCGAAGATGTGCTATTTAGTGAAAATGGTTATAAAACGACTGTTGAGATAAATAGGGTTAAAATGAATTTTGTACTTGAACAACAATTCAAAAAAGGTGAAATGATACAATTGGCGATCGAACCGGCCAATATCAGTTTAGTGCAGGAGAAATGACTTTGGATTCGATCACCATACATAAGTTGGACCATAATGGTAAAGAAGTTTGGAATTACCCCGGAGAAGTCATCCAACGCGACCGGGAGAAAGTGGTTGTAAAAGCCAGGTTTACAAAGGACGATTTTGTTTTTAATGGTATGTTATTAAGAAAGGATGACCTGTTTCTTGAAGCTTATTACCGTTTGAAATGGTATAACATTTATGAAATATATGATCGCGATGATGGCTTGCTTAAAGGTTGGTACTGCAATATCACCAGGCCGCCTGTAGTAAACCGCTGGAAGATATCCTACCAGGATTTGGCTTTGGACCTGTTGGTCCATTATCACGGGGAATCCATGCTATTGGATGAGGATGAATTTAAGGAAATAGGTCTGGCTGCTGGCGAATTTGAATGTGCTTGGAATGCAGTAAGGGAAGTTCAGAGGATTTTATCAGATCAAGAGTTTAGGTTGAAGAAAAATTAATCCACCATTGGTTAATCCGGGAGGTGATTATGAAGGTACTTATCGGCGTAGAGAATTTCAATGAAGGACGATCCATTGCCTGGTCGCTAGAGCATTTTGGTTGCTTTGCCCTCGGTCCGGACGGACAATCCGCTGTGGTAGCAATGGCCAGAGCAATACCTGAATATATTGAATGGATGGAATCGCATACTAAGACTGCATGGTTTGCACCCGAGGAAATTGATATCAAACTGGTGGATGTCTTCGATGATTATTTTATTGATAAGCAATTTAACCAGGTGACAGAGGGAGGGAGATTGATCAAGGCATGGTTCAAGACAGATTGGAAACCGCTTACACAGATCGATGTTGAACATGTGCTGCAAATAATCTCCTGGACGAGGCAGGAATTGGTCGAAACGATATCAAAAATTGATGAATACACAATGGATAAAACTATTATTGAAGGGGAGTGGACCATTCGAGAGATCATTGCACATATTGGACGGTCTGAATGGTGGCTGTTGGACCGGCTTGGAAGGACTCATCCACAAGATCAGCTTTCGGATGATGCGTTCGAACGGTTACTGGAGGAAAGGGGCAACCTGGCTCATGTACTGCCTGATTTTATTGACCTGAACCAGGTCGTGGGAAAAGATGGAGAGATATGGAGCCCTCGTAAAGTCGTACGCAGGGTCTGCTGGCATGAAAGAGACCATACAAGTCAGATCAAACGGCTCCTGGCTGCCGTGATATAAGTATAGACTTGCATAAATATTAATCACTGAGGATAAACCACTATGATTTTGCTTAATTTTGGTCAAAAACTGCGCGATATTCAATTTGATCAATTCAACTCGCTTACGTCGCTAAAGATCACGGAACAGATTATGATTCCGGTCGAGACCTCCACCGAGGAAGATATTCATAAGAGATTAAACTCAATGTTTGCTAAAGTGAAACTAACAGATGAAGAACTGCAAAGGGAGAAATTCGTCATAGTACCACCCCCGCATTCAATCATGGCATTACAGGTGATTGGGGATTTATTTCAACGAACCAGGTTATTTCCATATGTAATCAAGACTGCATCTTCGGTGTTTGGGATGAGTTCAGGACCGCTGGTTGTGGATGTAATGGATTTGGAAAAAATGTTTAGTACTTTAGATGACACAAAAAATCGACCTGTGTAATCTCTTTTTACTGTTGGGTTGGTTTTCCCGGTTTATGGACAATCCAAGCAGCAGTAATATATATTAAAAGCCCGATCAAAGATCCCAATGAATTAAAGATCACATCATTAATATCCACTGTTCTATAGGGTCCAAAGAACAGGGACATGATGAATTGTGAGGTTTCAATGGCCAGACCACTGGCTATTAAAACCCAGAAGATGGTTTTCCTACTGAGTTTAGCAAAGAAGTTGATGAGAATACCAAATGGAATCGTTAGGAGAATGTTATTTTAATATTCAGTAAGCAGGATTTTTTCGTTATACCAATTTAAATTATGGAATGGTATCCAATTTATTCTTGAAAGAACCAATCCTAACTGATCAAGTGGTTTTATAGTAAGAATATCTCCAGTATAAGGAATTGGAAAAATAGTCAATCCACCAACCAGCAGAAGATACACCCACATCATCGAATAAATGACCAGGCGGGATATTGGTTTTCCTTTCACCATGGATATGATAAGGATGGGGAAAAGAAAAATCAAGCCAGCGAAAAAAAGATATGGAAAGAAATGGATCTTCAAATAACCGATTATTTCCGGGTATAAAATTGAGCTAAATGATTCGACTACCTAACCCAGGATATGGTTTTATAAAATATATGCATCAATTTGAGGCTAGAAAATCAAGCGCGTATTGAGCGTCCACGTATCGTTCATTCAAAGTATATGCTTTCATGAATTCTGAATGGGCAGCTTCTTTATCTCCCTGCCGATAGTGCGCCCATCCCATCCACAGTCGGGCCTCCTCGGAATTGGGAGTGACATTAATGGCATCTTTGGCTAATGCCTCAAGATCATCTGTCCGAAGCGAGTTGAAATAGGCGATGAATGGACCAAACTGATACCTGAGCATTCTCTGTGGTAATCCTAAATTCCTGGCTTTATCATACGCAGTGGCTGCTTCACCGTAGCGATCAAAATACACAAAATTTGAACCCAGGTTAAACCAGTTGTATGAGTTGGATGGTTCTCGAATCGTAGCTTTGAGTGCATCATCCAATGCACGTTGCCTGTTTTTATCTACATCCCAGTCATCGCCAAGGATCGATTTCACAATTTCTTCTTTATCGGGGGGATAGATCATCACAAACACATGGTTAAAAGATTGCCAATTCTTTTCCAGCTCGCTATAGCCTACCACCATGTCAGCACCATAGTAAGTATCCTGGGCAATAAAAGACTGAGTTGCGTTGTTATATCCATTTATAAATAGATAATGACCCGCCCAAAGATCATCTGTCGGCCAGTATTTTTTGTCAGAATGGAATGACTCTTCGATCATGACCGGTATTCCATTGGCGATCAGGGTTTTAAGAATGGATATATTACCCCCAACCCTGTATTCAATATTCAACCATCCGGCATAATTCCTGACGAAATATACGAGTTCTTCCACATTCACGTTACGATCTTCTGGCTTGGGTTTTAATACATCCGCTATACTCTGCTGATTGCCATCCCAACCGTAATATCTTAAATATTCGGATAAAGAGGCAGGTCCGCAATTATTCATCGTCTGCTGCTCAAATTTTGGGGCTTGAAGAGATGCGGACGCGGGTAAAGCAGTGGGTGTGGCAGTTGGCGGTAATGGGGTTAAAGAAATAAGCGGTGTGGGTGTAGGTGAAAACAAATTCGCAGGTTCTGGAGTCCTCGTAGCAAAATCTTCAGGTACATACAATGGAGTAGAAACTGCGTGAATCGGATTCAATACCCCGCGCATGTAGACCGAAGCCAGCTCCACCCGCCAGCTAAGTCGCTCGTGAATTGGGGGAATAAAATACATGATGATGATCATCGCCAATGCAAAGACCATCCCGGAAAGCACTTGAAACCATTTTTTATGCAACATGCGCGTAATTGTACCATGCCTAAAAATGGGAAATTTGCAAATCAGATAAATTAGGTATGATTTCCATCTGATATAATGTACGCCATGAAATATCATATTTGGACCGAAGGCTGCCAGATGAATGTGGCAGATTCCCATAGGGTATCATCTGCCCTGGAACAGTTGGGGTATGACTCTGTTCGTTCACCTGAAGAAGCAGATGTGATTGTTCTGAACACCTGCGTAGTCCGGCAATCTGCCGAAAACAAAGCATATGGAAGATTAACCTCCATCAGGCCGCTTAAAAATACTAATCCAAACCTGGTGATCAATCTGATGGGCTGCCTTGTCGGTGTGAAGAGTAATCCGGTTTTACAAAAGAAGTTCCCTTATGTGGATGTATTCTCTCCACCATCAGATCCGGGACCACTCATAGAATATTTACTGCAAAAGAATCATCAAAAATCAATAGACCAGGAAACCTCAGATCGTTTTGCGATCATGGATGAAGAGTATCCAATGCCCGGTTACGACCATTCTGACCAGGTCACTGCATTCCTGCCTGTTGTCCTGGGTTGTTCACATGCCTGTACATACTGTGTGATCCCCTACAAAAGGGGAGTAGAAGAAAGCCGCCCATTTGATCAAGTTCTGCATGAGGCAAAAAATCTTGCAGCTAACGGCGTCAAGGAGATCACCCTGTTGGGGCAGATCGTGGACCGTTATGGCAAGGATCTACCACCAGGGCAAGACCTCCCGGCGTTATTACGTGAAATGCATGAGATCGAAGGGTTGGAGAGGATCCGTTTTCTGACCTCCCATCCAAACTGGATGACAGATGATTTATTGGATACTGTCGCCAGCCTCCCCAAAATTTGTCCGCATATTGAAGTGCCTGTCCAGTCAGGTGATGATGATTTATTACAAAACATGCACCGGGGATATACCTCTGAGGATTACCGTCAATTAATCAGGCGGATTCGGGAGAAGATACCCGGTGTATCCATAGCGACTGACATCATTGTGGGTTTTCCGGGGGAAACAGAAAAGCAGTTCCAAAACACCTTTGACCTACTGGAAGAATTACGGTTGGATGTGATCCACCTGGCCAGGTATTCTCCACGACCGAACACTGTTGCTACCCGCCAGATGCGCGACGATGTTCCAGAAAAGGAAAAGGTGAGCCGTTTCAGGCTATTGGAAGAACAACAGGAGCGTATTGTCGCTGAGATCCATGCCGCCTACCTGGACAGGAAAGTGCCGGTATTGTTCGAAGAGAAAGTGAAGAACCGCTGGAGAGGTAGAACTGAAACGAATAAGCTTGTCTTTGTTGAATCCGGGATAGAATTACGGGGCAAACTCCTGCCTGTAAACATCATCCGTACGGGACCTTGGTCCATGCTTGGACAGCTTGAGAATTGACTCAGTGAAGAAAAATAAGATCCGTCCGATAGCCATTGGTATTTTTTTGCACGAGCAGAGATTGCTGGTATTTGAAGGTTACGACCAGGTGAAGAACAAGTATTTCTATCGCCCGCTGGGTGGGGGAATTAAGTTCGGAGAAACCGGTGCTGAAGCGTTGCAGCGTGAAATCAAAGAAGAGATCGGATATCAAATCGAAAACACCCGTTATCTAGGTTTGATCGAGAGCAGGTTTATGCTCAGGGGCGAACCAGGCCACGAAATAATCCTGGTTTATTCGGGCAGATTTACCAACATCGAAATTTATTCCAAATTGAATTTTCTGGGTCACGAAAGTGACGGTACCGAGATCAAGGTCAAGTGGGTGGATATTTCGTATTTAAAAGAAAATCTGGGTCTATTGGTTCCTCCAGAATTGATGGATTTCCTTACAAAATTTCCAGAATAATTCCTAAAAAATCAATTCATAGGGTTGGTTTTGATATAAGCACACAGGTCATTTACTGGACAATTCAAACAATCCGGTTTTGACGGATGGCACAATTCCCTTCCCAACCGGATAATATTCAAGTGCGCAGCATAATACGTGTCTGGTGGAAATGTGTTTTCAAGATATAAGTGTGCCGATGTAACATCAATAATTTTAGGACGCAAGCCCAACCGGCCAGTAACACGGTAAATGTGTGTGTCAACAGGGAACGCCGGCATGTCCAGAGAAAACTGCAGCACGATGGCAGCGGTCTTTGGTCCGACCCCTTTGAATTTCAACAACCACTGCCGGGCTTCGTCCCGCGGCATCCCCTTCAGGAAATCAAGACTCAATTCACCCCGTTCGCGGTGAATATCCCCTAAAACCTTTTGGATGCGTGGTCCTTTCTGGTTGGCTAATCCGGCAATTCTGATCGCATCTATTACCATTAGAGGTTCGGCAGTTTCCACTTCTTCCCAGGTAGTAAATCGTTGTTTTAGTGAAGTGAACGCCCGATCCCTGTTTATATCATTTGTATTCTGTGAGAGGATCGTAGAGACCAGTTCATCCACCGGGCTAAGTGCCAGGCGCCACTGTGGATCACCGAAATGAGCCAATAATCTTCGATGAATTTCAATAGCGAAATCCCGGTTTCCCGGGTTGACATTAATCATTTTTTGAAAAAGCCGGCCGGTATTCACCGATCTGAAGTTTTGCAAAATTGTAGATTTTCCTCGGACCAAACTTCTTTAATGCCTCACACTCTGCGGAGGAAAGAGCACCAAGCTGCCTTAAGATTTCCAAAGACACAAGCGGGCGGGCGCGTTCTTCAGAGTCGCCATCTGCAATTTTCAAGGCGATACCCAGCCCCGGAGAGCCCGGCTCTATCGCACCAGGCATCACCCCCAGGCACTGGTACCCCTCAGCGCCAGCCTTGGAGACAATTTTATGGTTTGATAGACCCATTACGAGGGTGTCAAATTTTCCGGGTCCGGCAATTACATTGGGATGATTTCTCATGGCAGCAGTCAGACGTTCACAGGCAGATGCGCGTGCGGAAGGAAGATCATCGGGCTGGCATAACTTTGCGAAGGCAAAGGCTGCATTCTTCAACGGAACTGCGAAATTAGGCGCAGAGCATCCATCAATTCCGATAACTATACTTTCTTCAGGAGTATTCGTCATTTCAGAGAAGGATTTCAAAATGGCCTGTTGGACAGGATTATCCATTGACAAATAATTATCTGTTTCAGCCCCGATCATACGGGCATATCCCAGCATCCCGGTATGTTTTCCTGAACACATATGCCGAATCGGTGTTGGTTTTTCACCTCGTTTGCTCATTTCGATCCATGTTTCACTGTTTTGAGGGGTGTGGGTGCCGCATTGGAGCATCTTTTCATCAAGCCCCATTTTCTGGTGCATCCTGGTGATGATGGCTACATGCTCATTTGTACCAGTATGTGATGCACAAAAAGCTGCAATTTCCTCTTCAGTCAAACCGTAATATTCATCGCCCTTGTTTTCCATAAAAGGGATCGCCTGGAAAGATTTGGCAGAAGAACGCAGATATGTTATCGATTCCGGATCTCCCCAGCTTGCTAAAAGGTCTCCCTGGTTGTTTACAACTGCAAATGCGCCCGAATGTATGGATTCCACCAGATCTCCGCGAGTGGCTTCGAATATTGGTTTATATTCAATTGATCTCATAACGGGAATTACTCCTCAGGTTCAACAATGGAAGTGCGGAAACTGCGTGTATATAAGTGGTTTAAACCCCATCGTAGTCTTTGCATATATTGCGCCGTTTTTTCAGATGAAAAAGTAAAGGATTTAAGGAGTTCAGGAAGCATACTTTCTATCTCACCAACAGGATCAGAGCAACTCTTAAGATATTCCACCCGTTTTTTAATTTCTGTAAGAAATAAGATCTGACGCCGGATGTCCTCATAGGTGACTAACCCATTACGACCACCAACAAAAAAGAATTCACGATAAGGGGGAGTAAGCAATAATTGAAGATTATCCATCCAGTCATCCAGTGCAGCATAGCTTAAGAAAGGCGGCTGCTGATTGACGACCAGATCACCAAGAAAAATCACCTTATCTTCAGGTATGACCACCCAAATTGATCCGGAATTTGGTCCTGACCGAGTCTCGAGAAGAATCGGTTTACTACCCCAATAAATATTTACTCTATCCGTAAAAGATATTTCAGGAGGATTCCACCGAATGCTGCCCAGATTGGACACTTGTTCCCATTCTGAACCCGTTTCTGAACCTTGAGCTTTGAATGTATTGGGCCGATTTCTAAATACCTGAGCCATATTCTCATGTCCAACCACTGTACATTCCATGGAACGAACACCCAGGGTACGGTCCGGGTGAGCATCCAAATTGATCAGCAGACGATCAATTCCACCGCCTAAATTCAATAAAGTAGAACGCCAAAGACGTGTGTCATCCAATTTAAGTGGAGCATCAATTAAGATTAAACCGTGCGGGGCATTGATCGCACCAAGGGTTGTACCAGAATAGGTTGTTTCAATAAAAATATCCTGAGAAATTTCCTGCATCAGTTCTCCATCGATCTATTATTCAATTCAGTCGACCTGTTTATATTTGCCTTAATTGGCAAGCTAAAGAAAAAACAACTTCCTTTTCCTTGTGTGCTTTCCACCCAAATATTTCCACCATGGCCAGCAACTGCCAGACGGCAAAAAGCTAATCCCAACCCCATACCTTTAGCTGAACCAGACATCTTTAATCGAGAGAATTTTTCAAAGACTCTTTCCTGATCTTCCACTGGAATGCCGGGTCCATCGTCCATAACCCAGAATTGGATAGCTCCGTCAATGGTCTTTGCCCCGATTTCGATATTAGCGGAAACTGACGAAAATTTCGACGCATTCTCAGCGAGGTTAACAAAAACTCGACGGATCATATCAGGATCAACACTAATAGTTTCCAGATTTGTTTGGATCTTTAATGCCAGTTGTTGAGATTTTGATTCTAGGGTAGGTTGAATGATATCAACCACTTCTTTGATCAGAGTATTTGGATTGACATCTTTTAAGTTAACAATCGATTGCCCGGCTTCCAGTCGATAGGTGTCAAGTAGTGAATTGAGCAATCTCTGGATCCGGTCAGATGATCTCATTGCAATATTCAGCAGGCTTGCCGTTGTCTCGGCATTTTCTCCGTTCTCGAGTGATGAAAGTATATCCAAACTGGCAGTGACGTTGGCCAATGGCGATCTAAGATCATGGTATATCATCGCTATCAAGTCATTACGGAGGGAATCAAGATCCACCCTCTCAGAAATATCCCGTAATATCCATTGAATACTATTCGCTCCATAATATTCGATTCTTCTGGCATATACCTGCACAGGTATTTCCCGCCCATCCTGTGTTCTGATATCGGATTCATAGGTAATAGCTCCGGAAGAAGGCAAGTTATTATAGTTTTCGCCAAGCTTTTCATTATTAAGTGTATGAACTTCTTGAATATTTTTATCCTGTAATTGGGCGGAATTATATTTAGTGACTCTACTGGATTGCCGGTTGGCTTCGATGATCTTTCCTTCCAGGTTGGTAATCAGGATCGGATCAATATTATCTTCAAATAATTCCATATACCGTAGATTGGTAGCCTGTATTTGTTCGAATAATTGCGCATTCCGCACGGCTGTTCCAGCCAGACTACCAAAAGCATTTAATAAGATCAACGATTCCTGCTCAAATCCTTCAGATTTCGGGTTGATCGCCTCAAGTACTCCAATAATTTTTGCTTCAGCTCTTAGAGGTGCACAGGCAAATGATTCAATTTCAAAACCGGGAATGCGGTCTGCATCTTCAAGAAAGGCTTCATTGGCAATAATTGCTTTTCCATCAATTGCAACCCGACCAGCAATTCCTTTTCCCAATGGAACGCGGGTTCCTACTAATTTAACCGCATTTTCACCAGTTGCTGCTCGAATCTCAAGTTCTTTGAGGACCGTATCCACCAACCCAAAAGCAACAACTTCGACTTGAAGTGCTTCTTTGGTGTGCTCAAGCAAGCGCTGAAGCACTTCGTTCAAGTGCAAGGATGAGTTTATGGCGATCGCATTATCGATCAAGGCAGTCATCACTCTAGCACGTTTATCACTTTCTGCATACAAACGTGCATTCAAAGAAGCGATTCCAGAAATATCCCCAATGGATTGAAGCAGGCTCATATGATCAGCATTGAAGAAGCCAATTTGCGGGTGAACAACTGTAAGAACCCCAACAAGCTTCTGGTGAGCTAATAATGGGACACAAAGTGCACTTTTTGATCCGCTTCGATTGGTTTCATCGTCCGGACGTCGGAGCCAACGTGTATCCTGCCTCGTATCGTTTACAAGGACAGCTTTATGATGTCTGACAACCCAGCCTGCCATACCTTTTTCAACGGTTTCACGCAACTGCTGAACAGTATGGGTATAAATTTTCTCGCCATAAATAATGGCGGCATCAACCGGCCTACCGCTCTCATTTAAAATTACGATACTTCCACGTTCTGCTCCGACATTGTGAATAGAAAGAGTAAGAATCTTCTTTAGAAGGGGATGAAGTTCTATCTCATTAGCCAATTCCCGGCTAATGCTATAAAGCAATTCGAGGGAGGTTTTAGGATTATTCTCTGTCATAAGATTTTTAGATTATTAATACTTTACATCATTTTTCATAATAATAAAAATGTTTTAATCAATATCTTTAATATATCAATTTTGAAGTATTCAGTCCAAAATCAATTCTTACTACATTTTCCTGATAATAATACATAGCCATGAAAGTCAAAATTAATGATGCCATAAAAATGGATGGTTGCGAGGATAAAGAAATTATTGCTCATTTTATTGTTGGATCGATTCCGGTTGAGGTGTCATTGGATACATACGAATAGCTTCGCACCGATCACAATCCACGCGGTCACACAGGAAGGATAAAGGATCCTCTACAATCGCGGATTTCACTGCATGGATTAGAAAGTTTAGCGGGATTGCCTGGATCAAACAATTATCAAGGGTGGCATTTCTGATGACACTTTCAAGCATAGGTGCGATCTTATTAAACCCATCAGAACAGCCAGGAAACCCGGGGCATTCGACAATTCCTTCATCTGTTAATGCCCAACGCACGAATTGCCGTCTGCCTGCCAGTTTTTCTGCATAATGAATGGACGTATTGACGGTGTGATCCACACCTAATAGTAAAATCCATCCCTTGGAATTGCTTAATTGCCAAATTGGAGCAAAAGGATCCATTAATGATTGAGCTTGAACGGCTTTTCCCATATTCATCGCGGCAAACGATAATATTGGGTGAGATGACCGTACAACCTTTGACATTTGGCGAAATCTTTCAGCAAGTACTCCAATGAGCGGATCTACCGGCATTTCAGGGTTATAGATTTCCGCCATCAGGTTCAAATCAGGGTTACTTCCATAAGCCATCCCATTATCTTGAGGACCATCATTCGGAATGATCATTGTTTTATAAGTAAAAGATGGAAACATTACCTGGTGAGACATAGCAATTAGAGCCCCGATGATTGTTTCAGCACCACCTCGTACTTCTCCGAACGAGGAAAGCGAACCATGCACTATAACCGGGGAATCATAAGGTATTTGTAAATTGATAAAAGCAGTAGCAATTTCCCGGTATGAAAGCATATATTCCTTCCGTGGAATATTGTTAGGATAATTCTTTACTTATAACCTAATAACTACAAATTATAGTATTTAAAACTAATAAACACTTGATTTAATTATTACATATTTATTAATGGCAAACAGGCGGTTCACTAGGTGAATTTTGAGCATTCAAAATTAATCCTAGGTAAGGGGAAGGATCGAGGGTGTTTTGAATGTCTAATTCATTCAGGTATTTTCCTTGGTTATTATCCTTAACAATTGAAAAATGCAGATGCACACCAACCGGGTATTGTGGGTCACCCGAATAATTACCCTGGTAACCGAGAAATTTCCCTGCTTCTACAAATTTTTCAGTGGTGCCTGGAGGAAAATCAGTTGCGATAAACGATCGTCCTTCTTGATCCGCGATATGTGTGTAATAAATCCAAATCTGGTGGCCAGGATGGATTGGATCTTCCGGAATACGAATAATTAGGCTCGATTTCCAATCAGCCTGCCTGGTAAGGTATCCATCTGAAGCTGAATAGACAGGTACCAAACCGGGTTCATTTCCTCCAAAGATATCAATCCCCTGGTGGCGGTGTCCAAGTTTAAATGAGTCGTCCCATAAATAACCGATAAACCCATTGGTCGGTAGTATGAATGGAGCATCTCCACACCTTTCCAGTGCAGTGACAGACCATTCAGAGTATTGTTCAGGGTGATTAATCCATAATCGAACCCGGACATTTCGGGTAATGATTGAGCGGTAACGCAAGAAACCTGTAATAAGTAATCCTATAAGAATAGCGCTTACAATCAGCAAGACGAAGATCTTATTTTTTGTCATATGAATTTTGCTCAGATTATACCTGCCTGCCAGAAGTTAATAAAGTTCTGATATTTTGATAATACATCTCTTATATCTGGAAGATATTATAAGATCATCAAACAAATAAATCATACCGAAATGGTATAAGGAGAAAAAATGCGATACTATATTGCACCTCATAATTTTAGGCCCCATTTGGCCTCGACATCCCTCCCTGAAAGACTTCGCTGGATGGACGAACGGAATGAATTTTCGTTTGTACCGGTGGATATCAAAGAGAATTCGGATATATTCGTCCTAAGCGCTCTTGTTCCAGGTTTGAAAGCAGATGACATAACAATTTCACTTGAACAGGAAGTCTTAACAGTGGAAGGTAATTTGAATTATGAAAGGGAAGAAGACGGAACCTACCTAGTATCCGAAAGACCAAGCGGTTCTTTTAAAAGATCATTCAAACTACCGAGTGCAATCGATGCCGAAAAAATCTCTGCAAAATTGACTGATGGCATTCTGGTTGTAGAAATTCCTAAATCTGAATCCAGTCAATCCCGCATCATTAAAGTCAAATAAAATAACAAAGAATAAAATACTGACCAGGGTACTCATGTGGAGTACCCTGATCAGTATTTAACCGAAAAGTACATGTATTGTTATCTGCTTGACGAAGGGTACCTTAATCATTAAGATATAGTTACAGATAAAGGTGAGGCTATGAAAGAACATATTTTGATAATTGAAGACGATGAAGCAATCCTCCGTATTTTGAGGCGGGGTTTATCTTTCGAATCATATCAGGTGGATACAGCAGTAGATGGGCAGGAAGGTCTGCTAAAATCAAGGGAATTGCACCCGGATTTGATCATTTTAGATTGGATGCTTCCTGGTATGGATGGTCTGGAAGTTTGTCGCCGTTTAAGGTCTGCCGGACCTATTCCAATACTGATGTTGACTGCCAAGGATACTATTCGCGATCGTGTTCAAGGTTTGGATGCAGGCGCAGATGATTACCTTGTTAAACCATTTGAATTGGATGAACTACTAGCCAGGATACGCGCACTCCTACGTAGAACTCAGCCTGAAAGAATCCCTGTTTTAACTTTTGCAGATCTTTCTCTGGACACTTCTTCCCGCTTAGCCACTCGTAATGGAAGAGAGATCCAATTGACAGCAAAGGAATATGATCTCCTTGAGTTATTTTTACGGCACCCCAGACAGGTGCTTACCAGAGAGGTAATATTTGACAGGGTATGGGGTTATGACTTTGGCGGAGAATCTAATGTCTTGGATGTATATATTCGCTACTTAAGGCAAAAACTGGTTGTAGGAGATGAACAACAATTGATCCACACAGCTCGAGGTGTGGGTTATG
>CAYLUZ010000014.1:0-29507 GCA_964387025.1 uncultured Leptolinea sp. | reverse complement strand
CTTTTTTATAAAAGGCCGAAACGGTATCAATGATCGCTTTACCAGGTTGAATGAATGGCCTCAATAATGAGCGGTTTAATCCCCAGAAACCATAAACAACCAAAAGTAAACCAATGATTCCGAAAATAAAAGCGCGCAATAACCTGTTTAAGAATTGAAGGGAAACGAATGCAATGACTGTAGAAACAAACGATTCGGGAACAGTTCGATAGATATTAATGAGCATAAAGGCGATCCCGAGCGCAAGCGAGGTAACGCCAACCAGGATGATCAACACCCAGCGTTTTACGCCGATTCCGGGCATCAACCACCGTGCTTCCCTTCTAAGTGTCCGGGAAATCTTATTTATCCAGGTTTCATTGTTCTTCATCGCAAAATTATAATAGCAGTGAATCGGTGCATCGTCAACGATAAATAAGTCAACTATCAGATAAAACTAACAATTGTCCTATACATACTTCAGAAAAATGTTCTTACATAAAAATACTTTTTTGTATTTTATACATCCGTGAATATTCTCCTGACAATCTTATTAATTCGTCATGGGAACCTTTTTCAAGGATCTTTCCATCTTTTAGGAAAAGTATTTCATCATACATTTCCAAATCCGTTAAATGATGTGTGATCATTAATAAAGTTTTTCTTTGGGTGTATTTTAATATGGATCGATTCATATTCCATTCAGTAATAGTATCAATACCTGCAAAAGGCTCATCCAGGATGTATAAATCTGATCCAGAGATTAATGTTCTGGCGATGTCCAATCTTTGCCTCTGTCCCTCGCTTAGCAGCATTCCCCTATTTCCAATAAGGGCATCCAACCCCGCCGGCAGTGCAGAAACCCATTCCATGCATTGCGAAGCAGATAACGCCTCCCCCATTTCTTCCCGCGATGAATCAGGGCTGGCTAATCTTAGGTTTTCCAGAATCGATGTCGGGAAAAAAAATGGCTTTTGTGAACTAGTGCGGATGAGGTTTCTAATATCAGTTTGTGATAACTGCCGAAGGTCGATCCCATTTATGTGTATACTACCGGAAGAATATTCCCAGAATCTGAGCAGAATGTTTTTCAAGCTTGTCTTCCCCACACCACTCGGGCCAACCAATGCCATCTTTTTTCCGGCTTCCAGGTGGAGCGAAAACCCATCAAATATCAGTAAATTTGAACCTGGATAATGAAAATCTAAATGATCAATATCCAACGAATGAAAACGCTCGATACTCTGTGGGTTTTCGGGGTAGTTAATATGCGGTACCTGGTCTACGATCTCAAACAATCGGGATACTGCCTGTTCGGATCGAACCACGGTGGATCCCAATTGTGGGAATGACTGAAACACCTCATAACCAGCCATTACCAGTAATGCCGTCACCCCGATTAACTTTGAGTCAATTAATTGAATTTGGGCTGACTGAGCAGCTGCAATGAATACAATGAGCATACCGATCCCACTTGCCAATGGAATTAACGCATTTAGAAAGGCATTCCCCAAAATTGATTTATTTTGGACTCTGGTGAAATCATCTACCCTGTGATCATAAAGATTTCGAAAAATTCCTGCTTTTCCATTGATCCGTATATCCGCAATCCCTTCCACAAGGTTGGACATTAATGAATAAAGTTTCTCCCTGCTTGTTGAAAAAGTATTCAGGGTTTTTTTATGGATAATTCTTGATGACAGGAATATGATTAATCCCAATACTGTCAGGCTACAAAAAGTGATCCATCCCAACCGGATATTAATGGTAAATATGAAAAGGGACAGGACAATGATAACTACAAATGCAACCAAAGGTGGGGCAATAACCCTAATAAAGAATTGATCCAATATATCAATATCTTGCATTACCCTAGTCGTGATATCGCCACTTTGGTAAGAACTTGTCTTTGCTGGTACTAATGCTTCAATTTTCATATAGAACCATACCCGCAACCCGGAAACCATGCTTAGATTGGTCGAGTGACTGCTGATCCTTTCCAAATACCTGAATATACTCCTTGAAAGGCCAAAAAATCGGACAACAATTATTGCGACTTGCAGTTCAGATATGGAAGGCTGCAGCGCTGCATAACTAATTAAGTACATGCTCGTTGCGATCAATCCCATACCGGAAAGGATGGTTATACATCCCAGTAGGATGGCAAATACTGCCTGCCATAAAACAGGGAATAATAATCGCAGAATAAATCGAACGAACTTTTTTCTATCCACCAGCCACTCCTGTAAAGAGTTGGTAATAGTCTTTACATTGTGCCATTAATTCCTCATGATTCCCTTTTTCCTTAATCCTGCCGTCCTCCAAAACTATTATTTGATCGCTTGATATTATTGTTGATAATCGATGAGCAATCAATAACACTGTTTTTTCTTTTCTTAATTCTGCTAAGGATTCGATCAATGCTGATTCGGTTTCAGGATCTACGGATGAGGTTGGTTCGTCCATTACCAGGATGGGAGTATTTCGGTAAAAGGCTCTGGCGATTGCCAGTCTTTGGGCTTGGCCTGTGCTGATTTGGCTTCCACGTTCACCAACCTGGGTATCATATCCTTGTGGAAGCTGACGGATAAAACTCTCCAACCTTGCTTTTATTATTGCTGACATAATTCTGGATCCATCTGGATTGGGTTGGAATAGACAGATGTTTTCGAGGATACTTCCTGAAAACAGGTATGGAGATTGGGGCACCCATGAGATCAGATTGCGAAATTCTTCGTCGGGAATATCATGAATGGAGCTTCGACCAAAAAGTATGCTCCCTTCAAAATTCATGAGCAGGCGCATGAAGACATAGGATAAAGATGTTTTTCCGACCCCGCTTTTACCGACCAATGCTATTTGATCAAACCGATTGATGTTAAAGGAAATATCCTTGAGTACATATTCATCTGTCCCAGGGTATTTTGCCCCCATATTTTGGAACGATACCGGAAAGTAATCAGATATCTTGTCTACGATGATCCTATCATCAGTGGAGATAACACCCATTCCGGTATTCTTGACTGGTTCGGCAACAAAATCATTTTCAGATAATATTGCAAATATCTTTATTGATGCAGCTCTTCCCGACATACCCGCATGGAATTTAACACCTAACTGCCTGAGTGGTAAGTAGTATTCAGGTGTAAGCAACAGAATAAATAAAGCAGTGGCAAAATTCAAAGATCCTGACAAAAGCCGTAAGCCTATTTCCACCGCAATGATGGCTGTACTGATGGTGGCGATAAATTCCAGGACAAAGGCTGATAAGAATGTGAGTTTCAGAACATTCATGGTCAAGAGCTGATACTCTGAATTATTTTTCTGGATCTCGATTCCGCGATTCTGGCTTTGATTGATACTTTTTAATAATTGCAATCCCTTGATTGTGTCATAAAAAAAGGATCCCAACTTCAATAGTTGCTTCCATTGCCTTTGAGTACTTCGTTCCGATAAAGATCCCAACAGGTACATAAATAACGGCAGTAAAGGCGCTGTTATTAGAAGAATTACAAAACTTAGATTATCGGATGGAAAAATACTCACAACTATGATGATCGGGATAAAAGCAGCCAATATCAATTGTGGAATGTATTGGCTGAAATACGGATCCAGGGCTTCAATCCCATCAGTTAATAATGTGGATAGTTCTCCGCTTTTCTCGCCGCTGGTATAGACTGGTCCCAGGCGGTTGATCTTTTGGATGATTGCCAGCCGGATTTGTTCCTTAATTACTAGTCCTAACCTTGCAGACAAAAGATCTGTGTAGAATTGTGAAGCAGCCCTTAATAGCAGGATGATGATTAGTAGAAGGATGGGGATATATAGAACTTTGACTGGTATTTTATTAATATAAACCGCATTGATCAGTTCGGCAAAGAATTTTGCTTGTAGAATGACAAAACTACCACACATGATTCCTGCGATGATGGTAAAAAGAAACGCCAGGCGATGAGAGCGTGCCTGGCGTAACAAATTTCCATCTAAAAGCATTAGTTTCTTCTTGGGTCTAATAGTGCAAATCTTCGACCTTGGTTGTTAACCTTTTCCGGAAGACCCAGTAATTCCAGCCTTGATAGGCTAACGCGATTGGAAGGAAAATGAGGGTGACTATCGACATGATTGAAAGAGTATTTTGTGAAGAAGCAGCATTGATAATGGTAAGTGACCATTCCGGATTTGTACTGGATACCATCACGTTAGGAAATAATGCAGCGAAAATTGTAGCCGTATTCCCTGCACTGGCAAGTACCAGCAGCCCGAAGGATAATCCTCCACGATTCATCCGATATACGAAATATCCAAAAAATGCAGCAACAAGAGTAACTACTCCTAAAATGATCGCCAGGATCTCAGGAGTCGTATTAGTTATACGGATGGTCATTACCAGGAATATTCCAAGAAGGACAATGATTGGAATCCACAGAGTGCTGGCGATTGATTTAGCTCTAATTTGAATAGTATCGGAGGTCTTCAAGTCCAAGAACAGAGCTCCTAATAGAATGGAAATACCGAGGAAAGTTAATCCACCAATTAATGCATAAGCATTTAATAAGTTGAAAAAACCGCCTGTGTACATCATATTCCCATCGATTGGGACACCCTTTAAGATATTCGAAAAAGCAATACCAAATAGCAATGGGGGCAGTAAGCTGCCAACAAATGTACAAGTATCCCACGCGGAACGCCACTTGGCATTTTCAAATTTACTTCGAAATTCGAATGAAACACCTCTGAGAATCAGAGCAACTAATACGAGAAGTAAAGGCAGATAAAAACCTGAAAATAAAGTTGCATACCACTGCGGAAAAGCTGCAAAAGTCGCCCCACCGGCAAGGACAAGCCAAACTTCATTGGCATCCCAAACGGGACCAATCGTGTTGACCACTACCCTTTTTTCAATATCATTTTTTCCTACGAATGGCAGTAGAATTCCAACACCAAAGTCAAAGCCCTCCAGGATAAAAAATCCTGTGTATAAAACTGCGATTAAAACGAACCAGAGTATATTAAGATTCATAGTATCCACCACCTAAGCAGTTGTAACCTGATTACCTGATAATTCATGCTCATTTACAGGACCAGTTTTGGCGAATTTGACCAGCATATAAACATCCACGACGATTAAAACGCCATAAAGAAGAGTGAAAACTATAAGACTGGTCAATACCATTCCAGCAGAAACATTCGGGCTAACTGCATCCGCAGTTTTCAATAATCCATATACCACCCATGGCTGCCGTCCAAGCTCGGTCAATAACCAGCCGGTTGTGTTGGCAAGATATGGTAGGAAAATGGCGGCAGTCAATAAATACCACCAGCGTGATTTGATATTAAATTTTAAGCGTAACCAGACAATCAACCCGACAACTGCCAGCAAAGCCATCAAGAATCCAAGCCCCACCATTATTCTAAAACTCCAGTAATTCATAAATACGCTTGGAATGTAATTCCCGGGACCATATTGTGCAGTAAATTGTTCTTGCAACTCATTTATTCCCGTGACTTCACCGGTAAATTTATTGTAAGCCAGAAAGGAGAGTGCTCCGGGAATGCGGACATCTACACTGGACTCACCAGTTTCTTCATTTGATATTGTTAATAATGACAATGATGCAGGATCTTCAGAATCCCATAGCGCTTCAGCAGCTGCCATTTTCATTGGCTGCTGCTTGACCATGAGTTGCGCTTGTTGATGACCAACCAGAATCACTCCTACTATAGAAAGCAATGCAATTATGGTTGCAATTTTGAATGATCGTTTGAAGAATTCAACATTGGATTGCTTTATCAAATGATAGATTGATATACCCATCACAAAAAACGCACCAGTCACGTAACCGGAAAATACCGTGTGAGGAAATTGCGTCCATACATGCGGATTCATGATTAGGGATGCAAAATCACTCATCACCGGTCTTCCATCCACGAGTGTGTATCCCGTCGGAAAATGCATGAATGAATTGGCAACCAAAATCCACAGGGAAGAAATTGTTGCTCCTCCTGCTACCAGCCAGATCGCTGCCAGGTGCAATCCTTTGGATAATTTTTCCCATCCAAAGACCCATAACCCAATAAATGTTGCTTCAAGGAAGAAAGCAGTAATTCCTTCGATTGCCAGGGGTGCACCAAAGATATCTCCGACGAATCGGGAATATTCTGACCAGTTCATTCCAAATTGAAATTCCATGACCAGCCCAGTAACAACTCCTACAGCAAAATTGATCAGGAACAATTTACCCCAGAATTTGGTCAGCTGCTTGTAAATCTCTTCTCCCCTTTTTACATAAAGGGTTTCCATAATAGCGACAATAATTGATAAACCGAGCGTCAAGGGGACGAAGAAAAAGTGATATACTGTGGTGATTGCAAATTGGGATTGTGCTAAGGCAAAAACATTCATAGACTCCCTCCAGGAAATGGATGTAATAACTAATTATATCGTAATGTAATAGGAATTATCAGATTTTTTTATTATTTTTGTTAGAGATTCTGAAATAGGGACTGATACAATAACATGTTAGAGAAACTAGCGGGTATTGAAGATCGATATGAAGAATTAAATCGGCTGCTTGCTGAAGTTGGTGAAGATTATAAAACAGCTACCGAATATGCCAAAGAACGCTCTGACCTGGAACCAATCGTGATTAAGAGCCAAGAATACCGCAATTCACTCAAGAAATTGGAAGAAGCCAGGGAATTACAGGGCAGCGATGATGAAGAATTAAAAGAGTTGGCCTCCCTTGAGATCACAGAATTGGAACCGAAAATTGAGCTTCTTGAAAAACAGATCAAAGCATTGATCATTCCCAAGGATCCGCGTGATGAGAGAAATGTCATCGTTGAAATTCGCGCAGGTACCGGTGGGGATGAAGCCGCATTGTTCGCTGCAGATCTTTTTAGAATGTATACCCATTATGCAGAGAGACAAAACTGGAAATTTGAAGTTCTCTCCCAGAATGAGATCGGTATCGGTGGATTTAAAGAGATCATCTTCCAGATCAAGGGGAAATCTTGTTACTCCAAATTAAAGTATGAATCAGGAGTACACCGAGTACAGCGCATTCCTTCGACAGAATCTCAAGGCAGAATTCATACATCTACAGTAACAGTCGTCGTTCTTGCAGAAGTGGATGAGGTCGAAGTGACCATTCCTGACTCAGATATCCGCGTCGATATATTCAAATCTGCCGGGGCAGGGGGGCAAAATGTTCAAAAGAACTCAACTGCCATCCGGATCACCCATTTTCCCACTGGCATAGTAATCGCATGTCAGGATGAACGTTCTCAGTTACAAAATAGATTACGGGCTATGAGTATTTTGCGCGCTCGTTTATATGAAATACAAGAATTGAAACGTCAAACGGATCTTGAAGAAACACGGCGTTCCCAAGTGGGAACAGGAGAGCGTTCGGAGAAAATTCGGACATATAATTATCCTCAATCTCGGGTTACTGATCACCGGATCAACTTATCCAGTTATAATCTCCCGGGAGTGATGGAAGGGGATATCGATAAATTTATTGAAGAGCTTGCCTTACGAAGTGAATCGGAGCGATTATCTGCTGCCCCTGTGGACGATGATTAGGAACCAACTTATTAACAATGAACCTTGGCACATGGCTGAAAGATGCACAACAGCAGGTTAGCAGGTTATCGGAAA
The DNA here is from genome assembly GCA_964387025.1 of uncultured Leptolinea sp. Taxonomy (GTDB): domain Bacteria; phylum Chloroflexota; class Anaerolineae; order Anaerolineales; family Anaerolineaceae; genus PNON01. Next base: position 21,865 of record CAYLUZ010000014.1, on the reverse strand, counting down.
CAGCCAACCTGGACGTCCAGGTATTAATTTCAACAGTTCTTCATAAACCCAGAAGTTGGGTGTTAGCCCACCCTGAATATGAGTTATCAGTTACTGTAACCTCCCATCTGGATGAGATGCTCTCCCAGTTGGCAAGATCAATCCCTCTGGCTTATATCACTGGAACGAGCCACTTTTATGGATTGCAATTCTATACAAATTCAGATGTATTGATTCCTAGACCGGAAACTGAATTATTGGTCGAAACAGCATTACATAGGATAAAAAATCGCTTATTTTCAGGTTTAGTCTTGGATATTGGGACCGGATCCGGTTGCATTGCTATTTCTCTTGCGGTAAACCTAACCGATATTAAATGTATTGCGATAGATAAATCTAGTAGAGCCTTGCAGGTTGCAAAACGCAATGCTGGCAATAACAATGTTCAAAACCAGTGTTGTTTCGTCCAATCCGACTTAACCTATTCCCTTTTTGGAAACTTCAGCCTGATCTGTGCTAATTTGCCATACATCCCAACAAGTAAATTAGAGAATTTATCAGTGGCCAGGTATGAACCAAAAGCAGCGCTTGATGGTGGGAAAGATGGGCTGGATCTCATTCATAGATTATTAGCTGACTCAGTGCGTATTGCAGACAGAAATGTATGTCTGTTATTGGAAATTGGGGCTGACCAAGCTGATGCAGTAAGAAAACTAGCTCAAAAATATTACCCTGAGGCGGAAGTCGCTATCAAGAAGGACCTGGCAGGGAATGACAGGTTGCTAACTATCGAAAGGTATTATAAATGCATACACTAATTCTCCATGAACAGAATGTAGCTGCCCTGGATAAGGCAATACAAATAATAAATTCCGGGGGCATTGTAGCGTTTCCGACTGATACAGTTTATGGGATCGGTACTGGTGCATTTGACAGAGTCGGTATTCAAAAATTATTTGAATTAAAAAAAAGGGATGAAAATAAAGCCATTGCCATTCTGCTCTCTGATTTACCCCAATTGGCACTTGTATGTTCTTCAACAGGGATATACGCTGAGCTACTCGGAGCAGCATTTTGGCCCGGGGCTCTCACCCTTGTTGTACCCAAGCATCCATCCGTCCCGGAGATAATTTCACCGCTGCCAACAATAGGTGTTCGAATACCTGATCATGCATTTGCCCAGGCTTTGATTCACGTTTGCGGACCTCTGGCAGTAACATCTGCAAATATTTCAGGTCAACCAAGCCCGACAAATGCTCAAGATGTATTGCATCAAATGGATGGACTGGTCGACCTTGTCATAGACGGCGGTCAATCGAAAATTGGAATTTCATCCACGGTCGTCGATTGCACTGGACCCACTCCACAAATCCTACGATCTGGCTCTATTAGTGAAAAACAAATTAGAAGTGTTATTGGATAACTCTACATATTCTCATCTTATTATTAATGTTTTTTCACCTAAATATTAATTTCAGACCTTAATCTATTATTACATTCTCTTATTCCATATTCCGCGTCCGGCCCAGCCATCCGTTGACGCGGTTTTGGTTTAAAGGTTGTTGATGCTATATTTAATCAAAAATAATCTGGAGGGAGCAATGCAGGAGTTTCTATTTAACTCGTTTAAGTTTGCCATAAATAATGATCTATCCTGGAACCTGACCCACAATGAGTCTGGAATCTCCACCTCAAGTACACCACCACAATTATTCTTCTCCACAAATGATGATTCAAATCTCCAAATTTCTCCCGCCCTGGCAAGTATTTCCGTTGGAATAAATAATCCTTTAATCTCAAATTATTCAAGCGCTGATTCTCTATCCTACTCATTTCAAGTTGATGGAATCTTACTTGAAGCAGAATTTGTATTTCCCCATAATTCACTTCTATTCTTATTCCGGTATAAATACACAAATAACCGCACAGATTCAATTCGTTTCAATAGTATCAACCTGGTGGGATCCGACAATAAACCGAACGTACAGTTTCCATCAAGCAATCCTAAACATGCTTGTTTTGTTAATGGCTGGCAGTCCTGGAGCTACAGCGGGACTTATTCTACTGATCAGAAACAAAAATATCCTGAATTGAGTTTTATTCAAGGAGCACAATGGCATAATGCAACAACCCCTATACCCAAAAATAAAGGGGTATTTTTTAGTGACTTCTTTACGGTTGTAATCGAACAAACTACCCAAAAAGGAGTTCTGGTTGGATTCCTTTCACAAAAGCAGCAATTTGGGCATGCTGAAGTGGATCTTCGTTCTGAACCGATCCTACAATTGAAAGCAGCGGGTGATGGAGCACATGTTCCTCCTGGAAAAACATTCACGACTGACTGGGCAATCATACAAATTGTTGACTTCAAGGATCCAGATCCATTAAACGGGTTCATTGAGGCTGCTGCTTTAGAGAATAAGGTACAAATTAAACCAAAAATTCCTTTGGGATGGTGCTCCTGGTACCATTATTACGCTCACATCACACCAGAAAATCTTTTATCAAATATCAGGCAATTACGTGAAATTAATAACGATGTTCCAGTTGATCTGATCCAAATTGATGATGGTTTTGAGAAAGGTATTGGAGATTGGTTGGATTTTAAACCTGAATTTTCAGGTGGATTCGATCCCATCATCCGGGAAATAAAAGCGGATGGATATACTTCAGGATTATGGCTGGCACCTTTCATTGTATCTCCTGCTTCTGATCTATATAAAAAGCATCCGGAAATGCTCCTAAGAAACTCAGATGGAAAATTTGTCAACTCTGGTTGGAATTGGAATAGATTCACAACATCTCTGGATATGTCACATCCTGCAGCTCAGGAGTATGTACGAAAAGTAATCGATACCGCAGTCAATGAATGGGGTTTCCAATATCTAAAGTTGGATTTCCTTTATGCTGCGACGATTCCGGGTCAACACTTCGACAACACGCTTACCCGGGCACAGATATATGATCAAGCTATGCAATTAATCCGTAATACTGCTGGTGAAGACACTTACATACTTGGCTGCGGTGCTCCCATCGGAGGAATGATCGGGCATGTGGATGCCATGCGGATTGGTGCAGATGTTGCCTCAGATTGGAAACCAAAATACAAAGGGGTTGAGCTTTTGTTTCCAAATGAGCCTAATATCCCTTCGGTTGAAAATGCCATGCAGAATACCATTACACGTGCCTGGTTCCATAATCGCTGGTGGATGAATGATCCGGATTGCCTGCTCCTCAGGTCCTCAACTCACCTCACTGAAGATGAAATTCGAACTCAGGCTAGCCTCACGGCTTTGTCAGGCGGACTTGTTCTACTCTCCGATGATCTGGCACAAATTCCACCGGGGCGATTAAAGATTATCCAATCTATGATCCCGATAATTGGGAAGACTCCCATTGTGCTGGATTGGCATCAAAAACTTTCACCATCGAAGTTGCGGGTCGATCTGGATGGAGCTACAGGGGAATGGCATTTGATAAGCTATACGAATTGGGAAGATCACCCTGTCCAGCCAGTTTTGTATCTGGAAGATTACAACATAGGAAACGATTCTTCCTGGGTGGTTAGCTCTTTCTGGGATTCTATGATTTCTTTTCCAGAAAATGGAAAGCTAAATTTGGGGACCCTTTCACCACATGCCACCTGGTTGGCTTCAGTCCGAAAAGTAATCCCGGATCAATCAATATTTGCCGGCAGTAATTTGCATATTTCCCAGGGGCTTGAAGTTTCGGAATGGAAAGATTCTGGAAAACAGATCACTCTTAATTTCCAGCTTCCACACAAATGTTCTGGAGAAATATCTCTCAGAATTCCGGCAAATGAATTAGAGGTAATGGATTCAAAAGGAAATAATAAATTACTGACTGGAAAGGACCAAATATTCGAAATACCAGTACAATTCGATCGGGAAGAAAAGATCATAATAAATTACTAAAGATTAAACGTAAGCTGAATCTTTAAAATAAGAACCGGGTTGAAATTCAACCCGGTTCTTATTAATTATCACTAATTATTTTGTTTCAATATTGGTTACAGCATCATTCGCTTTTTTCGGTTTTTTTCTCAGGAAAAGCAGTTTGAAGAGCCAGATCAATAATCTGACAACACCGTATAGAACCAGTAGAATGGGGAGAACCAGAATAACCAGGTAGATGAGTATATTCACCAGGGTCTTGAATGTATTGATCAATGCCTGGACTGCATCACGCGCTACACCCTGTGGCTGCCATCCAGCTACTGTGATCGGTTTGATTGATTCCTGTGAGATAAGTTCGATATTGATCGCCGAGAAGTTCGATGATTCTTCGTAGTATTTCATCTGGCCTTTGATCACTTCGATTTCTCCACGGATCTGAGTCAGTTGGTTAAAAACATTCAAGACATCTTCTGTCTTAGTGGCAGATGCCATGATCTCTTGCAATTGAGCTTCAGCTCTCTCAAGATTATTCCGGCGGGAGGTCAAATCGGTGTATTCGGCTGTAACATCCTGACCACTCACATTTTCTGAGCGAATATCTGTGGCAGGATTTTTGACTTCCGCTTTGATTTGTGTCAAAGCCTCATTTAATTTTGCTTCCGGTACCCGGATATTGATATTTGCCTGGGGGATTTCAACTCCCTCACTAGTTTGAATCTTATACAGGTTTGAGGACACAACCCATCCACCCATTTCTTCAGCCATTTTTGCAATGGTTTCCATGCTCTTGCCCGGATCAACCACGATGATCGAAATAGTTCCATTTTTAATTACCAGGCGGTCAGTCACAATCCCGCCAACAGCTCCACTTTCAGAAAAAGATTTATCTGCCACAGGAGCTTCAGGCATAACAGCCCGTTCCATAGCTGGAGACATCGGTGCAGGTGCAGCCCCTGCAAAGTTTTCGGTAGATGTCTGTGTTCGAGCGGCTGCACAGGATGATAGTAATATCACAGATAATAAGAGTAATGCCAGGGTCTTTAGTTTCATTCTTTCCTCCACAATATGATTAATTCCAATCATCTGACGTTTTGTGATCGAATTAGTTCCATTACCATCCATCAGCGATCCGTAGAGCATTTCTTTCCGGGAGATTAAATTTGGTAATTCTATCCTGAACCTCGGCAATATCATAAGCGATCCGTCGCGGTTCCCAAATTCTCGATTCTGTATCATAGATGGCATAAGCTGCCCTGGCATCCCGATCTCTGGGTTGTCCAACTGAACCAGGATTCACAATTGCTTTGCCTGTCAATTCCACGGGGCCAATCGGAGATAGGATCTGTAATTGAGAGCCAAGCTCTTCCTCGGTTAATTGAAAAATAACCGGAATATGCGTGTGTCCAACAAAGCAAAAGCTGGTCTCGAAAAAATCCAGGTTATTCATGGCAACTTGCCAATCCAAAATATATTCCCAAACCGGATTTCGAGGGCTTCCATGCGCCAATGTTACATCTTCCTCAATATGCTTATCGGGTAATTTTTTCAAGAAACTCAAATTTTCAGGTTTGATCACCCTTTGATTCCATTCCACAGATAACCTGGCATCCCGATTGAAAGCCTCCATGTCCATGTTACCAAGGACTGCTGAATCATGATTACCCATTAAACAGATACAATTTTTCAGCGATCTGATCTTCTGGATACATTCATTGGGATCTGGACCATAGCCTACCAAATCACCTAAACACCATACCCTATCCACTTTACCTGCATCTTGAAGGACTGTTTCAAGTGCGTTGATATTGGCATGAATGTCTGACATTACAAGTATTTTCATAGTTCAGCGCCCGCTGACAATCCGAGCATTTGGGCTGCCTTTTCAAGTATTGTTTCAGCAACTTCAAATTTTGTCATTAGCGGAAGAGCTTCTGCACTGCCATCCGGTTGGATCAATATAACACGGTTTGAATCTACGCCAAATCCTGCATCCGAAGCACTAATATCATTTGCCACGATCATATCCAGTTTTTTCTTTTTTAGTTTGATGCGGGCGTTCTCCAGTAAATCCTGGCTTTCTGCAGCGAAACCGATCACAAATTTCAACTTTTTTAGGGATTGTCGATGGCGAGCTACCTCTGCCAATATATCTATGGTTGGTTCAATGGCAATCGAGGATATATCTGAATCCTTTTTAATTTTCTCTTCCTCGGTTTTGACAGGTTTAAAATCAGCTACGGCAGCGGCCATAATTAACCCGTCAGTATCTTGAATTTCATTCATGACAGCACCCAACATCCCTGTGGCAGAATTTACTTCAACCAACTTGCACCCATATGGAGCTGGTAATACGCTGTTAGCAGAGATAAGAGTCAGATCTGCTCCATGATCAATCGCAGCTTGAGCCAGGGCATAGCCTTGTTTACCTGTGGAACGATTGCAGATTATGCGGACAGGATCGATTGCTTCTTGAGTTCCACCTGCAGTCACGATAATCTTCTGACCGGCTAAGTCACCTGATCGGCCAAGTTTCCATCTGGCTGCCCCCATGATCAATCCTGCTTCTTCCATCCTGCCGACACCAACCAATCCAGACGCGAGATGTCCTGCTGCGGGACCAATGAAAGTGGCACCACGTTCTTTGAGTATTTCAATGTTCGCCTGAGTTGCTGGATGGCTGTACATGCCCGCATCCATCGCTGGAGCGATAATTAAAGGACATCGTGCTGCCAGGGCAGATACACAGAGCAGGTTATCAGCTAACCCTTGGGCGAGCCGTGCAATCGTATTTGCGCTGGCAGGTGCGACAATGAGAATATCTCCCACCCTGCCTAATCCAATATGGGTGACGTGGCCTTCTCCACCCCACAAATCCTCATCTGTATACGCTTTTCGCCCGGTTACCGATTGGAAAGTCAAAGGAGTCACAAATTTCTGGGCAGAGGGTGTAAGGATGACATCAACCAATGCACCTTCCTGGGTTAATCGGGAAGCCAGTTCAACCCCTTTATAGGCCGCGATCGAACCCGTGATTCCAAGTAAAATGGTTTTTCCCTGAAGTATATTCATTTTATCCATTCCTATTTAACTCCCAGAGAATGCGTAATCCCTCTAAAGTCAACCAAGGAGAAATTATGTCAAATATCTTAGTTTCCTGGGCGATTAATTCTGCCAAGCCACCGGTAGCAATTGTTTTTACCGGTCCCTTCAATTCTGCCTTCATGCGGGTAATCATCCCTTCCACCAGGGCAACATACCCATAATATAGACCTGATTGCATGGCATGTACAGTATTCGTTCCTATCACTGACGGGGGTTTGACAACATCAATCCGTGGAAGCCGGCTGGTGTGCTCAGTTAATGCATCTGCTGCGGTCAGCACACCCGGAGCAATCGCTCCACCCAGGTATTCTTTATCAGCATTTAATACATTGAAAGTAGTTGCTGTTCCAAAATCAACGATTATTGCCGGAGCACCATACAACCTTACAGTTGCAGCTGCATCGGCGATCCGATCAGGACCAACTGAAGCCGGGCTGTGGTATTTAATGGTAATTCCAGTATTTAGGTCTGGCCCGATAACAAGAGGATTTTGATGAAGATATCTGTTGCTGGCTTCTATGAGCCTGGGTGTTAATTGCGGAACTACCGAAGATAGACTTACTCCGGTTAAATCCGCTGGTTGTAATCCGGCGTGCTCCAATAATCCCAATAATTGCAGGCCATATTCATCCGGCATCCGGCGATGGTCAGTGCCAAGTCGCCAATGTGCGCCAAATGTATCACCTTTATATAAACCTATCGTGAGGTTGGTATTGCCGATATCGATTGCCAGCAGCATATTTACTCCTCTGATATTATATACTGATTATAGTGCAGGGCGATGACATCCAGCATTATTTCAAAGGGTAATTTTTAATAGATTACATATCCAAAGAAGTTTTGATAGGCTAAAACTACATTATGAATTACCCACAAATTTCTTTTTTATCGCAAGTGGATTATTTCTTATTAATTCCATCAACAATTTCAGCAGCCAGATCATACCTTCCAAATGCCGGCATGATGTATACGCCTTGTATTTGAGATCTCATTTCATTAATAATCTCGAGAGTGAGTGCGACCCCTAATTGATCTGTGGGGCTTGTAGCCTTATTCATTCTTTGCATTGTTGTTTCGGGGATAGTGATTCCGGGTACTTCATGGTGAAGAAATGCAGCGTGACGAGGGTTGTTAAGCGGAAGCACACCCATGAGAACAGGAACCGGTATTTCACCGTGGTTATTGTTGTAGTAATTCAGGAATTTTAGGGCAATAGCCGGGTCAAATACGGGTTGAGTTAAAATGAAATCCACACCTGCCAATATTTTTCGCTGTAAATTCTTAATTTCCAAAGCAGGGTCTTTTGCGGTTAAATTCAAGGCACATCCCACAAAGAATGTAGTCGGTTGGCCAATCTCAGAACCGGAATGATCCAGTCCTTCGTTAAACCCCTGCTTGATTAGTTTTATAAGCCCTGATGGGACCAGGTCATAATTATCCATAGCCTCAGGATAATCGCCAATTGCAGTGGGATCTCCCATGACTACAAAAACATTGCGAATTCCCAGGGCGTGGGAAGCCAATAAATCTCCCTGAACCCGAAGCATATTTCTTCCACGGGTGGGAAAATGCAGCACGGTTTCGATATTGGTTCGCTTTTGGATCAAACTACACACTGCCCATGGACTCATTCTCATTCGAGCCATCGGGCTATCCGCAACATCGATCACATCTGCTCCAGCTTCTGCCAGCAAACTTGCACCAGCCAGCAACTTATGTGTTGAGAGTCCACGTGGCGGATCCATTTCAACTGCAGTTACAAATTTTCCGGCAGAAAGTTTTTGCGCTAAAAGAGTTGGTGCTTCTCGTACAATTACCTCATTTTCAGTTTTCTTTACAGTAACAGTAGCCGCAGCATGCCGCTCCATGATCGGAAGTTTATCCAAAGCCAAGCGCATGGATGAAATATGATCAGGAGTTGTACCGCAGCAACCGCCAATAACACTTGCACCTGCCTGACGATAAGTAACAGCGTAATCGCCAAAATATTCCGGAGCTGCAGGGTACATGATCCGTCCAGCAACTTGTTCTGGCCATCCGGCATTTGGCATTACCGAGAAGATTCCTTCAGGAACTGCTCGCTGCATTTGATTCAAAATTCTTAAAATTTGGGCAGGCCCACCTGAACAATTCACCCCGATAATGTCTGCACCAGCATCTTTTAACTTGACTGCGACTCTTGCTGGAGAATCCCCAAGTAAGGTCAGATCATCACGAGTATAAGTCATGGATGCAATAACAGGAATATCTTGGCTTATTGATTTGGCTGCAATGATAGCTTCCCTGATTTCGTAAAGGTCACTAAAAGTTTCGATAATGATCAGATCCACTCCACTTGAGATCAGTGCCTCGATCTGTTCCCGGAAGACTTCTCGTGCCTGCTCAAGTTTCACTCTTCCAAAAGGAGCTATTCGAACCCCTAATGGACCGACATCCCCGGCGATCAATACTTCTTTGAAGGAAGCCAGGATTACCTTTTTTGCCAGTTCAACACCTGCACGGTTAATCTCCAGCACTTTATCTTCCAAACCATGAGTCGTTAACTTATAACGATTCGCCCCGAAAGTATTGGTTTGGATCATTTGAGACCCGGCGTCAATATATGAACGATGGATCTCTGCGACAATTGCCGGATTTGTCAAATTGAGTTCATCAAAGCATTGCTCAAAATTTTCTCCATGGGAATGAAGAATCGTGCCCATCGCTCCATCAGAGAGCAAGGCTTTACCATCTCGCAAATCCTGCAGAATCCCTGGAATTCGACTCATTCTCTTTTATCCTCTGGTTAATTGTTCAATTCGAGATTCACCAACATTAAAATAACGCGCTGCCGGGTGGTGAATAATTATCGCTGCAGTCGATTGTTCAGGAACAAGTTGATAAGCTGACGTTAAAGTCATTTTCATCAATTTCTCGACACCTAAGAGTCGAAATACCTTTTCGTGGTCTGCAAGTTCTGGTATGGCAGGATAACCCCAGGAGTATCTTTTCCCCTGACCATTCCCAATCTTTAATTCCGTGCGTATAAATTGATGCAAGTATTCTGCGGTCGCTTCAGCAGTCTGCACTGCCAATCCATGGGTGAAATATGCTTCAGAATAATTTGCATCTTGTTGGAATTTATCGAACCGGCGGGTAGCTTCTTCTCCAACAGTTACAACCTGAAATACAACAACATCCATTTTCCCGGATTCTACCGGAGCAAAGTAATCTGCCAGGCTTAATCCATCTCCACTTGTTTGTCGGGGAAATGTGAAGCGTTCCAAAATAACTGGTTTCTCGGAATTTTTAGTGTCAGGTGCATAAACCAGCAGATCATTCCCTTCGGCTTGTGCTGGAAAGTACCCATATACACCCTGCGGCTTTAACCAGCCATCTTTGATCGCCTCTGACTTCATTCGGAGGAGCCGATCCTCGAATTCACCTTTTGTTTGTTCCCACTGCTCTCCATGAAGGTTTTTTGCACCCCATGACAATCGGAAAAGTTCATTCTTTCCGATATGGGCAAATACCTGGGCTAAGGGTAATGTATCTGCATAATGAGTATCCCAATCAGGTGGAACAGGTATCGATCCTACTTCAGGAGCCCTTTTTTGTTCATTATTTGAAGAAACCTGCACTTGCAGGACAGCTGCCCTGCCGTGTTCAAAATCTGCGTTTTTGATCAATTCGACGTATGCTGCATCATGAGTCTTTGGATCACCAATCCTATCCATTGTATTGAGACCTTCAAATGCATCTTTACAATAAAATACACCACCTTCATAGTAATGATCGCTTTCGGTCATCAAAATACGGCGGCCAAAACGCTCATTAATCGCCGCTCCACCTATCAATACAGGGAGATTCAACCCTCTCCGGTCAAGTTCATTAACAATCAATGGCATCTGTTTACTGGTACTCACTAATAGCGCGCTTAAACCGATTGCATCAGCCTTGACTTCGATAGCTTTTGAAATGATCGTCTCGGCTGGTACCTGCTTCCCCAGGTCGATCACTTCATATCCATTATTAGAGAGGATCGTTTTTACCAGGTTTTTACCGATATCATGTACATCACCATATACAGTTGCCAGGACAATCAATCCTTTACTCGTGCCAGCTTTCTTCTCAAGGTAATTTTCCAAATGGTTGACCGTTTTCTTCATTACTTCAGCTGACTGTAGTACAAATGGCAGGATCAGTTCGCCAGCCCCGAATTTATCCCCGACTTCTTTCATTGCAGGGAGAAGAACCTGATTGAGAATATCTACCGCTCGGTTAGATTTATCTGAACCATCAAATGGCAGCAAGATCTCATCAATATCCACTTCAACGTCATCTTTGACCCTGTGCAAAATCTTCCAATGTAGACGATCCTCGGGAGTCAGTCCAACCAATGGATCAACAACGTCCTGCCTGTTGCCAGAAGAAGCTCCTTCAGATGAGAAATGTTCTATCAAACGAGAGAGGGCATCCTCCCTCCTGTTATAGATCAAATCCTCACATAGGTCGATCTCTAACGTTGGGATGTCTGTGTAGGGAATGATCTGGGCAGGGTTGACAATTGCCATATCCAAACCTGCCTGAACAGAATTATGGAGCATAACGCTATTTAATACGCCGCGACAATTGGGAGCCAAACCAAATGAGACATTACTCACTCCCAGGGAAGTTAAAACTCCCGGCAGTTTGGCTTTTATAAGCTTAATTCCTTCGAGTGTTTCTTTGGCAGAGTTGATAAAATCTGCATCCCCGGTGGCGAGGGTGAATGTTAATGCGTCAATGATCAGATCTTCCGGTTTTAAGCCAAATTCATCCACAGCAATACTAACAATTTTTTGAGCAATTTCCAGTTTACGGGTGGCGGTTTTGGCCATACCTTTCTCATCAATTGTTAGGGCCAATACTGCAGCATTATATTTTTTTGCAAGTCCGAAGATCTTATCTGCTTTTGTCCGTCCCGCTTCAAGATTGGTGGAATTGATCAGACACTTTCCGGGTGCGGTTTTGAGAGCCGCTTCCATGACATCGACTTCTGTAGAGTCGATGATGAACGGGGTTTTTACCACTGGTGATACTTTTTTTATCACCTTTTGCATCATCTCTTTTTCATCAGCGCGTTCGGTCACGGCAACACTGATATCCAGCCCGTGAGCACCATTTGCCACCTGGGAGCGGGCAATTGCCAACATTCCATCATAATCTTCTGCAAGGAGAAGCTTCTTAAACTTTGCACTTCCCTGGGCATTCATTCTTTCACCAATAAGGAAAGGAGGGGGTACCTGCCTGGTCTGGATTGCATCAACTGCTGATGCCAGGTATGGCACCGATTGATGGGGTCTGGCGGTTATGGATATATTTGCCACCTTATCCACTAATAAGCGGATATGTTCCGGAGTAGTTCCACAACATCCTCCCACTATATTCACATGGTACTTTTCTGCAAATTCGAATAATGCCTCTGCGAATGGTTCCGGTTGTAATGGGTAGACAGCCTGACCATCAATATTCAATGGCAAGCCTGCATTTGGGATACAGGAGATTGGCAGGGGAGATATTTCATCCAGAGTCATGATCGGCTCACGCATGTAATCCGGTCCGGTGGAACAGTTCAGTCCAATAACATCAATTGCCAGTCCATCCAGGATCTTCTCCACCGCTGTAATGTCCGTTCCTAAAAGCATCCTTCCTGTTGTATCCAGAGTAACCTGAGCCTGAATTGGAAGAAATATCCCGGTTTCTTCAAATGCCCGTTGAATTCCATGAATTACCGCTTTCACTTCCAAAATATCCTGAGATGTTTCGATCAGAAGTAAATCTACACCTCCTAAGATTAATCCCAATGCCTGTTCTTTGAATAAGTCTGAGAGCTGATCAAAAGTAATATCCGACAACTGGGGGTCGTCGATCGAGGGGAGTTTTCCGGATGGTCCAATGGAACCAGCTACTAACCGGGGGTGATCAGGTTTGCTGAACTCATCAGCCAACCTTCTTGCCAATTTTGCAGCTGTAGTATTGATTTCTATTACTCTATCGCCAAGTTCGTATTCTCCCAGGGTCAAGCGATTGGAACGAAAAGTACAAGTCTCAATGACATCCACACCGACTTCCAGAAAAGACCGATGCACAGCTTCAACTGCCGTAGGATAACTGATCACCAGATAATCTATGCAGCCAACCAGTTTTTCACTGCCATAATTCTGCATGGTTAAGTTCATTTTTTGCAGATTGGTTCCCATGGCTCCATCGAAAACCACCACTTTATGTGGTAATAGATCAAGATATCGTCGATTCGTGTACAGTCGTTTTTTCAATTGTCCTCCTGATAAAAAAACCTCCCTGATATAGAGAGGCATTGACTTAAGTCAATAATCCTCATCTTTCAGGAATAAATGCGTCCCTGACGGATTTGGCACCACATAATCGAAATCAATCGAATGGTTGCCGAGGTTTCATAGGGCCGTTCCCTCCACCTCTCACGATGAGTTGCTTGTAAGAAAGTTTATCATAGCAGTAAACAGCATACAAGGGGCATGTGAATTGTGCATATGCCCAATTAACGAACAACTTTTACCAAATTTTGGATTATTCTGTTACAAGGATAAAATATCCCGGATAGTTTGCAATCACGGTTGCGAACCCATCCTCGTTCTCCTGCAATGTCATCCTGACCCAGTCACCTACTCCATTGTTCAAATTTTTATCCCATCCCAAAATCGAAACTGAGGTTCGATCAATATTCCCAGGTAGGGTAAATTGAATTTTGAGGTTGGATGATCCGGGTAGAGCAATTACAGGATTTCCCGCATTTCTCATCACCAAAGAAACACCTTCAATGAGTTGATATTGATTACTCAGGACGCCAGGCAGACCTTCCAAATCAATCGTTGATAAGCTTCCTGAATAACCACATAGGATACTCGTGGATCTGACCCTGGTTCCTGAAGGAAGAATAAGTTCAATTGGTTTATTACACGAAAAACTTATTATCTCTGTGCCATTCACTTCAACCGAATCCACATTACTTGTAGTGGACGAAGAAGGATCACCTGGAATCGATTGAGAGTTTTTCTTCTTGTTATCCTTTGAGTGTATGACAATTTGCCCGCCAGTTTGAATGAGGTTTGTTGCATCCAGGACACTTCCACCATGATAAACATGAATAAGCGGAGAAAATACATTTTGGGAGGAATCATTTACATCTGCAAAAAGGTTAAGCTGGTCTATGATCGCATTACCACCAAATCCAATGATCTTCAGGTTGTTGGAGTAAATCGAAACCGTCTCCGCATAATGACCCGGGGTAATATAAATTGTTGCCCCTGGAGTGGCAGCGGTGATGGCATTCTGAACAGGTGTGCTAGAAGCTGTACATGTCCCGGATGTAAATCCGGCAGGAAGAGTCCATCCAGCACAATCCTGTAGAAAAACCCTTACAATAGTTGGATCAATGGGATCCGCAAAGAAAGGATCTCCTGATAATATATCCGCTGTCTGTTGGCTGGCCAGTGATAGACCATTACCATTTCCATCCAAGATTTCATTACCTGTCTCTGTGATTTGATCAACAACCTGCGCAATATTCTCACTCGAAGTTGAGGTAGTATTCATTAAAGATTTGTTACCTGCTTCTTCCGGCACAGAAGCATCAGGTGTAATCAGATTAATAGCAGTTCCACTATCTTCACCTGTACTACCTGTAGGTGAATCATCTGCGGAGACAATTAATGTCGGGCTTGATAATTGAAAAGTTAGGATTGCTAAAAGTAGAATCCCAATATTAATATTCCGCTGTATTATTTTCATTGTTCAAAGAGCTTTCGATTTGATCGATTTTTTCCGAAGATTAAACCGTTTAGTATTACTAGGCATGGAGTCATCAGTATCAAGGCGATAACCAAGACCCTCACGGCTAATGATTATTCTTGGTGCACGAGGATTAATTTCCAGTTTACGACGGATGATATGGATGAAATACTTGATCCTTTTTTGAATTTTATCACTGTCTTCCCCCCAAACTTCGTGGGCGATCACTTCTTTGGTAACAATTTTAGGCGCGTACTTTGCTAATACGGATAAAACCTCGAACTCGACCCTGGGTAAAAGGAAGGTCTCTCCACGTAAATTAACTTCCCTTGACTCGATATCGATGGTTAATTGAATACTGGGGAATGAATAAGCTGCAATTGGTTTTACGTACTTGCTTCGTTTTACTATATTATTAATTCTCGCGACTAACTCCCCCGGATAAAATGGCTTGGTCAAGTAATCGTCTGCACCAAAAACAAGGCCTTTAACGACTTCCTCTTTTTGACTTTTGGCAGATACGATCAACACTGGCGCATTGGTAATATTTCTCAAGTATCTGAAAGTCTCATAGCCATCCATTTCAGGCATCATCAGATCAAGTAAAATTACATCCGGTTGAGTATGAGGGCAAATATCTATCGCATCAAGGCCGCTATTCGCTCCGACGACATCCATCCCTGCTTCCATTAGGATATATTTCATCATTCGGACAGTTTCAGGTTCATCGTCTACGATCATTGCAGTTAATCGCTTATGAGATTCCTTCATCATGTCCAAGTCAATACCAGGTGAGATAGTTTTTTCCCAATTCTGAATTATTGCCATTCTTATCTCCGATCAAAGTCTTATCGATATACTTCTACTTTGTAAGAAAATTTCAACCTATCATTAAAATTATACATAAAATATTTTTCTAGGTGTAATACTAACATGTTGAATGTTTATCAGCTTCAATTTCAATTTTTACTTAATCTGTCGAATTTTTTTGATTCTCATTTTGCCCTTATTAGTATCCCACTGGCAAAATCCCCGGGGCGGTGGATCAAATTACCGCCCCGGGGACCTTTGAAAGTAATTACTTTGTTACAAGAATAAATGTACCAGTTTTCGTTGTCTCAATGGAGAAATAACCGTTAGCAAGTGTTCCTCCCAGGTCAACCCAATTATTCGTTTCAGCATCCCAAAATAGGATGGATAGGTTTTGATTACCTGCTCCAACCGGGAATTTGACGCTAGCCTTGACAGGTGTTGGTAAATCCGGGAATACTTCACCTTCTTTGATCATCTGGTAAGTTAATGCATTCTGAAGCATATTTCCCGATGGTAATGATGTTGAAGGAAGGGTTTCCAGTACTTCTTGATTTAATGTTGCTTCATAGCCACAGAGAATACTATTGAAGGATACGATCAATTTTGAACCATCAGAAAGATCCAGCTGCAATTCATCGGCGACATCACAGCTTAATAATTGAGCGCCAGTAACAGGAATTTCACCTCCATCAATAATCTCAGGTGGAAAATCTGCATCGCATTTATTGCCAATCCCATCTTTATCCAAATCTGCCTGAGAGGTATTGAAATCAACCACACAATTATCACAAACATCACCAACACCATCTGCATCAAGGTCCGCCTGGTCTACATTTGGAGTCGTTGCACAATTGTCACAGGTGTTTCCAATGCCATCACCATCACTATCCAATTGGTCAGAGTTTGGAATTGTAAGGCAGTTATCACAGACATCACCAACGCCATCTCCGTCGGTATCGGCCTGATTCGCATTAGGTGTTGTCTGGCAATTATCACAAGCATCGCCTACACCATCAAGGTCTCCATCTAATTGGTTTGGATTAATGGTTGTTTTACAATTATCGCAGGCATCACCTACACCATCGCCATCCAAATCGGCCTGATCATGATTGGGAGTCGTCGGACAGTTATCAATGTTGTTCAGGATTTGATCCCCATCAATATCTCCGTTACAAACCGCCGGGTCCTGAGTTGGGTTTGGATCTGTCGGGCAATTGTCCACCTCATTTAGTACGCCATCACTGTCCATATCGGTTCCATACCAGGCAAATGGATTTCCAGATGCACCAACGCCAACTGTCGGATTGACAGCCGATGATAGCCAGGGTAATGTATTATTCAGGTTTCCGCTAATTTTCCCAGCAGAGTAATCCCAATGAGCTGGTATAGCAGGAATTTGATAATGGCAAAATATCAATAAATGACAATGCCAGTTCACTCCCGGAACTTCAGGAATTAAAGTCGGATTAGCTCCCCACCAGTTATTATTGAACATGGTTGGGCTTAAGGTTCCGTTTAATATTGCATTATTGTTTGTGTTGCCAAAAATATCATTATTATGGACACCACCGCTTACTCTGGTCTGGGTTACGATACCATTGAGGTTACTTGTGACCACATTGTCGTGGATATCCAAATCTCTCGCATTAACGAGTAAGATTCCTGCATAGCCATTATTTCTGATCAAATTATTTGTGATGGTCGCTCCGGCGTTGTTATAGAACAAACCATCACTTTCATTGAAGACATAAATTCCGGTTTGATTCCCAACCGGAGTCACTCCCATTCCATCTATCACATTATTGTGGATATCGGCTGTGGTTCCGTGAGTTAATTGTTCTAAAAGCGTGAGCCCAGGTGCGCCAAACGCATCATGTTCGACAGATATTCCATAAGTAGTGAAGTTGACGATCTCGTTATTCCAAATGGATGCATGGGCATGAGTTCCGGAATTCGTTGAGAAACTTCGTCCAACCTGAACATCCACTCCTGTCTTTCCGCCAGTATCACCCAATGAAATACGGTTATCATGAATGTTTGCAGTAGCCCCACCGAAAACATAAATAGCTGCTAACCTGTTTGATGAAGCAGTCACCCCGTTACCGGCGATATTGAATCCCGAAACCTCTGCATTCGTTGTGCTTCCCGAAATTTCGATTATGCTGGAAACGTCATAGCTACCGCTGGCTGTCAGCGCACCAGAGTATAGTATGTTAGTACTTCCCTTACCAGCTCCGATCATGTGTACCGATTTTTTAATCTTGATCTGTTCACTATAAGTTCCAGCTGCAACATTAACTGTCCCATTGGTTGCTGCCAGTAACAATCCATCATTGATCATAGCTCCGTTGTTTACAAAGACAAGTGGTGCAAAAACGTTATTGGATCCGGTGACATTTTCCCCACCCATCAGTATGAATGCATTTACTGATGCAATCCCTCCAATTCCATTTAATATTACTGTTGAAGAGATTTGCACTGTTTCATTATAATTATTTGCTTCAATATTGATCGTTTCTCCAGGAGCAGCAAAATTTACTGCCATCTGTACCGGGTATGGTGTTTCGATACATTCATGTGTTGCATCATTTGTATAAGTGGCACAACTCACCAGGAAACGATAGGTCACATCACCATGAATAGAAGGACGGATGATGTAGGGATCTGATCCTGCGATCACTTCTGCAACTTCTGCTGAAGCCATCGGTAATTCATTCCCTGAATTATCAGTGATCACTGACCCGCTATCAGAAATGGCACCAATTATGTCTGCCGTATTTTCTTGTTCCACAACGAGTGGATCATCAGATTCAGGAACAGGGGGTGTTTCGACCACTGGCGATTCTGGTGTGACATCAACCGAAGGGGCTTCAGGTGTTACCACCACCTCCGTCGATTCAGATGGTGCTTCCGGAGTGATAGCATCATCCGCCCTCACCACCAATCCAGTCGGATATAATAATCCTGCAATGAATACTACAATAAAAATAAATCTGCTAATCTTGAGCACATTATTATTCATAGTTACCCTCCCGACAAAAATAAAATGATTGGATACAGCAACAAAAATAAAAAAAAACCGGCCAATATGATGACCGGTTTCGCTATTTGCTCCTTGAAGATATTACCGATTTCCACGGTTAAGCGACCAAATGATACCTTCAGATCATAACATTCATACTGCTATTCAATTACTAACCTTATATTAATATAATACAACGATTTGTAATTGTTTGTCAATAGTATTTTAGGTGTTAATTATTAGTTAGTTTTTTATTTGTCGTTTATTGGTGCAATTTTTATATAGAAAATTGGAATTCTCTTAGAAACATCCAAGTTTGCGAAGATGCAAGGCAATGTTCCACTAAAACTAAATATCGCTCCGATATTTCAATTTATATGTATTGGATTAGTTAAATTGGAGAGAGGTGATTTTGCTGAAGATATTTTGTGGGGCGAGAGGGACTTGAACCCTCAAGACCTCGCGGTCGGTGGATTTTAAGTCCACTGCGTCTGCCAATTCCGCCACCGCCCCATAGGTCTAATTCTACCTAAAGTATCCATTCCGTCAAGCCCGAATATACTTTTTTCTCAATTTTGCCCAGGTGCTAATAAAATGTACCCAAAATGGAGTCAACTTGACATCCTGTCTGGCATTAGTTAATGACTGTCTTAATTCTTGAGCATTATTAAAATCCGGAAGTACCAGGGTTGAACGGCCAAGTTCATATTTAGAATGAGCATCCGAGCCGACAGTTGTTAAAAGGGAGTTATCCTTTGCAAAGGCTGCTGCCAGCAGGTTATATTCATTATTAATACAGCGTGAATTAAATACTTCGATGGCATCTACTTGAGGCGCTATGTTCTTCAATTCATCCAGATCCCACGAACCAGATCTTGTTTTATCAAATGGATGAGGGACCCAGATGAATGCACCTTGATCCCGCAATTTTTGAATGGCTTCTAATGGAGTCAATCCTTTCGGGATAACTTCTTTAACAAATGCAGCCAGGATCTCCCCTTCAGAGGTCATCACTTCCTCACCAATAACGAAAATCTCAGGGAATTTTTCGTTAGCCAGTTCCGCACCGTCGATCCGATTATGATCTGTGATTATCACCCGGTCTAGTTGCTTTTCTTTCGCTTTCCTGTAAAGATCATCTATGCTGACCAGACTGTCGTGGGAAAAAATGGTATGGCAATGGAATTCTACTCTTATCATTGGTCCTCAATGGTGATTACATAGTATCTTCAATATTATTCCAATTTATAAATCTTTACAATCTTTGGTTGTTTTCTCAATCCTCAGAAATATCAATGGTCAAGGTTGTATAATTACATTATCACAAAAATGATTAACATAAGGAATAGGGAACAAATAATGATGAAAAAATATCCTGAATATTTAATAATTCATCGATCGGTGGCTGAAGCTTTACAAGATCGACACCCCGTAGTAGCTCTAGAGTCGGCTGTGATAACCCATGGCCTACCTCAACCTGTAAATCTAGAAACCGCATTAAATATGCAAAAGATCGTCATGGAAGAGGGGGCAATTCCCGCAACCATAGCCTTATTGGACGGAAAAGTGCATGTTGGGCTGGATGATAGCGAATTGGAAAATCTAGCATCCTTAAAAGGAGCAAGAAAGATCAGCCAGCGGGATTTTGGATATGCCATTGCGAACAAACTTTCTGGTGGAACGACTGTAGCTGGAACCATGGCTGTTGCTCATATTGTTGGAATAAAAGTCTTTGGTACCGGTGGTATAGGAGGTGTGCACAGAGACACACCTTTTGATATTTCAGCTGATTTACCCCAATTAAGTAAAACGCCTATGATCGTTGTCTGTGCAGGAGCTAAAGCCATACTCGACCTGCGGGCTACGATTGAGGTTCTTGAAACTAACGGTGTTCTAATAATTGGTTACCAAACGGATGAATTTCCGGCATTTTATTCCCGTTCCAGTGGTTTGGTTCTTGATTCCCGGATGGACACTCCGGTTGAAATCGCTTCGGTAGCCAGGTCCCAATGGGAAATGGGTGAAGAAACCGCTTTACTCGTTGTTCAACCACCTCCAAGAGAGTATGATATTCCCGCAGCAGACATAGAACGATCGATATTGAAAGCTGTAGCTGAAGCCAAATCAAAAGGAATTCGGGGACCAGCTGTTACACCATTTCTGCTTGATAGCGTGAAATCTCTCACTGGCGGGAAGAGTATGGAGACAAATATTGCCTTACTTAAGAATAACGCAAAATTAGCAGCCCAAATTGCGATCGCTCTCCTGGCAAGACATAAAAATAGAATATAAATTTTATTGTGAAGTCATCCCACTTTTCATAAGGCCCAGCTTTATATAGTCGCTGTCCGGGTAATAGTTGGGGTACGGGTAATCGTTGGTGTTCGTGTCGGTACAGCTGTACGTGTCGGTTTTATTGTCTTTGTTAATGTCGGAGTGCGGGTACTCGTTGGTAAAGGTGTATTACTTGGAGTGAAGCTGGGAGTAACTGTCGGTTTGGCTGTAGGCGGTTCACCAGTAATCGTAAAACGCCCAGACACCTTAAAAATGATGCCATTGAAAATTTGAACCTCATAATCACCCGGTATCCACAAGGATGGATCTGGATCCCAATCGGTGTATCCATATCCACCAGTCCCTCCATCCCAGGGCTTAGTTTCGAAATAGGCCAATTCCCCGTTCCTGTACCATATTGCTGTCCATTGGGACCGATCAGCCACACCATCATAGCTAAATACACCATAAAGATGTTTTATTGGATGCTCAAAGGTATTCCGTGGATTTATTGGGATGTAATCAGTATCAAGGTTCCTTGCAAATTGGATAGGGCTGAATACAGCTGCTGGATCAGGGGTCACCTTACTTTCAAATCTGGCTTCGATCACTTGAGGAACACTGGGAATTTGGGTAATGGTCGGTGTATATGAAAAAAGTGGGGTCAAAGTAATAGTAGGGGTTTCAGTTATGGTTGGGGTTAAAGTAATTGACGGGGTCAAAGACATAGTCGGAGTTTTCTTTTGGGTAGGACTCGGAGCAAAATAGGTATAAATGACCGGTTCAGCAAAGTTATTTAAAAATATGGATATTCCACCTAGGATCAAAGCTGCCAAAAGCATTCGCCAACCAATCAACATTTGGTTGCGACGCTTTTTAAAGTACTGCAGCTTCCGCCCGGCAATAATTCGGTTAATTCCCATGGGGATAAATATAACCGCTAATGCCAGAGCAAAGAAAAAAGCTATTC
>CAYLUZ010000013.1:0-37376 GCA_964387025.1 uncultured Leptolinea sp. | reverse complement strand
TACATCATTTTGCCGGCGGGTAAAGAAGGCATGCGGTTTCACTTCCACTTCAACGTAGAAATTACCGTTCGGACCACCGTTCTGCCCGGGTTGCCCTTCTCCAGCCAGGCGGATCTGGGTACCAGTATCCACCCCGGCAGGAACAGCCACTGTTTTCTTGATGCGCTTTCGTTCCAGGCCTTTACCCCGGCATTGCTTGCAGGGTGAACTGATCACTTCACCAGAACCATTACAGGCCGGGCAGGTCGTCACCTGGACCATCGAACCAAGGAAAGTCTGCCGAACCTGCCTTACTTCGCCTTTACCTTCACAGGTACTGCAGCGGGTCGGGGTTGTTCCGGGTTCAGCACCACTTCCGCGGCACACAGAGCAGGATTCATCCCGGTCAAATTCGAATTCCTTTTCCACGCCAAAAACTGCCTCTTCGAAGGCCAGTTCCATCTTCATCCCCAGGTCCTGACCACGGCGGGGTGCATTGCGCGTTTTCCGGCCACGGCTCCCGCTCATCCCGCCAAATCCAAAGAATTCGCTGAAAAGATCGCTTAGATCTATCGTGGAGAAGTCCGGCATGCCACCCATACCGTTCAATCCGGCATGACCATAACGGTCGAATGCCGCCCTCTTTTCCGGGTCAGACAAAACGGCATACGCTTCGTTGATCTCTTTGAATTTTTCTTCAGCGTCGTGTTCTTTGTTGATATCCGGGTGGTATTTGCGTGCAAGGGAACGAAACGCGGATTTAAGATCATCCGCGCTTGCATTTCGATCCACCCCTAAAACTTCGTAGTAATCTCTTTGTGCCATTTGACCTGCTTAAATCCATAACGCAAAGAACGTATATCAGTCAGTAAACCATATACGTCCTTCGCGGTAATAATTCTCAAAAGCTATACGCTCTTAAATTCACCATCAACCACATCTTCACCACCGGGTTTCTGCTGGTCGCCCGTGGAATCGCCTGGCCCGGTACCAGGTTCTTCTGCAGCTCCGGCTGTTGGTGGAGTTTGTTGGTAAGCGGCTGCGCCAATTCCCTGGAGAACAGTGGTTAATTCTTCTGTGGCTTTCTTGATCGTTTCAGTATCTTCAGAAGCCATTACTTCGCGCAGTTTTTTAGCACCATCCTCCGCCTTGGTTTTCATATCTGCAGGAACTTTTTCGCCGAGATCTTTGAGTGTTTTTTCGACAGTATAGATCGTGTTATCTGCATGGTTGCGGGCTTCGATCAATTCTTTCCGTTTCTTATCATCATCAGCATGCAGTTCAGCTTCCTTGCGCATGCGTTCCACTTCGGCTTCGTTCAAACCGGATGAAGCGGTAATGGTGATGTGCTGGCTGCGGCCGGTGGCTTTATCTGATGCGGTTACTTTGATGATGCCATTTGCATCGATATCAAATGTTACTTCCACCTGAGGTACACCGCGTGGAGCAGTCGGGATGCCATCCAGCGTGAATTGGCCGAGGCTCTTGTTATCAGCGGCCATCGGGCGTTCACCCTGCAGCACGTGGATCTCCACCTGGGTCTGGTTATCAGAAGCAGTGGAAAATACCTGGCTCTTGCGGGTAGGAACGGTTGTATTGCGTTCGATCAATGGTGTGGCAACATTACCAAGGGTCTCAATGGAGAGGGTAAGCGGGGTGACATCCAACAACAGGATATCTTTCACTTCACCACCCAGAACACCGGCCTGTATGGCTGCACCAATGGCTACCACCTCATCCGGATTCACACCCTTGTGGGGTTCTTTATTAAATTCACGCTTGACAGTTTCCTGAACCAGCGGCATTCGGGTCATACCACCAACAAGCACTACTTCGTCAATATCCGCTGCTTTTAATCCGGCATCTGTGATGGCACGGCGAACCGGTTCGAGTGTTTTTTGGACCAGGTCACCGGTTAATTGTTCCAGCTTGGCGCGGGTCAAAGTCATGACCAGGTGCTTGGGTCCGGATGCATCGGCAGTGATGTACGGTAGGTTGATCTCTGCCTGCATAGTGGAAGAAAGCTCGATCTTGGCTTTTTCAGCAGCTTCTTTTAAGCGTTGTAAAGCCTGGCGGTCATTCTTTAAGTCAATGAGATTCTCACGCTTGAATTCGTCCACCAGGAAATCCAGCACGCGCTGATCGAAATCATCGCCGCCCAGGAATGTATCACCACTGGTGGAACGCACCTGGAACACTCCGTCGCCTACATCCAGGATGGAAATATCAAATGTACCACCGCCCAGGTCGTATACAGCGATGGTTTCATTCTTTTTCTTGTCGAGGCCGTAGGCCAGTGAAGAAGCGGTCGGCTCATTGATGATACGCAGCACTTCCAAACCGGCAATTTTCCCTGCATCCTTGGTCGCATTACGCTGGGCATCATTGAAATATGCCGGTACAGTAATGACAGCCTGGGTAACAGCTTCACCCAAGAAGGCTTCCGCATCGGCTTTGAGCTTGGCGAGGATCATGGCGGAGACTTCCGGCGGGGAATAATCTTTCCCGTCGAGGGTCACGCGCATATCACCGTTTGGAGCTTTGCTCGCTTTATACGGGATACGTGAAAGGGTACGCTGCACTTCCGGGTCATCAAACTTGCGGCCCATGAAACGTTTGATGGAGAAAATGGTATTCTCCGAGTTGACGATGGACTGGTTGCGGGCTACCCTGCCTACCAATCTTTCATGATTTTTGTTGACTGCAACCACAGAGGGTACCAGTCGTTCACCTTCCGCAGAAGGAATAACGATGGGTTCGCCGCCTTGCATGACAGCCACAACTGAATTTGTAGTACCTAAATCGATTCCTATGATTTTTCCCATTTTTCTCCTATTCGGCTACCCTGACCAATGATGGCCGCAATACGCGGTCTCCTATCATGTACCCTTTTTGAATGACTTCAATAATTTGTCCGCTTTTGTGAGCAGAACTTGGTTCCTGTGAAAGTGCTTCATGCCGGGTCGGGTCGAAATCTTCACCCTCGGCAATAATTTCAGAAATCCCTTCCGATTCCAGGATTCCCTGCAGCTTTTTCTGGATCAATACGATACCTTCAGACCAGACACGGCCATCCCCATGATCGGGTTTGTTTTTTAATGCCCGTTCAAGATCATCCAATACCGGTAAATACTTCTTGGCTACTCGACCAACGATGTCCTGGGATGCCTGGATCTGATCGCGTTCGATGCGTTTCTTATAGTTCAGGAAATCCGCCCGCTCGCGCTGCCAGCCTTCAAAGTATTCTGCTGATTTTTTATTCAGGCAATCCATTTCATTTTGCATGGAAGCAATAGTATTTCCTTCCGAAGAAGTTGTACCTTCGCATCCTTCAGTTTTGACTTCATCTTCTGTCTTTTTTCCAAATCTGTGCTTCTTTTCAACCATAATAACTCCCAACTAGCTCTTCATTAATCACTTCTTACTTCTTTCCAATCACTAATCCCTACTCACTTTTCACTACTCACATCTCAATTCTCATTCCTCACTACTTATTCCATTAAATTATCTGTCACCAGGTCGCTCAGCAGACCGGCCATGAACCGCACCGTGGAGATCGTTTTTCCGTAGTACATACGCGTCGGCCCCAAGACTCCCAGCGTACCGGTTGCCAGGCCTGGAACACCATAGCGCGCCAGCACCACTGAACACTGGCGCAAATCTTCGTCTTTGCCTTCACCGCCAATAAGAACCTGGACTCCGCCGATGGAGGAGTGTAAAACAGTCCGGTCGAGTAGGTTTTCAAGCTTGGAACGTTCTTCCAGCAGATGAAGAGATTTGCGTGCCTCTTCCGAGTTCGCAAATTCCGGTTCAGCAAGAACATTCGAGAAGCCATCCATGAAGATCTCGCCGGTCAATGCAGAAGAAGAGTTGTGAAGCTCCTGTAGCATGAGCTTGAGAATGTCTTCTTCGAGTTGGTTCAGTGAAACAGCCAACTTCTTGATGGAAGATGTATCCAACCCTGAGCACATGGAATTGATCCGGTTCGCGCTGGAGGATAGCTGTTCCTGGGTGAATGGTTCTGCAAGTGTCAGTACCTGCTGGTGGATCTCTCCACCCATCAATACCAACACCATCAGCACCTGCCGGCCGCGGGTCGCAATCAGCTCAAGATGCTTCAAACGGGCTTTAGTGGTATGCGGGGCTGTCACCACGGAAGCTGCATTGGATTGGTGTGCCAGAACAGAAGCAGCCAGGCGCATCCATTGTTCTGTATCCTGCCGGCTCTGGTAGAACTGGTGGCTGATCGTGCGCTGCGTGGTCTGGGGCAGTTCAGTATCATTTAATAAACGCCCGACAAAATAGCGGTAACCCACATCCGTGGGAAGCCGCCCGGCCGAAGTATGCGGCTGGTAGAGATACCCGGCATCATCCAGTGCCGAGAGTTCATTCCGCACTGTGGCGGGGCTCATTTCCAGGTTGTAGCGGTCGACCAGGTACTGTGACCCGATCGGCTGCGCGTTCTGAGTGTAGTCATGAATGACCAGTGTCAGGATGAAATTTTGGCGTTCGGTTAATTCTTTCATTTTTCGCTTATATATTTAGCACTCTATTGAAGAGAGTGCTAAATAACTGATATTTATGATAACATGCGCGGGAACACTAGTCAAGTTGATGTGAATGAATTCAAATACAACGTTAATAAAAACAGCCTGCATGCTCCATGAATGCTACGCAAATACAGGCGCGAACAAAGGCAATTTTTGATATAATATTTCGAATTAAAAATCCCACACTTTCCGCATTGACTAAATCCGGATCGACTGAGAGGCAAAATGAAGAAAAATGGCTCCCTGGTATTCATTGTTCTCGCATTGGGCATCACCTGGGTGCTGTGGATCCCGGCACTGGTGCTGGTTTCAGCTAAGGGCTATGCTCTGCCAACCATCGACTACCTTCTCAATCATCGTTCTTTCGCGATCATCAACAGCGTACACGGCCTGGCGGTGGTACTCTTTAGCCTGGCTGTGTATGGACCGCTCCTGGCAGGGCTGATAGTTACGTTGATGGAAGGCGGGCGTAAACGGGCGGAGGAATGGTTTGCCCCGGTGCTGCGCTGGAAGGTCAAGCCCTACTGGCTGGGGATGGTGTTCCTGATCGCCCTCGCCGTGTCACTCCTGCCAATGCTGGTCGGGACGCTCACCGGGTTGGTGACTCTGCGCCCGGATGGGATCTTCCCGCCGGTATTGCTCATTTTGGGGTTGTTCATCTACCAACTTCTGACCAGCGGGCTGGGTGAGGAGCCCGGCTGGCGTGCCTATCTCCTGCCGCGTTTGCAGGCCGACCACGGGACTGAGAAAGCAGTATGGTGGTCGGGGCTGGTCTGGGCGGTGTGGCACTTCCCTTTCACGATCTATTACACATTACAAGGCGCGCCGGACCTGCCGCTTGGGTCGCAGCTTGCGCTGATTGTCCCGTCACTTCTGGGGCAGACGATGTCGCTGATCGGGATGGTGTATATCTATTCCTGGCTGATCAATGGCACGCAGAGCGTATTGATCGCCATCATTTTCCATGCGCTGGGAAATACCCTGAATTCGGTGGCAGGAGCGATGGTAGTGGCAAACCCGGTTATCAGCCTGGGGATCGGGGCAATGCCCTGGTTGGTTGTGCTGGTGCTGGCGCAAACGGAAAAAAAGGCAAAGGCGCTGCCAAAAAGCGATTAATCAACTATAGACGCGGGAGCGTCCTGCGGAGGGATTCCATTCGTGCCGTTTTCCCAATCATGCACGCGCCATAGACCGTAAGTTTTCAATTTTCACTTCTGTTCACACCGGTGTTTGCAATATTATCCCCGATGCGACGCTGAGTGGAATCCCGGTTCGTAGATACCTTCTTGGTTTTCATGACGGTATCCACTTTTTGCCTCTTCTTCCTTGGGGAAAGCAAAGAAGAGGCTTTTTCTTGGATATACCTGATACAAACATGCACCTCCTGGTTGGCATAGACGTATGATAATAAAAGCCATCCAAACAAATCATTAGTCGAATTGGAATTGACATGAAAAATACCTACCTGTTACTTGGTTTGATCACTATCCTCATCGCTGGCTGCGCTTCACCTACAGCAGTTCCACCAGCTTCCCAAGCGAATACACCCATACCAATCAGCAATTCGACCTCTGCTAGCACCTTACTGGTAAAATCTTCAGCAACCACCGCACCAACAGAAACACAATCGCCTTCCCCCACCTCAAATCCATCACCAACTGCCACACCTCCGCCCGGAATATCCAAGAATAACTTTTCCGAGATCGCAGTCACCACCCAATACCTTACTGGATTAAGAAAGGCCGTCAAAGACCTGAAAGACGATTTTGTGTTCAATGGTCTCGATATCAGCCCGGATGGACGTAATATTGCCGTTGGCGGGTGTACCCAGGGGTTTGCGTTCAGCTGCCCCAATGATGTGTTTGGCAGCCATGCTTTCCTGGTCATTCTTGATGCAGTCACAGCCGAAACGTTCAGCATCCTGCCTGAAAAAGATACGACCATCACGGGTTTGCAGTTCTCCCCTGATGGCAGCCAGCTTGTGTATGCCGCCTATCCTCAGAGGATCGTGATCTGGAATATTACCGACAAAAAGATCGAGAAAACATATCTCAACAACGATCAGGCGCAAACCAAATTAAGAATGAGAATGAATCCGGATGGCAAATCCATCGCGGTATCTACTGTTGGCAACCTGAGGATTGTTGATTATGCATCGGGCGAGATATTGAAGGAACTCACCTCGTCAGGATATATCCCAAGGTACAATGCTGCTGGTACCCGCCTGGCAATGAATACATCAGATGATGGCAGTGAAATTACGGTTTACGATACAACATCCTGGGCGGAGATCAGCCGATTCCAGGTACCGGATGCAACAACCTCGGGATATTCCATGGAATTCTCGCCGGATGGAAAATGGATCGTTACTGTACCTGTGTCAGATTCGCCCGTCATCCGTGTTTGGGATGCAAATACAGGTCAGCAGGTGAAAACCCTGGATGAAACGGACGGCCAAATCCTTTCAGTTGAGTTCTCTCCGGACAGCCAACTGCTCTTCATCAGTATTTACACCGACCTGGAAGTGATCAACAAGATCAGTGCCTGGGATGTGAGCACCTGGCAAAAGTCGGGAGTCTTAACCAGTTATTCTGAAAACAGCAGCCTGTCTTTTGACTCGACGGGAGAATTTATGCTGGCTTCAAATGGAAAAGATATCTGGCGCTGGAGCTTAATGGATGCTCAAACTGAAAAATCTCGGGAAATTGTGACCGACTTTTTTGCTGCACTCGGTACAGCAGATTATGAAGCTGCAGCGGCCTTATACCAGCCGGATAAGTATGAGATAGACAATTTAAAATCGATCGGGCTGGATACTTCTGATTTGGTCAGCCTGCTGGAACAGGTCTGCGCCGGAGAGACACGCATTTGCCTGCCCGTGAAGAATATTCTACCTGGCGGCGGTTTATCCCAAATTGATCAATACGAAGTCCATGTTCAATTTCAGGCTGAAGATGGGACGATCTACACCGGTACTTATGGGTCAGATTTGTATACTTTCCTCGGAGTGGATGCTAACCAACAAATGAAGGTCAATTTTATTCCGTATAGGGAATAATCAAATACATAATTGACCGTTCTCAAACAAAGATAATGACATCTCCCTACTATACGCGAATCGGGTAATTGGTTGGTGGGATTCAGCCCTCCCTACTGAATAATGATCCTGTCACTGAGTGGATATTTCTCATCAAGGTTTCCAAAACCATTCCATTTGTATAGATCCCAAATCGAATCTTCATTCAATAGCTTATCTAAATTAGGTTCATAATACTGAACATTGTTTATATAACTATTTGGAGTAATTTCGTTCAATAGATAATTAAGTAAATTTGGGAATCCACTGTGTAACCCCCCTGATACCAATCCATAATTAATACCACTTTCCTTATCATCAAATTTAATTATGGTTGTGTCTCCTTCTATTCTGATGATGGAGATATACGCTGGCTCCCCAATGTATTCCTGCATATCATGTAATGTGAGATTAAAAAGGCCGCCATTATCGATAGGTGACATTTGATGTATGAAACCTGTTTTATAAACAATATTTTCCCGAAAATAGACTCGACCGATAACGTTTTTATAACCCACCAGACTGAAAACGAAAAAATCATAATCCACCCCACTTGATGTTGCTTGCACAATAGATCCTTTATCAACACTTTTTAGTGTTTTTAAAATTGCTTCAGCTTCATCTGCAGTAGTTTTTCCGGGAATAATATTATTCCAACAGGGTGGATCGGATTGGTTGGAATCAAGTATAGGATTTATAGTTGTGGTAAACGAACAGGATGTTATGAAGAATAAAAGTATCAAATTGCATGGAATGAAATTTTTCAGGTTCATGTTTGACCTAATAATTGCTCCATTCGCGCCTGTGTCTCCACCGTGCGCGTGGCAGTGACGTTGAGGCTTCCAACACTAGTCCCAGCATTCTTCACATTCCCTTCCCTCGAATCAGCAGGAATCTACATTCATTATATAGCAATCAATTCGACACTGATTTGTGGATTTCCCCTTCTAAAACCTTTTCCTATACATTGACCCGGATGCTCCAATCCCGTACAATAATCCTATGCGAGATTTGCAGTCCTTCTCCTGCATTGCCGGTTTTTTCCGGACAGATCATGACCCCCCCATTGAACCATTAATAAGGGTGTCAATCCTGTAATCCATTCTCACCGCGTACCCCACAATCTATACAGGATATTTGGAACCTGCTCACTTCCAGCTTTAGGTTTCTTTTACTGGTTAATTGGATTCAGAAAGGAAGGAAATTATGTCTCCCAGGCAATTTATCTCAAAACGGGCTACCGTTTTTAATGATGTTCCCGAAGAAAAATGGAATGACTGGCGCTGGCAGCTTAGCCACCGCTTAAACTCCGTTGATGAAATTGAAAAGGTCATTCCACTCACAGCCAGCGAGCGCAAAGCCCTCAGTTCACCCGGTTTGTTCCGGGTGGATATCACCCCCTACTTTATTTCGCTCATCGATCCGGACGACCCGAATGACCCGGTCCGCAGGCAGGTCATCCCCACGGCAGACGAGATCACGCCTTTTACCGGCATGATGGAAGACTCCCTGGCGGAAGACCGCCATTCCCCGGTGCCCGGGTTGGTGCATCGCTACCCCGACCGGGTGTTGATGCTGGTCACCACCCAGTGTGCCTCTTACTGCCGCTACTGCACCCGTTCCAGGATCGTCGGCGACCCGGGTGCCAACTTCTCAAGGACTGAATTTGAAGCCCAGATCGACTATTTGAAGAAAACCCCGCAAGTGAGGGATGTCCTGCTTTCCGGTGGTGACCCGCTCACCATCGCACCCAAACAATTGGAAGAGATCCTCACCCGCCTGCGTGAAATTCCACATATCGAGATCATCCGCATCGGCAGCCGCGTACCGGTATTCATGCCCATGCGCGTCACCACCGAGCTGACCGACATGCTGCAAAAATTCCACCCGCTGTGGCTGAACATCCACGTCAACCACCCCAATGAGATCACTCCGGAACTGGCTGACGCGTGCGATAAACTCTCCCGGGCAGGCATCCCGCTGGGCAACCAGTCTGTGCTGCTGGCCGGGGTCAACGACTGCCCGCACATCATGCGCCAACTGGTGCAGGACCTGGTACGCATTCGTGTCCGACCGTACTACCTGTATCAATGTGACCTGGTGGAAGGCGCCGGTCACTTCCGCACCCCCGTGAGTAAAGGGGTCGAGATCATCGAAGCACTTCGCGGGCATACCTCCGGCTACTCGGTGCCCACCTTTGTTGTGGATGCTCCTGGCGGCGGCGGCAAGATCCCGGTAGGACCCACCTACCTGATCTCCCAATCCGACCACAAGGTCGTACTGCGCAACTATGAAGGTTATGTAACCGCCTACGAAGAACCGGTGGCTTATACGGCGCACGACCCATCCAACTGCGCCTTCTGCAAGAGCAAGAAGGAAGAACCCGGCCAGCGCGGTATCTCCGGCATGCTGGACGGGGATGAAATGTTCATCAAACCTGAAGGGTTCGACCTGATGCACAACCGCGGCGGAGTTGAACATCGCCTGCGTTCTGATAAGGGCAAATGGACACCTTTGGGAATTGGGGAAGGGAAGTAAATTATGCACTATCGCCGCCTTGGCCGTTCCGGCCTGAAAGTATCTGAGATCTCTTTAGGAGCCTGGGTTACATTCGGTTCCCAGCTTCAAGAACAATCTGCCGTCAACCTGTTCCATGCTGCCTACGACCAGGGCATTAATTTCTTCGATAATGCCGATATGTATGCTGACGGCCTGGCGGAAACCGTGATGGGAAAAGCCATGGCAGGACTTCCCCGCCAGGCACTGGTCATCTCGAGCAAGGTATTCTTCCCCACCTTTCCGGGACCAAACGGAAAAGGTTTGTCACGCAAGCACATCATCGACTCGGTCCATGCAACCCTCAAACGGCTGGATACCGATTATCTTGACCTGTATTTCTGCCATCGCTTCGATCCCGATTCCCCCATGGAAGAGGTCGTCCGGACCATGACAGACCTAATCAGCCAGGGCAAGATCATGTACTGGGGCACGTCCAAATGGAGCGGCAGCCAGATCACCAGCGCGATAGCGGTCGCCAGGCAATACACCGGCATTCCTCCCACCGTGGAGCAATGCCGTTATAACATGCTGGACCGCCGCTCTGTCGAAGTCGACCTGAGTTATGCAGTCAAGGAATTTGGCCTGGGCCTTACCTCCTTCAGCCCGCTGGGTTATGGAATTCTGTCCGGAAAATACAACTCCGGCATTCCCGAAGGCAGCCGGGCTGCGATCCCGGAAATGGCCTGGATCAAAGACAGGATCACACCCGAAGCGATCGGCAAGGTACGCGGGGTCGGTGTGGTCGCTGCTGAGCTGGGGCTCACACCGGCTCAACTGGCCATCGCCTGGATCCTGCGGCGCAAGGAAGTGAGCAGCGTCATCACCGGTGCGTCCAGGCTGGAACAATTGGATGAGAACATCCAGGCCGGAGAAGCCGTCAGCAAGCTGACAGATGATATACTGGAGACGATCGAGAAAATCCTTGCCAATCATCCGGAAGAGGAATGAGGGGAAAAGATTAGTTGATTAGTTGTTAGTGAAAAGTGATTGGTAAAAAAGCTCGCCACTTTGTTGGCGAGCTTTTTGTCTTTTAATTTCTGAGGTAAAGATCTCTCCTCACGGCATTCGTCGAGATGACATACCTAGTCAACTCCGCAGTTTGGCTCCCAACTCCTGCTCCAGCCGGCGGATGATCCTCTGCCGGATCTGTGTCGCATCCTTATCTGTCAGGGTCCGATCCGGTGCCTGGTAGGTCAATGAGTAAGCCATGCTCTTTTTCCCCTCCCCGATCTGCGGGCTGCGGAAGATGTCAAATAATCGGATATTGGTAACCAGCTTGCCGCCTGTCTGCCGGATCAACTGTTCGATGGTGCCAGCCGCGAGGGATTCCTCCACCACGATGGCGATATCTTCCAGTATAGGCGGAAATGCCGGGACCGGGACGATCTGGCTTACTTTGCGGCTGCATTCGAATAGTATTGATATATCCAGTTCGGCTGCAAGAATATCTTCATAGGCCGTCTCGTAATTGGCCCTTACCAGCGGATGCAGGGAGCCGAACTCTCCAATTTTCACCCCACCGCTGAGTATCCGGGATTGTTTTCCGGGGTGGAAGGAAGGATTTTCTGATGCCTCGAATGAAATATCCGGCAATTGGAATGCCTTGCATACTTCTTCCAATACACCTTTTAGATCGAAGAAATCCACTTTGGGCGGGTCTTTAATATCCCAGGCAGGTGCAAAACGATGACCGGTCATTACGATCCCCAGGCGGGGAAGTTCTTCCGGAAGTGTCTTTCCTTCCACCGGAATATAGACATTTCCTATCTCAAAAAAGGCCAGCTGGTCCGAAGTGCGGCTGTTCTTTTCCATGTTGTCCAGCACACTGGCTAAAACACTGTGGCGCATCACCCGTCTCTCTGGTGTGATCGGGTTTTGCAGGGTGACATATTCACCCGCCGGGGCTGAATCTCCCGGTACCAGTTTTGCCTCGCGTTCCGGTGTTGTCAAACGGTAAGACACCACTTCCTGCAGTCCGAGGTTGGCCATGACATCCCTGAGTTTTTCTTCCATATCCTGGGCAGGATTCCCGTACTGGGGAGGCATCATGTCTGCCAGCCTGGTCTCGGGGATGCGTTCATAACCATACAATCGGGCAATTTCTTCGAGGATATCTGCTTTTCCTGTCATACCTTCGCCGATATCCATCCGAATTTCCGGCGCAGTCACCTGAACCTTCTCTCCCTGAACACTGCACTTGAATTCCAGCTTCACCAGCAAATCCGCAATTACTTGCGCTGTAAGTTCTATTCCAAGCAGGCGGCGAACATCCGCTTCAGATACTGAAACCTGAACCGGCTGCGACTTCAATGGATAAGCATCCACCAGACCGCTTGATATCTCACCACCAGACCACTGCTGCATCAAGTCAAGACCGCGTATGACACTGGATTCAGCCAATGCGGGGTGAATTCCACGGCTGAAGCGGTAGGCGGCTTCTGAGGCGATCTTTTGCGATGCAACCGTTTTGCGGATGTTGATGAAGTTCCAGCTTGCACCTTCCAATAGTACATTCCGGGTTTTGTCGCTGACTTCCGTCTCTGATCCGCCCATCACCCCGGCGATGGATAATGCTCCATGGGTATCACATACCAGGACGGAGAACTCTTCCAATGTCCGTTCAACGCCATCCAGAGTGGTCAATTTCTCGCCTAAAGCTGCCTGCCGGGTGATGATCGTAGGCGCTTTTCCACCATTTCGCTCCAGCAGGGCATCATAATCGAATGCATGCAGCGGCTCACCCTGTTCCAGCATCATATAATTGGTGGCATCGACGATATTGTTGATCGGGCGCATTCCAGCCAGCTTCAATCGGGTCTGGATAATAAACGGACTGGGTTTAATTTCGATGTTTTGGATCAATCCAACCACGAATCGTGGATTCAACTCAGGAACTTGAATATCGATGCTTACCATTCCCGCAATTCCCGGACCGGTTGTGTTTACTTTGATCGCTGGTTTTCGCAGGGGTTGGCCTGTAACCGCTGACAGTTCCCTTGCCACACCAAGAACACATGCATTGCGGATCATATTCGGCAGAATGCTCAATTCAAACACTGCATCGCCCATATAATCAGCCAGCGGCGTACCGGTCGGTGCATCATGATCAAGGAGGATGATGCCCTCGTGTTCCTCAGAGATTCCCAGTTCCTTCTCGGAGCAGACCATTGAATAGGAATCCACACCCCGGATCTTCGCCCGTTTCAAGGTGGTCAATACCAGCCCGGGTTGGTGACCGTCATAGATCTGGGCACCTTCCTTGGCATAGGCCACTTTGAGGGAAGGAGAAAGGACACCTTTGTTCTTGTACTCGAACAGGTTGGGGGCTCCAGTCAGCACCAAATGTTCCTGCTGGCCATCTTTGAGTTTGCACAGGACCAACCGGTCCGCATTGGGATGCGGCAGCACCTCGTTGATCTCTGCCACCACAATCTTCTCGCGATCCCAGGTGAACCCGGAATACTTGAATTCGTGCTTCTCGCCTTCGGGCTTGGGCAAACCCACCAACTGGACGCCATCCACTTCGAGCCCGGCCATGGTCAGTGTCTTGGCCATCTGCTCAAGATCGAGGGTAATATCTACGTAATCTTTTATCCACGATAAAGGTATTTTCATAAAAGCTCCTAGAATTGCTCAAGGAAACGAGTATCATTTCCCCAGAAATAGCGGATGTCATCAATGTGCCGGCGCAGCATGGTGATCCGTTCCGGACCCATGCCGAATGCGAACCCGCTGAACACTTCTGGGTCATATCCACCATTCCGTAATACTTCAGGGTGAACCATTCCACATCCCAAAATTTCCAGCCAGCCGGCATTCTTGCAGACTGTGCAGCCCTTACCGCCGCAGATGAAACACTCCACATCCATTTCTGCAGATGGTTCGGTAAAAGGGAAGTAGGATGGCCTGAAACGGGTCCGTACATTGTGGCCGAACATGCGCCTGGCAAAATCCGACAGCGTTCCTTTGAGGTCGCTGAAGGTGACGTTTTTACCTACCATTAAACCTTCCACCTGGTGGAACTGTATCTCTGACCGGGTCGTGATCTGCTCATAGCGGTAGCACATTCCCGGTAGGATCACCCGGATCGATTCAGGGCATCGCTCTTTCATCGCCCAGATCTGCCCAGGGGAAGTATGCGTTCGCAACAGCATACCTGGTTTGGTTGTATAAAAGGTCTGCCACATATCTCTTGCCGGGTGATGGGCAGGGATGTTCAACAGTTCAAAATTGTATTCATCCGTTTCCACATCCGGGGAGCGGTAAATCTGGAAACCCAGATCAGCAAAGACCTTGTAGATATCGCGCAGGTTTTGCATGGCGGGATGGATTCGCCCGCGGTGTGCCGGCCGGCCCGGAAGGGTGATATCAAGGCTTTCTGTTTCCAATGATTTCTGCAGTTCCATCTGCCGGATGAGCTCCGCTCTCTCGCCCATTGCCGATTCCAAAGCCACTTTTACCAGGTTGGCTTTCTGTCCGGTGACAGGCCTTAACTCAGCAGAGAGTTTTCCAAGGCCGGAAAAAACATTCATGACAGCTGAATTTCTCCCCAAATAAGTTACCTTCCACTGGGTAAGCGCATCGGAGTCTTTGATTGAACTTAATGCATCCAATGCCTGTTTTTGGATCTCTTCAAGTGTTGGTTCTGGTAAATCTGACATTCTATCTCCTTAAAATAAAACCGTCCCGATTATGGGACGGAAATTTCCGCGGTACCACCCACATTGACTGATATGTATCAGTCCACTTGATCGCAAATATCATAAACTATATTTGCGCCCCGAATAACGCCGGGATGCGGCTCAGACTATTGTTCCTGGTTCACCTGAGCAGCTCGAGAGGGAACTTCGTCCGGTTCGTTCTGTGCGCGGGTTTCAGTCCATGCCCACCGCTTCCCTGTCAGAAATTATCGGATTACTTTCCTCTGTCTTTGCTGTTGAAATGTTACTTCTATTATCTACAAAACAATCCTTACGTCAAGGCTGAAACCAAAATTTTAGGAATTCCTATCTTCATCATTAATTTAAAAAACCTTACCTAGCATTAAACACCTTAACCAGAAAGTAAATAGCAATTGTATAATTATGCGATATTGAATTTCTAGATGAAATGGAGAAGCATATGAAGAAAAGAATGTTTTTTACCTCTATATTGTTGTCCACTATTTTTATTTTATCTGCATGTAAACCGGCAGTTCCGGCAGTCACCCTCCAGCCTACAAGCGTGGAATCCAAACCGGCTGCAACCGCCCAACCGGCAGCATCTGCACAATCTGATACCCAACCGGTTAAGATCACCGGCGATTTCACCTATTCCAATGATTTTGTTGTTGAAACATACATTGTTGAACAGGCTGTTGCCCTGGCAGATATGACCGGTTTTGTGAAACGCGACAAGGAATATATCACTACTACCGAATCGCAAACGCTGGGATTCATGCAGCCTGACTTTGACAACAATAAAGCCACCTACTGGATCCAGCTGCCAGTTCAACCCGAAGGTGACATGAATAATGTTGACCCCACCGGTGTATCTGATAAAGGTGTTCAGATCTTCGCCGTCTCTTACTGGCCTAACCTGGCTGGCGGTCCATATTCAGAAGGTGATGATCCGACCCTTGGCTGGCCAAATTACCTTGCTTCCGTTAAAACGGATACCGAAAATCACGATGAGGTGATCGGTGGAAAACTGTTGATCTGGTCTCCAGATGATAACCAGCAATTCCCCAGCGATTATGGTGCCGATGGTCTCCTCTTTACTAAAGATGATCCCGTAACCAAGGTTGAACATGGTTATTCAGTGATCGACCTGGATGCAAAGCCGTTTGCTATTTCACGAGAAGCTGAACCCAAGTTCACTTTATATGAACCCAGCGACATCGCCTTAAAAGATTATTCAAAGGATTCTTATACCACTGCCTTCCAGAAGATGTTTGATGTTCTCAAGAAGGAATACGCCTTTAACGGGATCGAAGGGAAAGCGCCTGATTGGGATGCTGTCTATGCTGATGTGATGCC
This sequence comes from uncultured Leptolinea sp., assembly GCA_964387025.1. Classification (GTDB taxonomy): domain Bacteria; phylum Chloroflexota; class Anaerolineae; order Anaerolineales; family Anaerolineaceae; genus PNON01. The sequence continues at coordinate 21,195 of CAYLUZ010000013.1, read as the reverse complement.
GAAGGTTAAAGCTGCAGAAGATGCCAAGGATTCTACGGGTTTTTACCTGGCCATCCGTGATTTCACATGGGCCTTTAATGACGGCCATGTTGGATCCAGCGGTGGGGATATGGAAAACGAGATCTTTTCATCTGCAGTCTCCAGTGGATATGGATTTGCCGTGAGAGTTCTGGATGATGGCAGCGTTCTCACTATCTATGTTACAAAAGGTGGTCCAGCCGAAAAAGCCGGCGTGGTGGTTGGTGATGTATTGACCAAAATGGGCGGCTCACCGGTCATGGATGCCTTGCTATCTGTCAAACCTCTATCTGCCCCATTCTCCACTGATTTCTCCAGGATATATCAAGAGGCTCGCTACCTGCTGCGAGCTCCCGCCGGGACTGAAACCGAATTCTTATTCACGAAAGCTGATGGTAAGGAGAAGACATTAAAAATAACATCAACCAGCGAACGGGACAGTTATGGCGTAACTTCCATTTACAGCGGGTCTGATCCAAATGCATTGCCTGTGGAATTCAAGATCCTCGATTCAGGCGTAGGTTACGTGAAGATCAACAGCAACTATGATGATCTCAACCTCATCATCCGTCTTTTCTCCAGGGCATTGAAGACTTTCCAGGCAAATGAAGTGCCGGGGATTGTGATCGACCTGCGGCAGAATGGCGGTGGAAGCCCGCTCAGCCTGGCCGGGTTCCTTTACGACAAAGATATTCCGCTTGGTCAACTGGAATACTTCTCTGAATTGACCGGTAAATTCGAACCGGATGGTCCGCGTGAAAAAGTGACCCCTTACCTGGAACAGTATAGCTTTAATAAAATGGCTGTCCTGGTTGGACAGGCCTGTGCCAGCGCATGCGAGATCGAAGCCTATGGCTTCAGCCAGGTTCCCGGGATGATGGTCTTCGGTGAAACCCCCAGTGCGGGTGTGGAAGCAGAAGTCGGACGCGGACAGTTCTCTCTGCCTGAAGGTATTTCCCTTCAGGCACCCACTGGCAGATTTACTCTTCCGGATGGAAGCATCTTCCTGGAAGGTAAAGGTGTTCAACTGACCAACCCTGTTCCAGTGAACGCTGAAAATGTCCTTTCGGGTGAAGACTATATCCTGAATGCAGCACTGAACGCCATTCTACTGCCGGATGGCGCAGGAGTCGTTCCGATTGGAGCTCCAACGGTCACAACCGCCCAGGAAGCTACCGTCTTCATCCAAAGCGGCGAAGCCAAATTGCTTGAGGATGTGGCAAATGAACTGTACGATAATCCGGTTACTCCCGGGGAAACATACACTTACACAATCCCTCTGCTCAAAAGTGAACCGCTGTTGTGGGGATTCTTCTGGTGTGCAAAGGATCAAACCATCCTGGAAGAGAACTTCAAGCAAATGAAGTTCATATTCTCACATGACGGAAAAACACCCGATCCTAATAATCTGGCAACATTAGATATTCCCAATCAGGGTCAATTCTGCCGGGTAGTCAGCTATCAATTGACCGATTGGCCTGCAGGAGAACATCACCTGAAAACTACACTCACCTTCCTCAAAAAGATCAATGACGGATTTGGAGACTATGAAAAGGGTGTGATGACCTACAATTACACGGTTTACGTAAAGCCGTAGTCGATCTAATCATCGATAAATAACGGATCATTCTTTAGCAGGTTCACAATGCAGGGATGGTTGGTTAAAAAGCAATAGATCAAGGACAAAATAATCCTCCCGCTTCATACTCGGGAGGATTATTTTTTGTTGAACCTCAGTATTATCCTTTTAATGCTCCTGCCATCAAACCACGCAGGAAGTACCTGCCCAGGAAGATATACACCAGCATGGTTGGCAGCGCGGCAATAAAAGTAGCCGCCATGAGAACATTCCACTGCACCAGTTGACTGCCGGCCAGGTTGTTCAAAGCTACAGTCACCGGCCAGTGAGATTGGTTGGTCAATATTACCGCAAATAAAAACTCATTCCAGGCCTGTGTAAACTGCCAAATAATTACCACTGCAAAACTTGGTGCAGAGAGGGGGAACATAATATGGCGGTATAAACCCATCAGGCTGGCGCCATCGATCCGCCCGGCTTCAAGGATCTCTGATGAGATGCCGGCATAATAATTCCTGAAGATCAGCGTGGTGATCGGAATGCCGTAGATGATATGCACCAGTACCAGCCCGGGCAGATCCCCATACAAGTTAATGGCCTGCATGAACTTGACCAGTGGGATCAGGATGCTTTGGTATGGGATGAACATTCCAAACAGGATCAATGAGAAGAGTAAGTTGGATCCCTTGAATTTCCATTTGGCAAGCAAGTAACCATTAAGTGAGCCTAACAAAGCCGACAATAGTGCTTCAGGGATGACCATGGAAAGGCTGTTCTTAATATTGGGGGCAAGCTGTTTATACCCGGCAATAAAGTTTTCGACAAAGAGACCGCCTTCAGGCAGGTTCCACATGGTTTTTAAGTCCACCTGGTTGAATGGCTTGAGACCTGTCAGGACCATAAGGTAAATTGGCAGCAGATAGATGGCGGCAAGCGCTAACAGGAAAACCAATATGACTGTTGTTCCGAGAGTCCAGCGGCGTCTCATAGTTGGGTCTCCGTTCGCATATTCTGGATCAGGTATGGAACAACCAGTACAGCCACGCTTATCAACATCAAAATACCAATCGCAGCCCCCTGAGCATAATTCGTTCCGTCGAAAGTGGTAACCCACATGTATATACCAGGTACATCCAACCGGATATCCTTATTCCCAAGTGCTACGATCAGGTCAAAGATCTTCAGGGACATATGTCCCAGAATAATGACCGCACTCAACGTGACCGGCTGCAGCATAGGAAAGATAATATGCCGGTATATTTCGAATTCACTCGCCCCGTCCATTCGTGCGGCCTCACGCAGATCATCTGACACAGCGCGAATACCGCCGAGGTATAACGCCATGGTGTAGCCGGACAGCATCCAGACAGCGGGTATGACGGTAAATGCCATTCCCCATGGCATGGGATTGGAATGCCATAAACTGATGAGGGAATCTAGCCCCAGTTTCTGGAATATCAGGTTGATCCCTGTGATTCGGTTGCCGGTGGATGGATTCATCAGCCATCCCCAGACCACCCCGGAAGCGATAAAAGAAATGGACATGGGAAAGAGGAAGATGCTTCGGAAAATCGCCTCTCCTTTTAGTTTTTGATCGAGCAGAATTGCCAGTGCCAAACCGATGATCAAACAGGCAGCAATAAACAGCAGGGTGAACATGACCGTGTTGCGGACATCGATCTTAAAACGCGCATCTTGAAATAGCTTGGCATATTGTGCCAGACCCACCCAGGTAAAATCCGGGTTTAATCCTTTCCATTTACTAAGCGATACACGTACAGACCAGCCGATGAAGCCATAAACAAATATCGCGATTGCTGCGAAGGAGGGAAGTAATAAAGTAATCGATAAAATGGTCTCGCTTTCGAACATCATGATGATGATAACCACCCCGGCATAGAAAATAATTCCACCTAAAATGGTTGCAATGGAAGTGAAATTCGACCGGAATAGGATCAATTCAGTTCGGGAAAGTATGATGATGGATAACACGCCAATTACCATCAATCCAATCGCTAAAATCAAACGCGGGAGATTAAGTTTGAATCTATAAGTCATACCATTTTTCTCTTTCGACTATGTAGATTATCTCAATAATAGCATCTTTTTTAAAGAATATTTCTATTTCCAAGAACGAATCAAGATATATTTAGGTGATGTCTTCGTGAAATTCATAAAACCTTCAAAACGGGCGGCTCTAGCTGAGCCGCCCATTAAAAACAAATCTTATTCAGATATTCTTACTTGCAGACGCCATCTGTTTTGCAGGCAGCAACAAGAGCTGTCTGGAAGTCAGCCTGAGCGGTTGCATCCATCGTGCTGGCCTGGAACAGGCCTAGAGCGGTACCGATCGAGGTTGACCAGGCGGGTGCAGCAACTACACCGTGCATCAAACTACCAACGACTACATTGGAAGTCCAATCCTTGGCGGTATCCTGTGAATATTCCGGGAACTTGGATTGATCACAGTCGGTGCGAGCGCAGATGGAACCCTTCAACGGGTTGAAGGCTTCCTGACCTTCCTTGGAAGCAGCTACAGTCAACCAGGCGGTTGTCTCTTCAGCATGCTTCGCATTGGCGGGCAGAACAAAGCTGTCAGCCAGGAAGTTGAAGACACCGTAAGTACCAGGAGTTGGTGCCCAGTCAAAGTCAGTGTGGGGAGCTAAAGCCAGACCATTTGGAGACGGGTTGGCAAAGTATCCATAAGCCCAGTCACCCATGACATTGAAGGCTGCATCGCCATTTGTTACCATCTTGGAGGCAGTCTGCCAGTCAGACATGGTGGAAGCATCTGGGTTGGTATAAGAAAGAGTCTTTGCGAAGTTCTCGATGCCTTTTTTAACATCAGCACCAGCCCAGTCAGTTGTCGGCGGGGTAACCCACAGGCCATTCCATTTATCGGCGCCGATCGTGCCGATCATGATGTTTTCGAACAGGTGGATGGCTGTCCAGGGAGCACCCAGTGACAGGCAGATCTTGCCGGCGGCTTTGATCTTATCGCAGGCAGCGAAGAAATCATCCAGGGTTTTGAAATCGGTCTTGGGGTTGGCTGTTACACCAGCTTCGGTCAAAACTTTCGGGTTGTACCAAAGGACGTTGGAGCGGTGGATGTTTACCGGAACGCTGTAGGGATGACCATCCTTGGAGATCAAAGGCAGGAGGGTCGCTGGTAATACGGCAGAGAAACCGGTGGAAGCGAACAGGTCATCCAACGGGGCAACCTGATTCGCGGCCACGTAGTTGGCGATGGTTTCCTGTCCGGCATGTGCCTGCCAGGAATCAGGTGCATCATTCGCTGCAAGACGGGTAGCCAGAACAGCTTTGGCATTGGTACCAGCGCCACCGGCTACGGCTGCATTCACGAATGTGATATCAGGATATTTGGCATTGAAGACTGTAACCATGGCAGCCAGACCATCAGCTTCGCCGGGGCCGACCCACCAGGAGAAGACTTCAACTTGCTTTGCAGCAGCAGGTGCAGCAGGAGCAGCAGGTGCTGCTGCGGGTGTGCAGGCAGACAGTGCAAAGGCTAGAACCAGAATGAAACTTACGATCGTATACAACTTCTTCGACATTTTATCCTCCAAATATGTTTTTAATAGACACTGTGTTCAGTAAATCTACAATACTTTTCCCCTGATCAATCACCTCCTTTAGTTGATAAAATAGCTTCTTTCCTGCGTAAGATTGAATATAGATTAGACGGAGAAAAAGCTTTTTGAATTACAACAGTCGCCGCCCCTTGGGCCACAGCATTATCACCCAACTCGCCCAATGTCAATTTCTCAATGTGCGATTCAAATGGAATCGTCCTTTCCCTTAAGGATGAACGGACTTCCTTCATTAAGAGTTCACCTGCATCGATCAACCCCCCTCCAAGGATCAGTAAACCTGGATTAGCCAGATTGACCAAATTGGCCATGCCGATGCCAAGATACCTACCCGCATTCTTAATGATCTTCCTGCAAACCTCATTTCCTTCTTTGGCTGCTTTAATGATCATCTCAAGATCCAAATGTTCAAGCCGGTCTTTCCAGGCGGGATCATTTGCCAGGCCTTCCCGAGCGTCCATCAATATGCCCGGCAAGCCGACATAGCTTTCCAAACATCCATGATTGCCGCAGCGGCAGGCGCGGCCATTGGTCTCGATGGTCGTGTGGCCAATTTCCCCGGCAGATCCACTGTATCCACGGTAGATCTCATTGTTGATCACCAATCCGCTGCCAACGCCGGTGCCGATCTTGACGTATGCCAGGCTATCATATCCACGGCCGCTGCCCCACCATTTTTCCGCAATTGCGCCGGCATTGGCATCGTTTTCAATATATACCGGCATATGAAAAGTCTTACCTATTTCCTCTGCTGGACGAATTCCCTTCCAGGCTGGCATATAGTAGGTGAGGAAAGTCCCCTTTTCGGCATTGTTGAGAGGAGCAGGGATGGTCAGTCCAATTCCAAGAATATCATCTTCGTTCACACAGCTTTTCCGGGTATTCTGGAAGATCATCGAACAAACTGCTTTGAGGGCTTCTTCGGGTTGGGAGATCACATCCATGCGCCGGTGCTGTTGAGCCGTGACCTTTCCTTCAAGGTTCATCAGGATGGTATTGATATGTGTGGCGCCCAGGTCAACGCCCACCACGTAACGGGCATTGTAATTGAATTCAAGCAGGATGGGCCTGCGTCCACCGGATGATACCCCGATCCCGGCTTCACGGACGAAGTCGCTGTCGATTAAAACATTTACCAGCGCAGAAATGGTGGGGGCACTCAGGTGAGTGAGCTCAATGAGCTCTGCCCGGGTGATGGAGCCGCGCTCGCGGATTAAATTCAAAGCGATGGAAAGGTTGTAAGAGCGGACGGCGGAAGGGGTGGAAATATCTTGATTCATTTATTGTTATAAAAAAGTGACCATGAAGATACTTCGTAAAGTTAATTAAGTAAGTTACAGTAATTTTACAGCGGAGTTGGGAGAGAGTCAAGTGGGAGGATGAAATTGTAGGAGAGAAATGAGAATGGAAAATGGAGAATAGAAATTTGATTAATAAGGTACTCAGATCAAGCACATAATATCCGTCGTAGGGGCGGACTTGCGTGTCCGCCATCTCTATATTTCAACGTTGTGTCCACCCTCTTTGCGTCCACCCCCTTTGCCCCCACCATCATGTCATCTCGACGAGCGAAGCGAAGCCCCGACAACGGAGGGACGAACGAAGTGAGGAGATATCTTATTAACACGAACCTGCCCATATGATATAATCACGATGAATTTTGAGGGGAGAATATTGATCAAGGGCCTGTAGCTCAATGGCGGAGCAGGCGGCTCATAACCGCTTGGTTGAAGGTTCGAATCCTTCCGGGCCCACTTTCCTTTTAATTCTTGATTTTGGTTGAAGGTCCTCATTCGGGGATGATATCCGAATCCATCCGGACCTACTCTCGTTTAATACATGCTTTTGGTTGAAGGTCCCATCGAGGGACGCTATCCGCACCCTTCTGGGCCATTTTCCTTTTAATCTATAATATTTACCAGCTCATGCCGGGTATCAGGAAGTAATTGGTACATCCAATCAGCATCGATGCTGAATTCATCTCTGCGAAATTGTAGTATGTTTTATAATTGGTTTGATGCCTTCGGCCAGAAAAAAAACTGATCCCATTCAACAAGCAGTTACTAATAAAGGAACATCATGGATATTATCATCAGACCAGAACTACAAAGTGATCATTTTGAAAACGAGAATGTCACCCGGGAAGCTTTTTGGAATTTATTTGTTCCCGGCTGCAACGAACATGTACTCGTCCATAAGTTACGGGAACATCCGGATTATCTTCAAGATCTAAGTTTTGTTGCCATTTACCAGAATAAGATCATCGGCAATATTCTGTACGCCAAATCCCGGGTGATAAATGAAGCAGACAATAAACTGGATACATTATCTTTTGGACCCGTCAGTGTCTTACCTGAATACCAGAGAAAAGGTGTCGGGTCGGCTCTTATTCAACATACAATTGAAATTGCAAAAAACAGGAATTATGCCGGGATCATTATTTATGGCCATCCGTCCAATTATTGTAAACACGGGTTCAAAAGTTCAAAGGACTATAATATAACCAATTCGGAAGGGAAATTTCCCTACAGCCTGCTTGTCTGTGAGCTGCAAAAGGATGTTTTCGCAAACCATACCTGGAAATATTGCGAAAGCGATGTATATAACATCAACGAAGCAGAAGCTGATGAATATGACAAAAAGTTTCCGCCAAAAGTAAAGGAATACAGATCCACTCAGGAAGAATTTTTCATTGCCTGCAGGGCTTTTTTGGAATAATGAACCAGACCTAAATCCGCCTGGATGAAATTACGAATTCTCACAATATCCCCTTGAATTTAGTTATGGGGATATGGATGGAAAATATTTTATAAAAAGGATCTTAAATGAGCATTGAAAGCCAACCAACAACTGATTCAACCATAGCTCCAGTAGAAACTCCCGCGAAACACGTAAATTGGAAACAGGTGGGTACATTCCTTGGCCTCACCTTTGGACTGACCTGGCTATTAGACCTGGCATTATTTCTCAATGGCGGTTTAAAAAGTCCGGCAGCCCTGATCACCCTCCAATTCCAGATGCTGCTGCCTGCTTTTTCTGCCATTCTGCTGGGCATGTTCTTCTTTAAAGACAGCCCCATCAACGTCAAGAATAACCATTCTAAATCCCGATGGTTCACCTGGTACTACCTGGTTTTTACCCTGTTGTATGCTGTAGCTGTCATTCTTGTTTTTTTTCGGCCTGAAAAAATTCAAATCATCATGTCCGTCATGCTGCTGCCGAGCGTGATCGGGATGATCCTGGTCATCGTCCTTCGATTAGTGGGCGGAAAAGACACATTTGCCGGTGTCGGTATGGGAGGCGGCAAAGCCAAACTATGGTTCCTGTATGGCCTGGGAATCATTTTATTTGTAGGACTGCAAACTCTATTGAGCTGGTTATTCAAAATGGGAAAACCGGTTGACTTGAGCACAACTTTTGCCCAGGTAGCATCAACTGGTATGACTCCTCCAGTTTTAATGGTTGTATTAACACTGCAAACCCTGGTTTTGGGTCCATTTCTGGGGCTGCTCATCACATTTGGCGAAGAATACGGTTGGCGGGGTTATTTACAGCCCGCATTAACGAAAATGGGGCGTGTGCGCGGTGTGGCTCTGCTTGGCGTCATTTGGGGTATCTGGCACTGGCCGGTTATTTGGATGGGTTATAACTTTCCGGGTCATCCATACCTTGGTTCCTTATTGATGGTCTTGTTCAGCCTCGGGTTGTCATTTCTTCTCGGCTATGCTGTGCTGAAAGCAAAAGGTGTGTGGATCGCAGCTTTCCTGCATGCAATGGTCAATCAATCCTCCAGTTATTTCATGGGTCTCATTTATTCGCCTACCGATGTTGCTTATTCATTTGGGATTGGTATTCCCGGTGTGATCGCTCTCGGGCTGCTGGTCCTGTTGATCCTTCGTGATCCAATTTGGAAACAAAGCGATTAGAAACCATATTGTCAATAAGACCAGAATCTAAGGAAAAGCCATGACTGGAAAAGTTGAAAACACCCTGATCGGATCCGACCATCACAGCCTGGCAACAGTAAACCACCCTTCCATACTCCTATCTTTTGAAGGAATCGTTGGAGATGTGCACGCCGGTTTTACTCATGGAGCCGATTCACGCACACCCTGGTATCCGCGTGGAACAATAATCCGAAATGACCGCCAGATTTCCATTGTATCTACCGAAGAACTGGCGCTGATCGCCAAAGAATTACATGTGCCGGAAGTGAAACCGGAATGGCTGGGAGCCAATCTGCTGCTTAGTGGCATCCTCAACCTATCCATGCTGCCGTGGGATACACGCCTGGTATTCAGTAGCGGGGCAGTGTTATCTCAACTTCGTGAGAATAATCCCTGCTCAGGGCCAGGAAAGTTGATCGCAGCGGCATACAACCAGCCTGATCTAGCCAGCCAGTTCCCAAAGGCAGCCATGCACCTCCGTGGGTTGGTCGCCACAGTGGAGCTCCCAGGCATCATCGCGCAAGGGGATGAGGTTCAAGTAGTGAAGTAGATGGACCAAAAATTCGGTCGGATATGGTTTATGAAATGATCCAGGAAGAACAGGACGTGACTCTCACATTCGGCGAGGTTGACCAGAAAACATGGCCTGATCTGGAGCAGCTTTTTGAGTCCCGCGGTGGACCAAAATACTGCTGGTGCATGGTCTGGCGCGCGACACCCAAAGAATTGAAGGGTAACGCGCAGGTTCACAAAGCGGCCTTGAAACACCGGGTGGATACAGCCATCCCCATTGGCATAGTGGGCTATCTCGATCAGGAGCCCGTCGCCTGGTGCTCCATTGCTCCACGCCCAACGTTCCATGGGCTGGGAGGTATTGAGGATTCAACGGAAGAGATTGTCTGGTCGTTGACGTGCTTCTTTGTGAAAAGGCACCTGCGCGGGAAGGGTATCATCAGGCAGCTCATCAATGCAGCAGTAGCCCATGCCACCCAGAAAGGTGCGACCATTGTGGAGGCTTACCCGGTCGACTCGGGATCACCCAGCTATCGTTTTATGGGATACATTGAATCTTTCAAAGCCGGCGGCTTTGAAGAAGTAGGCCGCGCTGGATCCCGCCGGCATGTGCTGCGTCTTAAGGTCGGTTAATTTTCCCGCAGTATTTAGGAGGTTTTAGCCAGGTATTTTTTTATCTCTTCCATCATAACATCCCCGCTCCCCTCCGGCACTAACAACGTCCAGAAGGTGGTATTTGCAGCCTTTGCTGTCAGCATCACAGATAGAGCGGGATGTTTTTCACCGTAATAACTCGACTGCCAGCCCCTGGTGCTATCTGCATCCCCCCGTACCACGGATAACTCCCCACTCCCGTTTAGGCCGAACACCATCCGCAATGATTTTCTGTTCACATCCAGTTTGACTTCATAGCCGTCCGGATTCTCCACCACTTCATAAGGCAGATCGGCCAGCAGCCATTGCAGCGCATACTCATGCGGTTTTGCTGCAGAGAGCTTGTCCACCACCAGCCAGCGGTCGCTGCCAAGGTTGAACACACTGCGCACATGCTTTACCGGATCATTCAAACGCAGGTAACCGTCATGCTCCCCCTGCCAGAGCCATTTCCCATCCACCTCACCATTTTGGAGCACCCTGCCCTGCGCCCAGTTGCCCCAGGTGAAGCGGCTGAGATGCACCATCTGGTCGGCCCCATCCACACACACCGTGTTATGTACATTCGTTCGAGCCAGGCCGTTCTGCCAAATGCCTTCACCGTGGTACAGGTAAGTACCTGCATCACAGGCGATATTGACTCCCCGCCACCAGAAATCCATCTGGAGCTGGTCTGCATGCGAAGGCCGGCTGCGAAAAGCCGTGCAGTGCAGCACTGCCTTGCTGTTCTCCCCGCGTAAAACGTATACTCCTGCATCCGGGAAAGCCGCATGCTCAGAGACCTTTAATTGAGCCATTTCTGCTTTCAGAGCTTCCTGCCCATACAACCAGTACATGTCCTCCTCCCATGGTCCGGCAGGGAATATCTTTTTGTGACGGGTCAAATAATTAACCAATTGCAGTGTCGGACGGTAATCAGAATAATCGCAATTATTCAGCGGCAATACCAGCGCTCCGTCATTTGATCCAAACACAGGAACTTCTCCACTGGCAGGTTCCACCAGTTCAGCAAGAAAATCAGCAGATTTTCCAATTCTTTCATATAGAGTATCTGAAAATCGCTGCTGGTTGAGTTCACCCAATCTGAGCGCCAAGCAGGTAAGCTGTAATACAAAGCGCTGGTAATTGATGGAATACATTGCATAGCCGCCATCAGAGAATATCTGCTTGTTTACTTCCTTTTCAAATAAAATTTTCCCACGTGAGAGGGATTGATCAGCTTCCTTCAACTCTGGAAAAACCAGCCCGCACAACCACAATCCAAATGCGACAGAGATGGCATGGTTCGTTCGGGAGTGGATGGCAAAATCAACAGTCTGGCTGATCTTTTTTCCGAGCGCTTCTGCCAAAATGGTCAATCGCACCACTCGTTCCGGTGCAGTGCTTTCTGCCTTTCTGAAGGCGTAGTATCCATAGCAGATCGCCAGCAGTCGCAAAGCAGCTTCCTGCCCATCGACCCAATTCACGCCAAGATTGGGCTCATTCTTGTCCATCCAATTTTCCACCAGCTGCCAGAATGCTTCGGCGTAGCGTTCATCCTTTTTGTAAGCGTATGCCCGCGCCAGGGTATGCACCATACCCATTCGACTGGTTTCCCAGGCAAACTTGATATCATACTTTCCGGTCTCATTGATCTTCGACCAGTGAGTGCCTGGGGCAAAACGCGTGCCTGAAACGGGATCAAGGTGCCAATCCGGCGGGAAGCCGGTTTTCACCCTGTCATGCGAGAAATACTTCCATTCCCCCGATAAAACAAGTTCAGCATCGTTGACCGCCGCTTGCGCATCCCATGGTATATCCTGCGGCAAGGGTTTGTCCAGATCAAAGATCCATACCGGTGCATGTTTCATTCGCCATTCAGCAAATTCAACCGGATTCACAGGGATGCCTGTATTTACCCGGGTTTCGAGTGGAACATCCTGCCAGGAATAAACCGGTGATTCCCGGCGGATAATGCCCAATTTTGACTTTAAAGCGTGCTTTATCCGGAACAGAACCCAATCGAAACCCATGCTTTGGTAAAGCGAGAAGTAAGCCTTTAACCTTACCCAGCCATTTTTCCTGGATCCGGCGATATAAAATAATGCCCAAAATACCGGCAAGCCGACCAGGATCAACCAGTTGTTCCATCCATAAGATTTCAGCCAGCCCCTGGCCAGGAACACACCCACCAGGGTTAAAATGATGTAAATCAGGCTGACATCTTCATGGCTCATACCGCCGATCACCAGGCGCTGGTACACGTGAGACCGGTGCGCAGAAAAAACGCGTTCCCGCCTGAATACTCTGCGGATAAATGTAATTCCGGAGTCCATGATGAACACCCACATGATCATGACTCCCAGCATGAGAGGCTGAGAGGCTTGGTTTTCAACCAGGAGGGGCAGTACCGCAAAACTGTATCCGAGGAAGACACTACCCACGTCACCCATGAAGATCTTGGCCGGCGACCAATTATGACCTAAAAATCCCAAGCTGGCTGCAGCAATCGCAAGTGCAATCCAGAATGCCATTCCTGTCTGAAGCCCGGCGCCTGAAAGGATCAAGATCATCCAACCCACCCCACCAGCCACTGCCACTCCACCTGCAATGCCGTCGATCCCATCCATAAAGTTGTAGGCATTTGTGAGTCCAATGATCCAGATGATCGTCAGCAGGATGCCAAAAATATCGAGGTGGATTCCACCAGTGAATGGGAAAGGTAATATGTCAAAGTAGCCCAGCCCTGCAACTGTACCAATTGCCACCAATCCCTGGAAGAGGAATCTAACTCTGGCAGGCATGGATCTCACATCATCGCGCCATCCAAGATATGCCAGGATGGAACCGCCAGCCATGTAAACCAATCCCTCTTTCCAGGCACCATTGACCAGGCAGTAGACCAGGATCGTAAGCAGGGTAAGGACTACAATGACCAGGCCGCCGCCGCGAGGGGTAGGGTTCGAATGTGAACTGCGTTCGTTGGGTATATCCAGGATCGATAAACGATTCACCCAGCGCTGCACCAGGAAAACCAGTCCATATGATATCAAAGTCAGGAGTATGAAAGTGAGGATGGAATTCATATCAGAGTTTGGATCCGTCTGTCGTTATTTTTACCATGAGATCCATCGTCTCAGCCATTTTATCTTTACGATCCATATGTTTTAGCATATATTCTCTTGCTGCTTTCCCCTTCCTTGCCAACAAGGTTGGATTTTGCGACAATTCAAGGATAGTTTCAGCCAACCTTGTGTCGTCACCGGGTGGTACGTAAAACCCTCCACCTGATTCTTCGACCAATTCACGAATTACGCCATCGATCACCAGAATGGTCGCCTTGCCGGCTGCCATATAGTCGAACACTTTGTTCGGATAGGTCGTGTGGAACATGGGGATATCCTGGAGGATCGCCAGGCAGACATCGGCTCCGGCAACTGCCTCCGGCATTTCTTTCTTGGGAACCACCCCTGCAAAGATCACATTATCCAATCCCAGATGTACAGCTTCCGCTTCAAGATGCTTTCTTTCTTTTCCATCTCCCAATAAAAGGATGCAGATATTGGTATGTGGTTTTAATCTTTCTGCAGCCCTCAGCAGTGTAAAAATGTCATTTGCCTGCCCTAAAGCCCCTGCGTACAGGACGACAAACTGATCCTGCAATCCATAATGTTTGCGGAAAGCTGTTCCGCTCACATCGGGATTGAACATTTCTACATCTGTGCCATAAGGGATGAAGGAAATCTTTTCAGGTTTGACGCCTTTACTAACCATATAATCGATATAGGCAGGGGAATTGACCAGGATGCGATCTGCCTGCCCGTAAAGGAACATCTCCAGCCAGCGTGCCAGCCAGATGATGATGGGATTTTTTAATACTCCCATGCTGATGCCAAATTCCGGCCAAAGGTCGCGCACTTCCAACAGGAACGTTTTTCTTCTTAGAAAGGAGATCAACCAAATGGATGCTGCCTGAAATATTGGCGGTGTAGTCCCCATCACCAGGTCCACATCATTCACCCTCAAGGAAGCGATCATCGAACTGAACATAAAACTGATGAAAGAGAATATCCGCCAAAAGTAGCTTTTATGCAGTGCAGGATATATATATGCCCTAACCACCCGCACTCCATCCAAATTCTGCTCGGCAGACATACCCCGATGTTGAATGATCCGTTCTCCGGTCTGGTAATTGATATCGCTGCCCACAATGACCAGCTCATGACCATATTGCTTCAGATATTGAGCAAGTTCATAATGGCGGGTATGACCCGGTTCATCCGGCGAAACGAATGCCTGGTTAATTAGCAGTATCTTCAAAGGATAGATTGCTCCATGATGTGAAATACGTACACTTGACATTAACTCACATATAATCGAATTATAGTATGGAAATGTCGATTAATAAGACTCCCTGGATATTACTATCCAATGGGAGCCTTATGAACTTCAATGCGAATGAATTCTATCCAGATAGTAATATGTGGATTAAATCCCAAATTCCTTGATCAAATCCTGTTTGCCGATCTTACCTGTCGGGGTCATCGGCATCTTCGGAATGATAAATACCTCGGTCAAAGTACATTCTTCACCCAGTATCGTCTGGCAATGGTTTAATAGATCTTCCGGTGTGGCAAATTGTTCCTCCCATAATTCTACAATTCCAACCGGGACCTGGCCTAAAGTTGCATGTTTCTTTCCGATCACTCCCGCATAATGGACTGCAGGATGTCGTAATAATGCCTCTTCCATGTAACGAGGATAGATGACCTTGTTTCCCATCATGATCCGTTCTGACCAACGCCCTAAAAGTGTAAAATATCCCTCATCATCCATCACACCCATATCACCTGTGTGCAGCCAGCCATTTTTGACCGCCTGGGCTGTCTTTTCCGGCATGTTCCAGAATCCCAGCATCACTCCACCCCGGATCACCAGTTCACCTGCCTGGCCCACAGGCTGCTCTTCATCTTTTTCATTCACCAATTTCGTCTCCCTGTCCGGAAGGCCGGGACCGATGGCATAGAATCTTTTCTCCGGCTCGGGGTGAGGGTACCCAAGGGCAACGAAACCGCCCAATTCAGACTGACCAAATGATTCCACCAGATATACCCCCAACTCATCCCGGTATGCTTTTTTTAGATCTGGAGGTAATGGCGCCCCTCCAGAAATACATGCCCGAAATTTGGATGGTTTTCTGCCCCTGAAGCGTGATTCTTTGAGCAGGTCACCCAGGACCAGCGGGTTACCAACCAGCAGACTGACCTGCCGGTTGTCCATCTCCACCCACACTTCTGCTGCGTCCCATTGTTTCCGGACGCCAATATTCACAGCCCGGTGAATACCTGGCAATAAATTCGCCACCAGGTGATAAGAACTGGCCAGAGAAGTCACACCGAGGGAAATATCTTCGCTGGTCATTTGCATGCGTTCAGCAATGGCGTGGGTCGCCCGGGCTGTATACCCATGCGCCAGCAAAGCGCCCTTGGGTGGACCGGATGAACCGGATGTATAAGAAAGATGAGCAGCATCCATATCAACCACATTGACCTGCGGCATAGCTGGGGCATTTTTCACCAATTCAGACCAATCCAGGGCAAAATCTTTGGCTCCATCCAGACAAATGTAGTGTTTAATTTCTGGAGCTGCAGGTTTTAATGCTTCGATCACCGGATGTAGATCTCCGGTGTAGATCAATACAGTCGGGGTTGAATCATGAATAAAATAGGCCAGGTTATCCTTTTGCAGCACACTGATGTGCGCTGAAATTGCACCCAGCTTCCATGCACCCAGCATAGCCATCACGTAATCCAACCCATTATGGGCAAAGATGCCCACTCTATCCCCTTTAATCACTCCCAAACTGGCTAATGCTCCGGCTACCTGGTCAGAGGTTTGGTCACCTTCCCCATACGTGACCTGCCGGTTGCGGTCAGACCAGTGGATGAATGTCTGGTCTGGTTTGCGCCAAGCTGTCCTTCTCAACATATCATTAAAAGTCATGGATGCCATTAAATTACTCCTCTATCAATAATTTTTATAGATAAACTAGTGATTCTGATCATATATTTGTACACTGCCGAAAATTCTATTTGTATTAATAACATTATATAATTGGTAAACTCTGAAATCAAATCAAGCATGAATAAATGGTATTATCATAATTATATTTTCAGGAGAAATAAAAATGCCAGACACAAATTTTCGAACTGAAGAATTTCAAATAAATGGCGAGGAGGTCATCGCCAAACTAAAGGAATTAATGCGGGAAGGAAATATCCGGCGCATTACGATCAAGAATGAGGAAGGCAGGTCCCTGATCGATATTCCACTCACCTTCGGATTGGTAGGTGTCCTTTTAGCACCGCAGCTTGCTGCCATTGGAGCAATTGCAGCTTTAGTCACTAAATGCACTCTTGTAATAGAAAAATCCGATTAATCTGCCCATTTCTTCAAGTAATTTACTATACAACCTTCATCATCAAGGATAAATAATATGTCCACGCTGGTTATGAAATTCGGTGGAACATCTGTTGGTTCCACCGGAACAATAAAGCAATGTGTCAAAATCATCACAGATGCCAGAAAAAATTGGCCACGAACTGTAGTGATCACTTCGGCATTATCCGGTATTACAGATCTACTTCTCGATGCTGTATCCAAAGCAGCTGCCGGGGATATTGAAGGAATTGAACTGATAACCAGTCAATTACATGACCGCCATTTGACCGGTATTGATGAACTGGTCAAAGATCCTTCCGAACGATCGATCGTCGCTTCAGAGATCGGGAAGTTGTTGGATCAATTTTCAAGTCTCTGCCAGGCAGTCATGGTGCTTGGAGAAGCATCTCCCCGAGCGCATGATGCCATAGCCAGTCTGGGTGAGCGTATGTCAACGCGGATCCTATCGGCAGCGCTCCGATCTTCCGGTATCGCTTCGGAAGCAGTAGACGCTACCCGGCTGATCATCACAGATAACTATTATCAATCAGCCAACCCGGATTTCAAAGCCAGTCTCACCCCAACCACGCAGATTTTGGAACCTTTATTCACCAAAGGAATTACCCCGGTGGTAACCGGCTTTCTTGGTGCAACGAAAGCCGGGGTGACAACCACTCTTGGCCGGGGTGGCAGCGATTTCACTGCTGCAATACTGGGAGTTCTTCTGAAAGCAGATGAAGTTTGGATCTGGACGGATGTTGATGGTGTCATGACCTCTGATCCCCGTATTGTTCACTCAGCACAAACAATAGATAAAATCTCTTTTCGCGAGATTTCTGAACTGGCATATTTCGGAGCGAAAGTGCTTCACCCGAAAACGATTCGCCCGATCATCGAAGCAGGTATCACTCTAAAAGTGCTCAACACCTTTAACCCCGATCACCCCGGAACCTTGATCGTCCCGGATATGGCCATCCATGAAGAACAGATCATCAAAGCTGTCACCATCATTAAAGATCTGCGCCTCATAACCATTGAAGGACGAGGTATGTTGGGAGTGCCTGGTGTTGCAGCACGTACTTTTGGAGCGATCGCTGCAACAGGAACGAGTGTTCCATTAATTTCCCAGGCTTCATCTGAGCAATCCATCTGCTTTGCAGTACCTGCTCATTCTGCAGAACTGGTCGTCAAGAATATAGAGGCAGAATTTGAACGGGAGATTACCCGCCGGGATATTGATTCAGTGTGGGCGAGTGAAGATGTGGTGATTATTTCCGTTGTTGGTGCAGGAATGCGTAATATCCCCGGGGTAGCCGGAAAAGTTTTTGGTAAATTGGGCGAGAACAGGGTTAATGTGATAGCAATTGCCCAGGGTTCTTCTGAAGTATCCATCAGCTTCATAGTTTCAGCACAAGATGGTACCAGGGCAGTACAGTCTCTCCATGAACTAATTCAATGATATTTACCTTATCGAAAAGATAATTGTTGACAGGATAAATGGTGCTTTTATGAACGAAAAAATCCCCGTTGCAGTATTGGCCGCCACCGGAAGTGTTGGACAACGATTTATCCAATTATTGGAAAATCACCCCTGGTTTCAGGTTGTTGCTGTGACAGGTTCCGATCGAAGCATCGGTCAACCCTACGCTAAGGTCTGCCGGTGGATCCTGGCAGACCCGATCCCTCATTCTGTAAGGGAATTGGTAGTACTGCCGTCAGATCCATCCAGTACAAAGAATATCCCGCTGGTTTTTTCTGCCCTTCCTGCAGATATTGCCAGGGAAGTTGAACCGGAATTTGCTAAGGCGGGTATTGCTGTGTGCTCCAATGCGTCAGCATTCCGGCGAGAATCTGATGTCCCGATTCTTCTGCCTGAAGTGAATCCATCCCATTTGGATGTGATCGAATTCCAACGGTTACAGCATAACTGGAAAGGCTGCATCTTGACCAACTCCAACTGCACCAGCACAGGATTGACTGTTGCTTTGAAAGCTTTACAGGATGCTTTCGGTCTCACAAAACTTTTCGCAGTCTCCATGCAAGCCCTGTCAGGGGCAGGCTATCCTGGTGTGCCATCATTGGATATCCTTGATAACGTTATTCCATATATCGGCGGGGAAGAAGACAAGGTGGAATGGGAAACCCGCAAAATGCTCGGGGATGTGGTGGGATCTGAAATTGAATTGGCAAATTTCACGGTATCAGCCCATACCAATCGGGTGGCAGTAAGTGATGGACACATGGTATGTGCCTCTGTGGAATTTGAAAATAAGGCATCAATCACAGAGGTAATTGAAGTGATGAGAAGTTACCAGGCACCTGAAATTAGCAGAACCCTGCCTTCCGCGCCGAATCCGGTAATTATTTATCGGGAGGAAGGTGACCGTCCCCAACCCAGGCTGGATCGGATGGCTGGACGCGGAATGGCAACAGTGGTGGGGCGTATCCGACCTGATCCGTTATTTGATTTCAAATTTGTTGTCCTATCCCACAATACGATACGTGGTGCTGCAGGCGGGTCTATATACAATGCGGAATTAATGGTCAGCAAGGGGATCATAGGCTAACGATTTTGTTGGAATCGGAAATTATATCAACAGTAAATAATTTCTGACCCAGAAGACAGTGTTGCATCCAGTTGTATAATGGAAATGGTCATCCTATAACCTGTCTTAATATTCTAAAAGGAGGGTTGGATGAATAAAATATTACTTTTATTTGTATTAGGATTTGCCCTGATATTAACTGGATGTCAGGCAGAAAATTCCAACACTGCAGTTCCGGTTATCGAGCTTACAGCTACCTCACCAATAATTACCGCTCCCATTGAACCTCAACCCATTCCTACCAGTGAACTCCCAACCCAGGCTCCAGCGCCAACTACAGCCCCTGTTCCACCAATACTGGAGGCAGAGGTGAATGCGGACAATCTGAATCTTCGGGGCGGACCAAGTTTGATCCATAACATAATCAGCCAGTATCAAAAAGGAGAAATAATAACTTTAATCGCCCGCGCTCCTGGTGATGAGTGGGTAAAGATCCTGGCTAAGAATAAGAAAACCGGATGGATGTCTGTTACACACCTGACCCTAAAACAGGACATTAATCTGCTGCCGGTTTTTGAGATCAATGAAAGCCTGGTGGTCAGAGGTAAGGTTGTAGATGCGAACGGGAATGGTATCCCGGGAATCCAGGTCGCTGTGACAAGGTTGGGTGGTGCTGATCGTGTGCGGGTGGATGGAATTTCTCTTTCCGATGGAACATTTTTTGCGTATGCCCCGGTGGAATACCAGGGTACCTGGTTGGCATCTGTAGTTGGCGTAGGATGTGAATCCCCGATAGTGGATGCCAATTGCAGATATGCTGGAGTTTTTCAACCTGCAGGAGGGGTTAATCTCACTTTGCCAGCAACCGAGGATATTGTTATTACTTATCAATAATACTGTCAAAAACATGTATTAAAAGCTTACACAAAGTATTATCGATCTGGTATTCTTTACGTATGATTAACCCAATGGAGGAAAAAATGAAAACTAAGATTTTATTGATAGCGATGTTGATACTGAGTCTGACTCTGATTATTGCTGCCTGCTCACCAGCGGCAGCACCATCTGATGTGGGTACTTCATCTGGCGCACCTGCAGCACAAAGTGGTTCTGTAGACGGGAAAGCTGTAATGGAAAGTGCATGTACATCATGCCATGATTTGGCCAGGGTTACATCGGAAAATGGGTCCAAGGACGAATGGACTGCTGTTGTTGAGCGAATGATCGGCAAAGGTGCAAAGTTGACTGACGGTGAAAAAACAGCATTAATTACATACCTATCCGAAACATATAAATAGTGATGCAGGGAAAATTAGTATTAATGTGGATAACCACAATCACTACAATAGTGCTTGCAGGTTGTTCAGTTTCGCCTACCCAAACTATAGTGGAGCCGACGATTGTAGTAACGACTCCAACTGTTGTATCGACAGAAATACCAACCTCTATACCCACTGAGCCAGTGAATCCTACATTGACTGTGGCTGTTCAGACGATAGAACCAACCGTAGACACCCAACAATCAGCTGGTCAGGGAGATCAAATTTTGCAATCGGTATGTACTGTCTGCCATAGTTCCGATAGGATAGTAAACTCACTGAAGACCCAGACCGAATGGGAAACAACGGTAAACCGAATGATAAGTCACGGTGCGGTATTATCTGATTCAGACAAGGCGATACTGCTCTTGTATCTTTCTGAAACATATAAATGATAAGGTTACGAAAACAACCCTGGAAAATGTAGTGCACCCCATTTATTGGACAAGAGTTAAGTAGAAATGAAGGATTGAGTTCTGAACTGAACAGGACTCAGTCCTTTTAGTTTAACCTTAATTCTACGGTTATTATAGTAATCAATGTATTCTGATAATTCATTTGAAAATTGAGTAATGGAGGAAAACTTCC
>CAYLUZ010000012.1:0-64808 GCA_964387025.1 uncultured Leptolinea sp. | reverse complement strand
CGCTGCGGTTGTTATGATGGGATTGCCACAGCAGTGATGCATGCTTCTGAAAAGATCGCCTCGAGGAGCAGCCAGGTATGAACACAACTTACAAACCCCGTGTCAAACGCCGATTCGTCGGCGGCTACCAACCCCGAATTGATGGGTTGGAAAAAGCGCAAGGAAAAGCCCCTTATGCCGACGATATAATCTCGGAACGCAACTACCCCGGTCTGCTTTATGCCCGGGTTCTGTGCAGCCCTTATCCCAGAGCCAGGATAATCCGCATGGACATAAGTAAGGCAGAAGCACTACCAGGTGTCAAAGCCATCCTGACTTATAAAGATCCCGAAGTAAAACGAATGAAACCTACCAGTGCCGGTTGGACCGATGCGGTGGACACGGTCAGCTACGAAGGGATGATGTGGAGAAAATTCCGTGACCGCATTGTGCTGGGTGATTACGCCACCTGGGCAGGTGATGAGGTGGGGGTTGCGATCGCTGCTGTAAGCGAACAGATCGCAGAACAGGCTTTAAAACTCGTGGATGTCGAATGGGAAGTACTTCCTTTTGTTTTGGACCCGCTCAAAGCCTTGGAGGCGGATGCCCCTGTGATCCACCCCGAGATCACTTCCACCAATGTGCTGCCTCCTGATCCAGTTGGTGGTCCTGATGTCTTCCTTACCAAAGGAGATATTGAGCGGGGTTTTTCTGAAGCGGATGTTGTGCTTGAGATGGATACCAGTCATCATAACCCGACACAGGGATCACTGGATCCCTGGTGCTGTATGGCAGAGTGGGAAGGTGACCGGCTGAAAATTGTTTCCAATTCTTACGCCGCCGATCAAACCCGGATGCACGTCAGTCAGATGCTGGAGATGCCCATTCACAAAGTGCGGGTCATCAGTAAATATGTAGGCGGGCAATTCGGCCGCGGTGATACCGGCGATCAACCGTTTTTCCTTTTTACAGCCTTACTGGCAAAGAAAGCCGGTCAACCGGTCAAATTCAAACACTCCAGGCGGGACAGCTTCCACGATACAAGGCAGCCTGCACTTTACCATTGTAAGGTAGGCGCAAAGAATGACGGAACGATCACCACGCTGCATTTCAAGTCCATCGGGGATATTGGTGCCCATGCAGACCATTCCGTATTTGCCTTGAAGTTTGCACCGGCTGAGATCTCAGAGGCAGCCCTGGCACCGATACAAAACATCAAGATGGAATCTTATGCTGTCTATACCGACCGCATTCCCGGCTGTATGATGCGCGGTGTGGGAAATTCCCAGTTCAATTTCATCTTTGGACGAATGATCGATGCTCTAGCCGAACGATTGGGAATGGACCCCATCACGCTGGCGATCCAGAATTTCGGGCATGAATGGGGCAGCTGCCCGGATCCAAGCCTGAAGGCAGTCCTCGAAACAGGAGCACAGCGAATTGGCTGGTCAGAGAAAAGGCACAAACCAGGTGCGGGACCTTTGGTCGATGGCGATAAATGCCGTGGGGTTGGTTTTTCGCTCCATCCCGGTTGGCATGCTGAGTGGCAGGAAGAGCGGCGTGGACAGGTTCAGGCAAAGATCACGCTATACCCGGATGGAACAGTTACTTTGGATGCGCCAACAGTCGAGACTGGCACCGGATCAAATACCTGTAATGTACTTGGCTGTGCTGAAGCCCTGAGCTTTCTGGGGGTGAAACCTGAAGATATAGGCTGGGTCTCAACTGTGGATACCGATAGCGGCATGCGCGATTGTGTGCAGACCGACAGCGCCGTCTCATTTTTACAATCAGAAGTACTTGTCGTGGCGGCCCAGGAGTTAAAAGAAAAGATACTTAACCTGGCAGCACCAGTTCTGAACGTGCCGGTAGACCAGTTGGAAATCACAAACGGTCAAATCAGTGGTTCAGGCAAAAGTATTGACTATAAAGAACTGTTATGGAAGGGAGATCTTGTACCCTTATCGGTAATGGTCAGCCGCCGTCCTGACAAACAGAGAACCGGCGTGCCCTATATTGCCAGCTTTGCAGAAGTGGAAGTGGACACCGGCACAGGTCGGACACAGGTCCTCAAGTTGGTCATTGTCAACGATTGTGGAACGGTCATGTATGCTTCCGGAGCTGAAGCGCAGCAGATCGGAGGCCAGGTCATGGCGGTTGGAGAGGCACTGACCGAAGAAATTATCTATGATCCCGTACATGGGGTGCCGTTGAACTTCAACCTTATCGATTATAAGATGCCGACCATCCTGGATATGCCCCAGATCGAGCCGGTTCTGCTTGAAGTATGGCGAGGCGCAGGTGAATACGGCGCCTGCGGAATAGGTGAGGGAACACTAACCTGTACCCCACGAGCGATTGCAAATGCGGTATACAATGCCATCGGTACACGGGTTGATGAAATCCCGATCACACCGGAAAAAGTTCTCCGGGCTTTAGGGAAAATATAAGGAGATATCATGACACAACAACCTATGAAATATATCTCCGCAGATAATCTACAGATGGCTGAGTCCTTGCTTAAGGAACATAAAGGACGATCAGCGGTGGTAGCGGGCGGCACTGATCAAATGGGTTTACTCAAAGATGCCGTTCATTCCAATCCACCGCAGGTGCTCATTGGTCTTAAACCTGTGAAAGATTTTAGCTATGTAAAAACTGAAGCAGACGGAGTGAGGATCGGTGCCCTTACCACCCTAAATGACATTGCCAAAGATCCTTCGATTCAGAAAACCTACCCCCTGCTCGCTCAGGCTGCTGCCAGTGTGGCTTCCCCCCAGATCCGGAATGTAGCTACCATTGCCGGTAATCTTTGCCAGGAACCGCGCTGCTGGTATTATCGCAATCCTGATAATAACTTCGACTGCCTGCGCAAGGGTGGTAAATGGTGCGATGCATTATTCGCTGAGAATCGCTACCATTCCATCTTCGGCGGCATGTGCGTAAGTGCTGCCCCATGCAACACTGGCTGCCCAATCCATAACGACATACCAGCCTATATGGCAAAAATCCGTGAAGGCAAGATCGAAGAAGCAGTTGAAATTTTGTTGCGCACAAATCCGCTGGCTGCGATCACAGGGCGAATCTGTTCGCATTATTGCGAAGAATCCTGCAACCGGTACGATTACGATGAACCTGTTTCGATCCGAAACGTGGAGCGTTATCTGGGAGATTACGCATTGGAGCATTGTGCTGTATTCTACCCGGCACCCAAAGTCGAATCGGGAAAGAAAGTAGCAATAGTGGGATCCGGGCCTGCTGGACTAACCACAGCTTATTTCCTCAGGAAACAAGGCCATGCTGTCACTGTATATGAACAGATGCCGGTTGCAGGTGGGATGCTCAAATACAGTATCCCGGAATACCGCCTGCCGAAGGCTGTTGTTCAGGCACAGGTGGATGCCCTTAAGGGAATGGGAATCAAATTTGAACTGAGCCAGGGTATTGGACTGAATGGTCTAACTTTGGAGGACCTTAAAAAGAAATACCATGGAGTGTTCCTCGCAACCGGTCTTTGGAATGGGAAGAAATTACGGCTGGAAAAAAGTGAACTGCTGGACTCCGGCCTTGAATTCCTGATCGATGTTCAGACAGGAAAATCCAAACCACTGGGTAAGCGGATTTTAGTGATCGGTGGCGGAAGTGTTGCCGTAGATGTGGCTTTGACCGCACATCGGCTGGGTGCAAAACACGTGACGATGGCCTGCCTGGAAACCCTGGAGACCATGCCCGCCATTCCTGAGGATATTGTTCAGGCGCAGCAGGAAGGAATCGAGATACTTCCATCATGGGGTCCACAGCGGGTTCTTGACCGTGAAGGAAAACTGGCCGGGATGGAATTCGTTCGCTGCATTTCCGTCTTCGATAAGGAAGGACGTTTTGCGCCTGCTTTTGACGTGGATCAAAAAACCACTGTTGAGATGGACCAGGTGCTGGTGGCTATTGGCCAGTCTGCTGATTTATCTTATGTTGGCTCATCCCTCAAGACTGAGCGGGGAATGGTCTTCACCGAAAAAGGATCGACAGAAACCAGTATGGACGGAATATTTGCTGGCGGCGATGTCACCGGCAGGTCAGCTACGGTGGTGCATGGTATGGCATCCGGTAAAGAAGCCGCGATTGCCATCGATGCTTACCTAGCCGGTCAAGAAGTGGCTAAAGATCCAAAACCGACAGGACTAGTTCCGTTGGTCATCAATAAAGCTGCTCTTGCCACAAGTGAAAGAGTAATCACACCTGAAGTCGAAATATCCGATCGGAATCTACTAACTGAAGACTTTAAAAATTTGACAAAGGAAGCGGTGGATGTGGAAGCATTGCGTTGCGCAAACTGCGGCTGCGTAGCGGTCAATTGTTCTGACGTAGCAACTGCCCTGATCGCATTGGATGCACAGGTGTTAACAACACAGCGGACCCTCGCCGCTGAACAGCTATTTGCAGCCGGCGAAAACAGCACAACAGTACTGGCAGACGATGAGTTGATCAAGGAGATATGGATTCCTACTCCTTCACTAGCAAGCCGGCAGAGTTACCTTAAATTCCGAATTCGAAACTCCATCGACTTCCCCATTGTCAGTGTCGCGTTTAAATCGACAATGAGGGATGGCTGTTTCCATGACTCCCGGGTAGTGTTAGGGGCTGTCAGCCCTATACCGATCAGAGCACGGCTTGTCGAAGACCTATTGGAGGGCAAGGCGCCCGGAGAGTTGCTGGCGAATGAAGCTGCCAATCTGGCAGTCAGCAATGCCCAACCGCTTGCCAGGAATAAGGCACAGATTGAGGTGTTAAAAGCTTTGATCAATAAAACCATTCGGAAAAGTTAACTAGTTACATAGTTTAGCCGCGACGTTAAACCTTAACCGGGGAAGTGAATTATTTTCACTTCCCCGGTTGCCTAAATAACCATTTTTTACTAACTCATAGTACTGAGCTGTTGTTTCAACTTTGCAGCGGTATCCTGGAAAGCCACCAGTTTCTGTTTTTCTTTTTCGACCACCGGGGCAGGTGCACGGTCAGCAAACGAGCTGCCTAATAGATTTTGTAATCGTTCAATTTGCACTAGCACATCCTTAAGCTCTGACTCAAGACGCTGCCGCTCTTCCTCTTTATTGATCACTTCTTCCAGGGTAAGGAAGATCTCAACTCCGGATACGACCATACCGGGTTGATTTTCTGACTTTTCTAAATGGGTCGCGATGGATATTTTTTCTTTATCCAGGTGTGCCAAGGCAGCGATGGTTCCTGCCTGCTGCGAAAGGATCGAAGTCTTCTCCCCGCCGATGATCAGAGCCTCAAGCTTTGATCCAGGCTTGACGTTCTTCTCAGTGCGGAAGTTGCGGATCGCCCTGACAATATCCATAACCAGGATGAAATTCTGTAATAGACCTTCTTCATCACCTGTTTCAGGAGTGGATTCTGGCCATTCGGAGATCATCAGTGCATCCCTCCAGCTGGATTTAGGGGCGAAGTTGGATGGATGGTTTTTGCAGGTTGTTTTCAAGTTACCCCAGAGTTCTTCAGTGATGAATGGAACAAAGGGATGTAGTAGTCGGAGAGAGGCATCCAGGATTGACATCAGAGTCTGGGCGGTGTAATATGCCCGGTCCCCACCTTCCGCCATCTGTAGTTTGGCAATCTCCAGATACCAGTCGGCAAACTCACTCCAGAAGAATTCATAGATCTGACGGCCGGCTTCTCCATATTGATGTGCATCAAACAGCCTGTTTACATCCCGAACCAATTGGTGGTGCCGGGTCTGGATCCATTGATCAGCCAGTGTCCATTGAGCAGGTGAGTTTGCTTTCTCAGGTGCATTGGGTAAGGTGCTGATCACAAAACGTCCTACATTCCAGATCTTATTGATGAAATTACGGTTAGCCTCCACTTTTTTAGCGCTAAGGCTCATATCGTTCCCGGGGGCAGACCCGACCAGCAGAGTAAATCGCAGGGCATCTGTACCCATCTCGTCCATAATTCCCAGCGGGTCGATGACATTGCCTTTGGTCTTGCTCATCTTTACCCCGTGTTCATCGCGGATGATGCCATGCAGGTACACGGTGTGAAAGGGAGGCTTGCCGGTGAACTCAATTCCATCCATGATCATGCGGGCGACCCAGAAGAACAGGATATCATAACCGGTTTCAAGAATGGAGGTTGGATAGAAATATTTGTAATCGGGTGTCTCTTCCGGCCAGCCCAGGGTTGAAAAAGGCCATAAACCTGAAGAGAACCAGGTGTCCAATACATCCGGATCCTGTTCCAGTTTGGAACCATGGCATTTGGTGCATTCTGTCGGGTCCACCCGGCTGACAACCATTTCACCGCAATCCTGGCAATACCATACCGGGATCCTGTGACCCCACCAGAGCTGCCGGCTGATGCACCAATCCTGAATGTTTTCCAGCCAGTTGTAGTAGACCTTCGTAAACCTTTCTGGAACGATGGTGATGCTTCCATTTCGCACCGCTTCGATCCCGGCTTCTGCCATGGGCTTGATCTTTACGAACCACTGAGTGGAGATCATAGGCTCAACGATTTCACCGCCACGCTGGGTTCTTGGTACGTTCAAGGTGTAAGGCTGTTCTTTGATCACCCGGCCGGCAAGTGTCATATCTGCCCAGATCTTTTTTCGACAGGCGAATCGATCCATCCCTTCATATGGCCCACCCGTACTGGTTACATGGGCGCTCTCATCCAGCATGGACAGGACCGGCAGATTAAACCTTTGACCGATTGCATAATCATTCGGATCATGCCCGGGGGTGATCTTTAAGGCTCCCGTACCGAATTCACGGTCTACATATTCGTCAGCGATCACAGGCACCTCGCGGCCTAAAATGGGGACGATCACCTTGCGGCCAATGAACTGCATGTAGCGTGGATCGTGGGGGTGGACTGCCACAGCGGTATCCGCCAAAATGGTTTCGGGGCGGGTAGTTGCTACAGGTATGTAGTCTCCGCTGTCATCAGCAAGCATATATTTGAAAAAATACAGGATACCCGGCTCTTCTGAATACTCGACCTCTAAGTCTGAAACAGCCGTTTTTAAACCGGGTGACCAGTTGATCATACGTGGGCCGCGATAGATCAACCCCTTATCATACAGGCGCACAAATGCCTCACGGACTGCTTTGGACAAGCCTTCATCCAGTGTGAAGCGTGTGCGATCCCAATCACAGGAGGCACCCATGCGCTTGATCTGATTGTAAATAATTCCGCCGTATTTTTCTTTCCACGCCCAGGTACGTTTCACAAATTCTTCACGGCCAATTTCCTCGCGGGTCTTCTCTTCAGTCCGCAGGATATCTTTTTCCACCTGGAGTTGGGTGGCAATTCCAGCGTGATCGCTGCCGGGAATCCATAAAGTAGGTTCTCCAAGCATGCGATGATAGCGGATCATCAGGTCTTCCATGGAAACGAAAAGGGGATGACCAAGGTGCAGTTCACCGGTGACATTGGGTGGCGGAATGGCGATGACGAATGGTTTTTTTGTCGGATCATGGTTGGGTCTATTTGGATCGTTGGTTGGTTTAAAGTATCCCTGTTTCTCCCACCAGTCGTACAACCGTTGTTCGGTGGATTTGAAATCGTAAGCCTTTGCCATTTCAATGTCTGCCATATTTCCTCCAATAATAAAAAAAACCTTCAGTCCGTGAGGACGAAAGGTTGATTCTTCCGCGGTACCACCTCGATTCGCCAGAAAGGGCGCTCTCAGGTGCGCAATAACGGGCGCGGCCGTGCCGGTCTACTTTTTGCATTTCTTCGGCAATACAACCAGGCGACTTTCAGAACAATATCACAGTGGGAGCTTTCAGCCAGGGCTGCCCTTCTCTATCCGCTTTTTTGTTCTTACTCCTCCCGGAGGAATAAAACCATTATAGCATAATTTGCAAAGCAGTAGGTTGGGTAGAGAGCGTCAGTCTGAAAGCTAACATTCTTGATATTGTCGGATTTCGCTTCGCTCAATATGACCTACTTCTGTATTCTGTTCAAACTCCATCCAAAACCACCATATTAGTTCTGGTGGATAGCTGGCGCATTTCTTTTGGATGGGCATATTCCGGTGAATTAAACCAGGAATTTGCCTGTTCAAGCGAGTTGAATTCGAGGATCACGAGTCGGTTTGGAACCCATTCCCCTTCCAGGACTTCAGTTTTCCCGCCCCGTGCAAGATACTTCCCACCATACGCTGACACAGTGGCTGGCGACAATAACTTATACTCATCATACATTTTCTGGTCTTTAACTACGATATCCACGATTACATAAGCTGCCATTCAATGACCTCCATGATCCTCTATACTGTACGAATCATATGACCGATCATCTCTCCATCGAGACAACCTGGTCTTCCCATTTGTGCCAACCGGAGAATTTTTCATTCACTACTTTTTTACCCTCGCCGGGACAATTTAATCCAATCAGTTCAAGGTCGGCATCCACCATGATCCGAACCAACTCATGGAACTTTACTTTGGGTTCCCAATCGAGTCTTTGCTTTGACCGGGTCGGATCCGCCAGAAGGAAATCAACTTCTGTTGGTCGATAGTAACGGGGATCGATCTCGACATATTTATGCCAATCCATATCTGCATAACCAAAAGCTTCATCCAGAAATTCACGGATTTTATGGGATTCGCCTGTTCCGATGACATAATCATCCGCTTTTTCCTGCTGTAATATCTTCCATTGAACTTCGATGAATTCAGGTGTATATCCCCAGTCACGTTTGGATTCGAGGTTGCCCAGGTAAAGTTTCTGTTGTTTTCCAGCTTTTATGGCTGCCAAGGCATGAGTGATCTTGCGGGTCACAAATGTTTCTCCACGGCGGGGTGATTCATGGTTAAATAAAATCCCATTGGAAGCGAACAGGTTATAGCCTTCACGATAATTGCGGGTGACCCAGTATGCGTATACTTTTGCGGCAGCGTAAGGGCTGCGTGGTTCGAAAGGAGTTTCTTCGGTTTGAGGTGGTTTTGCACCACCGAACATTTCACTTGAAGATGCCTGGTAAAAGCGGGTCTTGATCTTACTCTTTCGTATAGCTTCAAGAACACGAATCGTACCCAACCCGGTAACATCGCCTGTGTACTCGGGCATGTCGAATGAAACTCGCACATGAGATTGTGCAGCCAGGTGGTAGACTTCCTCCGGTTGGATGTTATAGATTACATCAACAAGAGAATCCGGTGAAGTAACATCGCCATAATGCAGATGTAGATGAACCTTCCTGCCATTATTATGCGGATCGCTGTAGATATGATCAATTCTCCGGGTATTGAATGAACTTGCCCGCCTGATCAGTCCGTGTACTTCGTATCCTTTATCCAGCAGGAATTCGGCCAGGTATGACCCGTCTTGTCCAGTGATTCCTGTAATGAGTGCCTTTTTCATATATAATCTCCTATCCCACCGTTTTCCACAGCTGTGAGAATGAATTTGAATCAGAATATTTTACTTATTCACATAAACAATCTTCCTGAATTATAAACCACCTTTTCACCTGGAAAGTAGAAGAGATTTCAGGATTGATTCAAGCAAGCGCTTACCAATCGTCGGGGATCGACTGCCTGGTTCTTTTGATCTCTCCCCTGCGTTTCTTTTCATCCACTCTGACAGCTTTTGATGTGATTGTCGGTTTTGTCTTTATCCGTTGTTTTGGTTTTTCTGCTGTTTTTTGGATGAGATTAATTAATCGATTGATCGCATCCTGCCGGTTTTGTTCCTGGGTTCGATAGCGTTTGGCTTCAATGATCAATATACCGTTTCCGGTAATTCTGTTTTTAGCAAGTTTTACCAGGCGTTGTTTGACTTCAAGTCCCAGTGAGCTGGAATTCATGACATCATAACGAAGCTGGACTGATGATGCTACTTTATTGACATTCTGTCCGCCCGGACCTGAGGCACGGATAAATTCAAA
Source organism: uncultured Leptolinea sp. (assembly GCA_964387025.1). Lineage (GTDB taxonomy): Bacteria > Chloroflexota > Anaerolineae > Anaerolineales > Anaerolineaceae > PNON01. The sequence continues at coordinate 54,910 of CAYLUZ010000012.1, read as the reverse complement.
CTGGATATCGCGTTCATCGATTTGGATTGAATTGTTAACAATGATCATGCTATAAGTATATCAATGCAAACGATTCGGTAAATCCACCAATACTCGACTAAAAGTTATACATGAAGATATTTCCTGTTGAATATTATATATAATTATTTAAACGAAACTAATTATATTCCCTGGGAGGGTAAAATGATTAATGTTAGCACATTGTTAAATCAGAAGGGTGGCAAAGTATGGACGATTAGTCCTGAGGCAACCATACTTGACGCACTAATGCAAATGGCGAAAAAGAATGTTGGTGCCCTCGTGGTCGAGGAAAATGGAGAAATATGCGGGATTGTTTCTGAGCGAGATTTTGCCAGAAAAACCGCGGAAACCCGATCGGGAAACCTGATTTCCCCTGTTAAAGATTTTATGACCAGCAAAGTTTTTACTGTAACCCCGGAACAGACACTTGATGAATGCATGGTGTGGATGACCAAAGAACATATCCGACATTTACCTGTCGTAAAGGAAAAGGAATTGCTCGGGATCATTTCGATCGGTGATGTTGTCAAGAACTTGCTGGATGAAAAATCTTCCACGATCGACAGTATGGAAGATTATATTCTTGGCCGGGGTTATGTAACGAAATAGTTATAAATTTTCGACTCAGAAACCCCAATTTCTACGAACAACAGGGCAGGTTTATTACTGGATTTTATGAAATGTAATAAACCTGTTTCCGCCTAACCCCTTCGCCTGGTACATCGCATAGTCTGCATTATTGATCAGTTTGTCAACATCGGTTCCAGAGTCTCCCAAAAAACAGATCCCAATACTCGCGCATATTTGTATTTGATATCCTTCATATAGAATGGGAGCGTGGAGCGAATCAATAATCCTGCCAGCAACTGCTTCTACTTCTACTTCACTCTGGATCCTTTCTAAAAGAAATGTAAACTCATCTCCCGATACCCTGGCAATAGTATCGGATTCGCGAATGCATTCATTCTTCTCGCCGATTCAACCAATACATGGTCACCTACCTGGTGTCCAAATGTATCGTTTACCTGTTTAAATTTATCCAAATCCAGAAACATCACAGCGAATTGTAAATTTTCCCGTTTGGACACTTTTAGAATGTGATCCAATCTGTCTTGAAAAAGTGTCCGGTTTGGTAATTTTGTCAATGCATCATGTGTGGCCATGAATTCAAGCTTCTTTTCAGCTCCCTTAATATCTGATATATCTGTGGCGATTTGTAACCTCACCAGACGGTTATCATTCCAATAAACAGCTCTATCTGAGTTTTTGTACCATTTATTTGTAATTGGGTTACGACCTTCCCATACCACTCCATCTGTGGGCATTCCATCAGAGTTTATCAACAATTTATTGGTACAATCTGGACATGGTGATGATAATCCTCTAAACATGTCATAACATTTTTTCCCAATCAGGGCTGATCCGAAACTATCTTCCATGTGCTTGTTCATAAAAATGATTTCGTAAGTAGTCAAATCTGATACATATACATCTGCATCAATACTATCCATTAATAGTTTAAATGAAGTGTAAAGATCATTTGCAAGTCTTTCTGCATTTTTTAAATGGGTTACATCATGATATAGAGCTAAAACGCCAACACTTTCCCCTTTGATAATTACCGGCATGCCCTGGCTTTCCACTTCCACCCTACTACCGTCGCGGTGATACCGAATAGAAACCATCCTTAAAATTTCTGTGTTTCGGGTTGCCCGGATGGTTAATGCTCGAGCCTCTTCATAAGATTCGGGTGTTGTAATAAATCGATCTATGTCCTGTCCGATCAATTCTTCCAATGAATAGCCGAATAATGCTTCGAAGGCAGGATTGCATGTGATGACGTTTCCGAAAAGATCAATATAAACAAAGGCAACCGGACTATTCCCCATCAATGCTTCAAAGACGGCCTGCTTTTGGTCGGCTGACACGAGATCATATCGACGAGAGGAAATGTCTTGCCTTTTCGTATCTTCCACCCGAATTGATTTTATTCGATCGTTAATGAAGGACCTCTTCGCGTTTATGTATAATCGTTTTAGTATTATACTGAATATCCTTTTGAAGATTCATAAATATTACCTAAAAAATAAACATATTTACTGTATACTTGGTAGAATTATGAAATTAGTAATGAGAAAAGAGGACTTTTGAGAAGAAGAAATTCATTTTCTGCGTTAAGATGGATATCCGTTTTTTTCATATTCAGCGCAGTTATCCTTACAACAACTCAATTGATCGGTTTTAGCCGGATCCGGTCTAATTTTCCTCCAGGATTGACCATTGCAGGTGTTTCTGTCGGTGGGTTGGGGAGGCAGGTTGCCGCTCAACGATTACTCGTCGCATTCTCATATCCTGTAGAACTTCGCTACAATGAAGCAGTCATTCAGATAAAACCAAATATCGCGGGCTTTGAACTAGATCTTGAAGGAATGCTTACCGCAGGAGATCTACAGCGCACAAGTCAACCATTTTGGATCGGGTTTTGGGATTATTTATGGGGTCAACCTTTACCCACGACAGAGATACCATTAAAAGCAGACTTTGTTGAAGATAGACTGCGAACTTATCTTCAATCAGAGATTGCAACACGGTATGATCAACCACCTACGCCACCACAACCTATTCCAGGGAGCACGGGATTTCTGCCGGGAAAACCTGGAAATGTACTCAATATAGACCGTGCTGTTCAACTCATCGAAGATGCTTTACGGTCACCTACGATTAGAGTAGTCAATCTTTCATTAGATAATACAGCTGCCCCACGTCCTTCATTAAAGAATCTCGAGATCTTATTACAGCAGATAATTGCAGTTAATAAATTTGATGGAATAGTGGATATCTACCTGGATGATCTGCAATCCAATGAAACCATTCATTTTGGCTACCAGAATGGAAGCACACTATTGGTCGATCCTGATATCGCATTCTCTGCCGAAAGTACGATCAAAATCCCGATCATGGTATCGATCATGAAACGCGTGGATGAACCAACACCGCAAAATATTCTGGATCAAATGCGATTAATGATCGAACAATCCGGGAATGACCCTGCTGATACGCTCATGGAAGCCGTAATGTCAGAAGGTGTCGCTCCCCTCGAAATCACCCAGGATATGCAAATGCTGGGGTTACCAAATACTTTCCTGGGTGCCTATATGGCCAAACCCATTTTTCTACAGCGTATCCAGACTCCTGCCAACCAACGGACAGATATCAACACAGACCCTGATCCTTTCAGCCAGACTACACCTTCAGACATTGGCACCTTGTTAGGTGATATTTATATGTGCGCAGAAAGTGGCGGTGGTGCATTTGCTGCTGCTTTCCCGGGCGAGATCAGCCAGGCTGAATGCCAGCAAATGATCGAGTTTTTGGCCAATAATAAAACTGTCGCCATATTATTGCAGGCCGGGCTGCCGGAGGGAATGAAGGTTGCTCATAAACATGCCTATGCAACAGAATCAGATGGATTGATCCATACCATGGGAGATTCGGGGATAATCTATACACCTGGAGGAAATTACATAGTCTCCATCTTTTTACACGACCCTGTGCAGGTCGTATGGGACCCATCCAATAAAATGGTGGCAGAACTATCACAGGCAATCTACAATTATTTTAATGTGGAATAATTGAAAGCATACAATAGACATTGAGCCTTTCGAAGCCCCTTTTTCAATTTCTATCATTATTCTGGCCGATGGCAAGATGGATGAATCCACTCTTGCGTCGAAAACCATTTGATCGGATATTCGCTCCAGCGTTTTCCGGCAAGTATAATCACGCTGTCATTCTACCCATTCAACAGGATATCCCGATACCTGCAAATTCCATACTACCGCGACAATTGTTGGAAAAACTTGTAGAGCAATCTTCCACACATGTAGTGATGAATTCATGCCTATGTCGTACCGTCGAGGTGTGTGAAGAGTATCCTTTGGATCTAGGTTGTCTATTCCTGGGCGAAGGTGCCGAACAAATCCACTCCAGCATGGCTCACACTGTTTCCCGGGAAGAAGCACTTGCCCATATCAATAGGGGGATGGCACTATCACTATCTCCAACGATCATCCATTCCTGGTTCGATGCAGCTGTACTGGGGATTGACTATCGGAAAATGCTAGGGATATGTTTTTGCTGCCCGTGTTGCTGCACTCTGCAAAGTTCGGTGACTCTAGGTCCGGATACGTTTCAGGAAAGTGTCAAACCTATTCCCGGAATAAAAGTGGAGATCACCTCAGATTGTATAGGCTGTGGAACCTGTTTGGATACCTGTACATTTCAAGCGATAGAATTACATTCTCCGGCAGCGATCATTACAAGCAAGTGTAAAGCCTGTGGTAGATGTGTCGAAATTTGTCCACAACAGGCAATCCGGATGGAGATCGAGACCAATTCAATGGATATTCAGCATTTATTGACGAGCATTCAGCTTCGAGCGCGGATCAACTGACCCCAACAGTTAAGGAAAAATGCGCATAGATAATCATTGATCGTTTCCTGAATTGTAACCGCCGTTGGTTTATGAACAAGTGGAATACAGGCTTAATATCGGGTATAATCACGAATATTGCCCTCGTAGCTCAATGGATAGAGTACCTGACTTCGAATCAGTTGGTTGCGCGTTCGACCCGCGCCGGGGGCACCTAAATGTGGCGGTAACAAGCATGAGATACACCATACATAGACAAAAAAGAAACTCATTTTTGAATGAGTTTCTTTTTTGTGTGCAACTGTGTGCAACCAGAACTGTGTGTTAAAGCAACATTAAGATAAATAATGATGATGGAAGATATTCCGACAGTCTATCTACCCTTCAATACCGATCTTTATACGTAATCTGGCGCGTTTTCTATTCTTAAATCATAGCTACAACTAATATCAACCAACTGTATTGGCATCACTTCAATATGAAATCGACAGATAAATTATTTATTAATTTCGAATTCAACCCTCATAATATAGTAGTAGTATGATAAATACTATTTTCGAGTTGTTAGGAATACAAGCATATCAAATAATCTTTTCAGATAGAAAGGTTTTTGATCAAAGTAATTTATCCAGAATGTCTATCATTTCCTTGTCACCCCCTGCCGGTGGTTTCCACTCGACCTGTACTACCTCTACTCCTTGATCTTTTATATTTTGACCAAACGAATACAATCCAATATTTATTACAACCAGCGGTTCGGATAATATGTCAACTGCAACTTCACTCATATCAGTCATAAGATCCTCTTAACAAATCAACACAGTGTTTTGTCGCTAAAACATTGCTTGAAAAAACAGTTACCCCGCATTCGATAAGTAGTTTCTTCTGCATATGCAGATCCTGTAAATCGTTATCTGTTCCGCAGATGGAAGCCACGACTTCCAATTCATCACCCCGGGATTGGGCAATTTTCTGGGCTTCCTGGATTGAATCGATCAGTTCTCCAACCGGATCCATGCTGGAATTGAAACCTAGAATAAAATCCAATAACAGGATGCCCACATTCGGATCACATGCTTCCTGTACAATGCGTAAAGCGCGTTGGCTGCCATTTATCATCGGGTGAGGTCTGCCGACCATAAAGAACTCATCACCCATGTCAATAATCGTATTTTCATAACTTTGTGTTGGAGAATCCAATCCAAGGGATTTATTTAGAGGTGCATTTGAATGTACCAATATTCCTCCTTCACGCAGGATCTGTTGGGATTGATAGCAGAATGTTCCTCCAGCAAAAACTCCGCGGAGATACTTTCCTTTTACGTGCTTTTTTATTCGAATTGAGTGAACTGGTTCTTCCTGAATAATGTGACCGTCAATGGTTTCAATCGCCAACCTGACAGCCTCATCGATATTTCTTGCTCGCTTGAAGATTTTCCCCTCTCCATCGATGAGTGAGTTAATGCCTATAAAGCAACAGATCACCGGCTTTGCACACCTGCTGATTTGTTCAACAACGATCTTTAGTGTGTTTTGACCCGGTGGTTTTGATATCACGGCAATCACATCGGTGGAGGGGTCTTTCTCTAATGCATTCAATGCCATGAGTGTGGTAATTCCCCCCACCTTGTCGGATAAATCCCGTCCACCGGTGCCAATGGCGTGAGAAATTCCATAACCGAAATTATGAACCATGGAGGTGAATTCCTGCAGACCTGTTCCTGCGGCGGCGATTGCCCCGATATTCCCACGCCTGACCGCGTTGGCAAACCCGATCCCCACCCCACCGATCAAACTGGTTCCGCAATCCGGTCCCATCACCAGCAATCCATGCTGGCTGGCATATTTTTTTAGATCTATTTCATCATCAACGGATACATTGTCACTGAATAGGAACACATGTTTCCCTGCTTCAAGGCTTCTCCGGGTTTCAGCCGCCGCAAACTCTCCGGGAACAGAAATTACAACCAGATTGGAATCCGATCTATATGAAAACGCCTGATTTAGCGAACGAATTTCGCTACTGGCCTTCGAGACAGTAACCTCGGTTAGCCATTGATCTAAATTGGTTACAATTTCATCGATGGCAGACTGTGCCTCAGCACTAATTCCAACGATTAAATCGTTAGCTGATGCACTTTGGAAATGTGTACTGTTAAATCCCAAGCCGATAAGAACTTCCTTATTAGCATCAGAACCCATGAATACAGCAGTCTGCACCACACCAGGTACTTTAGACAGGCGGTTATTAAAACCCATCAGAAAGACAGAATCATAATACTGGTTCTTTCGGACCGTGATCTTGGTAAACATTTTATCCTTTCGAACCTATTGATATTTTTGACTGAAGGCAATCAGCGCTTTTTTGAAGCATTCCATTGGAGCACGCACCAGACCTGCGCCAATCTTTGGATAACCAGGATTTTTGTGAGCGATGGCCGTGTCGATTATCGGGGTGCTGCCAGTTTGGACCACTTTTCTAATATCAATTCCGGTTGGTGTACCTTCGAATGCGAATATTGGCATCTTGTATGTGGGATGCGATCCAATAGTGATCTGATGCATTTCTTTTGAATACGCCAGGGCTTCTTCAGGGGTGCCGCCTACCAGACTGAGGATCCCTGTCGCTCCGCCTAAAACAAAACCACCCCACCCCACGGTTTCTGTGATAGCTGAATCGCCCATATCAAACCCGGCATCTACTTCGGAAAATCCCGGAACATACAGCCCATTTACGAAAGGTGATGGTGCTGTAAACCAATCATCTCCAAGACCACTCACCCGGATGCCAAATTCAATCCCGTTCCGGCACATGGCTGTCACCATGGTTGAATATTGGACATCCCTCGCTGGATCAGCGATCGCTTTCCCGGCTGCCATGGCCAGCCCCAGGAATATCAGGTTGTGATTTTTGAGTAAATATAGCGTTGGTATCTGTTTTTCGGGTGGCAAACTAGCTTTGGCCAATCCAATGGCCATTGCATTCCCAAATAATGCCGATGACGCGCTATGGCGATTATGGAGCTCATCTCCCATTTGCAGCGCTTGCGTGATGATCGGTTTAAGTGGCAGGTAGCCTTCTGCTTTCAAAGCAGCCCGCAAGGAAGGCGCAAAAATGTCCCTCCAGGAGCGCAATCCATCCAATGCTTTTTCACTGTAATCACCAAACTGCTGCATCCCTTCCACCTGACGGCAGAAAGCTCTATTTCCAAAGGTTTTATTCTCAACCACAAAAACCCAGGAATTAGCAGAGATCGTTCCAGCCATTGGACCCACTGCCTGGTGGTGGTGATTTGGTTCAAGTTTGATTTTTCCATGATCAAGTAATTTGATGGCTTCCTCAACAGTGCTTGCCCATCCCTCAATGATCACCTCGCCGATCACGGCACCGCGTTGCGCGCCACACATCTTCTCCCAGCTTATGGGCGGCCCCGAATGAAGTATCATTTTGTCTTCGAGTCCGGGGATCACCTCAATAGCTGGGGCAATATCCATAAGGACAGGGTCAGCGTCCGTCAATTTCTTAAAGGCCAGTTGATTTGCTTGTTCGATCTTCTGCTTAATATCCATACCATCCTCCATTTCTAAGTTCATCCTGACCATGGATCATCAAACCTGATCATCCGCGCTCAGCATGAACTTTCCATTTTTCCAGGTGAAGGATAGTTTTCCTCCACCTGGAAATATAATGGAAAGATTTACTTCGGGCTACCAACAACTCCCTGTACGAACCAATCCACGTTGCTCATGGCATCGTCAGTCAAGACCTCACCTTCTTTTATCTTGATATTGCCATCTTGATCTTTGATCGGACCGGCAAAGGTTACAATTGTTCCAGCTTCCAAAGCGGACTGAACCTCAGCGACCTTATCCTTAACTTCCTGTGGAACTTCCGGACCGAAAGGAGCGATAGCCATACAACCATCGGCCAATCCGCAGCGTAAGAATATCGGTGACCAGGTCTTATCAATCACAGTTGATGCCAACCAGGTGAACTTACCGCCTAGGGTAAACCCGGAACCGGTGATCCAATATTTTGGAGCAAATTGCTGTGCGGCAAGGTTTTGATATCCGATCGAATAGACTCCGCGTGACTCCGCAGTTGATATAACTGTCTGAGGTGAATCAACGTGCATGCTAATCACATCGACATCCTGGTTGATCAGAGAATTGGTTGTCTCAGCTTCCTTGGCACTATCGCCCCACCCGAAAGTATAGGCAACAATTACTTCAACATCCGGATTAACAGACTGAGCACCAAGTGTATAGGCATTCACAAAAACATCCGTCCAAGCCAGAGGGAATGCTGCAACAAAACCCAATTTGTTCGTTTCGGTCATCATTCCAGCAGCAACACCCATCATATACCAAACATCCGGTGGTTTACCAAAAATATTTGCAAAATTGGCACCCATTTCCCATCCGCCGACATGTTCGAAGATAACATCCGGATACTTTTGAGAAAGGGTCAAGGCTGGGTATTGGTGGGCATAGGCTGTCGCAAAGATCATTCCTGCACCTTGAGAGATCATGTTTTCGATGGTAGTGGTCGCTCCAGCTTCATCGTAAACATTCTCTGCTTCGATAATCTCCACACATGGAATGTTTTCCTTGATCGCCATGACTGCCTCATGCATCGCCTGATTGTAGCCAGCATCCATTATTGGACCACCATAAGTCGCGCCAACGGTCAAGCAGACAGGTTCTTCAGTCGGCACCACAGCTGAAGCTTCGGTGGGTGCTGCTGTCGGGGCTGGAGCTTCGGTTGGGGGAACAACCGGTGCTTCAGTTGGTGGTACGACTGGAGCGGCTGCCGGGGTGGCGCACGCGCTTAGTGCAAACACCACTATAAGTAACACTGAGAGGATTTCAAATAGTTTTCTCATTTCTATCTCCTTGTATGATTGAAAAATCAAAACCTAACCATTATCAAAAAATTCCTATTACCTCCTTTCGAATCTGTTTTGTTTATTCAGTCCCCTGGTACACGCGACCCAAAGTAGCAGGCGCAGAATATTTGCGAGTACCGCCCCAAATAAGTAGAACTGTTAAGGTTAAAACAAATGGGATCATATCCAGAATGAATGGTGATACATTCACTCCACTGGCTTGAAGGAGCAACTGAGCTGCGACAGCACCACTAAAAACTAGGACGCCGACAATCGCACGGATCGGATGCCACTTTGAAAAAATAACCAAAGCGATGGCAATGAATCCTCGACCGCCGGTCATGTATTCTGCCCAGTTCATGGTGAACGCAATAGAAAGATGGGCTGCGCCAATACCCGCCAAAAGCCCACCGACAAATAACGCCTGATATTTGATCACTGCCGGATTTCTGCCTGATGCGTAGGCTGTTTCTGGATTTTCACCCACAGCTCTCAATCCCAGGCCCCAACGTGTGCGGTATAGCAGCCACCAGATGATTATAGTTGCGGGTATGACCAGGTAAATAAGTAAATCGAATTTGAAAAGAGATGTAAAGCGAAGGGGAAGACCTTCAAGTCCCGGGATCATGTAGCGTGGTAGGCTCGTGATCATCTTTCCGATAAATGGCTTACCGATCAATGCGCTCAGACCGTAACCGAAGAACATCAAAGCCAGACCGCTGGCGAGTTGGTTGGCGCGGCGGGTAACAACAAGGTAGGCGAAAACCATATTTACCAACCCGCCAGTCAACATGGCAGCCAGTACTCCGATGAATGGATTGCCGGTCATAACTGTAACCCCGTATCCCGTCGCTGCGCTGACCAATAAAACACCTTCCAGACCAAGGTTGACGGTTCCTGAGCGTTCTGTCACCACCTCGCCAAGTGTGGCATACAGTAGAGAAGTCCCCGAAAAAATGGCACTGGAAAACACTCCCAACAAAGCCATTAGACTCATGCAGTTTTTCCTTTTCGTAAAATAGATAATGTAGGTTTCGCCAAGACGACAAAGAGTGTAAAAGCCAGTAACAGGTTGATCACGGCATAGGGTAGCCCGATAGTGATCTGGAGCATGTTACCACCTGTCATAATGACGGAAACCACAAAAGCCATTAAAAGTATGCCAAACGGATCTCCACCTGCCAGCCAGCTGATCAGGAAACCCATGAAGCCATATCCGGGAGAGAAGTTTGGGATGAGTAATCCATAGAAGCCTGAAACCTGAGCCATGCCAGCCAAACCTGCAATACCCCCGCTGATGCAGAATACGGTGAGCATATATGACGCGACAGGGACTCCGTTACGCCTCGCGGCCTGGACATTTCCACCAATTGTACGCATCTCCAGACCCCAACGGGTTTTCTTCATCACAAACCAGAACACCAATAAAAGAACCAGGCCAAAGACGATACCCAGATGAACGCGTGTACCGAAAAATTGAGGCAACCTGGCCGCATCCACAAAATTTGGAGTCATATTAGTCTCACGGGGGGAGTGCCAGAAACCAAACACCAATAAACCTGCGACCTTGGGCGCGATTGAGTTCAACAATAAAGTGGTGATGGTTTCATTGACCAGCCCGATGGATTTGAAATATGCAGGCAAAAAAGCCCATAACGCCCCACCCAGGATACCCAAAAGAACCATCAGCGGTATTAATATCCATCCAGGCAGATTCTGAAATGCCAAAGCGCCAAAGGTGGCAAAGATGCCGCCCATGTACAGCTGTCCCTCACCTCCAACGTTGATCATCCCAATCCGGGATGGAAGTGCCACAGCCAGTGCTGTCAGTAAAATGGGGATCATTGCCACAATCACCTCGGAAAAACCATAACCACTGCCGAGAGTAGCTTTGAACAGGTCACGATAAGAAGTAAAGGGGTTGGATCCTCTGATATAAAGTATTCCACCGAACAGGATCAGAGCCAATAAAATGGTCAGTCCATTCCGGATCACAGACTGGAGAATCTTTTTGCCGATTCCTGATATATTAGATCTAGCTATGGCTCGTTGATTCATTGGCTTCCTTTGATCCTGTCATAAGATATCCAACTTCGTAGTAATTTGTTTCCATTGGTAAAAATTCCCCAACGACTTTACCCTCGTGCAGAACGATCAGACGGTCGCTCATTGAGAAAAGCTCCTCAAGGTCTTCAGAGATAAGCAATACTGCGCTTCCTTCATTCCGTGCATTCATCAATTCCTGTCGGGCAACCAGCGTACTCTGGACGTCCAGGCCGCGGGTTAGATAGGAAGCAATAATCAGTTTAGGTTTTTTCATCATTTCGCGGGCAATGATCAAGCGCTGTAAATTCCCCCCTGACAGGGCTTTTACTGGAGTGTAAACGGAGAAGGTAAAACCAAATTTTTCAAGTGAATTTTTGGTGTCCGCCTGAACCAACTTCCAATCCATATTGAGTCCGCCATAAAGCGAATAATCTGCAACTCTGGTTATTGCCATGTTCTCCATAACGGACATGAATGGAACAGTTGCCATGGTCAGTGGATTCTCCGGGATAAACCCCAACCCGAACTTGCGGATGTTACCAGTGGATTGATGTGAATAATCCTTTCCTTGAAGCAATTTTTTACCAGAGGAAACTTTTACCATCCCTAAGATGGCGTCACATAATTCTTTTTGGCCATTCCCGGAAACTCCTGCCACGCCAACGATCTCACCGGGGAATATTTTTAGATTTATATCATTCAGGTTGACTTCAGTCCCTTCTGTGCGTGTATTGAATGAAACAAGTTCTAAGATCGGTTCTTTTGAGAGTATTCTTTCTTGCTGTACAATGCGTGTTGTGAGTTGCTTATCAAACATCATTTGAATCAATTTTTCTTCGCTCGCATCTGCACGCAGCATGCTTCCTGCAACGCGTCCTCCACGTAAAACAGAGATCCTATCTGCGTACTCCAACACTTCACGCAATTTGTGGGCGATAAGGACAACGGCATACCCATTCTTTTTTAAGCGTTTTAGTACACTAAACAAACCTTCAACTTCGTGAGGGGCCAGAACCCGTGTCGGCTCATCCAGTATCAGGACATTGGAATCCGAAAGGAGCAATTTGAGGATCTCAACTTTTTGTTGCTCACCTATCGAGAGTTGAGAAACAAGGTCATCTGGATTTACTTCAAGCCCAAATTGTGTGGAAAAGTCGATGATTCGTTTTCGCAGGCTGGTTGGATTATATGCCGCAGGAAGGTCTTTCAAGAACAGGGCAATATTTTCAAGCACACTCATGGCGGGGATGAGATTGAGCACCTGAAATACCATACCGATATTTAACAAACGTGCATCCGCGGGAGATTTAATATTAACCGTCTTCCCATCGAATAAAATAACTCCTTCATCGAGCTTATAAAAACCATACAGGATTTTCATTAAAGTACTTTTCCCTGCGCCATTTTCTCCAAGTAATGCATGAATTTCTGAACGATGAATTGTTAGGTTGATATGATCGTTGGCAAGGACTCCTGGGAAATGCTTGGTAATTCCTTGCATTTCAATTATGGGGGTGATGTTGGTCGGGTTTGGATTCGAATCGGTCATAAGCTCCTAGCTTAAAATAATCCACTCGATGATGGTTTCATCTAAATGATAAGGAAAATATTGGTTAAAAAAAAGAGCAGTAAATTGGGGTTTTGTTTGGAATTTATCCGTATATTATACGTATAAAATTAAAATAACCCCGTAGTTAATACGAGGTTATGAATATACATAAAAAAGTCAGATAAGATGATGGTCTCGGGTGTAACGTAAAAGGTCCACCCGACTGCGAATGCCAAGCTTTTCAGTCAAATTCGCCCGATGTCCTTCCACTGTGCGAATGCTGATACCCAGTTCATCAGCCACCTGTTTATTGGTGTACCCCTGCACAACCAGCTTGAGCACTTCCTCCTCGCGAGATGTGAGTTTTTCCAGCATGGATCGTTCTTTCCCCGGAGCAGAACCTTCTGGTTGTAATAAAGAGCGGATCATTTTCGGGTGGATATAAAGTTCACCGCGGAAAACGGAGCGAATTGCGGAAATCAATTCAGATTCTGCTGCGTGTTTGAGAATGTAGCCGGCAGCACCTAAACGGACAGCTTCGCGTAGCAAGGCGTCATCCTCGTGCACTGTTAACACCAGTATCGAGCAGGTTTTTCCTTCCTCTTTGAGTGTCCGAATAACTTCGATTCCATCTTTATCAGGCATGCTGATATCCAGAACCATTACATCCGGCGATAATTGGTGAGCTTTTTCGATGGCCTCCAAACCTCCGGTGGCTTCTCCAATCAATTCGAGATCATTCTCGCTGGTGATCAAGGTTCGCAGTCCTGCCCTCACAATGGCATGGTCATCCGCAATAATTACTTTAATCACCATTGGGAACCTCCACCTGGATTGTTGTACCCTTACCCATATTGCTTTCTATGGAGAACTTGCCACCCAGCATCTCGACCCGTTCCCTCATTCCGAATAATCCCAGGTGATTATGCGTGGCAACATTTTCTGGTATAAATCCCACCCCGTTGTCTTCAACGATCACGCTCAGGATATTTTTCCTTTGGTTGATCAGAACATCTACTCGGGTAGCGTGAGCATGGAGAAGCACATTGGTGAGGGATTCCTGCACTATACGGAAAATGGCGGTTTCGATCTCCAGCGAATGCCGCTTACCAGTTATTCCTACAGTTTCGAACTGCACATCCAGATTATGCTGCCGGCTGAAATCAGAGATAAATTGCTCCAAGGCTGTCACCAGACCGAGGTGGTCAAGACTCGCTGGTCTCAGATGAACAGCCATCTCATGCAGGTTACTTAATAGCTCGGATGCGATATGTTTTAACTCGTGGGTGTAGTGTTTGATCATCTCGGGATTATTCGCATCACGTTCGAGTAAACCCAACTGAACCATCATGGCAGAAATCACCTGCCCGGATTCGTCATGCAATTCACGGCTTAAATTCAATTTCTCGGCCTCCTGCACTTCCATCAGACGGTGTGAGAGAGCATGCAGGCGTTCGTTACCGCTTTTCACTTGGTCCAATAACCAGGTATTTTGAATAGCTACGGCTACCAGATTGGCATAAGAATTCAGAAGGATCTCACGGTCCGGGCTGAAGAAATTTCGGTCATTGCTGAGCAGTGCTAGATTGCCAATACTCTTTGATGCGAATTTAAGCGGTAGAAAGGCTAATGCACCGTTGGTACTTTCTGTGATACTCACATTATAGATGTGCAAATCATTATCAGGTGAAGATCCTTGTTTTGCAAGAGCAACCTTTATCTGATGAATCTGATCCCGGTTTATTTTGTATGGAGTAACCACTTCTTCTGAATTTCCAGTCTCAGGTTTGAGTTCGATCCAAGCAGCCGATAGACCGAACTTTTCAACCGCAAACCGGCAGGTTGTCTCATAGACCAAATGAGTCTCGAAAATCCCCAGAAATGTTTGCGAGGAATCATTTAATTTAGCCAGGTCTTTTACCTGCTGTCTGAGCGCTTGCTCCGCTGCCTGCCTTTGGGAGGTTGTTGCTCCAAGGGTTAGCGCGGTCAAGGAAACCACACCCAAAAAGGTTTGCAGAAGTATCAGAGATTCATTGATACTGTTACGCACCAAAGGCCCTACACCAACAGCTGTACCGTAGATTGCGATGCCAGAGACAAGAGCTACTGAGTTAACCGCCCCGATCTGATTGAACCTCAATGCTGCATACATCACAAATGGAAAGAGGACATAGATCATAGCCTCGTGTGTTACCTGTCCAATTGTTTGGTTGGTAAACACATAGAATGTGACTATGAGCAGGAGGACAAGGACAACCCCGGCTTCAGTTATTGTTCGTCGTTTCCATTTAGCTGGCCAACAGGTGAGCCAGACGAGTAGTAAGGGTGCAATGACCAACGCTCCAAGAAAATCACCTATCCACCAGGTAAACCAGATTGTCCAAATGTATGGCTGAATATCGTTACCAACGATTATTAATGTGATCACACCAATCGTTGCAGAGATAGCTGTTGCAAGCGCACTGATGATTCCCAGACCAATTACGTCCTGGATTCGGTCCAGAGAATTGTGAAAGTCCATAAACTTGCGGAGGAGAAATTCAGCGGCTATTGCTTCGAGCGTATTTCCTATCGCCAATCCAATGGAAATATTCAAAGCATTGTTATTGAAGAGGTATCCAAAAAAAACGCCTAAGGTGATGCCAGGCCAGTATTTTTTTCCAAACAGCAATAAAGCTGCTATTGCAATTCCAGTTGGTGGCCAAACTGGGGAGGTATTCGGTTGGACATTGGCCATCAGCAAACCAAGTCTGGCCGCAAGGTGGTAAATTATCCCCAATAGAATCACGCCACCAAAGTATTTCACAAATTGGGCGGTACCCTGTTTGATTTTCATTCTTTATTGATTATATATTATGAGAATAAAACCAAGAGCTATTTTGATGATTCAATCCAGTCTTATCGCTATTTCTCCGTCAAAGTTAATGCATGATGAAGAAGGGGGAATAAGCAAATGATCATGTGATTATCAGAAGAAAGGTTAACATAGGATTGGAAATTAACAAGCAAGGATAATATATCAATGTATTTAACTTTCGGATAGAGGATCCTAGACCAAATGCATCTTCGATAATGGCATAATTTGGAAAATATTTCGTGTGCAATTGTGTGCAATTTTCAAAAACACAGTGGAAATAATGGACTAAATGGACTGGTAAACCTCTTTTTATGATACAAAATAGACAAAAAAGAACTAAATATACACAATAAAATAACTCCGACCTGACTTCGAATCAGTTGGTTGCGCGTTCGATCCGCGCCGGGGGCACCAATTTTGGCATCACTTCTTTACGAACCCAACTGACCAATAAAAATTGCATTATCAGTCCATTTATTCGAGACTGAAAACTTTGCCTGATTTATTAATTTACGAGAAAGCCAGACAGGAGACCAGAGTCATGCGTTTTGGCAGAT
Organism: uncultured Leptolinea sp.; assembly: GCA_964387025.1. Lineage (GTDB taxonomy): Bacteria > Chloroflexota > Anaerolineae > Anaerolineales > Anaerolineaceae > PNON01. The sequence continues at coordinate 38,559 of CAYLUZ010000012.1, read as the reverse complement.
CGATTTTTGCACCCCCGATCCCGTGGATGCTTGAACGTCATCCCCGGAAGATGCTAATTGGATCTTCCGATGGTCAGAGCTATTTTTCGCGTAGGATGTGGAGAATTTAACGGCTCCGATGAAAGGTGGGTTAATAGTTGAGGTGATTGATAAATTCTGTTGAGTCTGGTTGAATTTGTTCAAATTGACAGGCATTAAAATCTTCCAAATAACATGACAAGTGCTATAATTATAAAATAACGCACACGTGTGAAATGAAATATACGAATGTGACCATCAAGGATATTGCAAGAGCTGCCGGAGTATCTCATCCGACAGTATCACGCGCTTTAAACAATCATCCGGCTATTAAGGAAGCCACCCGTGCACGAATTATTGAATTGGCTCAGCAGATGGGGTATGTGCCCAATGCAGCTGCGCGTGGGTTGAAAACCAACCGGACACGTGCGTTGGGGGTAATCATGCAACATATTGAAGATCCGTTCTGGAGTGAAGTGCTGGATGGTGTAGATAGCTTATTGCATCCCGAGGGATATAGTCTGTTTATTGCCTCCACGCACAATGAGAAGCAGCGCGAAAAAGAAGTGGTGCAGGCAATGGTGCAGCGCGGTGTGGATGGGGTTATATTATTCTCGCCGCAATTCAGAGAGGGGCAATGCCACGTTCTAAATTCCTACGACCTTCCGGTGGTGATGGTAAATAATGAAGGGGAAGGTGAATGCCAGTATTTCATTTACAACGATGATGCTTACGGCGCTGGACTTATCACTAAACACTTAATTGGTTTAGGACACACACGTCTGGCATTTCTAGGCAAGCACCATAGCGAATCCAATAGAAACCGTTTGGCGGGTTTCCGCACTGAAATGCAAGCCGCTGGCCTGCCGGTTGACGAACGATATATTTTTCACGCCTCAGCCGGGAATCCTACCGGGGGTAGGGAGGGTGCAGAGTATCTACTTTCATTAGATTCAATTCCCACCGGAATTGTGTGTTACAACGATTTTCTTGCGATTGGAGTATACAACTACTTGCAAGAAAAAGGGCTGCGTATCCCGCAAGATGTTTCCGTTACCGGTTTTGACAATATCTCCATCGCGGCACATCTCTCCCCACCTTTAACCACCCTTCATCAGTACAAGTTCCAGTTGGGAGAGGGAGCGGCGCGTATGATCCTGGAAGTGCTTTCGTACCGGCAGCGAGAAGAGCGAGAAAACCCGCCTTCCAAGAAGGTCAGCCTGAAAGGGATTCTGAAGATTCGAGCATCCACCACTTCGGTCGGATCGAGTGCATCAAATCAGATTTAATAGATGAGTAATTTATTAAGGCTGAAGGATTGACTTTCCGAGAAAACTAGGTACAATGTTCACGTGTGCATAATTTTCTTTGCGAGTTGAATTGCATGAAATCAGTATCAGTATTTCCGATTCTTGAATTCTGCTAGACTGCACGAGAAAATGGTTTACACCACACAAGCACCATCATCAGGAGGCGATCAGGAAGATGCGACAGTACGATAGCAATTCTCTAGTCATTCAGCCGCGCATATCCAATACTGACCGCACGGAATAAAAACACACTGTTGAGGATTTTCTCGTAATAAAAGAAAATTTATAGAAAGAGAGAGTAAAACCTAAAATACTTATGTATTTTACTGAAAATTATTATGCGGAGAAGCCTTTGGCAAAGCCTCGTCGCTATTAAAAACAACTATTGGAGTAGAAATGGCGAATCAAGAAAAGATAGTTGAAGAATATATTTCAGAATTAATTTCTCGTGCGAGAAAAGCGCAGAAATCGGCGGAGCGCCTAACGCAACATGAAGTGGATGAACTGGCAGCTGCGATATCGTGGGAGTTTGTCAGCAACGAAAAACTCGTGGAAGAACTGGCTGAATTTTCATTCAATGAATGCCGCATGGGAGATATACAATCCAAAATAATCAAGACTTTAAGTAAGTGCCGTGGTGTTTATTTCGATGTCAAGAATGAGAAAACGGTGGGAATTATCGAAGAAATTCCTGAAAAGGGTCTCATCCGCATTGCAAAGCCAGTTGGCGTAATAGGGTCGCTCGTACCTGGTACGCAAGGCGAAATGCATCCGATTGTACAAGCGATAAATGTTATAAAGGCGCGAGATGCAATAATATTCTCTCCCCATCCAAAAGCAAAAAAGACGACTGCCAAAGTTACCGATATATTGCGCGACATATTAAAACGCTACAATGCGCCGGAAGACTTGTTTATATGCATTGAAGACCCGTCCGTCGAAAAGACAAAAGAACTTATGAAACAGTGTGATCTTGTCATGGCAACAGGAGGCCATCCGATGGTCTTGGCTGCGTATAGTTCCGGCACACCCGCGTTTGGTGTCGGGGCTGGCAACGCCATTATTATGATTGACAAGAGTGCTGACCTTAAGGAAGCTGCAAAAAAAATTAAAATGAGCAAGACTTTTGATTTAGCAGCAGGTTGTTCGTGTGATAATAGTCTAGTGATCGACGCATCTGTTTATGATGATATGCTTGCGGAACTGAATAAAGTTGGAGCGTATCTGGCAACACCTGAGGAGAAAATCAAGATCAGAAGGGCAATTTGGCCCAACTGGCCAGACGATCTGGTATTGAACCGGGATATCGTCGCATCCCCTGTTGAAAATATCGCAAAGATAGCGGGCATCACAATTCCAGAAGGAACCTGCATGATATTGGTGGAAGAGGATCAGACCGGAGCTGTTACGCCATTTGCAGGTGAAAAACTATGCTTAGTTGCAGCAGTCTATAAAAGCAATGATCTTGACGAAGCCATACAGATCATAAACATTAATCAAGAATATTCTGGGGCTGGCCATTCTTGTGGGGTATTTGCCAAAGACAATGCAGTGATAGAGGAAGTGGCACTCCGGACGTACACAGCTCGAGTTGTCGTTAACCAACCCCAATCGTACACAAACACGGGCAATTGGGTAAGCGGAATGCCGTTTACAAGTACTCTTGGTTGTGGAACATGGGGTGGGAACATCGCATCAGAGAATATCGTATTGAAGCATTACCTGAACACAACCTGGGTGATTCGTGAGATTCCCAACAGGCAACCGACGGATGAAGAGTTATTTGCTGGATTCACGCCCAAAAAATAAACACTCTTATTGATAAAGGTAATCTGAATGAAAGATAGGATTTGTGCATCCCTCAAAAACCGAATTACTTCAGCAGCAAAGGCTGCTGAAGCGATCATGGACGGCATGACGGTTGCGATGAGCGGCTATGCAATGGCGGGATATCCGAAAGCAATTCCAGAGGAACTGGTACAACGCAAAAACGAAGGACGGAATCTTAAAATCAATCTGATTACCGGAGCGAATGTTCCCTGGCTAGACGAAATATTAGGGGCATCAGAGATGATCAAAGGAAGAGTGCCTATGTGTGCAAGCAAGGTGCTTTCTTCCCAGGTGAATTCGCATAAAGTTCGCTACGTTGAACAACAGATGTGCAAAATGCCGCGTCTTTTACGCAGCCGAGTTTTGGGAAATATTGATGTGGTTGTCGTGGAAGCGCTTGCGGTTACAGAAGAGGGACTCGTTCCGACAACTTCTGCGGGTTTCATAAGTTACCTTTTGGAAGCTGCGAATGAGATTATTGTTGAAATTAATAGTGCGCAACCCGAAATACTCTTCGGATTGCATGATGTCTACATCCCAAAGCCTCCACCTGATACAGAACCAATACCGCTGACAAGCTGCAGAGATCGTATTGGCTTAACTTTTATCCCGTTTGATATATCGAAGATAAAGTTTATCGTCGAAACAGATATTCCTGAGAACGAAACACAACCGACCACCTATACACTTGAATCCAGAAAAGCAGCGGAAAATTTGATAAGCTTTTTGGAAAAGGAATACCATACAAAAAGCGGTGGTTTAATTCCGCCAATTCAGTTAGGATTTGGCAATATTGCAGATGCGGTGGCTGATTTGCTGCAAACGTCCGAATTCACCAGTCTCCAGTTTTTTTGCGGAGGAATTTCTGAGAACATTCTGAAATTATTGCAGAGCGGAAAAGCGTCTGGAATTTCCACTGGCGGCATACCGATGAACGAAAACTTTGGCAAGATACTAGAGCAAATTTCGGATCTTCGCGAAAAACTCATACTCAGGAATGGCGATATGATAAACAATGCCGAGATTATTGGCAGACTGGGTGTTATTGCGCTTACTACGGGAATAGAAACCGATATCTTTGGTAATGTCAATTCAAGTCACATAGGTGGAAACAACGTTGTGAATGGAATTGGTGGCGGCGCTAATTTTGCCCAGAATGCGGGCTTGTCTGTATTGCTCATTTCGTCATTGAGTAAGTGTGGAGCCATTTCAAATATTGTGCCCATGGTTTCTCACCTGGATATATGTGAACACGACATTGATGTTGTCATAACTGAAAATGGGTATGCTGATATTCGTGGTTTAGACGACATTCAGCGGGCAGAGGCGATTATTTCAAATTGTGCCGCCGATGAATACAAATATCATCTGCTCGATTACTTACAAGCATCAATAAAACTGGGTGGGCATCATCCGCAAAATCCACAAATGGCATTTGGTTGGTATACAAGGTTGAAAGAAACGGGGGCAATGCTTGAATAACAATAAAAGAATTGAAATTTGTGAAGTAGGCCCACGTGACGGCTTTCAAAGCGTTTGCGATTACATACCATTGCAAACGAAGTTATCTGTAATTGAAAGAATTATCGAAGCAGGTGTGAATAGCATCCAAGTTACGTCTTTTGTGAGCCCAAAAGCGATTCCGCAGATGCGGGATGCGGAGGAGCTGGCAAAGGTTTGCCTGGAAAGATATCCGCAGAACGATTTTTCCGCGCTCGTGCCCAATTTGTTCGGAGCGAACATCGCTGCAGAAATAGGATTGAAAAAAATATCCTATGTTGTTTCTTTGAGCGAAAGCCATAATCGGGCCAATATCAGAAGATCGCATGAGGAATCCTTTGAGGAACTTCGAAAGATAATGGGTAGGCTGCCGCAGATTGAAATTTGTTTAGATTTGGCTACAGCCTTCGGATGCCCGTTCGAGGGAAAAAAGATGCCCGAGGGGGGAGCTGCTTTTTTACGCCAATATGTTGATTTGGGAATAAAAACCGTGAATTTGTGTGACACAATCGGCGTCGCCAATCCTGCTCAGGTAAGGGAAACCATTGCAACAATCAATAAAGCGTATCCTGAGCTTGTATTACAAATACATATTCACGATACAAGAAATATGGGCATGGTGAATACGCTTGCAGCTATCGAGAGTGGAATTAAAACAGTGCAATCTACGTTAGGTGGTCTGGGCGGATGTCCCTTCGCCCCCGGCGCATCGGGCAATCTCGCAACCGAGGATCTGGTTCACATGTTGTGTGAAATGGGTTATGACACAGGCATTGATGAACAAAAGATTATCGATGCTGCAAAGTATGAGAGTAAGTTAATTGACGGTGTCTACAGTGGACACATTTATCAAATTGAGAACTTTAACACAAATTAAAAGAAACCGAAAACGGAAGAACAAACTTTGAAAGAATACAGGTTTAAGATGGAAAAGAATGAACTAATTAATGAGTTAATGGAAAAAACAGAGCTGATGCGGCGGGACTGCATTGAAATGGGTTACGCAGCAGGCAACGAGGGAGCCCACTTTGGTCCTGCGCTATCCTGTGTGGATATTGTTGCAACACTGTTTTTCAGTGTGATGAATCATGACCACAAAAACCCGGAAATGCCCGAAAGGGATCGATTCGTTTTGAGCAAAGGGCATGCCAGCCTGGTATATTATGCAGCCCTTATTGAATCGGGCTATATCCCAAAAGATATGATTTCCCAGTTCAAGGGTAACAACAGTATTCTTGCTGGACATCCGAGCATGAATATTCGATATGGTATTGAAGTCACAACAGGAAGCCTCGGAAATGGATTACCGGTAGCCTGTGGAATGGCAATGGCAGCCAAGGTAAAGGGAGAATCGCATAGAGTCTATTGCATTGTCGGTGATGGAGAATGTAACGAGGGCATTATTTGGGAAGCCGCATTTAATGCAGCGAAGTACAAACTGGATAATCTGATCGCAATTGTCGATATAAACGGTTTTCAACTGTCAGGAGTGACATCAGAAGTTATGCCCATTAACCTGGATGCCTTATGGAAAGCTGCAGGATGGAAAGTATCGTATATCGAAAACGGAAACGATGTTGAAGAAGTGTTGCAGGTGCTAACCGAAGCGAAAAAGTCTTTGGATGGAAAGCAACCACAAGTAATACTAGCTAAGACTATTAAAGGAAAAGGCATTTCATTTATGGAGAACAATCTTGCATTTCATGCAGCTCCCATAAATGAAGAACAGTATAAAAAGGCTATTGCTGATTTGGAAATGGCAGAAAAGGTAAGAAAGGAACAATGAACAACATTTCACTAGAAACATTGAAAGAATGGTCAAAGCTTGGTCATCGCAGTTCTTTTGGCGAATCAGTTGTCCTGCTGGCAAGGGAGAAAAAGAATGTCGTTGTTGTAAGTGCTGACATAACCACAACCGCGCGATTAGTTAGTTTTCAAAAGGAATTTCCTGATCGCTTTTTTAATGTCGGAATTGCTGAACAAAACATGATTGATTTTTCTGCAGGTCTTGCAAAAGAAGGACTGATGCCTTTTGCAGTTACCGTTGCAGCATTTGCACCCATGCGCTGTGCTGAGCAGGTACGGTCTATGGTTGGTTATATGAATCTTAACGCAAGGATCGTAGGGATTGAAGCCGGGTGCAGGTTCGGTCCGCTAGGTAACACACATTTTGCAATGGATGATATTGCGGTGATGCGTGCAATTCCAAATTTCACCGTTGTTTGTCCGGCAGATCCGCACGAGATTTACAAGACTGTCTTTGCCGCTGCGGACCACAATGGACCTATTCATATTCGTTTAACGGGCGCGCCTGGTTTCCCACTGATATATCCCAATGACTTTGATTTCCAGTTGGGCAAAGCAATAGAGTATCGTCCTGGAGATGATGTTGCGATCATTGCAACAGGGTCAGTTTTATGGGAAGGGATACAAGCTGCAGATATCCTTGAAAAGAAGGGCATTTCTGTACGCGTTATCGATATGCACACAGTCAAACCTATTGATGTCAAAATGCTGGACAGCGTATTTGCACAGAATAAGCTCATTGTCACGGTTGAAGAACATAGCATTATCGGAGGTCTTGGTTCTGCGGTGGCAGAATATAAAGCTGGGTTTGAAAAAGCACCAAAACAAATAATGTGCGGTTTGAGCGATAGCTTCAAAAAAATTGGGAATTATAAATTCCAGATGAAAGATAACGGACTAGTTGCTGAAGATATTGCTGAGAAAGTGGAAAAAAGCTTGAAATCCTTTTATTAACACTAAAAGGATTTTTGGAACGAAACCAAGCTATCAAATGAGGAATCAAAATAGGTACCTATGAAAAAGTTGAATGGAGAAATTGACTGCTAGGGATAACAACACATAATTGACATGGACAAAAAATGCCTTATTTATTATCAAGTTTGGATAAATTGGTAACACAATTAATTCACTGAGTCCGCACCGAAAACTGATGAAAGGAGGTGGTTTATTGTAATAGTAAATAAATAGTGAAAGGGAATGACCACTCAACTACAATAAAAATTAAAATAGGAGATAGAAATGAAAAGATCGATTGGAATGTTAATCGCGATGTTCATCATTGTCGCCATGTTGGTCGGTTGCGCGCCTGCCGCCCCCGCAGCACCAGCTGCGCCTGCTGAACCAGCCGCCCCCGCAGCACCTGCTGCACCGGCAGAACCTGCAGCACCAAAACAATTAGTAGTTGGATTCGTTAGCGCCAATTTCAACGATACCGGCCAAGTATATATTAAAGATGGTGCAAAAGCTAAAGCCGCAGAGCTTGGCATAGATTTCAAAGAAGCTGATGCTCAAGAAGATGTAATTAAACAACAGGATCTGGTTCAAGCGTTTATTGTTGAAAAAGTTGACGTATTGATTGTTGTTCCTGTTAGCACAGACGCTATGGATCCAATCATTAAAGCAGGTAAAGACGCTGGAATTCCGATTGTGTTTGTTAACAGAAATCCCTTCGGGACAAATACACCACCTGAGGGAACTTACTATGTAGGCTCAGAAGAACTCGTTGCTGGGCAACAGCAAGGTGAGTACCTTTGTAAAATTGCGGGCGAAAAAGGCGGTAATGCCTTCATTCTTGAAGGCAAATTGGATAATGAAGCAGCAATCAAGAGAACTGAAGGATTTGTAAAGACCATTGAAGCTAAGTGCCCCAGTGTAGTAATTAAAGACACTCAGGTTGGTAACTGGCAGCGTGACCAGGGTGTTTCCATTACAGAGAACTGGCTGACAGCATATGGCAATGACGTCAACTTTGTGGTTGCCAACAATGATGAAATGGCACTTGGAGCTGTTGAAGTGCTCCAAAAAGCTGGAAGAACCGATGTTATCGTTCTTGGTGTTGACTTTACTCCGGATGCCAAGACTGCAATCAAGGAAGGAAAAATGATCGGTTCAGTTCGTCAAGATCTGGCTGGTCAAGGCGCAGGCGGCGTACAGATTGCATTCAACCTCTTCAACGGTGGTCAATCAGAAAACCGTTTAATGATTCCGTTTGTACTTATTACAGCTGACGAAGTCGATAAATATTAGGATTTACAAACCCTTGATTGGTGATCTTTACCAATAGTAACAATTTTAAAAATGGCAGCCATGGAGAAATGGAAATTTCTTCATGGCTGCAAAATAACGAACCTTTATTTTTAGTAAGCCAAGCAATTTTGGAAAAGGCGAAATGATATGGCAGAAACTAATTATATCCTCGAAGCAACGAATATCGTCAAGCAATTTCCTGGCGTTCATGCGCTCAAGGGAGTGGACTTGAAGGTTAAAAAAGGAGAGATTCTTGGTCTCGTGGGTGAAAACGGCGCCGGTAAATCTACTTTGATGAAGTGTATTATTGGTATTCATCCACCTACATCTGGGGAAATCATTTTTGATGGAATCCATAGAAAAAAGTATTCGACAATTGATGCTTTGAAAATGGGAGTATCTATGATTCAACAAGAGTTAAGCCCTATTGAACATAGACCCATTATGGAAAATATTTGGATCGGTCGTGAACCTGTCAATAAAGCAGGCTTAGTTGACCATAAAAAAATGTATAACAAAACGAAACAGCTTTTATCCAGTATTGGATTGAATGAAGATCCAAAAATGCTAGTAAAAGATTTAACGGTTGCCAAACAGCAGATGGTTGAGATTGCAAAAGCGGTTTCTTACGATGCAAAATTGATTATTATGGATGAACCTACCTCTGCGATTAGTGGTACTGAAATCGCAGAACTATTCTCAATAATCAGGAAACTTAAAAATGAAGGCAAATCAATCATATATATCTCTCATAAGTTAGATGAAATCTACAATATCACTGATCGAGTTGTAATTCTTAGGGACGGTGAATTTGTTGGTTCATACGACACAGAAAAAATTGAAATTAATAAAATGATAGAGATAATGGTTGGCCGTGAAATCAGTGATTTATTTCCAAAAATCAAATGCGAAATCGGCGATGTGAAGATGAAGGTTATAGGACTCAGCAGCGGCAAAAAATTTCAGGATGTTTCTTTTGATGTGAGAAAAGGCGAAATCCTTGGTTTTGCAGGGCTTATTGGCGCAGGTAGAACAGAGGTTATTGAAACGATCTTTGGCTTACGAAAAAGGACAGCTGGTAAAGTGTTCATTGATGGTAAACAAGTGTCCATTGAATCCCCAGCAGATGCGATTGAAAATGGTATGGCGTTTTTAACAGAAGATAGAAGATTAAATGGAATTTTCCCGGTGTTATCTGTCAAAATTAATTTAATTGTTGCCAACATGAACCATCTAATTAATCAAGCTGGTTTTTTGAGTGACAAATTAATACTTAAAAAGTGTTTAGAGTTTATTAAAGCCATTCAGATCAAGACACCTAGCCAGGAACAAATAATAATGAACTTGTCAGGTGGAAACCAGCAAAAAGTTTTGGTTGGAAGATGGCTTATGACAAATCCAGAGATATTATTTTTAGATGAGCCAACAAGAGGTATTGATGTCGGTACAAAAGCAGAGATTCACAGGCTTATTTCGGAACTAGCAGGGCAAGGTAAGAGTATTGTTATGGTTTCATCAGAGCTTCCGGAAGTTCTTGGTATGAGTGACAGGGTTGCTGTCATGAATGAGGGCAGTTTAACAGCAATTTTGGATAATACCAATAAATTGACTCAAGAAGAAATTATGAAGTATGCGGCTTTGAAAGAGAATTAAGGAGAAAACAATCATGATGAACAATTTGGAAATTGTTAATAAAATGAAGGGTATTTTATCAAAGTATGGTATTGCCTTTATTTTGATAATAATGGTCATTTTGATGACCATTCTCAAACCTAATTCTTTTCCAACGGCAAAGAATATCTTAAACATATTAAATCAAAGTGCGATTATTGGAGTTATGGCACTAGGAATGACCCTTGTTATAATCTCAAGAGGCATCGATATTTCCGTTGGCTCTGTTCTGGCGCTGGCTGGTGCTATTGCGGCAAGTCTATCCCAGACACAAGAAGCCAGTATCAAAGTTTTTCAGAACTTAGGACCCCAGTCAGTAGTTCTTGTAATTTTGGCTGCAGTAGCTGTTGGGGTGATTTGCGGCGCTATAAGCGGCGGTCTTGTTGCTTATACAGGAATTCCGGCATTTATTTCTACGCTGGGTATGATGACAATAGCCAGAGGAGCCGTTTATCTCTATACAGGCGGACAACCAATCAGTAAATTATCTCCGGAAATTTTATACTTTGGCTCAAATGCTTTTAACGTTGTTCCTGTTCCTGTGATCGTTTTTGCGATCATGATCATTATTACGACGATTTTACTAGGCTATACAAGATTTGGTAAAAGTGTATATGCAATTGGAAGTAATATTTATGCTGCTGAGGTATCTGGAATTAAAGTTAAAAGAAATATCATGTTAATTTATATATTCGCTGGAATAACTGCTGCCATAGCATCCATTTTGTTCATTGGTCGTGTAGCGAGTGTTCACCCTGGGGCTGCTGCTGGGTACGAACTTACAGTTATCGCTGCCACAACAATTGGTGGAACAAGTCATACCGGCGGGGTTGGAACTATCTGGGGATGTGTCCTTGGCACCCTGATATTAAGTGTATTAACAAATGGGTTTACTCTTTTAGGCATAGATCCTTATTGGCAGCAGATCGTGCAAGGCGCAATTATCATCGGCGCAGTTGTGCTTGACATGAGAAAGAATGCAAAGAAAGCATAACTGATCCGATTATGTCAAGGTAATTGAAATTAATAAATGGGATTTGTTGCAAAAATATCACAAATTGAAAACAACCAGTCCTTTTCTCTGAAATTAATTAACAACTAGTTGTTTTCCAAATTACCTATATTTTGTAAATTGGAGGTTATTAATTTGATTTGTAAATTAAGCAGCTGCCCGGGTTCATGGGGTATCGAAGATTCAAAAAATCCTGATAATACTCCTTGGGAGATAGTTTTAGATCAAATCTCGAGTATTGGCTTCAATGCATTAGAGTTGGGGCCATATGGATATCTGCCTTTAGAAGCTGCTGTTCTGACCGAAGAATTAATCAAACGTAATTCGCAAATAGTTGCAGGGACTTTGTATGATGATTTGGTTTCCGAAGAGTCATTTCATCGAATTGTTGCAAAAACCCATGAAATTTGCAAGATTCTAGCGTCAGTTCCGAGGCCTTCTCCTATAGAAAAACAAAAACAGTCACCTCCCTATTATGTGATCATTGACGCAGTAAAGCCAGAAAGGGAGAAACTACCCCGTACTGTTAAGGCACCTATGCTTTCATCTGATCTGTGGCACCAAATGGTTTCACACATCAAAGAGATTTCTAAGATCTCGTACGAAGAGTATGGTGTTCGATCCGTGATCCATCATCACGCCGGCGGCTATATTGATTATATGGATGAAATAGATATGATTCTTTACGACATATCTAAAGATTATGCTGGACTTTGTTTTGACACCGGGCACGCGTACTATGCTGGAATTGATCCAGCACAAGGCATTAGAAGATATGGATCTCGCATAGAATATGTACATTTTAAAGATATCGACAAATCAGTTTACGAAGTTGTTGTTGAGGAAAACATCGGCTTTTATGAAGCCTGTTTTAAAAGGCTTATGTGCCCGATTGGTGAAGGCACGCTGGATTATTCGTCAATCAGAAGAGCTCTCATTGATATAGATTATCATGGCTGGATTACGCTAGAGCAGGATAGGCATCCAAACGATACAAACGATGTACCAGAATGCATTGAAAAAAGTGTGACACATTTGAATAAACTTGGATACTAATATAACTACATTGGTACATAGGAGGCTCGGAAATGTTTAATGAAGAGAATAGGTTTAAGCAACCGATCAGATGGGCAATGGTTGGGGGTGGGCGTGGAAGTCAAATAGGTTCAATTCATCGGGTATCCGCCTTAAGAGATGGGCTGTTTCAACTTTTGGCAGGCGCTTTTGATATTGACCCGGTATGTGGAAAGGAATTTGGTAAAAACCTGGGTATTGATTCGAATAGATGCTATTTTGATTATAAGGAAATGTTTGAAGAAGAAGCAAAACGCGATGATGGAATCCAGGCGGTTTCAATTACAACACCAAATAAATATCATTACGAAATTGCAAAAGCAGCCCTATTGTCAGGTTTACATATCGTATGTGAGAAACCACTCTGCTTTAAATCGAGCGAAGCTGAAGAGTTGAAGATCATTGCCAAACAACAGAATTTGGTTATTTGCGTTACCTATGGCTACACTGGATTCCCGATGGTGCATCAGGCACGGAAAATGATCGAGAATGGTGATTTAGGTGAAATTAGAATAATTAAAACCCAGTTTTCCCATGGATTTCATTCAGAAGAAGTCGAAAAGGACAATCCTGGCACGAAATGGCGGGTGACCCCGGAAATTTCTGGACCTACCTATGTATTGGGTGATATCGGTACTCATGCATTGTATTTGGCCGAAACCATGATTCCTGGTTTAGAGATCAAGAATCTGCTTTGCACTCGTCAAAGCTTTATTGCAAGTAGGGCACCCCTTGAAGATAATGCCACAGTATTGATGAATTTTACAAACAACGCTGTCGGCACGTTGTGGTGCAGCGCAGTAAATGCCGGTTCGATGCATCAGCAAATAATTCGTATTATTGGCTCAAAAGCGAGTATTGAATGGTGGGATGAACATCCAAATCAACTGAAATACGAAATACAAGGAAAGCCAACACAGTTACTTGATCGCGGAATGGGTTACCTTTATAACGATGACCCAGCGGTTGCATCTAATCGTATCGGTGGTGGACATGCTGAAGGTCTATTTGAATCTTGGGCAAATCTATATCATCGATTTGGTCTTGCCATGTATGCGAAAATCGTTGGAGATGATTCTTTAGCTGAAAACCTTTGGTATCCAGGGATTGATGCTGGAATCAACGGAGTGAAATTTCTGGAGAAATGTGTCGAGTCAGCTGACCATGGAAGTGTTTGGGTCGAATACAAATAGGCTTCCGGTTTTTATTCGACAGTAACCAGCAGCTTCGAAAAGCCATAAAACAGAAAGGAAAGCAAGAAGAAAGAGGAAAGCATGAATGTAAAAAAGTTAACAATGGCGCAAGCGATCATTGAATTTCTGAATAACCAATATATTGAAGTTGATGGTATTGAAAAAAAATTTGTTAAAGGTGTCATGGGTATTTTCGGGCATGGCAATGTTGTCGGACTAGGTCAGGCATTAGAGCAGTACAAGGATGAAATAATTTATTACCAGGGCAAGAATGAGCAAGAAATTGCCCACACCGCAATCGCATTCGCAAAACAGAAAGACCGGCAAGAAATATTTGCATGTACAGCATCCATTGGACCCGGTTCACTCAATATGGTGACAGCGGCAGGTACGGCTACTGTGAACAGAATTCCGGTCTTGTTCCTGCCTTCAGACTCGTATGCGTGCAGACAGCCCGATCCGGTGTTGCAGCAAATTGAATACGCGATGGATTACAACGTTACGGCAAATGATGCTTTCAAACCTTTAAGCAAGTATTGGGATCGTGTTTCCAGGCCAGAGCAGTTAATGACAGCATTGATTAATGCATTTCGCGTATTGACGGATCCCGCGGATACGGGTGCGGTAACAATATGCATTCCGCAAGACGTTCAAGGCGAAGCATACGACTATCCTGAAGTGTTTCTGGAAAAGCGTGTATGGCATGTAGACAGACGACAGATATCAGATCAGACGGCACAAAGAGCAGTCGAACTTATTAAGGAAAAGAAAAAACCGATGCTCATTTGCGGCGGCGGAGTAAGATATGGCAATGCAGAAAATGAACTTGCCGCGTTTGCAGAAAAGTTCAATATTCCATTTGCCGAAACACAAGCCGGAAAAGGGATCATACCTTTTGACCATCCTTTGAACTTGGGGGCGGGTGGCGTCTGTGGTACATATTCAGCAAATATCATCGCGAAGGATTGCGACTTGATTATTGCTGTTGGGACCAGAATGAATGATTTCGTAACATCTTCAAAAACAGCATTCAAGAATCATAATGTTGATATTCTCACGATTAATGTTGCGCCGATAGATGCTTTTAAGATGAATAGCGTTGCCATAGTAGGAGACGCAAAATTAGTGCTGAGCAAATTAACCGGGCTACTAAGTAATTCAGGATACATTTCCGGTTACGGCGATGAAATTCGAAACGCAAAAAGTAGCTGGGCAGATCTGATGAAAAGCCTTAGTCAAATTGAACTCGATGAAGGCCTATCGCAAACGAGAGTATTAATTGAATTAAACAAGCTCTTGAACGATGACGATATCATCGTTTCTGCATCAGGCAGTTTGCCTTCAGATCTTGAAAGGGTTTGGCAGACGAAAGTTCGAGGAACATATCATTTGGAATATGGATTTTCTTGTATGGGCTATGAAGTTCCCGGAGCATTAGGGGTAAAAATTGCTGAACCCCAAAAAGAAGTATATGCGTTCGTTGGCGATGGTGGATTCCTAATGTCTCATGCTGAACTTTATACAAGCATTCAGGAAGGTAAAAAAATCAATGTTTTGCTTTTTGACAACCATGGCCATCAATGTATACACAATTTGCAAAGATCCCAGGGTATTGATACATTCGGAACCGTGTTCAGGCATAGAAATGACGAAACCGGTGGACTAACCGGGCAATATGCGCCAATCGATTTTGCGTGCATCGCAAAGGGGTATGGTGCCAAGGTATATAAAGTAGATACATTAGAAGATCTGAAAATAGCGATAGAACAATCGAAAAAAGATGAAGTATCTACTTTGATTGACATTAAAGTTTTGCCAGAGACGATGACAGAAGGATACGAGAGTTTTTGGCGAGTGGGTACAGCTCAAGTTGCAAAGGACCCGAGAGTCGAAAAAGCAGCAAAATCAATAAGTGATTTTGTCAGTGAAGAAGCTAAACCATTCTAATATTAAAAGGAGAATAATTATGTTAGACAAAAATAAAGTCAAACTGGGATGTGCACCGATTAATTGGACAAATGATGATTTGCCTTCGCTGGGAGGAGATCTGACCTATCAGCAGTGTCTGAGCGAAATGGCTTTAGCAGGTTACAAAGGCAGTGAAATAGGAACGAAGTATCCAAAGGATAAGGTTATATTAAAGAAGGCATTAGATTTGAGAGGTTTGCAAATATGTAACGGTTGGTTTAGCAGCCTTTTAACTAGCGATAAGCCGATAGAATACACATTGGAATTATTTAAACAGCATGCAGATTTTACTTACTTTTTAGGTGCAAGAGTCGTCGGCATTGGAGAGTGCGGGGTTACCATACATGGTGATGAGAGCTGCCCTATGAGTAAAGCACCAGTCCTTTCTGATGCACAGTTTGAAAAGTTGGCAAAAGGCTTAAATGCGATAGGGAAAATTGGAAAAGAAAAGGGCATGAAAACAGCTTTCCACTATCATATCGGAACTGGCGTGCAATCTATGGAAGAAACCGAGAGACTGTTGGCAATGACAGATCCAGATTTGGTCGGAATCGTGTTCGATACTGGCCACTCAACATTAGCTGGCGGTGATCCTGTAAAACTGCTTCAAAAATACATGGATAGAGTCAACCATATT
Organism: uncultured Leptolinea sp.; assembly: GCA_964387025.1. Taxonomy (GTDB): domain Bacteria; phylum Chloroflexota; class Anaerolineae; order Anaerolineales; family Anaerolineaceae; genus PNON01. The sequence goes on along the minus strand of CAYLUZ010000012.1, from coordinate 22,293 downwards.
CACTTAAAAGATCTGAGACGAGACGTATACAATCAAGCCAAAGGCCAGGACTGGAGCTTTTTAAATAGCGTAAAGGAAGGTCTCTTCACAGTTCCCGGTGACGGAGACATGGTTGACTGGGATGGTGTATTCGCCATTTTAAATAAAAGCAATTATGAGGGTTGGATCGTTGTTGAGGCAGAACAAGATCCCGCTAAAGCAGATCCATTGGAATATGCAATGAAGGCGAGAAAATTTATTAACGAAAAAACTGGGCTTTAGGAAGCGGGAAGACAGAATGATCATTAAAAACAAAGATGGTTTTAAACAAGGGTATAACAGTATCACAGAAATGGATGGTAAAGATCAGGATATCATGATGGATTTTGGTATCTTGAAAATGTCCTGTGGTTCTGTATATTCTGACGATTCGCAAAAAGAAAAAGCAATTTTGCTGCTATACGGTGAAGTTGAACTTGAATGGGACAACAAGAAAGCGGTTATCAAAAGAGGATCTTACGTCGACGATGACCCTTGGACGCTAAGTGTTTCAAACAAAACAAGCGTCAAGGTAACTGGCATCTCCGCAGATTCCGAGCTTGCAATTATGAGAACGGAAAATGCAAAGCATTTTGAATCTAAGCTTTACACAGATAAGGAATGCAGAATTGAGATCCGTGGCAAGGGTCAAATGAATGAAGCGGGAACAAGAATTGTTAAAACCATCATGGATGTATCCATAACAAAGGATTCCAACTTTATGCTGGGAGAAGATGTGCAATATCCCGGGAAGTGGGCAGGATTTCCATCACATCACCATGAACAGCCAGAGATATATTACTACAAACTCTATCCAGAAAACGGATTTGGCTTGCTCAAACTAGGTGATGAGGGGGTATTGATAGAACATAACGATACCGTCAAAATCCTTCCAAATCTGGATCATCCACAAGTTGCAGCTCCAGGATATGCCATGTATTTTCTATGGGTCATACGTCACTTGGACGGTAATCCATACATTAAACCAGTATTTGAAAAAGAGCATTTATGGGTTGAAGCACCAAATGCAGTTCTTTGGCCGGATAAGTAAAGGAGAAACGCACATGAACAAAAAAGCTATTCATGGGAAAACTATATATAAGAGCAATTTGGCCACGGATATTCGCGTGGCGCATGATTGCGGATTTAGCGCCATCGAAATCGTTGCTTCCAAGCTATATAGTTATCTAGAACAAGGAAACTCAACGAAAGATTTAAACAAAATACTAAACCATTATCAGGTCGTACCCGTTTGTATCAATGATATCGCTCACGTTGAAACAGATGATGCGAAAAGACTTGATGAGATTTTAAGAGAAACCGATTATTTATCAAGCGTAGCAAAAGAGATCAACTGCCCGACGATTCAACTTGTTCCACTGCTCGCATTAGAAGGCAGACCATGGAATCAGATTGTGCAAATAACTGGACAAAACGTTGGGAAGATAGGTGCGATTGGGAAGAAATATGGTGTTAGATTCCAAATGGAACCTGTCGCATGGTCTCCGATCCATTCCCTGTCGAAGTGTCTTGCGATGATTGATGTTGCGGGCGAAGAAAATGTTGGAATGGTCGTTGACTTCTGGCACCTTTGGGCGGGTGGAGAAACATCACCAGATGAAGTCGCCAAATTAGATAAATCCAATATCTATAATATTCATTTTTGCGATGGTAAAAAACAACCAAGAGATACAAAGTGGGATGAAACAAAATTGAGAGGATATTATCCTGGAGATGGAGATATTCCGATCAGTAAATGGGTGGATGCTGTAAAAGCGACTGGCTACGATGGATTTTGGTCTTGCGAACTTGTTAGCGCAAAACATTGGGAAGATGATGTGTTTGAGGTGGCAACAGCAATGAGCAAGGCTATGGATAGATATATATTCAATAATTAAATACGAATAAGAAATGTGATCTATCAATGATGTGGCAATTTTTGATGAGTATGAAATCAGGATAGAGCAAAAACGCGCTGAAAATCTGCTGACTTGCGGTAAGCATATATTGAAATTTACCACATCCATTGCAATAAACTGCTGGGGTAGTTGCTGACCGATATCGTCAACCAATACAATTATTAAGCCGCGGTGCATGGTATTCTGAGCACCTCACAAATTGCAGACAGCATGGTGCACTTTGTGAGGTGCTGTTGTTGCGTTATGGTTTTCGAAAAGTCACAGTCATGCTGCAATTCGAAGGATGGGAGGTAATCCATAAACACTTAGAATGTTTCTGGATAACTGAAGGGTTGAAAGTGCCATAAAGACAACCAAAACGAGGCCGATAATGGCTGTCGATCTTTGATTTATTACGGGCGGAACATCCTAAACACATGTGGAGCTATGATTTTGTGAAAGATAAAATCCATGATGGATGACTTTTTTCGGTCAATGAACATTTTGATGAATAAACAAGAGAAAGTCTGGCAATTACCTTATCTTATAAAGAATCTTATTTATATACCACGCCAAAAAATCAGGTCTATTGTTTAACTTTCCTTGTTTCATTGGGTTGTGATCGTGTGTTGTAGATTCGAAAACTTATAGATTTAATGAATACTGGCAAGCATAAAGTTGGACAAAAAGATTCTCAAGGATTCCAAAATATGGAAATAACTTTCGGAAAGAGGATCTTTGACCAACTGCCCCTTCAATTATGGCATAATTTGGTAAATATTCCGTGTGCAATTGTGTGCAATTTACAAAAATTCAGTGGAAATATTGGACTATATGGACTGTTAAAGCTCCTTTTTCGATACATTATAGACAAAAAAGCACTAAATATACACAATATAGTAGCTCCGAAGCTCCTTCGAATCAGTTGGTTGCGCGTCCTTTACAGGATGATATCCGACCCGCGCCGGGGGCACCAAATATTGGCATCTCACATCATTTCGAAACCAACTGATCAATATTCATTATGATTCATTAATTTGTAATGTACTGATGAAGAGCCCCTCAAACGTTCTGCTGCTGTTTCGGGGGTGATATCCCTCTGTGGCATGGCCATCATTTCATACCCCACCATGAATTTTCGAACTGTGGCGGAGCGGAGCAGAGGAGGGTAGAAATGCGCATGCAGAACCCATTCGGGGTGAAAACAACCGTCTGCAGGAGCTTGGTGAAATCCACTGGAATAGGGGAAAGATATTTCAAATAAGTTATCATAGCGAGTAGTTATCTCTCTCAAGATTGATGCCAGGGCGGAGGTTTCGGAAGAGGTTAACTCATCCAGGTAGCTGCACGGTCGGTGGGCTGATATTAAGACCTCAAATGGCCAGATAGCCCAGAAAGGAACTAGCGCAGTAAAATGATCATTTACACAAATGATCCGCTCTTTATTTTTCTGTTCCTCTTTCACATAATCTATCAAAAGAGGTCGTCCGTTATCAGTATAGTACTCCTTTTGAGATATCCATTCCTTGGCTGGTTCATTGGGAACGATCGACTGCGCCCATATTTGGCTGTGTGGGTGGGGGTTGGAACAACCCATGACCGCTCCTTTGTTTTCAAATACCTGCACATAATTTATATTTGTCCGGGCAGCAAGTTGGGCAGATTCGATCGCCCAGGTTTGAACGATAGATTCAACATCAGATTGGTTGAGTTCTGGCAGGGTCAAGTCATGACGTGGCGAAAAGCAGACAACTCGACAAAATCCTGTTTCTTGATGTGATCGTAATAGTGCATGGTCAGATGAAACTAGCTGTTGAGAATTGTTGCTTGTTAAAGCAGGAAAATCGTTATCAAATACAAATACCCCTTTATATAATGGATTTTTTGCACCTTCTGCTCGGTTCTTTCCAGGACAGAGATAGCAGTTAGGGTCATATTCCGGCAGCATGTCAGATTGTGTTTTTTCCACCTGACCCAGCCAAGGTCGGGTAGCTCTTTGTGGTGAAACCAAAACCCATTCACGGGTTAGTGGATTAAAACGGCGGTGAGATGAATTCATAATCGTCCTTCCTCCATTTAAAACTGATGCTTGACAAATCTTTTCTAATCTTGTATTATTGTGTTACCGGTCACGTGACCGGTAACATTATACTCCAAAAAGAAAGATCTGTTGAAAAAAAACCGTCCAACCATCCGTGATGTTGCCAGCCTCGCCGGTGTATCGCACCAAACTGTCTCGCGAGTTATTAATGAAGTGGAGAGAGTTAATCCTGATACACGTGAAAAGGTGCAAGCAGCCATTGATAACCTTGGATATCTTCCAAGTGCCATTGCAAGTTCAATGGCCCGTGGTGTAACCCATATGTTGGCGTGCATTTCCCCCAACCTCACAGATTATACCTTTGCCAGCATTATTGAGGGGGCGGAGGTTGAAGCACGTAAGCAGGGGTATTTCCTGTTATCCTCATCATCCGCGGATCCAAGCACGTTTACTGAGCTTATTAATGAATTGGTCGGCCGCCGTAGGGTGGATGGACTGATCGTTATTAATCCTTATGCAGATAACCGTTATGAGCATACTCCAACAGATTTTCCGGTTGTTTTTGTAGGAGCATATTCGCGTGATACTTCCATCAGTTCAGTTTCACTCGATGATGAGAGAGTGGCATATGAAGCTGTGCAGCATTTAATTTCAATGGGTCATTCTAAAATTGGTATGATAACAGGGCCAATGGAAGAAGACTGTTCACAAGACCGTTGCAAAGGTTATTCAAGAGCATTAAATAAAGCAGGTATTGAAGTTAACCGGGATTTGATTATTGAGGGGGATTGGACAGCAACTTCAGGGCAAAATGGTCTTCAATCTCTTTTAAAAAATGGAATTATTCCCACCGCAATTTTTGCACAGAATGATCGCATGGCCATGGGTGTAATTCGGGCAGCGCGTGATTTTAACATGTCTGTTCCAGCGGATTTATCAGTTATTGGAATAGATGATATGCCTCTATCTTCTTATTTTGATCCACCTCTTTCCACCATTAGACAGGACATGCCGGGGATTGGGCGGGAAGCCACCCAAATATTAATCGATATGATCAACAAATCAGGAAAACCTGTCCGGCAAATAAAAATTTCTGGCGAATTGGTAATACGACAATCCACGATCAAAGCCAGTTCATAAAACAGGAGGTGATAACAAGAAAGTATAAATAATACGATAAATTTCAAAATCAAAATAGTTATTCACAATCCTTGGAGGAAAGATGAAACATAATGTAATGTGGAAAGTATTAAGCATATTGATTGTTGCAGTGTTTGTTTTATCCGCTTGTGCCCCCGCTGCTCCGGCTCCTGCCGAACCAGCTGCACCTGCCGCACCCGCGAAAGAAACAATCACAATTCGTTGGCGCACTCGCCCGGACAATCAGGCCGAACAGGATGTGTATCAAAAGATCAGCGACGATCTCTCCGCAAAACTAGCCGCGGATGGTATCACACTCCAGTATGATCCTGCTCCTGTAACAGGTTATGAAGACAAACTAAAAGCAGAATTTTCAGCCGGTAATGCACCTGATATTGTCTGGATACCTGGCGCAAGCACTGCAGATTATGCCAAATTGGGAGTTATTCTAAATCTCAAACCTGTTGCCGATGCTGACCCAACATTCAAACTCTCCGATTACTATGATGCTCCGATGAAAGAACTTGAAAATGGTGGGAATCTCTGGGGTCTCCCGCGCGATATATCCACCCTCGTCATCTATTACAATAAAGACCTATTTAAGAAATACAACGTGGATGATCCCGCAGACCTGGCTGCTCAGGGCAAATGGAATTGGGATAACTTTGAGCGTGTTGCCAAGGGATTAACAAATGAAACTGACAAAACCTATGGCTTCTCAATGAGTAACTGGTGGGGTCTTTGGGGTTATTTCGTCAATGCCGGCGGCGGTAGTCTGTTCAATGCTGATCGCACAGCCTGTGCCATGACTGATCCCGGTTCTGTCGCCGGACTGGAATTCATGCGTAAACTGTTCCTGGATGACAAAGTTGCCACTCCTCCGGGTGTTGAAGGTGGTGTAGGTGAGACTGACTTCCTTGCAGGTAATGTCGGTATGTTCCCCAATGGCCGTTGGATGACACCTGGAATGCGGGACAATGCCAAATTCGAATGGGGTGTAGTGGAAATGCCGGAAGGCGCCGTGAAATCCTCATGGTTATTCTGGGGTCCCTATGTGGTAAGTGCCAAGACCAAATATCCTGACCAGGCATTCAAAGTTCTAAAAGAACTAACCTCTCCCGAAGTTCAGGGACAGATTGCTGCTCTGGGTTCCAATATCCCCTCCAATAAAGCACAGGCAGCTGTGGATGCATTCTTGAATTCCAAACCACCAGCTGATAACAGCCCATTTGTAATGAGCGCTGATTATGCTCAGGCTGAAATTCCGCTATTTACTGGCAACTGGGGCGACATTGTAAACGGAATCTATCAGCCCAATGTTGATAATATTTTTGCTGGTAAGATGACCGCTGAAGAAGCAGCAAAAGCTATATGTGATGCTGCAAATCCACTCTTTACTAAATAATATTTACAGTTCAAGCCCCATTCCTGTTTCGACAGGAATGGGGTCTTTTAACAAGGGAAGAGAGGTACAAATATGTCCAAAGCGCGTATCCGCGAGGCAGTTGAAGGTTATTTATTTCTCCTACCAAATTTGATAGGTTTCCTAATCTTCATGGCTGTACCTCTTGCAATATCATTTTATTATTCATTCACCGATTTCAATCTCTTTACATCACCAAACTGGGTGGGGTTGCACAATTATGGTCAAGCGCTGGGATTCTCATTCAAACCGGATGCGTACCAATCTGCACTGGAAGCAGGAAAGAACTGGTTCGTTGCGGTAAACAGCTTAATCAAGCCGAATGACCCAACATTCTGGGTAGCGCTTGGAAACACTGTGATCTATGCACTTGGCGTTTTAGCTTTATCTGTGATACCGGCATTCTTACTTGCGTGGTCACTTAATGCACGCTTACCTGGCATGTCACTTTTCCGGGGAATGGTCTATATCCCGGTTGTAGCATCAATCGTCGGTAGTGCTTTGGTCTGGTTCTGGATTTTCCAACAGCAAAATGGTGTGTTAAATACTGTCATCCGCGGAATAGTGGAACTCCTAAACAGATTGATTTTTACTCCTATAGGTACACCACTTGCCGATCCATTGATCGGCTGGCTCGTCACTCCTCAATGGGCATTGTTCTCTCTGATCGTAATGACCTCATGGGCAACCATTGGATATGATATGGTGATCTTCCTCGCTGCACTTCAAAGCATCCCTGGACATTTATATGAGGCCGCCACTGTTGATGGTGCTTCCAAAGGAATCATCCTGCGCAAGATTGTTGTGCCATTGATGTCTTCAACAATATTCTTTGTTCTTGTCACGAATACCATTACTGCTTTGCAAATTTTCGCTGAACCTTTTATCATGACCCAGGGCGGTCCAGCCAATTCCACACTGACGATAGTTTACTACCTTTACCAAAAAGGATTCCAGCGGTTTCAAATGGGTTATGGTGCCAGCCTGGCTTGGATCGTATTTGGGTTGATATTCATTATCACAGTGATCCAGTTCCGCGTTTCCAAACGTTGGGTTTTTGAGGAGTAAAAACAATGTTCAGACAAGGCGAACGTGTTACATTTTTTCAAAAAATCGGATTCTATTTACCCCTGACGATCATAGGCTTGATTTTTATTTATCCATTTATCTTCATGGTTGCCTCGTCATTGAAAGACAGCCCCGAGGTGTTTAGAAATATCATGAGCCTTATCGGAGAGAGGCTTAGGTTCGATAATTACCTGACGGTCCTCAGTACTGTGAAGATGGGTAAATACATGGTAAACACAACCATCGTAACACTGGCTGTGACCATTGGTCAGATCGTATCCTCAATGCTGGGTGGGTATGCTTTTGCCAGGATTAATTTTCCGGGGCGAGAAACAATCTTTCGCATCTATTTAGGAACAATGATGATCCCATTCACGGTGATCATGATTCCCATGTATAAGATGATGATCACATTCGGTTGGGTTGACAGCTTGACAGCTCTTATTGTTCCGTGGATATTCACTGCCTATGGCACTTTTCTGATGCGTCAATTCTTCAAAGGAATTCCAAAAGAATTAGAAGAGGCTGCCTGGTTGGATGGAGCAAATCGATTCACCATCTTATGGAAGATCTTCCTGCCTCTTTCTGGCCCGGCGATTGCCACACAATTTACCATTTCATTCCTTTATGCATGGAATTCGTTCATATGGCCATTGGTGGTTATCCAATCCAAAGCTAATTATGTGGTTACCCAGGGCTTAGCAGATATTCAGGGCGGGTACCATGCAACCCCGCCTTTGGTTCTTGCTGGCGCGACCCTGGTGATCATACCAACTGTTTTGGTATTTCTGTTTGCCCAGAAATATTTCGTGGAGGGTATAGCAACCACCGGTATGAAGAACTGAGTGGCGCAAGCTCCTGGAAGGTATGACAATTGACAAACCAAGTAATACCCTAAAACGCCTTGAACTGATTATTACTTATTGTTCAGTTCTTTCGTTTCTTACTACACATTAAGCTAATTTGAGTTTTATTTGTGTAACTTATAAAAATAGTGCTAAAATCTTTCAATTAGTATCGGATTATTAATTGTCTGACATGGTCAGCTTTATTTTCACTCAAGGAGTTGCTTTATGAAAAAGACTGAAGGCCATTACGAACTTTATGGCAATCCCATCACAACGGCTCAAACCCGGGCGGCTGACAGCTGGAAATCCATGTTGGCAAATAAATTCCATTATGATCCTGCGGAAACTTACCAGCTTAGTATCCATGATAATCCATACCTGGGAGATGTTTTTGGGTTGAAAGATATTCTGCGCGATAGTTCGGGCGATCCTCTTCCAAAGAAAAATGCAGTTGTGATCAGCACAATCCGAATGGGTTTCGGGCACTACCGAATTGCCATGGCTGGAGCATCAGCTGCGCGCGCAATGGGTTTCACCCCTCTATGGTTGGATCTCCTGGCTATTCCTGGTATTACTACTGATGTGATAAATTGGTGCAATACTAATTACAGCAAATATTCCCGTATTTCACAATCATCATCCTTTTTTAATAAGTATGTTTGGGAATCATTGACCACCGGCAATCCATCACTCCCCGGTTTAAACACACTTTTTAATAATTGGATCGTTACCTGGCCTTGGCGGTTTATTAAAACCGAAGTAAAAGATTATAAGATGAGTGAGCTATTTAAAAATTTATATCAAGCATTGCCTTCCGATATTCCAATGTTAACATCACATATGTGGAATTGTATGGGTGCGATTGCCGGGGGAATGACCAATGTAGTAGATATGATGTTCGATAATTGGCCGATGGCATTCCAGTTGACTGAAGGTGCAAAACATGCTGTTCAATCCCCATCTGGTTATTATGGTTTCCGTGCAATGCGCGGTTTTGATGACCAGAGTAGACGTATGAAGCCAGTTCCTGCGGATGCCCTATATTACACCGGGCATCATGTGGATCATGAACTTGTGGAGAATATTGAAAAGGATTGTGCAGATCGGATCAGTAGAATGAAGAAAAAGGAGCCGCGCAGATTAATGGTAACCATGGGCGGCGCTGGAGCTCAACGAGAGCTATTTAAAGCCATTATTGATCATACCATCCCCAAGATCAAAACTGACGAAATTTCCCTGTTTATTAATCTTGGAGACCACAAGAACAATTGGGAGTGGCTGCAGGGTGAGTTGAAAGAATATCATGAAGTCATAGAAAAGCATTTCTCGTGGGATGAAACTAGAAGTTTTGCTGACCAGATAAGGGACAACACCGTCCATGGCCTTCATGTTTTCCTTCATGACAATACATTCCATGCAGTATATGCAACAAATTACCTGATGCGGGTAATAGATGTCATGATCACTAAACCCAGTGAACTGGCTTTCTACCCTGTGCCTAAGCTATTTAATGAAAGGGTGGGTGGCCATGAAATGTGGGGAGCGATCCGAGGGGCAGAGATAGGTGACAGTACTGTTGAAACACGGACCATATCAGAAACACTACAGGCTATAGACCTCATTACCGAGGAAGATGACCTTCTGACAATGTATTGTGATCAAATAGTCAAGAATAAATCCATCGGGATTTATGACGGGGCGTATAAGTGTGTGGAATTAGCCACAGGTAAGAAGTGGAAGCGGTGATCGTATTTTCAATTAACTCTGTGGCAGCATAATTCATTGGGATAATAATATGTTTCCTTACCCAAACATTATCCTGATAGTGATCATTGAAACGTAACAGGTTTCAGATAAAAACGGAGAATAATGGGTCTTACCGCGGTCATTTTACCTGCATTGATTTTTGTTTTATTGATAATCGGATGGTTTTTCGCCAGAGTAATTATTTATCCGAAAAGATTTGGTGTTCAGGAAACATATGACCTCGAGAAAGAAGCAGGAAAACTGATAGAAGGTGATTACAATTCCTGGATCAGGGAGGAAATATGGATAACCTCAGAATTTGGATATTTGTTACACGGTTTTTACTTCCCAATTGAAGGGGCAAATAGATCGATTATCTTTTCCCATGGGATTACTTATACGCTGTATGGGTCAGTGAAATATATGAGCCTTTTTCGTGACCTTGGGTTTAATATACTAATATACGATAATCGATTCCATGGGTTGTCTGGAGGTAAGAACTGTACTTTTGGATACTACGAAAAGATAGATCTGAAAACGATCACTACCTGGCTCGTAAAAAAGACTGGCGCGGATTCTATCATTGGAACCCACGGAGAATCCATGGGAGCGGCGATCTCTTTGCAGCATGCTGCAATTGACGACAGGATCAAGTTTATTATTTCCGATTGCAGTTTTAGCAACCTGGTGGATCAGTTGTCCTACCGGCTAAGAATTGAATACCACCTGCCAGGGTTTCCATTCATTGCACTGTCCGGCATCATGGCTCGTTGGATGTCTGGCATGGTTATTCATGAAGTATCCCCAGTTAATGCAGCAGAGCAGATCTATGCTCCAATTCTGTTCATTCATGGGGCAAATGACGACTTCATCCCGGTCAGCATGGTACAACAATTAATTGAACATAAAACTAACGGTCCACGCAAACATTTTTTGGCTCCCGGTGCCGGACATGCAGAATCGTATTGGAGCAATCCAATAGAATATTCTAGAATAGTTCGTGAATTTCTGATGACTCATCAAATTATTAAATAGATCCAGTTTATTGAGGTAAATATGACAATCACCCAGGGATTAAAAGAAGAAAAAGTTCCGCTAAAAAGTAAGATATGGGTCTCAATTGCCGATGCTGCATGCTCGATGCTCAATACATTTATTGTAAGTATTGGCCTAACTTATTACTTCACCAGTTACCGAGGTATGGACGCCGGCCTGGCTGCTACAGTCTGGTTATTGTTTGGTATTTGGAATGCTGTAAATGACCCATTATTCGGTTATATAAGCGACCGGACCAAAAGTTATTTAGGGCGCCGCATCCCATATATCCGGTTTGGAGCACCAATCATTGGGCTGTCTTTTTTGTTTTCATGGATTAACTTTGGAGGTACCCATCCGAGCCAGACGATTTTATTCATCCAAATGCTATTTCTTCTTTTCATATTCGATTCTCTCTATACTGCCATTGCAACCAGCATATATGTAATGCCTTTCGAAATGGCTGTTTCCAATAAGGCACGCAGTGGGATATTTATTTGGAAACTTATATTCTCAGTTTTTCCACTGGCTGTTCCATTAATCCTCTGGGGCTTTATCAAACCAGAACCGGGTTCAAACGCATTTTCTTTTCAATTGATCATGACCGCTTTTGGCGTAGTAATGGCGATATTGATATTTACCAGCACCTTTTTTTATAAAGAGATGCGTTTCCAACAGGAAGAACAACAGTTACCTTTCCTGAAGTCACTCAAAGAGTGTTTCACGAACCGCTCATTTATCATTTTTGAGGTGATCAGCTTTACCATCATCTACGTGCAGACATCCTTAATGCTTGGGTTGAACTACTACCTGTCTGAATTTTCCGTTCCCGCAGTGGTAGTATATCTCGCATTAGCTGTCGGGATTGTGGGCGGGGTGTTTCTGTTTGTAAAAATGCGAGAACGGTGGGGAATAAAGGGCTGCATGATGGTCATGGCCGCGGTTTTCTCTTTAGGCTGTTTTGTAATGCTCGGGTTTGGCCGTGAAATCATTCCCGCAGCTATAAGTTCATTTTCCTTTGGAATAGGTTTCGCGGGAGGGATGTATTTAATTCCTTTGATGAATGGCGATGTAATTGATATGGATGAACATCGTACCGGATTAAGGCGCGAAGGAATGTATGCAGGGGTGAATAGCTTTATCACCAAACCGGCTATAAGCCTGGCAAATACAGTTTTTATCTGGTTTCTGACCAAAAATGGTTATAACTTTGCAGGCTTGGCTGGTACACAATCTTCTCAAGCTGAAATTGGTATACTGATGGGCTGGGTATCCATGCCCGGAATCCTACTTTTGATCAGTTTTGCTTCATTATTCTTATACCCACTCACAGGTAAAAAATGGGATGAAATAAAGAACCGGCTTGCAAACATTCATATTGAAAAAGAAAAGCGTATGCTGGCAGATAAAGGCATCGTATACGAAGAATAGAAAGATCGGTTAATAATTATCCACTCAGGGTATATAACCTACGAAGTTATTTAAAAATTGGATTGCTTATTTGGAACAAGAAATGAGGTATTGAATTAATCATCCGTCCCTCCCAATTAGTATTGATATTGATGAAGGTGTAATCAGCCTTACCCATAATACAGTACCCATCCTGATATCAAATCCTATACCGCGTATTGTTAAAGAAACAAGGATTGGTGATTCACTTCATGTGGAATTTCAATCGAATGTATTGATTATCAGCCCTATTGATTCTGGATTTGATTTTCAGTTTAAACCTGAAGGTACCATTTCATTCAGAATAGATGCTTCATGGTTTGGTCATGGTGAGCTCGTTCACCAGCACTTACCTCTAAATCGGCTTATGATACCCCTTTCCAGGATGCTGACTTATGACAATGGTCCGGCAGGTCAAAGCTGCAACCTTACACCAGCCTGGTATTCTAGTAGTGGGGTTCTAATCTTTTCGCACTCCCCCCTGTCAGTTGGCATCAACCAGCCCCCGAAAGAATACCCAAGTTATGAGTGGAGTTTGGGGGCTGATAAAGGACCTTTTGCACACCGGCCATTTGAAGATCCTGCTGAAATTGGTGATGGTTTATTGACGTTGAGCGGGCTAAATTTACATCTGAGCCTGATCTGCAAAAATGATGCTGTGGAGTGTTTTCATCATTTGGTGACCATGACCGGGCATCCGCATAATCTACCTCCAGAGGAATTATTCATTAAACCGACCTGGACAACCTGGGCTCAAATGAAAACAGATGTCACCGCGGAGAAGGTGCTTCAATTTGCAGATCAAATAATTAGCAAAGGCTACCCATATGGTGTGATGGAAATTGACGACCGCTGGCAATCTATATATGGCGACTTGGAATTCGATAAAGACAAATTCCCGGAGCCCAGGAGGATGATCGATGGACTGCACGGCAGGGGGTTTCAAGTTACAGCATGGGTAATCCCATTTTTTAACCCGGCATCTGCTTCTTTTAAAGAAGGTGCACAGAAAGGTTACTTTGTACAAGATCATACGGGTGAGCCGTACCTGGTAAGTTGGTGGCAGGGTATTGGCGGGCTGCTGGATGTGACTAACGAGGAAGCCCTTAATTGGTTTCAGAATGGTCTGTATAAACTGCAGCAATCTACTGGTTTGGACGGGTTTAAATTTGATGCTGGCGAGGGGTGTTACTTACCGGAAGATGCTGTATGTTCGAAAAAGATTTCACCAAATGAATATACTCAAAAGTATATTCATTTCATTGGTAGGCATTTTAAGCTGACTGAGGTTCGCTCAGGTTGGTTAAATCAACCCGAACCGTTGTTCTTCAGGCAATGGGATAAGTCATCTACCTGGGGCGCGGATAATGGCCTGTATTCTGTAATTACAGGGATTTTAACCTTGGGTTTGTCAGGTTACCCTTTTATCCTGCCGGATATGATTTGTGGTAACGCATATGATGATCTACTGAACGCGGAATTGATGATCAGGTGGACACAGGTAAATGCGCTTCTTCCTGCCATGCAGTTCAGCATCCCGCCATGGAATTTTTCAGAAGACTGCGACATGATTTGTCGGAAGTATGCATTGATGCATGTCGAATACTCCAAACTAATCATAGAGCTGGCCAGGGAATCGGTTTTAACTGGAGAACCCATCATCAGACCAATATGGTGGTCATCACCAGGTGATGAAACGGCTCTTGGATGTGATGATGAGTTCATGGTCGGAAACGACCTGCTGGTCGCACCTGTACTTTCACCTGATGTTCGGGCGAGGAACATCTACTTTCCGGAAGGAAAATGGAAGGATATCCGTACCAATGAAATCATTGATGGAACCCGTTTAGTAAAACAATATCCGGCACCATTGGAAGTATTACCTGTCTTCAAACGGGTAGGATAATAGAGACATCTTGGATTTAATAGATGTGGATAAATTCTAATTTTCATAATTAAGGTTCAAAACAATATACTTAATAAAAGCACAGATAGCTTAGAAGATTTCATCGTTATCGATGATTATTCGCATAGATTATATGCAATTATGAAATAGAAAATGACTTTGACGAGATTTGTATTCTCGGCATCCGGATATGATATAAAGCAATGGTATAACTGAAATTTATGATAAAAATATTCAATGAATTTTATAAATTAAATTTCTTTTAAAAATTGAGCATATTATTAATTGAGACAACAGAGGAGCACCCCGGATGACTGAAATGTATATTGATTTGAGAATAAACCAAAAGAAGTACCAGATTCCGTTGACTCGTGTACATACAATTGTTTTAGGATCAGGGGCTGCCGGTTTAAATGCCGCAGCACAACTCTATCTCAATGGCATTAAAGATTTGATGATCCTCACCGAAGGATTATCTATGGGTACATCAATAAACACTGGCAGTGACAAACAAACTTATTACAAACTTTCCCTTTGTGGAGCCGAAGCTGATTCACCAGGCGATATGGCAGAGACATATTTTGCGAATGGATCGATGCATGGTGATCTCGCCTTAATCGAATCAAGCCTTTCGGTACGAAGTTTTATAAACTTAGTCAATCTTGGAGTTCCGTTTCCACGAGACGAATATGGACAGTTTGTAGGTTATAAAACAGACCATGATCCCCGTCAACGGGCTACTTCGATTGGACCATATACCTCCAAGGAAATGTGTTTAAAATTGATCGACCAGGTGAGAAGCCTGGGAATTGAGATCCGGGAAGACCAAAACGCGGTTGAATTAATTACCATGGGTGATGCTGACCCACGGATATGCGGTTTGATTGCCGTGGATAATGATGGAAATTTTGAAGCATATATCTGTGAAAACCTGGTATTTGCAGTAGGTGGTCCGGGAGGTTTGTATAAGACAAGTGTTTATCCGTCGATCCATTCGGGTGCAATTGGATTGGGTTTACTCGCTGGAGCATGCGCAACAAATCTGCCAGAATCACAATACGGTCTGGCTTCCACTAAATTTCGCTGGAATGTATCTGGAACATATATGCAGGTCATTCCAAGAGTGATCAGCTGTGATGCAGATGGTAAATCAGATGTAAAAGAATTTTTATCGCCATATTTTAAATCAGCTCGTGAGATGAATGGGATGATATTCCTTAAAGGATATCAATGGCCATTTGATGCTCGCAAAGCCATTGGTGGATCTTCAATTATTGATATTTTGGTGTATATCGAAACCATTGTTAATGGCCGACGTGTTTTTCTCGATTTTCGGGCAAATCCAAGTGATTTTTCCCTGACAGAATTGCCTGAAGAAGCGCGCAGCTATTTGGAAAGGTCAGGAGCCGACCAAAACACCCCAATAGAACGCCTCCAGCACATGAATCCGGGAGCAGTAGAACTTTATAAAAAACATCATATTGATCTATTTCAGGAACCGCTGGAGGTTGCAGTATGTGCTCAGCACAATAATGGCGGTCTGGCTGGTAATATTTGGTACGAATCCACCAATTTGAAACATTTATTTCCAATTGGAGAAGTAAATGGATCGCATGGAGTTACACGTCCTGGGGGGTCAGCACTAAATGCAGGGCAAGTGGCTGGATTCCGGGCAGCGGAATATATAGCAAACAAGTACTCAGGGTGGACATTAATTGGAGAAGAAGTCGACAAAGCAGTAAAAATATGCACTCAACAAGTGATTGAATGGTCGGAATTATGTGAACAAGCCACGATAACATGCTCGGAAGAAATTCAGCAAATTCAAGACCGTATGTCACGATCAGGAGCCCATATCCGCAGCCTGGAAATTCTAAAAGATGAAACTCCATCTGCTTGGGATCAGTTTAGCAGGTTGGCAAAGTCGGGATGTAAAGTTAAAACCAGGGATCAACTTAAATTTGCATTTCGCGCGAGGCAATTGGCATTTGCACAGGCTGTTTACTTGGATGCCATCAAATTCACATTGGAAAATGGTGTGGGAAGTCGAGGTTCTTCAATTGTGCTTGATGTAAATGGGAACCAGGTACACGAGTTATTGGATAGCAGTTGGAAAATCATGTTGGAAGATATGGCTTTTCGATCGAAAGTACTTGAGACTTTTTATGCAAAAGGGGAAGGAATTCAGAATCGCTGGGTTTCGTGCCGTCCAATTCCAGAAGGCGATTCCTGGTTTGAAACTACCTGGGCACGGTTTCGTAATGGGGATATTTATTCCTAATTCACAGAAAAATATTCTTATCAGCCTGGCTTGAGCTATAGCCAGGCTGTTTTAATACTTAAAATTCGCCAAAACTCCTACTTGTATTTTTCAAAATAACATGCGATAATATCGTATGCCATACGGCAATGCCGCATAATGAAATAAATGATAGGTTAAGGAAACGGATTTGGATACTAACTCTGGACCTACAGCCCGAAAGAAAATTGCATCCGTTCAACGTGCCTTGGATATTTTAAATTTGTTCAATAATGGGCATGTAGAACTTGGTAATGCAGAGATAGCCAAGTTATTGGATCTTCCAGTTGGTACAGCCTCAGGTTTGATCTATACCCTAAAATCAAATAATTATTTAGATCAGAACCCAGTCAATCGTAAATATAGACTGGGTTTAAAATTAGCCGAGCGGGCAGCAATTCTCCTTGACCAATTAGATATTCGTAAGGTTGCCGCACCATTTCTTGAAGAATTGAGGGATTGGTGTGGTGAGAGCGTCAACCTTGCTGTGAGGGATGGAATCGAGGTTGTCTATATTGAAAGGATGTTCGGTGACCATGCACTTGGAATAAGATCAGAATTGGGACGGCGTGGGACACTGCATAGTACAGCGCTGGGAAAAGCAATATTTTCTTTCTTGCCAGCCAGCGAACAAAAATCATTACTTACCAATTATAAGTTTACTCAGGTCACCCCTTTCACTATTACCGACAAAAAAATATTCCTAAATGAACTTATGCAGATCAACAAGCAGGGATATGCCCTGGATGAGCAGGAAAATGAGGTAGGCGGACGTTGTGTGGGATCACCGATATTTGACCGAACTGGTTATCCCATTGCTGCCGTGAGTGTCTCCATTCCCATTCAACGATTCCCTGATCAAGAAATTGAAAAATTCGGAAAGAAATTGATTAGTACTTCAGAAAACATTTCCCGGAATATGGGACACCAAAATAATAATTAAGATATTTCGGAGTTCCCATTTCTATAAAGTTGACTTTGTCCAATTTATCTAAAAAGGAGGTGAAATCCAAAACACGAAACGCTCTTTGTCGAAAAAGTTGTTGCCTGTCTAAAAAATAATCAATCAGACACACTGAACGAGGAGATGTAATGAAAAAAAGTTTATTCTTTCTAATTGCTGTAACAATGATCGCTGCACTTGCACTAAGTGCTTGTGGAACACCGGCTGCCCCAACTGCCGCACCAGCCGCTCCCGCCGAGCCAGCTGCTCCCGCTGCACCAGAAGCACCGGCAGCACCAGCCGCAACTGAAGCTCCAGCAGCCGTCCCCGCAGCACCAATTAAAATTGGGTCATCGCTCCCCCTGACTGGAGAATTCTCCATCACAGGTACCAAGCACCGTGACGGTTATCAGCTTTGTGTAGACCTGATCAACGAGGCTGGTGGTCTTCTTGAAAGGCCAGTTGAGTTAGTTGTTAGTGATAACCAATCTGATGTTGATACAACCCTTGCTCAAATGGAACGATTCATTAATGTAGACAAGGTTGATCTCATCTTTGGTACATTCTCCAGCAAATTGACCTTCCCTGCTTCTGCAATCACAGAACAAGCAAAAGTCTTACACCCAATTCCGTCAGCTGCTGCACTGCGTGTATATGAGCGTGGTTTCAACTATTTGGTTTATTTCCAACCGAATGCCGCCGAATACATTGGTGCATCTCCTGTAATGATGATCAAAGACTTGATCCCGGCTGACCAACAACCCGCTACTATCGCACTCGCTTGGGCAGATGATTTTTATGCTAACGCCTTGATCGCAGGCTTAAAAGGTGATAATGTCACCTTCCAAAACAACGATGGAACTGAAAAGACAGTCAGCCTTGCTCCGGGTGAGCTTTCCAAATTAAATGCTGAAATTGTTTTTGAGCAACAATGGCCAGAAGGATTTTCTGACTGGACAACTCTTGCTGCATCTCTTAAAGCTAAGAATGCAGATTTCCTTTTTGCTCCCGTAACTTCAGCTGATGAAGCCATCAACCTGGTAAATGCTTTACAGCAGGTTGGATATAACCCTAAAGGCCTCTTTATGAGCCAGGGTGCACAGGCTGAGTTTGGTGAAGCACTTGGTGCAGCCGCTAATGGGATAACAATCCAGGCCTCATGGCATCCCTTAGCTAACTTCTCCGGATTACTGAACGGCAAAGAATTTACCAACCAGATGTTCCTGGATGCCTTCAAAGCCAAATTCGGTGCTGATGGTGGTGAAGATGAAGCCATTCCATTCGCTCTTTGCCAGGGCATTGAACAGGCAGTTAGAGCCACTGGATCCACTGACAACACAGTCCTCCGTGATTGGCTTGCTGCCCGAACCGAAGCTGATCCTGTAAAAACGATCTTAGGCGATTTTTACTGGGACGAGCGTGGTCTGCCTATCAACAAAGCATTCATTATGACTCAATGGCAGGATGGTAAACTCGAGTTCGTATATCCGACTGATGCATTCCCGGGTGTCAAACCACTGGTTTATCCAAAACCTGTTTGGTAATTTTGTTCTATGACTTGTATCGTGTCTGGCGGTTTCGCCAGACACGATATATATAAAATTTTGGATATCTTTCAGGTAAATTCTTTATCACGATGGTGAACAATGGCATTATTAGAGATTAATGGATTAAATAAACACTTTGGCGGAATCCAAGCTGTAACCGATTGTACATTTTCAGTGGATGAAGGACGAATTGTAAGCCTGATAGGTCCTAATGGGGCGGGGAAAACAACTGTCTTCAACCTGGTTACTGGGTTGCTTTCACCTGATTCAGGAGAAATGAAATTCCAGGGGAAACGTATTAATGGTTTGGAACCGCATACAATCACCCGAATGGGTATAAGCCGCACATTTCAGATCACTCGTGATCTTCAAGAATTAACTGTTTTAGAAAACATGGTCATACAATCTCAAGTAAATGGCTTCTTGGATATGTTTGGTTCAAGTATGTTAAAACATGAGACCGAGCATGCAATGGAGTTACTTAATTTTGTTGGTATTTCCCATCTAGCTGGTGAGAAGTCAAAGAATTTATCATATGGTCAAAAGAAGTTGATGGAATTTGCCTCAGTATTAATGTCCGATCCTAAACTTATTATGCTTGATGAACCTGCGGGTGGAGTAAATCCCACTTTGCTTGAAAGTATTATTGATAGAATTTTGGATTTGAATAAAAAAGGAATTACATTCTTAATTGTTGAACACAATATGGACCTTGTAATGAAAATTAGTAACCCAGTCATCTGTATGGCTTATGGTACCGTATTAGCAGAAGGGTGTCCAAAGGACATTCAAAATAATTCTCAGGTAATGGAAGCTTATTTAGGAGAATAAACAATGGGAACACTGGTAATTGAAAATGTGGTAGCCGGTTACGGCAGTGGTCCAAATATTCTCAAGGGGTTATCCCTTACCGTTGAATCCTGTAAAACTTATTGCATAATTGGTCCGAACGGTGCGGGAAAGTCAACATTAATAAAAGTGATTGCCGGGTTACTCAAACCACGGGAAGGGAAAATCACATTTAAGGGTGAGGTCATAAGTGGTTTACGTGCAGACCAGGTGTTGCAGCGTGGACTGAGTTATGTCCCTTCTGACCGTAGTCTGTTCCCCGAAATGACTGTAAAAGAAAACCTCCGAATGGGTGGATATGTTTTGAGGGATTCCCGGTTGGTTGAGCAGCGGATTGAAGAAATATTTGTCATGTTCCCGATTCTACGGGAAAAAAGCTCACAAATGGCAAGAACTCTTTCAGGTGGTCAGCAGCAGCTCTGTGCTATAGCAAGAGCGCTTGTGCTAAAACCAGAAATGATAATGTTGGACGAACCATCATTGGGGCTTTCTCCAAAAGTTGTTCAACAGATATTTTCGACAATTACTGATTTACGCAAAAATGGAATGACCATTCTGCTTGTGGAACAAAACGCCAGAAAAGGTCTTCAAATCGCTGATCAAGGTGTAGTTTTGGATCTTGGCACGAACAGCTTTGAAAGCCCTGCTTCAGAAGTTCTTAGCGACCCGCGCATACAAGAACTGTACCTCGGCAAACGTCGAATCCCTTTGGCATCAGAGGAGACTAAATGACAGAAGTTATCCAAATATTAATCCTGGGAGTGGCATTGGGGGGAGTTTACGCGTTGATGTCTTCCGGTATGACGCTGATTTTCGGAGTGATGCGTATTGTAAACCTGGCCCATTCTGCTTTTATCGTTATGTCGGCTTACCTGGCTTTTTGGTTATTTAAAACCTTTAGTATTGACCCAATACTTTCGCTTGTGATTACAATGCCCGTAATGTTTCTGGTTGGCATGATATATTACCGGGTCTTATTTTCTTCAAGAGCTGAAAACCCCCGTTTTACCGATATTACCGTCTTGATCACATTTGCAACCGGTTTGGTCATAGAAGGAATTTTGGCTTTCATATTTACTGGTATTTATCGTTCGACAACCCCGCAATATGCTAAAAGCTCGTTTACTTTCGGACCATTTTTTATTCCTCAAAGTCAATTATTTGCTCTTATCATTAGTATTATTCTAATCGTCGGATTATGGCTATTCTTACGTTATACCAGAATTGGAAATGCCGTTCGAGCAACGATGCAAAACAGAAATGCAGCCCAGGTTGTTGGTGTAAATGTAAGTTGGATTTCAACCCTGTCATTTGGTATAGGACTGGCTATGGCTGGAGCTGCGGGATCATTGCTTAGTTTTGTATTTACATTTTATCCTGCCAAGCATGTTGCCTGGATTGGTATGATCATGTGCCTGGTTGTACTTGGCGGCATGGGGAGCCTTGTCGGGGCATTGGTGAGTTCATTTTTGTTGGCAACTGCAGCGGCTTTCGTAAATTTCTATTTAGGTCCAACCTGGTCGCCAATCACCTTTTACCTGGCATTGTTCTTGATTCTCCTTTTTAGACCACAAGGATTATTTGGTAAGAAGGTGGAGGGTTAAATGTCTGAATCATTACCTAATAATTCAAAGGATCAAACACCACCTATGGGTAGACCTAACGTCAATCAAGTGAAACCTTATTTTCTTCCAGGTGTACTAGCTCTATTGGTTGTAATTTGGAAAATCCTCTTTCATAATTTTGGCTATTTGCCCCCCCTTCCATGGATGGAAAAATGGGGAGAAGCCATGCTGATATTGGGTCTTGGTCTTTGGTTCCTGTTTTTGCTTTCGCCAAATATTGCCCAATTTTCACAAGCCCATAAATGGGTAAGGCCTGGTGTTCCTTTGGCCTTGTTTCTTGTTTTACTAGTAATTCCATTGGTTCAGATCAAAACAGGTGGTTTAAATTATTGGCTGTATATGCTAACCCTTTGTTTCTTATATATTATTTGGTCCAGCAGTTGGAACATAATTGGTGGTTTCGCTGGATATATTTCACTTGGGCATAACGTATTTACTGCTTTAGGTGCATATATATC
>CAYLUZ010000011.1:0-71512 GCA_964387025.1 uncultured Leptolinea sp. | reverse complement strand
AGGGAAGAATCAGCCATGGTGGTTGAAAAAACAATAAATGTTTTTAGTAAATTACCTGAATTAAAAACAAAACTAACTGAACCGGAAATGCGTGAGGTAATTGAAAAAGAAGGCTGGTCAGCTGGTCAGGCATTCGGAATTTTAAGAATGGCAATTACCGGGCAAAAAGTAAGCCCACCTTTATTTGAATCGACAGATATTATTGGAAAGGAAGTTGTAATTGAGAGATTAGAAAGTGCGTTGGGAACTCTCAAAGGTGGTTCATAAGATTCTTGCCATCCTTCTGCCAGTGTGATAAAATTTTACTCTCATGGTGGCTGTAGCTCAATGGCAGAGTGCTTGACTGTGGATCAAGTTGTTGTGGGTTCGACCCCCATCAGCCACCCCTAGATGTGCTATCAAGATGTTATCAACGATTAACGAATAGTATCTCCCATGTAATTTACATTACATAGAAGAAACTTACAAACCATAATCCGTCAAGTGTAATGTTGTGTAATTATTAGCTACATTAAAGTATTAATATACAGTTCAAAATAATAATTTATCATAACAATAACCGGAGCAAAACTATGATAAATAATAATTAGATTTTAGGATTATATTTTCTTGGAATGAATTGAATAATCATTGGAAAAAATATTGAGCAAGAGAGGTACATCGCTTTTCATAGATGTATAGATCACTACAATATTCATAAAGGAAATGATATTGATTACACATTCAATCCTTCTAACCTTAAATCGCTATAATGAGGGACAGATATATTAGCCCGATTTCAATAAGCTCATAGTACTAATATTGATATAGATTTCATTTCAGAGACATATATAGGAAAACATCAAAAGGCAGGAAACAGTAAGTTTATTCGTACAATATCGACATTACACGACTTGGTAAATATGAACCTATTGATAAGCATATAATAATCGAAGCTACCGGAGAATTAGTGATTACTAACATAAGATTTCAATTAGTATAAATTTGGTTTTGTTTGGAAAGTGAAACAATCTAATGGTAAAATATTGAATAATTTGAATTCGTTGATTCTATTTTTCCTTTTCAAGGAAATACTTGCAATAATCTTCTGACTGTATATAATGAACAGTTTCAACAATAGGTTTCAATGATATCAAATGGTACAATTTATCCCAAAATATCATTACTAACATATTCATCATTGAGTGTTCTTGCATTCGCAAAGGCTCAATGTTTTCAAAATTTGCTCCAAGTAACATTTCTCAATTCCTCAGATTTCATGCCGGTTCCAACTTCTTATGACCATGGATAAATCGATAACTAATTCTTGGTCCTAATTTAAGTTGATATTTTTTGTTAGGTATATAATTTAAATGCTGGGGGTGTTTCTGAGTTCCCAAGTGACACATAAAAAATGAGGGCAATGAATATGAACCCAGAACGAGTTATTGAGATACCTGAAATACGCACATCCTTATTAAATGGAATGGTTCGATTTGGGAATAATAAAAATACTGCCTATATCCGTTCTGCAATTCTAAATAATGCAGGATTAGTTCTCCCTCAGCTAAAAGTTGATGATAGTCCTATTGATTTTGCAACAAATCTAGTTTCACTTTTAATATCAAAACCACTTTCGGAAAAATCATTAGAAAAACATGATTTGATAAAATTATTTGATTATTTTTATGATACCGGAGTGGAAAACTATGGATTTATTGAGCAGGACTTTGATTTATTTTCAACAATACTGATTGATATTAAGAAACGGGTTAATTACTTGTCAGTACGGAATGCAGTAGTAGGAATAGAAAATGAAAATAAGGAAACAATCGGAACTGGGATATTAACAACCGATAATTATGTACTTACTTGTAAACATATAATAACAAAATCACGAATTAATCGTGCATGGGTTAGAATGGGATATCATATTAACTGGGATAACCGAAGTGAAAGTGAAGGATATATAGTCGAATTAGATTTCGATCAAATTGTCTATAGAGGTGGGACACCAAAATATGATTTGATTATTTTTAAATTATCTAATCATAAAAGCCAGGCTCAAATTCCTCTAAGAAAAATTGAAATAAATACTGGCGAGCCGGTCCATATTCTATATTACCCTCCAAAAGGACCTATTGATCTCTCTGATAATGGAGAAATTGTACAGGTAGGTAGCGATTATATTATTCATAATCTCAATACGAGTGAAGGAGCTTCCGGTGGGCCTATATTTTCTAAAAACTGGGAATTGGTAGCGATTCATCGAGGAAAATCTTTGAGAACCAAAGGAGAATTAAGTGAAGGTTTACCCATCCATGCAGTATACGATGACGTCATTAGTAGCTTCTACGAATATTGAAAATTATAGGAGGAATTATGAATATGTGGGAACGACTATCGAAAAAAATTAATGATGAAGGTCATAAATACAAAACACCTTTTCTTCAACCAGATCAATTAGATGTTAATTTTGACGCAAATCCAATATCAGAAGGAACTGCTTACTGTAAACTCTGGTTAGTGGAAATGCGGCTTGCAAAAGAGGTTGAATGGTTAAAAGATCGTTATCCAGTAGTTTATACCGCAACACGTTATATATATAAGAACAAAAAAATAACAATCCCTTATATTGCTAGTGTTGATTTCTTTAAGGGAATAACAAAAAGAGATTTAAATACTGTTATTTCTCAAAACTTTGAATTAACCCCTCTTTTTCCTTTTACAAGGGGGGTAATTGAATTTCAAGCCGGTTTATTTAGCATGGAAGCAAATAATCTAATTGGATCATTTGTTAAAATAATGGAACAATTTTCTCGTCTTTTACCTGTGCCTGAATTATCCACCGTAATTAATATTATAGACCCACTATATAGTGGTATTGAAATATTATTTAATGAAGGCAAAAGCAGAATGGAAGTTGGCTTTCAACAAACCTTTTCTTCTGCGGGTGGTGGAGGATCAAATGATTTAAAACCAGGATATTTTGCCATAATATATGCAAAAGATAGTGATTTCGATTCAAAAGACCTCAGAGTAATAGATGATAGTCTAATGATAAATTCGGGTCCTGATACAAAACCTCTCCCATTAACTGGTTATAGTTATATGCTTTTCCGTATTGAAAAACGTTTAGAGCAAGACTGGGAAGCGATTTCTTCGCTAAAGGAACTTGTGAGTCGTGCACAAGATGCAATAATAAGTTCACAACAAGATCAAGCGAAAGAATTGCTGATTGCAATAAAGGTAGCCATAGCACGTAGTCCAGATATTGTAAAACAAGATCGCAAAATAATTTATTCAAAAATTGAAGCAGAACTTCAAGAATTAGGTTTGGAAGGAGTGAGTGAAAGAACTCCAATTCGTTCTTTATATCAAATACTACAACGGCCAAATCCAACATGGAATAAGGACCAAAGCGATGACTGGGAAAAACTCGAAAATCTTATGAATAAATAAATACTATGTGCATTAATCATTTCATTGAACCCAGCCAAATCATTATGTTGCAAGAAAACTTAGTTAAAATAAGTTTATTTCAGACGCATGATGAAAATCACAGGAAAAGCATATTAATAACTGCAGGTCTCGATTCATTAACGGATTGCAACAGATCTGGGAACACAGTCCAATATTTTGAAATCCTATATCCGGAATTGATTAAACAATATATTCCTTTCCCCTCAAAAAATAAGCTTGCTTTAATCATTTTATTAGAATATTACATAAAAATCGTTGATAGTGTAATGTCATTATCGGAAGAGCAAAGAGAAGTATTTAGCACAGTAATTAGTCGATATGAGAAATGGGAATCTACTGGAAAACCAGAGGCTGCCTCTTCAAAGCAAGTTGAAGTATTGTTAGAGAGAAGGAATCTTTTTTCTAATACTCAAGATTTATCTACCCGTTATAAAATTGATTATGATGCGATTCTTCTTAAATTCGACTTAGTAAATCAAATTAGTAAATTTTCCGATAGATTGCAAAATTTTCCAAATAATAGAATATTTTCTTTTACAATTTTTGGTGATCACCATATTCTGGCAAGTTACCTGAAGCCAAGATTGGTTGAGACAATAGAAGAGTCTTTAGCAAGAAGCGATGTATATGCATTAGATATTTGGATTACTCAATCTGATTTAGTTAATATAGACCAAGAGATTTCAGTAATTGAACAAAGAATTGCAAAAGTTTACGATGGTCTCCAACTAGAAGATATTTTTGAGGATAAAAATGCAAGAGATTGTGTTTTATTCATCTTTAATAAGGAGATACCAAGTAGTCAAATAACTCAGATTGGAAAACAATTTATGCAAAAAACTCAACAAAAATATTTACCATCTCTTCAAAAAAAAGATCGTCTTCTGGTATTAGTCTGGGCGAATTTGTTTGGAGAATCAATAGCAATTGACAATTCAGATATCCTGCCAGATATACAATCATTTAATCAGAACTATACCAAGAATTGGTTTATGAAAATATTAAAAAAGGAAAGTGTAATAACAGCAGACATTACAGCCAGTATAAAATACCTCGAACGCAAATTGGAAAACTCCCGTGGAGATCCTTCAGCAACTTATCGTGCGATGGAGGAAGCTCTTCAAGGGCTTCAAAAAGGAAGGATGCAATGAGTAAAATAAAATCCCAAAGATTTATTCCAGACCGCGAATACATAGGAAATGGAAATCAGAATCCCAATGCATTTCCAAACAAATGGGATCAACCGGAGTCTTATTATGTTTCAGAAGAACTTAAAAAAGCTGTTAATATGGCACTATACTTGAGACGGCCATTATTACTTGAAGGCGAACCTGGTACAGGTAAGACAAGACTTGCATATGCAGTAGCTTACGAACTTGGATTTCCGATAAAAGAAATTTATGTAAGATCATCGAGCCAAGCGCAGGAATTTTTATATTCTTTCGATTCACTTAGACGTTTATATGATATTCAAGAACAAAATGTTATTCGAAATATAGACAAAGGGAGATCAAATGAGGGAAAAGATTCTATACCTCGTAATGGATTGGAAAACGATACTACCCCCCCATTTTTATCTAAAATCAATTATGTTTCCCTTGGACAATTGGGAGAAGCAATCAAGTTATCGATGGATGATGTTCCATCAGTTGTTCTAATTGATGAAATCGACAAAGCAGATATCGACTTTCCAAATGATTTATTACAAGTATTAGATAGGTTACAATTTCAAGTAAATGAAGTTCCGAATATGAAATTTGATGCCTTAGGCATTGGATCCAGAGATTCTCGCAGAATGTTCTTACCATTTGTTATTATTACAAGTAATCGTGAAAAAGAGTTACCTGCACCTTTCTTACGGCGCTGTCTGTATTACTTTATTCCATTTCCAAATATCGACCAACTTTCATTAATAATGAAAGAACATTTCAAAAAGGATCTTACACCTCTCTTTACTATTGCCTTACGGAAATTTTGGGATCTTCGAAATAACCGAACTTTCAAGTGGCGTAAAATGCCAAGTACAAGCGAGTTGATCGATTGGATAGAGATACTTGAATACCAATTGGAGAAGGGCAACCTTAGTATAGAGGTTTTGGAAATAACTCCTATTGTTAATCTCCCATTCATCGGAGCTTTGATTAAGAATCAAAGTGATATGGAAGCTTTTTTATTAATAAATGATAAAAGTTGGTAGACAGTTACCAATGATGAATTCTGAAGGACTAATATTTCCATTTTTTTCATATCTTCGCCGGTCAGGATTTCCGCTAGGTGTGGGGGATTATCTCGTGGCATTGGATATATTACGATCAGGGAGAGG
Source organism: uncultured Leptolinea sp. (assembly GCA_964387025.1). Taxonomy (GTDB): domain Bacteria; phylum Chloroflexota; class Anaerolineae; order Anaerolineales; family Anaerolineaceae; genus PNON01. The sequence continues at coordinate 65,727 of CAYLUZ010000011.1, read as the reverse complement.
ACTTGAGAATATTGATGATATATATTTTTCATGTAGACTTCTTTGGGTTAAATCTATAGATGATCAAATTACATTTGATAATGCATTTCAAATTTTTGTTAAACCTAGACTAATCACTCAACCAATTCACACATCGAACGGAAGGAACGGAGATTCTACTGGAACTAGTAATGGAAGACCTGAAAAAAATTCATTAATGGATTATTGGAATATGAACGATCAACCTAAGCCTGCATCAAATGAATTTCACTTAAGATCTATCCCCCTTAGCAAAAAAATTTCTGAGGAAAAGGAAGCTTGCAGCCCAAAAATAAAAGAAACTTTTCAACTCACACCTCGCCTACCATTAAGTAAAAGGGATTTAGCAAGTATATGGCGGCATTATCGAAAATTAAAACCAATGGGACCAGTAATTGACTTTGATATTGCGGTAACAATCTCAGATATTTGTAAAAATGGTGTTTTCCTAAAGGCTATTTACAAACAGAGAAGAAAAAATCAAGCGAAATTACTTATTATTCAAGATATTTATGGATCAATGTATCCTTTTAATTTATTGGTAAATCTACTAATTGAGAGTTTAAATTTAAGTGGACTTCATGATCATATTTTTACATATTATTTTCATAATTACCCCAATGGCTTCTTATCACCTAACCCAAAATTAGGAAATTGGATTGCTCTAGAAGATGTATTGTCTATTTACGGTAAGGATAATGGAATCTTAGTGATTAGCGATGGAGGTGCTGCAAGAGGGAGCTTCAGGAAGGAACGCATTATGAAGACTGAAATATTTATTAATTATATTAAAGAATATACCAATCATTATGCCTGGCTCAATCCAGTACCAAGTGAGCGTTGGGTTTCAACAACCGCTGAAGATATTTCTTTATTAGTACCAATGTTCTCATTTACTCGAAGTGGAATGTTGGACATTATAAAAAATCTATTAAGTGGTCAAACGCATTAAGGAATTTATACCAAAATGCTCCCAATAAAGCAGTCAAATTTCCAAAAAATAATTCGCCAGCAATGGACATCTCCGGAGGAGGCGATTGAAAAATATGTGTCATTCGAAAACTCTTTTGGTTCTTTACATTCTCTGCTAGCTTGCCATGCAGCATTTCCATTGTTTCTTACGCCTGAATTGATCAATTTAATTCGCATAAATTTTTTGGATAATGAGAATATTCCATGGATAGCTGAATCTGATTTCCTCCTCTCCCCACTCTGTTCATCTATCGGTGAAGGGATTTATAAAGTTGATCAGTCTGCACGGGAAATTATGTTGATTGATTTACAAAACAGGTATTCATTTGATTCAAATTATGTTTATAAATTAGCTAGTTTTCTCCAATCCTATGTAGAAAATACTTCCGAAATAGACCAAAACCCAGATATTAGACAGACGCATAGTTTTATTTCTTCTGCCTATCTCGATCCGAATAAAACAATTGAAGAGATGACTAAACAATTAATAGGTACAGTACAAGAGGTAGAATTTGGAAATTCTGCTGAAGTCATGCATCGACAGATTCAAATAGCATCAACAATAGAAGTTGTTAGAGATGTTCTTAATGAACATATACCTTGGTCAACTTTAAAGGATTTAACGGAAGCGGCAGATCTACTTGCTTATTATTGGTATCGAGATCCCGAATTTGTACAAAATCCTTTTGAAATAAACCCTTTAGCTAAAAACAATTCATTATTAGTAAATTTTTTAGGGAAGATAAATCGATATCGGCAGAATAAGGTTAAAATTTCCACCCTTGAATCAAAGATTTCAAGTCTTGATAAAAAAGTTAGACTTTCAGCAGTAATGGAACTAGGAAAACTCTCAAATTTGTCAATAAAACCACTGTTGCGCAAGGCTATATATGATAAAGACAGAGAGGTTCGTAAACAAGCAATATTGAATCTAGGTAACTACCAAGATGAAGAAACCATTTCATTACTTTCATCTTTGCTGACTGATGAAGATCAGGATATTAGAGGGACTGTTTTGAAAATTTTAGGGTCTTTTAATATTCCTAATGTAATTCCTGATATTTTTAAATTAGTTTCTGTTAATGATGAATCTGGGCAAGTTGCAAGTACTATTATTACTGAATTATGGTTAAAAAGTATTCATTTTCGATATATTATAGATAATCTGATAAAACAAGTTGAACTTAATGACAATGGAATTAAATTATTAATTCGATTAGTAGGAAGTGATGTGGATTTAAATAATTCTATTTTTCACATATTCCGGCAAAATAATTCAGATCTTAGTCATGCAGTTATGAATAATGTTAATTTAAACGGTATAGAATTGGAGGGGTTGAGATTAAAATATGCTTCTTTCGAAAATACAACTCTAGAGGCGGTAAATCTAAGTGGGGCAGATTTAACAGGCGCTAAACTGAATGATTGTAATCTACAAGGTGCAAACCTCCGAAAAGCAACATTTCGGAAAGCAGATTTATCAAGAAGCAACCTTTCAAAATCTGACCTATCATATTGCACGCTAACAGAAGCTTTACTTATAAAAACCACACTTATCGATACTATATTAGAATACTGTGATTTATCTTCAGCTTATTTTCAAAATGCAGATTTACTAGGTGCAGATCTAACTGGCGCGGATTTGCGAGCAACATCATTTATTGACACTAATTTATTCGGATGTAATTTGACTTATGCAAAATTTGATAAAGATACTGTTATAGACGAGAAATATCGAACTCAGGCAAATTCTTCAACAACAAAAATAAAAATATCCAATTCTGAAGAAATTAGTGAGTTAAACGAGAGAGTATTAAAATTTCCAGAAAATCCACAACTATTATTAGCCCGGTCAAAAGCAAAACAAAGAATAAATTTATATGATGAGGCAATTGGTGATGCATCTCGGGCAATTGAACTCAAACAAAATTCTTGGGAGGCTTATTTTACTCGAGGATTACTATATAAAGAGATAAAGAATTTTGTTAAAGCAAAAGATGATTTTAATAGCGCGAGAGTATTAGATCCAAATAACCCAGAAACATATTATGAATTAGGTAATACCTACGTGAAAATGGATAGATACAAAGAGGCTATTTACGAATACAAAAAAGCAGTTACACTGGATTTTAAAAACTCAAATGCTCATTTAGGGTTAGGTGATGCCTACATATATTTAAAAGATTATGATTTAGCAACTATTCAATACCAACAAGTTATATCCCTAGATCTAGAAAAACAGCCTGATAGTATTATAAAATACAAAGCCGTAAAATCATTGGTGGAAATCGGATTTGCTACCCGTAAGATTGAGCCGCTCATAGCTATTCTAAATGACCAAGAGACAGCTGTACGAAAAATTGCCGCTGAAGCGTTAGGGAAAATCGGAGATACCCACGCGATTGAACCTCTCCTGGCTGCTGTTAATGACAAGGAGGAGGCTGTACGTGAAATTGTAAAAGACGCACTGGAGCGCCTAAAAGGAATTAAACCGGCTAGACAGTTAAAAAACCAAGAAAACGAGACCCCAATCGTAGGTGAGACCCGTAAGGGAACTATAGCGAGCATCGGCGCGAGGCAGATCCTAGTTAGTATTGGCACCAAGTCTGAAGGCGTCATTACGGGCAAAGAATTTGAAGCCATCCCAATTGAAGTCCTGAAAACGATGGCCGTCGGCGAAGAGATTGATGTTTATGTCATCAACCCTGAAGACAAGAATGGGGATGTAGTCCTTTCTTACATCCATGCCCGCGACGAAGCCAATTGGAAGGATGCCGAGGAGAAAGAGGCTTCTGGTGCCATTTTCAATTCAGAGATAATTGGCTATAACAAGGGAGGCCTCCTTGTTATGTTGGGTGGTTTACACGGTTTTGTACCTTCATCCCAGATCAGCCTCACCCGTCGCGCTGGAATGACTAGCGACAACCCCGCCCAGAAATGGTCTAAGATGGTGGGAGACACCATCACAGTACGTGTCATTGAAGTCGACCGCGAACGACGCCGATTGATATTATCAGAACGTGCAGCCAGCACCGAAACACGCGAATCTGTTAAAGACCGCATCCTTGAAGAACTCAAAGAAGGCGAAGTCCGCACTGGTCGTGTTACCAACCTTGTAAGTTTTGGTGCTTTCGTCAACATTAATGGCGCAGATGGACTGGTACACATATCGGAGATATCGTGGGATCGCATAAACAGTCCTAATGACGTCCTTTGGATAGGTGAAGAAGTAAAAGTAAAGATCATTTCCATCGACCGCGAAAAGAGACGCATCGGACTTTCCATTCGACGACTTCAAGATGATCCTTGGATCAACCAAGTTTCCCATTTCCAAGTCGGACAACTTGTGGAAGGCAAGATTACAAAACTGGCTAAATTTGGTGCTTTTGCGAGGCTCGAAGGCGATATTGAAGGGCTCATCCATATCTCTGAATTATCTGAGAAACGCATTGCGCACCCCAACGAAGTATTAATTGAAGGCGATGTCGTTACCTTGAGAGTCCAAAAGATCGATTCAGAAAATCATCGCATTGGCCTTAGCCTTCGCCGGGTGGATTCTCCATTCTACACAGAGCTTGACTGGCATTATATGGTAGATGAACAGAAGATTTCTTTGGAGGAAGAAAAAACAGACAACCCTAATACCCCTCAGGAACTATCGGAGTAAACAGAGGGGATGAATCAATGTAAACTAAGTTTGTGACCTCAATTTCATCATATCTAAAAACAAATTGCACCCATAAATTGAATACATTGAATAAGGTAGTTCTGGAAAATTCGTTAATATGTTATTTAATATATTATAATACTAGTTTATATTTTGTTGTATAAGATAGTAAACTGGTACCAGTATACCGCGATCATTGATATTTGTTTTATAGAAAAATGTCTTGATCTAACAATAGGAACCAACAAAAGAAGAAAGTAATCAGATAATTACTTATTCTCCTATCCTCAATAATGACGTAGGAGAACGCAATATTTATTATCAAAAGATAATTCTTAATAATCAAATGCTCTTCCTTCAGGAACAATAGTCATACTGAAAAAGCAAGTAAAATAAACTAAATCAAAATAATAAGATACGAATGCGTTATCAATTTGTTTACTCAAACAAGACTTTTATTTTTTGTAGATTATGGGCAATTAATTCCTGGTTCTTTTTTTGTAGGTTCAACCAAGTGCAACGGGAAAAGAGATTAAAGTCGTTGAGTAATTGATCAGAGATGAAGATATTCTTTAAATAACTATTGCGTAGTTACTTTTCTTAAAGTAAAGCTACAAAAAAGATAATTAATACCCACCAACTGCATTGACATCACATTATACAGAAACCAACTGTAAAATTTTATATTTAAATTCAAATGATGCGTATAGTTATACTATTATGATTTATGAAATGGTTTTATGTATTCTGTCGCCGTAGCCATATAATTATTGGTTGGTTAATCACTTATAGACCCGGGGGGGTAAAAAAGGGAACATTATTATAAAGAATAATATCAATAGACTTGTAATGAATACTTATTAACGATCTTAGTAAATAAGTAGGAGTAAAAGAATATGCATTCAATTAATAATATCTAAAACCGTTTTATGTAAACAATAAATCTTTCACGTCATTGGCAGCAAGTATTTTCCTTGTTGTAAAAGAGGTATTGATCTGGAATAATAAGAACATATGTGCTATTATTGGTATGATAGATATATCTGCATACTACATAATGGAGGTTATATGGCTGATCACACTGATCTACCAACGCGTGAAGCTACTGAAGAAGAAATGGATCAGATGAGTGCGCATTCTGTTTTCCTATATAACCACGGAGTAGAACTCAGCATTTATAAACAGAAGATAATCTCTCTTGATCGAACGTACTTACCTCCAGGAACAATAGTCATATTGAAAAAGCAAATTCAGTAATCTAGGATAATCTTAAAAGATACGATTACGTTATCAAGTTGTTGGTATGATAGATAGTTGGTTTTGTGGGGAAATATAATCGCCTTTCCAGGTTAATTCTACTAATTTTAGTAGTGTGCAACCGGATCCGGACGGGGGTGATTAGATCATTTAGTAAACTAAGGTTTAGCTGAACCAAAACTATATTCTGACAATGATGTAGATCAAGCTCTTATAACTATTCGATCGGACATCCATGTGAAGGTATAATAACCAATATGCCTTTGGAAACATTTATCTCAGTGGATGTGGAAACCGCGGGTCCCATACCAGGGCAATTTGCCCTACTCTCTATTGGTGCCTGCCTGGTGACGGATACAACAATCAATTTTTATATAGAACTTCAACCTGACAGAGAAGAGATCTCCTCAGAAGCGATGGCCATTCACAACCTGTCGCCGGAATACCTCAAAAACGAAGGGACGCCTCCACTCCAAGCGCTTCTGAATTTCGCCGATTGGGTGAAATCTGTGACTCCTGACGGCAGCAGACCGGTTTTTGTGGCGTTTAATGCACCTTTTGATTGGATGTTTATCAATGATTATTTTCACCGCTACATAGGAAAGAACCCATTTGGTCACAGCGCACTGGATATTAAAGCATATTTTATGGGGCAAACGGGTGTGGAATGGGGGCAAACCTCACTCGACCATATAGCTAGTTGGTTCATGGAAGAAAGACACCTCAGTCACAACGCCCTCACAGATGCCCAAGACCAGGCTGAGATTTTCATTAAGATGTTGAAACAGCCTCTCCACAACAGTCTTGAGGAATGACTTTTCTGAAAAATATCAACATAACAATTTTAAATTGCTATACTTCTAATTAATACGCGTTGTCTGAATCTCATAATAGGAGGCATGGTATGGCACAACCAGAATCTGATAAAAACACAGATCTAAAACGTATTATTGAATCTGCCAAGCGGTTGGGTGTTGAAATCGAAGAAGAGGAAGCTCTACAGTGGCTGACATTAATGGCATCCTCACCGGAGGATGATAATATCACGGTCAGCACAAGGACCGGCGTTTTCGGCCACAAGATTACCATGCTGGATTTTAGCGACAAGGAACTTGAATACTACAAGCGGATTGGTCGGATCGTAGAATTTGCTGATATACCCGGCGAAGTAGAGACAGCGCTCGCGCTTTCAGGCTCCTCAGCTCAATCCAAGATCCAATCATTCCCCGGAGATTGTGATTATTTTGAAAGGATCAATATCATCGCCCCAAGTCGCACGCAGGCATGCAAAATCCTCGCACGAATAATGCGGGAAAAATCGCTCAAGACGCTGCGCGGGACAAATTATCAGTTAATTGAGGTCAAGTTTGGATCCTGGCCTGAGGACGTTATTGTGGGAAAGTGGTTGAACAAGGCTGGAACTCCCATGGCCTGGCGCCCGGATCAGATCAAAAAAGGAATGATAGAAGGATTCCGACCGGATAGCAGTTCTGTAAATGTGTCCTGGGAGGAAGTAAGCCTCGATCCCGGTTGGTGCAAAATGGATTGGGTAGTGGCAGACCCCATCCGCAAAGTACTTGCCAATGCCAGTAACATGCTGGATGTGTCTTGGGAAGCGCCGGACGGCAGCATCTCCCCTTTAGACGGTTACCTCGATCCGTACTTCCAGGAAGTCTATCTGGATGCCACGTCAGTACCAATTTTCTCCAAGCTAGCCCAGCATGTATCTGCCAATGCACTGGAGGAGTACGTTGAAGCTCTCGAGCGCGAAGTAAAGAAATACCTAACCAAAGATATTAATTACGGGAAAGTGGCCAAGCGAATGTATAACATATTCCGCCTTACCGGGCGTTATGAAGAAGCCAGTTTCCTCCGCGAGTTGTTTGATGAACCTGCAACCATACTGTACCAGATCTGGTCGCTCATCCGCACCATAGACGATGCGAGTACACCGGAATCAAGCATCACACGAGAACAACTCGTGCAATCCACAGACAACCTGATCAGCGAAGTGATCAAAGCATTGGAAGGTGGGGAAGAAGCTGAAATTGTAAGCCACCTCTTGAAGTTGAGGGACGCGCTATCCAACCCGGTAGGGAAGGAGATACTAACCAATGAAGCTGAAGCAGCGCGTGCGATGGTGATCAATGTAGTCAACAATTTCTTCTATGAACGTCTGGTTGCCTTGCCGACCATCAAGGAATATATGGACGAATTCAACGAGCATCAGCAATAGAAAAAACATATTAATTTTGCTGGAAATCGAAAAAAGAAAATACTTTTACGTACTAACCCTTTGTTGTAATCTGATTACATTATTTGATACCCCTAGAAAGGCGGTTAGGTAAATTTTGTATTAATGAATTTATTCACCAATTAATTTGTAAAATGCAATACAACTTGTTATTAAGCATCAAAGAATTGGATAAACTAAAAATATAATTCTTTCAATGGTGTGGATTAAATTGTTGTTCTGATAGATGGTTCGTTTTGTGGGGAAATATAATCGCCTTTCCAGGTTAATTCTACTAATTATTGTCGTGTGCAATTCATGTGCAATACCGAAAAAACCAGTAGAAACAATAGAAATCATGGACGGTCCTAAGCATGGACCGTGGACATAATGGAATGTTTATCACCTCCTGGATATATAGAACATACGTTCTTTCTCCTGTGGATCAAGTTGTTGTGGGTTCGACCCCCATCAGCCACACCTATATCTAGCCCTATCCTCACGGATGAGGCTTATTTTTTGATAATTACCGAGGATTATATTATAGTTATGTAAAAGAAACATTTCTTGGATTAATTAGGAATTATTAAGTGAAATCCATTATTTTGAATTGTTTATAATCTGTAACGGATCTTTGACAAAATTATTAAAATTTATGTTATTACGAGATTGCTATTAGCCATCATTTACTAATTCCAGACCGAAAAATAATTTATCTCGAGCTCGGAGAGAATCTTAAAAATGACTCAAAAAATCCACCTAATTTTTAAAACTCATCTGGATATTGGCTTTACAGATTACGCCAATATTGTTTTACAAAATTATTTTAAAGGATATATTCCTGCTGCCTTAAAGGTAGCCAAGGAAATGACTTCAAGAAATCTACAGGAACGTTTTATTTGGACGACAGGTTCTTTTCTGATTTATGAGTATTTAGAGCAAGCTACCAACGTTGAGTGCAAACTTATGGAAGATGCCATCCTGGCTGGTGATATTACCTGGCACGGGTTGCCATTCACCACACATTCCGAATTGATGGATGTCGACATGTTTCGATTCGGCCTTTCCCTATCTGAAGAATTAGATAAAAGATTTGGAAAGCATACCATTGCAGCTAAGTTGACAGATGTTCCTGGTCATACCCGTGGCATTATCCCATTATTGGCAGAAGCAGGAATACAGTTTCTCCACATCGGTGTCAATCCCGGCTCGACAGTACCTGGAGTACCTCCACTATTCCGATGGCAAGACCCGTCCGGGTCCGAAATTGTAGTAATGTATGAAAGTGGGTATGGAAGTACTTTTACTATCCCCGGCATTGAGGATTCACTTGCATTTGGTCATACCAGTGATAATCTTGGCCCACAATCGGTATCTCAAGTGATGGCAGTTTATTCCGATTTAACCAAGAAATTCCTCGATGCACAAATATTTGCTTCAACATTGGGAGCATTTGCGGCTAATCTTGCACCCATTCGAGACAGTTTGCCAGTGATGACGCAAGAAATTGGGGATACATGGATTCATGGAGTCGGCAGTGATCCGATCAAAGTGAGCCAATTTAAAGAAATGAGTCGTTTACGGCAAAAGTGGTTGAGGGAATTACCTGGGCTTTGCACGGACGCTCGGTTTAAACGATTCAGCCGTCGCTTATTGATGGTTCCTGAGCATACCTGGGGTATGGATGAGAAAACTTACCTAAACGACCACGAAAATTATAGTGCGACAGATTTTAAATCAGCTAGAGGTAAAGATAATTTTATAAAATTCCAAAGTTCTTGGAATGAAAAACGATCTTATCCTCAGGAAGCAGTAAACGCACTTGAGGACCTTTCCCAAGCAAATGAAGCTCGTCAACATTTGAAGTCAATTCAAGCGGCTGAACCTGATCTTACCAAATGGACAAAATATCCACATCCAGGTGAAACACAGCATTTTAATGGATATAATTTTTACTTCGATCCGCAGACCGGTTCGTTAAATTCGTTAATACTGGATAACCAGCCAAGAAATTGGGCAGATCACGATAATCCTTTGGTTTGGCTGTGGTATCAGACATTCTCAGCAGCTGATTACGAGCGCTTTTTTAACCAGTATATTATTCCTTCTGAGCGTAACAATGGATGGGCGAGAGAAGATTTCACCAAACCGGGATTGGAATTATCGAATCCTGATAGTCGTTTTTGGCAGCCGAAGGTAGTCGATAGTTTTACTCAGACGACAGAGGAGGATAGTAACTATCTTTTCCATCTTATCGCAGATCCTATCAGTTCTCAAGAATACGGATGCCCACGTGATTTTTGGATAAAATACAAATTTAAACTTAATCAACCGTTTATCCAGGTGGAATTGCAGTGGTTCCATAAGCCTGCTTGTCGCCTGCCGGAAGCTATCTGGTTATCATTTATTCCACCTGTAACGGGGAAAGAGGAGTGGTGCATTGAAAAAATGGGCGAAGAATTAAATCCAAACGATGTTGTCCCATTTGGCAATCGTCATTTACATGCAATTGGAAAATATATTAGTTGGAAGGATCAGACCAACCTTCTTAGAATTATTTCCCTTGACGCTTCTTTAGTTTCACCTGGCAAGCCCTCTTTGTTAGATTTCAACAATGATCAACCACAGATCAGTCAGGGTATGCATATTAATTTACTTAACAATCTTTGGGGCACGAACTTTCCGATGTGGTTTGAATATGATTGCAGGTTTAGATTTGAGCTCAGGCTTGAATGACTATCTCTATATATTTATCACACAATTGCATTTTATTACTACAATTTAAAAATATCGAGGATAAGAATCGGGCTTAGGCAAATCATAAAATTTATGATGGTATCGGTATGACAAGTATTGTTATAAATATTAACTCTACTGTGCTGAACATATTATTATAAAGAAAACATTATCAATAATTTAATTAGGATTACAAAGCAGATAATATTTCCCTTGTTTACTGTCACGGAAAATTGCAATGGGTTTTTTGAAAAAAAATCAAAGCAACCCCCAATTTATCAACGACGATTAAAGCTGCGTGCAAGTTTTATCACCATTGATTCATAACTATTATCTATCTTGTGTTGGTCCCTCCAATGTTTTTATTAATTCATCAACAATAATGTCAACTGAGTATCCAACATCCATAAAGATGGCATTCTTTGGTTCTTCTAAAGTATCGAATTGGCTCTGGAGCAAGGATGGCCGCATAAAATGATCTACGCGTGTCGTGATTCGAGACCAGACCAAAGCAATACTAGCCTTTAGATATACAATTTGAATTTCTACGTCGTTTGATAACAATATTTGTCGATAGCTCTCTTTGAGGGCAGAACAGGCTAGAATACCAGGGTGCCCATTTTCCAAACAATCTGTTATCTTCGACCTGAGTAATAAAAGCCATGGCAGGCGATCTTCGTCAGTTAATGGGATCCCATTTGTCATTTTAGTAATATTCGCGCTTGAATGAAAGTCATCCGCATCATAGAAATCCCACCCCAATCTATCCGCAAGAGGTTTACCGATTGTTGTTTTCCCACTACCGGTAACGCCCATAATAATTATGAAGCGTGTTTTCAAGGTAAAATCCAATTCTCTAGTTTAGCCAATCAAATTGGGATTTTGAAATAATTCTTTGGATGCCTTCATGAATGTGATAATTGTTTGAGATTGGAATATTTAACATCTGTTCAGTTATGATATGACTCAAGACGATAGGCAGACATCAACGAAAGACAAATCGTTTACGTCAGCATCCAAAGTAAACAATAAATAACATATTAATAATTCCTATTTGTATTAACTATAATTAAGCAATCAAATTTGAATCAGATGATTTTGATATAAAACCATATATCCATTTTATTGCTGATTTTTTGACCGTCGACTGGAAATTATTAACATTATTACCAAGCCTACAACTCCCAAAAAAAATATAAATAGCCCGACTCCGCCTAGTGAAACCTGACTAATAAAAGAAGGTGTTGGTGTAGGTGTGGATGTAGCAGTAAGTGGAATGGGGGTCGGGGAAGGTGTTGCTGTCGTTGGAGGTCGTGGAGTGAATGATGGTGCAGTTGTTGCAGTGGAAGAAGGTTGACTTGTAGAGGTTATATTTGCCTGACCAGTAGATGTGTCTGAAAATGATTTTCTTATTACAATTTGTTGTCCTGGAACGATGATGACCCCTTGTGTTGTAAACCCGTTGAACTCCCTTATTGTTTGTAACGGGACATTATAAGAAAGTGCAATTAATAACAAACTTTCGCCTTCTTTGACAATGTGAATTATAGATCCATCTGGGTTTGGGGTGGATGTAAGCACCGGAGTATAAGAAAAGACTTCTCCTGCCTCATTAGTCGACATGATCATACCTGCTGAGGCAAATGTGTATCCAATATCAACAATATAGAATACGACACTGCCTTGTTGGGCGATACCTACGCCAATGTCTTTATTTGTATAGCCCCATCCATCCAGGAAATTCTTTTGCTGATATTCTTTCCGCCACCAATCATTAGTTAAGACATTTTCCAATGGATAATCTTTATTTAAAACTATCCAGTTTTCAACAACTTCATACTGTTCCCAGGGAGCATAGCCATACTGGTAAGCCCGGTCCTTTGGGGATGTTTGGCGTTCTCCAATACTTCCATCTCCGCCTTTGTCAATATTATATGTTTTTGCCAGGTAATCTGCTTGAGCCTGGGCAGCAGCCATTAAGTGGGGGTTAGGGGTTAATATTCCCAGGTCTTTGGATTCTCTATAAGCATTGATATATACAATTAGCTTATCCACAGGGCTTGTTTCTTGCGCATAGGCTTGTATAGGAAAAATATTTATGACAATCACGACAGAGAATAACAGTGTTTTAAATATTCGATTAATTAACATAGGCTGGATTATAATCCATAAGGAATACTATGTTGTAGCTGAAAAAATGACTTTTCAGCATTTAGATTTCATATTAAGATAGGTTTGGTCACTTAACTTGATTGACAGTTCTTGATAAAAATGACCAAATCAAGGTACATTTGCGAAAGGTCATATATATAGTTATTTTTTGCAACGGATTCTCCATCATGAATTAGCTAAGCTAAAAATAGAACTATTTTAGAACATTGATTCTTAATAATATATTGAAAGGATTTGATTATGAGCAGACCGATTACACTATTTACCGGGCAATGGGCTGACCTACCGTTGGAAGAAGTCGCTAAGAAAGCCAGCGCTTGGGGATTTGATGGACTGGAACTGGCATGCTGGGGGGATCATTTTGAAGTTGATAAAGCATTAGTTAGTGATGGGTATATCAAAAGCCGTTGGGACATCCTCGACAAATATAATCTCAAATGCTATGCAATTAGTGCACACCTTGTTGGACAATGCGTCGCTGATGATCCAATCGATGAACGACATCGGGAAGTGCTGCCTGATCGTTTATGGGGTGATGGGTCTCCTAATGGTGTACGTTCTAGAGCACAGCAAGAACTGAAAGATACCGCTGTTGCAGCGAAAATGATGGGAGTAAAGATAGTTAATGGCTTTACAGGTAGTCCGGTTTGGAAGAACTTATATTTTTTCCCTCCCACCAACCAGGATATGATAAATAGGGGCTACAAATTCTTTGCTGATATGTGGCTTCCGATTCTGGATGTTTTCAAGGAAAATGGGATCAAATTCGCTCTTGAAGTTCACCCAACAGAAATTGCATATGATCTGGTCACTTCCCAACGGGCATTGGAAGCCCTAAAGTTTCACCCTTCCTTCGGTTTTAATTTTGATCCATCTCACTTTATTCATCAATTCATAGACCCTGTTGAATTCATAAACGAATTTGGAAAATATATTTACCATGTTCATGTTAAGGATTCCAGAATTCAATTAAACGGGAAGAATAGTATACTTGGTGGGCATCTGGACTTTGGAGATCATCGCCGAGGATGGGACTTTGTGTCCCCGGGTCATGGTGACGTAAAATGGGATCGACTTATCCGCGCATTGAACAGGTTTGGTTACCAGGGGCCGCTATCCATCGAGTGGGAAGATAGTGGTATGAACCGTGAATGGGGGGCACCTGAGGCACTTAAGATGATCAAATCGCAAGACTTTACATCATCAGATATTGCTTTTGATGCTGCCTTTGCATCAAAAAAATAACCCAGTTGCTGAAGCAAAATGATTATTTTGAGAGTGTTGATCGTATGATCCATTTTGAATTCGATCTCTAGGAATACAGTTTTGACACCATTGCAAAACGAGGTTTAAGATATTCAAGGAGTATTATGAAAATCGCCATAGGATCTGACAATTTAGGATATTCATTAAAACAAAGTCTGGTAGAGCATCTACAAAATCAATCTCTTGTCAAAGTTGAAATAGATGATTTCGGTGTGAATTTAAATGAGGATATTGATTATCCGGACACCGGATTAAAAGTGGCCGAGTCTATTATTAATGGAAAAAATGAAAGAGGTATTTTAATTTGTGGTACTGGAATCGGTATGGCAATCACAGCTAATAAAGTTCCAGGAGTCTACGCCGCCAACGTAAGTGACAGTTATTCTGCTGAAAGAGCACGAAAAAGTAACAATGCACAAATAATTACATTTGGCGCATTAACTATTGGTGTTGCATTGGCAAAATCATTGATCGATATATGGCTTGTATCAGAATTTCAAGGCGGACAATCCACGCGAAAGACTGATAAGATCGTTGAAATTGAAAAAAAATACAACAAAGGTTCATAACGGGAGAAAAGATAATTCCTGAAATTTATTTCAGGAATTATCTTTCATATAATTTAAAAACCTCAAAAAGTATGAGCAGTTTCTATAGCAGCTCGAATATTTTCGGGAGGAGTTGCAGCGCTGATGTTGCATAAATACAATACAAATTTTCCACCCGCTTTACCTACTTCAACATAGTGCTTGACTCTTTCAATTACCTGATCGGGAGTGGCTTGAGCAAGAAAAGCCGCTCCAACACCCAAAACCAAAGGTATATTTGATTTTTCTGCAAAATTTTTGAAAAATTCAGGGCCTAAGGCTTCTACATCAGGATCCTGGCCCTGAATTGTGGTTGACGCAACTTTTAATTTTAAATCAAGCATTTGAATGGGATTCTTTAGATATCGTTCTCCAACCCAGTTCCCAACATAAACATCCAAGCCAGTAAGTTCTCGTAATCTGAGTATTGGGGCAGCACACCAGTTTTCAAGAATTTTGTAATTAATTATTGGAAAAGATGCAGTCGCATCTGCACCACCAAACTTGCTCACGTTCGGAAATAGTTTATTAAGGAAAATAATATAAGGAGCAATGACTTCCTCCGTCACTTTATTCATCAAATCCCGCGCAAATTCAGGATCGGTATAAATATCCGTAATAAAATTTTCTATTCCTCTAATATTAGCCACCAGAGAAAATGGGGCACAAAACTCCAAACCAGGTTCGAATCCTGTTAAAGAACTAAATAACTGAACTCCCTCAACCACATTACGAAATCGACCAGATGATTCAAAATTTGGCGTCTTTATTTTGCGGATATCAGATTTATCCTGAATCAGCATGTGAGACCGGTCAATGTCAGGCATGCAATCATCACTTAGGATAATTGATTGTCCAAGACTTTCTGCCTCGATGTTGTACACATCATAAGTTGATAGGGGGAGGTCCAGGTCATATTTTGCCTGTACTCCAAGAAGGGCTGGAATCCGAATATCTGGTCGTGTATAAAAAATGCTTTTAGGGATGTGTAATTCATGGGCGGTAAACTCATGAATTTGAGCGAAAACCGGATTGCGCTCAACTGGACCGATCAAAGCGCGGTTATAAAGATCACGGCCTTTTTGAAATGGGGCGAATGGAGGTTGATTCAGGGATGATTGCATTTATAATCTTTCTACTGAAGTATTTGTAAACCACCGAAAAACTTTTCAATTGGAACTTCTAGTGTTTTATTGCTCACAATTGTGTCGATTAAAAAACGCATTAATGGTAGGTCCATGGCAGTGATAAGCCCCTTGGATTCCATTACCGGTAATGCATCTCCCATTACACGAATAATTTCTGCTGCTTCAAGTGTTTCTCCTGCCATAATCATTCTTGCTTTAGAATAACTATTTCCTTCTCCGATCAACTTACCCAATTTAACGGTTCTACCACCCATACAGGTTACATACATATCTCCTACTCCTGGTAACCCGTAAGCAAATGATGGATTTGCACCAGAAAGTTGTAATACTTTATATATTTCTGTAGCACTTTCGCCAAATACACCTGCAGCCAGATTATGCATATATGCTCCAGAGCTATCTACTCCGCCTGATTTTTCTAACAAACCTGAAGCAAATCCGACAGCGAGAGTATATGCATTTTTTAATGCGGCACAGATCTCAAGGCCGATAAGATCGGTTGTTGTCCAAATATGATAATAAGAAGTACGAAAAATGTTTGCCAAATTATTTACTGTTACCGGGTCTCGTGAACCAAATACAACCAGGCTGTTACGCCGACCAGCTAACTCTCCCGCAATACAAGGTCCTCCAACTGCTGCATAGGAAATTTGATCTTGTATAGTTCGGGGTAACTCACTCCGTAATACATCAGGCAGTATGGATAAATTTCCATTTATATCCACTTCGAGTCCCTTGGTAATTGCAATAATTGTCTGTCCTGGTTGAAGATACGGACCTAATGTTTTCCCCATCCAGTGAACACCCAAAGAATTCACCCCGCTAAGGATAACTTCCACCCCATCCAATGCTTCTGCAATTTCCTCAATATAATAAGGTGTTACATTCGGAGCGAGCTGTCGTTTAAGCCGCGGATGGTAGTTCATTTCTTTACAACTTTGAATGGTGTCATAATCAAGATGGGTGCCAACCAACCGGACATTATGTCCATTATCCGATAATGGGAATGAGGTAGCAGAGCCCATTAAACCAGCACCTACGATCGCGATTTTTGTCATAATTGCTCCAATCTTTATAAAATGATTATTGTCTTACTCCCAGAGGAAAAATATAAGTGTTACGAAAATCAATTACTGCGCATAGTAGATACCACCTATGGTAAAGGAGTTTTGTTTGAAAGAATCTGGTTTTTTACATCTCTGTGGAAATTCAAACGTGAAAAATTTCCGTGCAAAGACCAATTACTAAACTCAATTTTATAAGAGGAATTAGAATATGGGAAGAATTAAATGGATATGAATATCTAATTATTAGAGGCTAACTTCAGATAATATCTTTAAGGCAGTAAGTTATTTTGAGGAATGGTTAGGTTAAATATATAATTGCTTATACATAACCAGTATAGAGATCCTGCTTACAAACAAAAATGGGAGATGACAATGTCAAATGCTTGGATACGCGAGAAAAGACCATTAGTAATTGCTCACAGGGGGCATGGAATACTTGCTCCGGAAAATACTCTTGTCGCATATGAGTTGGCGAAAGAAGTCGGAGCTGAAATGATCGAGACGGATGTAAATATTACTAAAGACGGACACCTGGTTATTATCCATGATTGGAAGCTTGGGCGTACGACTGACATTACGGGGAAAGTGCACGAGTATACAGTAGATGAGCTACGTAAAGCTGATGCAGGATCCTGGTTCGATAAGAAATATGCCGGAGAAAAGATACCTACATTGGAGGAAGCTGTTCAATTTGGTCAGAAGAATAATATATATATGTGTTTTGAGGTGAAAGGTGGAAACACTGATCGCGCATTGGAAATTTCCACTCGTTTAGTTGAGACACTCAGGAAAGAAGATGCTTTTGAATGGGCATTTATGTCATCTTATTTCCATGAATCACTGGCAGAAGCCAAAAAAATGGCTCCACAATTGATGCTAGCTCCGGAAAGAATACCGGACGATGTTGAACCGGATCTGGATGAAGCATTTAGGCAGGTAAGGTATTTGAAATCAAATGTGCTTCAAATACACTATAAATATCTTTATCCAAATATACTAAAAGCTATGCGTGAAGAGGGTATAGCGCTTTGGGCCTGGCCTACAACCACCGAAGAAGAGATTGTTCCTGCCATCAAAACAGGGGCTGACGGTGTGATGGGAGATGACCCAACTCTGGCAGTAAAATTAGTAAATCAACTTTGCAATCCAGCTTAATTATAGGAAAGGAAAAATAATGAACCCTTGGGTCCGTCCTGAAAAACCATTAGTGATTGCCCATCGGGGCTATTCGGTGGTGGCACCAGAAAACACGATCTTAGCCTATCGCAAAGCAATTGAAGCTGGAGCTGATATGCTCGAGTTGGATATCAACATGACCTGCGATGGGGAATTGGTCATGATCCATGACCATCGTCTGGAAAGAACAACCAACGGGACAGGATATGTCCATGACCACACACTTAGTGATATACAACTTCTTGATGCCGGATATCATTTTAGGCCATATATCAAGGGTGCGACGATTCCAACAACGGAAGAGGCAATTAATCTTGCTATTGAAACAGGCATAAAAATGTGTTTTGAAATAAAAGGCGGTGAAGTAGAACGGGCAAAAATAATAGCCCAAAAACTAATGGATTTGTTAAAAAAGTACAATGCATTCGAGTGGGCGAGCATCTCTTCATACTATCCAGAAGCCTGTGCTGTTGCGAGGCAGTTATGCCCAGAATTGGTCATAACCAGAGAACGCTTACCAGATGATAGTAAATTCAACCTCCCGGAAGCCATAAAACAGGCTAATATTTTGAATTCACCTATCATGCTTTCTGATTTTCATACTTTAGATAAAAAAGCTGTGGATGGTTTGCATACAGCGGGGATTGCAATGTGGTCATGGAATCCATTCGAAAGAAGTGAAATTGAACAGGTGATCGCTTTCGGAGTTGATGGCATTATGGGCGATAATCCCGAGGTGGCGAGAAAACTTGTGGATGCAATATAACTTGTGGATGCAATATAACTTGGTTATATGAGTTGATACTCTTTACTTAAGAGAGCCAATTAATAATAAACAAATACTAGCTGGAGAATACTGTCCAGCTAGTATTTGTTAGTGAAATTTTCTTATCCCAAAAACGTATAATATGAAATTAACTATGCAAATCCTTTGAGGGACAATTCCTTCGAAAAGTGGCATGAAGAAAAATGACCAGGTTTTTCCTCAATCCACTCGGGGCGATCAGTTTTACAAATATCCTGAGCATATTTACATCGTGGATGAAAAGAGCATCCTGAAGGAGGATCTATAGGGCTTGGAATTTCACCACTCAACATTATTGGCTTCATTACCAATTCCGGGTCTGCAGCCGGAATTGCGGACATTAATGCTTCTGTGTATGGGTGCAATGGATTATAGAATAGTTCATCCGTCTCAGCCATTTCCACCAACCGGCCCAGGTACATCACACCAACTCTGTTGCAGATATGTTCAACAACACTCAGGTCGTGGGCAATAAAAAGATAGGTAAGATTTAATTCAGATTGAAGATCTTTTAATAAATTTAATATCTGAGCTTGAATGGAAACATCCAATGCGGAAACCGGTTCATCACAAACGATAAATTCAGGTCGAAGAACCAAAGCCCGGGCAATACCAATTCTTTGACGTTGACCTCCACTAAAAGCATGTGGATATCGGCGCAAATGTTCAATGCTGATCTGGCAACGTCCTGCAGTTTCTTTGATCCTTGTAGATACTTCCTCGCCTTGAGCTGAGTGTGTAGCAATAAGCGGTTCAGCAATGATATCCCGCACGGTCATACGCGGGTTCAACGAGGAGTAAGGATCTTGAAATATCATTTGTGCATGCTTACGAAAATCCCAAAGGTCTTTACGGTTCAATTTCGCAACATCCAGAGGTTCACGCCCTTCTAAATGATAAATAGTTTCACCAGAAGTAGGTTCATAACCTCGCAATATCAAACGCCCGGTGGTAGTTTTACCGGATCCACTTTCGCCCACCAAACCAAATGTTTCACCTCTGTAAATGAAAAAACTAACATCATCCACCGCTTTAACGACCTTTTTTGATGTTCCAAAGGTGCCTTGGCGAATGGGAAAATATTTTCGCAAATTTGTGACTTGAATGAGCTTCTGTCTTTCTTCAACCATTCAATTACTCCCGAATATTAAGGTAATATGTTATCAACTAATACAGATGGCAAGCAGCTTTGTGATTATTACCAAAATCAATCATTTTTGTAACCTGAATATCACAAACACCTTTTATAAACCGGTTGCACCTTGGATGGAATGGACAACCTGAAGGTCGATCATATGGGCTCGGTACATTTCCTTCAATGGCTACCAATCTATCTTTTCTTGCACCAGAGATCTTGGGGATGGCCTGAAGTAAATCCACAGTGTAAGGATGCTTGGGATTATAGAAAATATCTTTTACAGTCCCACTTTCAACGATTCTTCCAAGGTACATAATGTACACTTCATCAGCAATTTGTGCAATCACACCAAGATTATGAGTGATAAACAAGATGCTTGAACCGAAGTCCTCTCGTAAATCCCGCATCAATTCAAGCATCTGGGCCTGGATAGTTACATCAAGAGATGTTGTAGGTTCATCAGCGATTAACAATGAAGGATTGCAAATCAATGCCATAGCAATCATTGCGCGCTGACGCATTCCACCAGAAAACTCATGAGGATACTGGTTGACCCGGGTGGATGCATTGGGGATTCCCACTCGATCCAACATTTCAATCGCTAATTTTCGCGCTTCGGGTTTAGATATTTTTGTATGGACAATGGCTGCTTCGCTGATCTGATCACCCAGAGTATGATAAGAGGAAAATGATGTCATAGGTTCCTGGAAGATCATGGAAATTTCACCCCAGCGAATTTGTCGAAGTAGATCGCTATCCTGATCTAATTTCGTTATATCAAGCAGGTAGTCTTTTCCATCCGGGGAGCCTACTTTTGTTCTGAGTAGGATTTCCCCTTCATCTATCTTTCCGGGAGATGGAATAATTCTTAATATACTTCTTGCAGTAATACTTTTTCCACAACCACTTTCGCCAACTACACCTATTACCTTTCCATTCCCAATGGTCATATCGATACCATCCAGAGCTTGGACGGTTCCCTCATCAAGGGCGAAAGTAACTTTAAGGTTGTTTATACGGATCAGTTCATTATTCTCAAGTTGCATGAGATTCCTCTTATTGCGAATACGGATCAGCAGCGTCACGCATTCCATCGCCAACCAGGCTGAATGCCAGAACGCTAATCACGACGAAGATCGCTGGTATGAATAACCAGGGATGCTCTTCAATGGCTTTTATGTTTTGTGCTGCCTGGAGTAATACTCCCAGACTGACTACTGGTTCACGAAGACCTAATCCAATAAAACTTAAGGTAGTCTCCCCAAGTATCATTGCCGGAAAAGAGATGGTAAGGTCAACAATGATATAACTCAGGAAAGCGGGCAGCATATGCCGCCAGATAATTCGAAGATCATCACTACCGGCAAGGCGGGCAGCAAAAACAAAATCTTCCTCACGCATCGAGATCAATTTTCCTCTCACTCTTCGAGCAAGAGTTGTCCAGGTAAGAAAACCGAGAATAATTGTCACTGCAAAATAGACCCTGAGAGGAGACCATTCTTTAGGCAAAATTGCAGCTAGAGACATCCATAATGGTATGGTTGGAATTGACCGAATAAACTCAATAATTCGTTGAATAATAGTGTCAATGGCTCCACCAAAATAGCCGGATATACCACCCAAAGATAATCCTACTAGAAATGATATGCATACACCTAACAAGCCAATTGTCATCGATGTCCTGATACCGTATAGGGTTCGGGAGAAAACATCCCTTCCCAGGCTATCTGTTCCAAACAGGTGCAGATAACCATCGGGGACCACAAACAAGTGAAAATCACTCTTAAAGATTCCCCACAATTTATAGGATTCTCCCTTGGTAAGAAACCGAATTTTGTGTGGAGTTGTTGTATCTTCAGTTAGGTCCAATTGCATCGTTTCTTTGTTGAATTTGGTGGTCATGCTGTATATAAATGGTCCAATAAAATCGCCATTGACGTCGCTAAAATGAATTTTCTGTGGTCCTCCAAATAAATAATCGCCATCTCTGGATTGAGATCCATAAGGTGCCAGGAATTCACAAAAAAGCATGATAAAAACAAATAATCCAAGTACGTATGAGCCGATTATCGCTACACGATGCTTGCGGAATTTCCACCACATTAGTTGTAACTGTGTTGCGGTGTAGTAAGCTTCCTTCTTCTTTTGTTCTGTATTCAATTCACGGAGCTTAGGGTCAGAGGTCTTAGTGGAGCTAGTTGTTGAGTTCATCGTGCACCCCCCCCAAATCGGATGCGTGGATCAAGGGCTGCTAGTAAGATATCTGAGAGAAAAGTCCCAATAATTGTCAAAGAGGAATAAATTAAAAGAACTGTGGCAGACAAATAAATGTCCTGGTTGAGAAGAGCTTTAAGAAATACAGGTCCAATATCAGGTAGTGCAAGTACAGTAGCAGTAATTGGTGAGCCTGACACAATTGAAGCCAATTCCCAACCAATTGTACTAACAACTGGATTTAATGCTGCTCGTACGGGATATTTTTGTATCAAATTCTTTTCACTTACGCCTTTTGCCCGTGCGACAGTGACATACAATTGATTTTTTTCATCCAGCATGGTGGCACGCATGGTCCGGATAGTGGATGCAGCCCCGGACGTTCCTAACACTAGAACTGGAATCCACATGTGTTTAAAGAAATCCAAGAGTTTTCCCCAAGACCATGCAGCCTGCTGATATTCACCAGAAAAAATTCCGCCAACACTTGTATTTAGATACATTGTGGAAATATATAAAAGGATAAGCGCAAAAAGAAAGGCAGGTGTCGCCATTCCAAGATATCCTAACACAGTAAAGACATAATCACCGAAAGAATACTGGTGCATGGCTGAATATATGCCCAATGGAATTGCGATCAAATAAGATAAAGCAATAGTAACAACGGATAAACCTACAGTAAATAATATTCTACTTCCAAGTACCTCAGTTACAGGAATGCGGTAAGTTAACGACCATCCAAAATCAAGCCGGGTAACAATTCCACCAATCCATTGAAGATATCTTACTGGCCAGGGTCTATCCAATCCCAACATATGCCTATAGTTATCAATCTGATCAAAAGTAATCTGAGCGCCAGATTGTCTTAGGTCGAAAACATAACGTTCAGCAAAATCGCCGGGTGGTAATTCAAGAATTACAAAAACAATCAGGGAAAGACCGATTAACATCACCAACATGATGAGTAATCGCTTTAGAGCAAACTTTAACATGTTCACCCTTTCTTTTCAAAATATGGTTAGGGGGGTTCCCCCCCTAACCATAGCATAACATTGAATTTGTTTTATTACTTGAGGAACCACTGATCCGGGCGGAATGGATATTCCCGGTAAAACTCGAAAGCGGTTACTGTCGGTAAAACGAAGTTCATGAGTCTGTTCTTGACAATCATAACAGACGGTGCAGGTCCAATGATACCGATCAAATACATATTCTTACTATGAATATCACCGATTTCCTGACCAAGTTTAATGTAATCAGCTGAACCAGGTAAAGTGACTTTCCACTGATTTGTCAGATCATAAAGTGCTTTCATATCAGCGGGTGGTTCTTCACCAGTTGCTCCATCACTCTTCAGCCATTCGTAGTAGGGTAAACCGCACTGTGGTTCGAGTACTGAATCACCGAAAGGCGGGTAGAAGCGATATTGGTTGGCGAGGAATGAAGGCTCAAGTGTGCCTCCGCTGGTAAATGATGCAAGATCATGATCATTTCCAGATACTAATGCACGGTAGGCTTCTGTCGCAACTTCCTTCAATTCAACCTTAACTCCAACAGCTTCCCAATAGCTTTTGATCAAAGCCATTGCTTCAGCGCTGATGGATTGGATGGTATAGTTTGCGAAAATAATTAACCGCTTACCATCTGAGCGAAGGCGGAAACCCTCACCATCTTTCTTATCCAGGCCTAAAGCATCAAGCATCTGATTCGCCTTAGCAGGATCGTATTCAGTTGCCTTGGTATACCATTCAGGTTTGGCAAAACTCGCTGTCGGGTGAATAGGTACACCGGTGTTGATTTCCTCACACTCGCCGAAGCAGGTTACCTTGTTGAATTCTTTGCGATCAAGAGCGATTGACATAGCATAATTGAAATCCGGATTGCTGAACAAAGTTTTTAGTACCGGATCTTTGCTGGTGCAGTTGAAGGCTACATTCATACCATCGCTGGCCGACTTCAACAAGTATGCTTTGTAATCACCATCTGCTTCATGCTGTTTGAAAACAGGCGCTGATGCAAATTTTAATGTCTGAGCTTTTTGATCAATTTCACCATTGATGACTTTAAGCTCAAGTACCTGGTTATCCTGAGTGTAGTTTTCTTTACTTCTGTCAACATAAGGTAATTGTTGACCAGCCGTATCTACAACATGATAGTAAGGGTTGGCCATACCCATCTGGTACTCAGGAGTTTCTTCAACAACCAACCAGGCTTCAAGTCGTGGAGTTCCAGGACGATGAACGGAATCTGCCCATTCACCATACCAGGTGTAGAAGTATTCGACCCAGCTTGGTTTACCTTCTGCTATCGCTTCGTCGTTGATTGCAGCGTTATACTTTATGTGTTTAGATTCAAGCCAGTGTTTTGGAGCAGCTGGAAGGATCCAGGTTCGGGCTAACCAGGGCATCATACCCGGAGCAGGGGCTACTGTGACAAACTTGAAGGTGACTTCATCAACTTTTACCACCTTCATAGGCTCACCACCAAAGGTCCAGACCGAAGGAACTTCTTTGGTTAGTTCTTTGTTTAAAATGATGTCTTCCCACCAGAATACTACATCATCGGACGTGAAGGGTTTCCCATCGGACCATTTATGTCCTTTGCGAAGAGTAAAAGTAAACTCAGTCAAGTCGTCACTAACAACATAATCTTTAACCAAGTTGGGGAGGATTTGTACAAGGTCATCACCATAACGAACCAGGTTAGCATGACGCCAGCTTAAGTATTCTGAGTTACCACTCTCTGGTCCAAGAGAAAGACCTTCCAACTGACCACCATATTTACCAATTTCAGCGTATGGCACTGTTACTAGTGGTTCTTCTGGCAGGCGAGCAGTGACATCGGCCGGAATTTCTCCGAAAAGTTCTACAAGTTTCGGGTCGATTGTGGCACGGCCTGAAAATTCCATTTTTCCACCAGTAGCTGCTTCAAACTCAGAAACTTCATACTGGTTGGGATATTTTCCGGGAGCTACACCTTGCATATCGGCAACTGTAATAGCTGGTGGTTTGCCTACAACAGCAGGTGCTGCTGGAGCAGCAGGAGCCGCTGGTGCCGCAGGTGCAGCTGGTTCAGTTGTTGGCAGGGGGGGAAGTGGTAATGGTGTTGGTTGTGGGGCGCAGGACACAATCATTGACGCTACAACCAAAACACTTATTAACATTAGAACTACTTGTTTCAATTTCATTTTCTCACTCCTTAGAAGGTAGAATTAAATGAACAACTTTTCGTAATTCTGTCAGGAACAAATTTATCCATTATTTTACGATAAGAACCTCCTTTCATCTTCGAAGGAAAATCTGATTTAGTTGTAATAACGAACCATTGGAAAATATCAGAATATACAAATTATATATGGAATTTGAAATTGTCAAGTATTCAATCATCCGATAATTGTGTATTCGAAATTAACCAATTTGTAACAACCCGGATATTTTCAGCAAATGATCCTTTAGGAGCAAACTTTTTATCAAAAAGGGCGCTTCCAACAGTAAATCCCCATGCACCGGTTTTCCATACATCAGAAATTCTTTGAAGTGATTCTATTGATCCGGCAGATACAACAGGGATTGATACACCATTCACTACTTTTTGTAAGAGAACTGATGCGTCGCCTTGATATCTGTAGGTGAGTAAATCCAATCCATCCACACCATGGGATTCCAATAGTTTTGCATGAGCAACAATTTCATCAATAGTTCCAGCCAAATTACTAGGGTGACCGTGTATGTGCCCCGGGAAAGGGAAGTATTTGATCGGTTTACCAGTAAGGTATTTATTAATGGATTCAAAGAAAACCGTTCCCATTAACACATCACAGCCCGCTTCCACCGCCAGCTTTGCACCTTTCAAGCCCTCTTCCTCCGTCAAGCTAACGACTTCAAGATAAGTCGTTTTCCCGGCTTTTTTCATCTCGTTGAATAAAGCCTTCATTTTATCCGGAGGTAGACCAACATCTTTAAAACCCCAATGAGCAACTGGAAGGTCTTTACAATCCTCAAAAATCTTTGATGCATCGATTACCGTTTGATCATTGTAAGTGAGCATTACGATAAATTCAGGCATCATTCAATTTCTCCACAGTTTGATAATGTATAAAAGAAAAATGTATGCAGTATTAATTTAGTCGACACCAAGTCGTTACAGATAAATATTGCATAAGTAATTATTAGCCTATTAAGTTTCTTATTATTAAAAAGTTGACTTTTATTCTCGTAGTAATATAATAGTTGTTATGACGTCTTATGATATTATATCAATTAATAGGGGATTTTCAACAAGGAATAATTATTTATTTTTGGAGGAAAAATGAAGTATTCATTGTTACGACTAGCTCATAGAGGATTTTCAGGTTTGTATCCAGAAAATACAATATTAGCATTCAAGAAAGCGATGGAATTTGGGGTGGAATTCCTCGAAATGGATCTTCATTTAACAAAAGATAGAAAAGTGATAATTATGCATGATGAATCCTTTGAGAGAACAACATCTGGAAAAGGATGGGTTTGGGATGTTGATCTTGAAGATACCAAACACTTTGATGCAGGACTTGGAGAACATCTTCCAACTTTGAAAGAGGTGATCGATTTAGTTCGGCCAACTTCTGTTCGTTTATGTTTGGAATTAAAGTTCGAGCCTCATACCTTAGATCCCATGCGTTCCGAACCTGAAGCCCTGGAAACCGCAGCAGAAGTTGTTAAAATACTTCATAATGAAAATTTTGTAGATAGAGTTGTGGTCACATCTTTTTCGCCAAATGTATTACGAAGAGCCAAAGAACTGGAACCCAGATTGCCGACTGTTTTAGATCCATCTCCACAAGATGGAACTTTGACCCCGAAGCAAGTAATGGACCAGGTAGTTCCATGTGCGAATGTAGTCGCATATTATTATCCACACATAGACAAAGAATTTATGGATGAAGCTCGCCTGGCAGGTATACAGGTTTGGGCTTGGGACCCTGATGAGCCGGAAGATATCCGAAGGGTAGTAAACCTTGGAGTCAACGGTGTTATGTCAAACCGTCCAGATATCGTCAATCAGGTCCTTTCAGGTATTAAGACAATCCCGATTTAGGTATCCAATGCAATACTCACCAAATGATATATTAAGTAATGTGGATTGCTTTCTTGTGGATTTGGATGGAACAATCTATAAGGGTGACTTGCTTTTAAGTGGCTCAAGAAGATTGATAGACACTATCAGGGATTTAAAGAAAGATTATTTGTTCGTTACAAACAATTCCTCGATCAATCGAAGCATAACAGCTGAAAAATTGACCAATATTGGCCTTCCTACAGAGAAGGATAAAATACTTACTTCCGGAGAAGCCACCGCCCTGTATTTACAAAAGAAACAACCCGGTGCACGAATTTTCTTAATTGGAACACCTGCTTTGGAAGATGAGTTCCTCACCAGAGGTTTCAAATTAACCGACAAGGATCCTGAATTTATTATTCTGGGATTTGATACTGGTCTCACGTATGATAAATTGTGGAAACTATCAGAACTAGCGTATTCTGGAATACCATATATAGCCACAAATCCAGATAAAACTTGTTTGTATGAAAATGGTTTTATGCCGGAGATCGCCCCAATGATTGCATATGTCGAATCTGCCACTGGTAAAATTCCAGGAGTTGTGATTGGCAAACCAAATCCGATCATGGCAGAAATTGCCTCCAAGATGACAGGTTGTCCCCTAAATAAAATGGCGATCATTGGCGATTCATTGGAAACGGACATTCCGATGGGGAAAAATGCAGGTATTCCAACAGTATTAATCCTTTCTGGAGATACGCTCCCAGGAACCATAAATGATGATCAGTACAAACCTGATTTAATATACAATGACCTAAATGGATTATCTGATGCTTTGTTAAATTTGTGATAGTTTCCATTCAAGGAGGAATTTTATGTCTAAAGTAAAACAATCATTTTCCTGGTGGTGCTTTGAAAACAGAGGAATAGACCCTCTGACATTGTTGCGAGAAGTAAAGGCAATTGGTTATGACGGTGTAGATCTTATTCCTACTGAATACTGGGACGATGCCATCAATACCGGATTTACAATCGTTAATGTTGCTGGTCATAGGCCTCTGGAAAAGGGTTTTAACAAAACGGAAAACCATGATTTCCTCGAAAAAGAAGTATTAAGACAATTGGAGATGGCAGCTAAATATCGAGTTCCGTATTTAACCGTCTTTTCCGGAAACCGTGAAGGTATTGATGACAGTATTGGATTGGCAAATACGGTAAATGGAATAAAACGGGTAATTCAACAAGCTGAAAAATTAGGCGTTACCCTCGTACTGGAATTATTAAATTCAAAAATTGACCACCCAGATCATCAATGTGACCGGACCTTATGGGGAGTAGCGGTATGCGATTTGGTAAATTCCCCGAACTTGAAATTACTTTATGATATTTACCATATGCAAATCATGGAAGGTGATGTTATTCATACAATTCAAACCAACCTGAAACACATTGCCCATCTACATACTGCAGGAGTACCTGGTCGAAATGACATCGATGGAAGCCAGGAACTAAATTATGCTGAAATCGTAAAATCTGTTATGAATTTTGGGTATACCGGTTATATCGGACACGAATTTTTACCAAAGGGGGAACCATTATTTGCGTTGAAAGCAGCGTATGATTTGTGTAATATTTAATACTTTCTGAAAGGAATTATGAAAACCTCACTGCATCCTTTTAATTTAACTGGAAATTGGTATAAAGGAAATTTACACAGCCACAGCACTGAATCTGATGGCATTCGCTCTCCAATTGAAGTGATGGACTGGTATTCATCACATGGTTATGCATTCAATGTAATCACTGATCATAATCGATTGACCATCCCTGAAAAATTCGGAAAACCGCCTCTATTGGCAATCCCGGGCACAGAGTTGACATGTAGAAGAGGTGACCAGGAATTTCATATTTTAGGGATTGGATTGGATTCAATGCCGATAGAAGCCCAACGGGATCCCCAGGATGCAATCAATGCGATCAAAACTGTTGGAGGAATTAGTATTATTGCTCATCCTTACTGGCACGATCTTCAGCTTGATGACATGCTTCCGCTTGCTGAACACAATGGAATAGAAATTTATAATACTGGTTGTTGGATAGAACAACAAAGAGGACACGCGCTTACTCATTGGGATGCACTCACAAGTCGAGGTCAAAAAATATGGGGATATGCTGTGGATGATGCTCATTGGAAAACTGCTGACCACGGTGGTGGTTGGATTGTAGTAAGGACAGTAAAACTAGATCATGGTTCCATTCTTAATGCAATTAAGAGTGGTGATTTTTATTCGTCGAGTGGTCCAGAGATTCATGATATTAACATCGAAGGCGATCTATTAACTGTAAAAAGTTCTCCGGCCCGTTCAATTTATGTTTTCGACCAATATCATTACAGCCCATTGGCAGTAAATGCTTGGGATGGAGATACTTTTGAAGAAGGTGCCAGCTATATCTTTGAAAAAGTCCATAAGTTAAAACCAATAACCGAAGCTGTTTTCAAAATTAATCCTAGGCAGGAACTGATAAGAATCGAAGTGGTTGATTATCATGGACGATCTGCCTGGAGTAATCCATATTTCAAGAATCCTGATCAAATCAATTGGGATTAATAGATTCCAATCTACCAATTTTCCAAGGAAATTTTCTCGATTAAAAAAGAGAAAACTATATGAATTTTGTTATAGGATGCGATATTGGATCTCAAAGTATAAAAACCGTTCTCCTTTCAGTAGATGGAAAGCTGAAAGGACAATTTAGCACGAGTTATGGGATAAATTATCCAAAACCCGGGTGGGCAGAACAGGATCCAAACATTTGGGTTGATGCTTTAGTAGATTCTATCAAAGGGCTTATTGCAAAAACCGGAATAGATACCAAAAATATCCTGGCCATAGGATTGGATGCTCAAGTGGATGGCCTTGTAGTATTAAATGCTGAAGGAAGGCCGCTGCGCCCAGCAATCATATGGATGGACCGACGTGCAACCGAGCAATTCAAAGTAATTGAGGACTTAATTTCTCCAGAGCGAATAAAAAACATAACCGGTTTAAACCTGGATCCATCCCATGTAGCTCCGAAAATTCTCTGGCTGGCCGAAATTGAGCCGGAAATTTATGAATCAGCAAAGCATTTCTTACTACCCGGGAGTTTTGTGGCATATTGCCTGACAGGAGAATTTGGCGTCGATTTTTCAAATGCTTCATCGACATTGTTAATGGATATTCAAACAAAAACTTGGTCTGTGGAACTCTGCAGTACGTTTGGTATAGATATAGAAAAGTTGGCTCCAATTTACCCAGCCATACACATTATTGGTAGATTATCATCTGAATTTGCTAACAGACTATCATTGGCTCCTTCTATTCCGATTATTCTTGGTTGTGGTGACGAACATGCTGCTTGTTTAGGTGCGGGAGTAGTGTCACCCGGACTGGTATGTGACATTGCTGGAACAGGTGAACCAGTTTGTGCGGCCATTAACAGGCCTATCTTTGACCCTACAGGATTGTTGGAAACTCATTCCCACGCTGACCCTGATTTATGGCTGCTAGAGAACCCTGGTTTTGTGTCTGGTGGAATGTACCGTTGGTTTCGTGACCAATTTGCAAATAAAGAATTCGAAGAAGCAACTGAATTAGGTGTTGATATTTATCAAATCCTTTCCAATGAGGCAGCAGCAGTCCCACCGGGATCTGAAGGATTGATCATGCTCCCTTGCATTATGGGAGCAATGACACCGACATGGAATGTGGACGCAAGGGGAACATATTTGGGTTTCACACTGGCTCATAAACGCAGGCATTTTATTCGTGCATTAATGGAATCCTGTGCGTACGGGCTTCGTGATAATACAGATCAAATTCAACAAATGGGATTAAATATATCGGAAATTCGTATTGTCGGAGGTGGAGCAAAGAGCTCCCTTTGACGGCAAATAAAAGCAGATGTTACTGGTATTCCGGTTTCATTGCCTGAGACGGTTGAGACTGCTGCTTTGGGAGCAGGTGTACTAGCTTTGGTAGGGTCTGGACAAATACAAACAGTTAAAGAAGCAACCGATAAAGTTGTAAACATCGTAGAGACAACCCAGCCAATAGCTCAAAATCAAGTAATTTATGATGAGTATTATCATCTATATCGGTCCACATATTTCGCTTTATTACCCGTGTTTAAAGAAGGTGCGGGTATAAGAGTATGAAGAATTCTCTAAGGAATATAAAATGTTTTTTGCTGGATATGGATGGGACATTTAATCTCGGGAGTCAAATTATTGATGGCTCTCTGGATTTTATAAATGTTCTAATTATCCAGGGAAAGAAGTATATTTTCCTCACAAACAATTCATCCAAAAACAGGAATAATTATGCCTCCAAGATATCAAATCTAGGATTAACTGTTACAAGCGATATTATATTTACTTCAAGTGAAGCTACGACTATATATATCCATAAAAATCATCCGAATGCAGGCGTTTACTTGGTCGGAACTTCTCAAGTAATTTCTGAATTCCGGGAATTTGGAATAAAAATAAAACATAAGACCCCAGATATTGTTGTGCTTGGGTTTGATACATCCATTACATACAAGAAATTATGGAAATTGTGCGATTATGTTCGTGCTGGATTACCATATATTGCAACACATCCAGACTATAACTGTCCGACTGAAAATGGTTTTATGCCAGACATTGGTGCAATGATTGCCTTTGTAAAAACCGCAACCGGACGGGAACCTGACCTCGTTATTGGAAAACCAAATCGTTTTATAGTTGATGCTCTGGCAGCGAAATTAAATATAGAAATAAATGAAATGGCGATGGTTGGGGATCGGCTCTATACAGATATCGCTTTAGGACAGTCCGCAAGGATAACGACTTGCTTAGTCTTGAGCGGAGAAACAAAACGAGAAGATGTCGAACTATCAGAGTTTAAACCTGACTATGTTTTTGATAATTTAAGGGCAATTGGAGACTGGTTACAAAATAATTATTAAGAGGATATTGAATATTTATTGTGAAATTTGTTATTACAATCAATGAGTATGCTTTTTAAGGTGGTCACATGAGATTAAGATTTGATCCTGCAGACGGTAAGAAATTCTGGAATGAAATAAGTAAAATACCAGGGTATCCAGAAAATGAGAAAATGCCAATTGGCACTATGCTCTTCGAATCCGATGCAATTTATAAGACAGGTGAAGTATTAACGGCAGCAGGAGTAAGAAAATCGTCATCCCTGATTGTAATCATTGATGAGACGCGGATGGTTCGAAAAGGTCAAGACCTCAAAAAAGAATTAGAGGAAATTCTGCAGAAGGAAGGGTGGAAAGTAGAGGTCATTACACTTAAAGCAGATAAATTAGGTCAAGTTCACACAGATATGTCCCAAATTGAGTTCGCAAAAAAATATTTGACCTTAGACTGCTGTGTGCTTTCTGTGGGGTCAGGTGTAGTAACTGATGTTGCAAAACATGCATGTTACCTATTTCAACAAGAAACAGATAGAAAATTACCATTTATAGTTTTTCAAACAGCCAATAGTGTGAGTGCCTTCACATCATGCTTAGCCCCAGTTTTTATTAATGGTGTAAAAAGAACAGTAAACTCAAGATATCCGGACGCACTTATATGCGATCTTGAAACACTTGCTGATGCACCACGGGAAATGACGGTTGCGGGTGTTGGGGATATGCTGGCAGGATTCGTAAGCCTACCGGATTGGTATTTGGCTAATCAATTAGGAATGGATCCCGGATATACAGAATTTGCTTGTAAGCTATTGGGTCCAGTTGACGAAATATTTTTATCATATACGGAGGAAATTAATAATAGGACACCGGAAGGTATGTCCATCCTGGCAAAAATTATTGCTTTAGGTGGATTAGCAATGTCATTATCCCATGCTACAACGCCGATGTCCGGGTTTGAGCATGTAATGTCTCATGTATTGGACCTTCAATTTGAAATGAAAGAATTACCCCTTCCGCAACACGGTTCTCAGGTAGCATTGGCTACTATCGTTGGACTGGAAATGTATCAGGAATTATTACTGATATTTGATCCGACATCAATTGTTTTAGATAATTGCTACCCTAAACCTGAAATCATGAAGAAACAGATTTTTGATAACTTTAAAACCATTGATCCTTCAGGAAAGGCAGGAGAAGAGTGCTGGTCGGATTATAAGCAAAAGCTAGACACATGGAACGATTGCCGGAAAAAATTCTCGGAAGCTTTAAGAAACTGGGCTCAAATTAAAAAAACACTACAAAACCAGATTAGATCAACCGACGTAATACTGAGTATTTTGAAGGCAATAAATGCTCCGATTAAATGGGAAATGCTTGTTCCAGAAGTACAAGAAAGTGCGGCTCATTTTGCATTTATGAATGCTTCCCTTATGCGAAAACGAATGACAATAGGCGATCTATTTATCTTCATGAACTGGGATAGAGAAGCTCTTTGGAAACAAATTTGGAAGCGACAACAATTCTTGGAAGTTAAGTAAAAGTTGACATTTTACCAAAACATATAATAACCGAAACACTGCGCATAGCAAATGACAAATTGATTATCTTGAAAGTGCCTGTATGTGAGGAAAAGTGTGCCAAATCATATCAAATATTAAGACCCATGGATTAAACTCCCTGATCCTGGAAAATGATCTTATTCAGGCAACTATCCTGACTGATTTCGGGGCGAAATTGCATTCCATAATATTTAAACCGGCAAAAAAAGAGTTCTTATACCATCATCCAAGATGTTTACCACGGCAACCGGTTTATGGAGTCAATGTTGATAATTGGTGGACGGGGGGAGTCGATGAGGCGATACCCACAGGCCATGCATGCACTCATCAAGGAGAAGAATATCCTTACCTGGGGGAGGTTTGGTCTTTGCCATGGGAATGGGAATTAATTAAAAATACAAATGATGAAATTGAAGTTCACCTTTCATGTCGAACCATTATTGCTCCACTACAGATAGAACGATGGTACAAAATATTAAAAGGCGAAAGCAAATTACATGTAAAGCATAAAGTCACCAATATCGGTTACCACGACTTTGATTTTTTATGGGGAATACATCCATCATTTGAGATTAACCCGAATACGAGAATTGATATTCCTGCCAAAACTATTTGGGTAGCAGAATCATATCCAAATAATCATCTAGGGTTGCGAGGAACTACTTATTCCTGGCCATTAGCCAAGGAAAAGGATGGTGACCTTGTTGATATGAGATTCGTTCCTGATCTGAAGGCTGGTTGGCACGAACTGCACCATGCTATTGAACTAACTGATGGCTGGTTGGCAGTAACTGATACTAAGACTGGAGTTGGAATTGGGATAACGTTTTCAGAAAGGGTCTTTTCGTCTATTTGGCTTTGGCTAGTTTATGGAGGTTGGCGTGACTTGTATTGTGCCTCGGTAGAAA
Organism: uncultured Leptolinea sp.; assembly: GCA_964387025.1. GTDB lineage: Bacteria > Chloroflexota > Anaerolineae > Anaerolineales > Anaerolineaceae > PNON01. The sequence goes on along the minus strand of CAYLUZ010000011.1, from coordinate 30,796 downwards.
TTTGGACAGGTTATCCGGCAAAGCTAACTGAAGCATTAGAGAAGAAACGTGTCTCACATTTGGAAGCTGGTGAAACCCTGGAAACAGAGACTTGTCTGATAATTTATCAAGGTGTAGTTTCTGTTGACAAAATTAGTCGGGATGGAGCGGTTTCTGGAAAATTCCTAGCATAATACTATGGAAATTAATAACGATAACGGAAAAATATTTTTCTTAATGCCTCATTCCCACATCGACGTGGAGTGGTATTGGAATGAGTCGATAACTCGATTATGGTGCATTAACATACTTCATAAAGCTTTATCTTTACTGGAAGAAGACCCAGAATTTTGTTTTACACAAGACCAGACTATATTGCTTCAGTGGTTTTGGGATGATCTAAGCATAAATAGTAAAGCAGTTCTTAAAAGGATGATTCAAGATAAAAGATTTGCCATTGTTGGCGGTATGTATGTTATGCCTGATGTTTCTGTCCCAAATGGAGAATGCCTGATACGGCAAATAATCATAGGACAAGAATGGATTAAAAGGACATTTGGCATTCAAAGTGAATGTGGATGGTTTATAGATACTTTTGGTCAAGTTCCGCAAATTCCTCAAATTCTCAAGAGGTCGGGATACAAATACAATGTATTCTGGAGAGATATTCCAACAATATTAGATATAGAAAAAATGCCACTTGATTTTTATTGGATCTCCCCAGATGGATCAAAGATCCTGACACATTGGCTGGCTGGTGGCTACGGATACCGACCAGAACAAGTAAAAATGATACTCGATCTTTCAGATCAAGACCAAGTATTAATTCCATTCGGAGATGATGTTACAGTTCCGGAATTAGATTCTGAGGGAATGAAAGAAAATCTTCAGAAAATATTGAAAGATTTAAATAGATATGCACTCACTTGTCAAACTGCAACTATACTTGATTATTTTAAAATAATCAAAGATGGTCAGAAAGAAATTCAGGAATTAAATTTGGATTTTAATCCTCCTTTCCTGGCATATGACCTTAGAGGAACTTTTGATAACCGAATAGAAATTAAAAAATTGAATAGAAAGGCCGAAGTTTCTTTATTGAATTTGGAAACAATATCAGCAATTACCTCTATCAAGGGAATACAGTACCCCAAAAAACAAATAGAGGATTTATGGAAGGAATTACTTATTTCCCAATTTCATGACACATTAGGGGGAAGTGACTCTGATCCAGTTCATTTAAGTGCGATGGAGCGTTTAAATACCGTATATGAACAATCGCAAGAAATAATTGCCTCAACATTGCGAAAGCTGTTTCCATTGGATGAATCTGACAATACCAGGTCAATTTTTGTTTTCAATCCATTATCTTTTTCCCGGTCAGAAATAACCCGGTTGCCTTTGAATTCAAATTGTAATGACAATATAACATTACATGACGGTATGGGAAAGTATGTTACTTCTAGGGTAATTCGAGAAAACAATATAACTTATTTAGAATTTATTGCAGAAAATATTCCTGCAATGGGATTTAGATGCTATGCGTATTCTCGAAATGAAACAAATCCGGGATCAAATAAATTTACTAAAAAGAGTATCAATTTTATAGAGAATGAGCATTATCAGATTGAATGGTCTCCATGCTCAGGGGATCTGACTAAAATTTGGGATAAAGATAACAATCGGGAGGTTTTATCAAATCCCGGAAATGTCATAGTTTCATTGGGAGAAGACAATCCAGATTTGGAAGGAACTCTCCGATTAAATGGTAAGATATTCAAATCAAGTGATTTTAAGTTGGCGCAGACAATAGTGGAAGTTGATGAATTAGGAAAATCTTGTACCTTGATATGTAATTATCCACACTGCAGGATTAAAAGAAAAATCATTCTTCAAAACTTTTCACGACGAATTGATTTCGATACATCCATTCTCAACTACTCGGGAGGAGACGAGATAATAAAAGTATCATTCCCGCTAAACTTGGATTGGAAAAAGGTAAGAAATACGTACGAAACCCCATTCGCAGCTACTTCCAGACCAGAAGGTCATTTTGCGGCACAAACCTGGGCGGATTGTTCAGATAGCGATTATGGTATTACGTTATTCAATTATGGCACACCAGGATACTGGATTGGTGACGGGAGCCTTGACCTAGTTTTACTAAGGTCATTTTCAAATTACACGGATTACCAGGTTAATGGTTTAAATAAAGGTATTCCTGGATATGAAATTTCAACGCAAACAGAATTGGCAAATGAGCATGGGACGCACCTTTTTAAGTATTCGTTATACCCACACAATGGTAACGAAAATTGTGGTGAGCTGAGTAAGATAGGTTTAAGTTTAAATAATCCTCTTTATGCAATCAGAGGTAATTCCAACAAAACTTTATTCAATAATGAAGCTGACCTTTTTTCTGTTCAATCCGATTTTCTGATGACAGCATTTAAATTGTCAGAAGATAAAGAGCAGCTAGTATTTAGGGGTTACGAGTCCAGCGGCAAAAGCCATACTGTGCATTTACAATTCCCAGAGTGGGTTACAGCAGTTTCAAGAGCGAATCTCCTGGAAGAAAAAGAAGAAGACCTGATTATTAAAAGTGGAAAGGTTTCTTTTATGTGCACTCCGCATGAGATCGTAACAATCCTACTCAGCCAATCAATAAACAAGGAAATGGTGTAACTATGCAAATCAGAAAACCACGAATTGTATTTCTTCCTTTTGGATATCCCGATTATCCTGTTCAAGATATAGATCGAAAAGCACAGGAATCTTTGTCGTTTTTGGAAAAATTTGATCTCGACGTAATAAAAGTTGATCCAATTACTACATCTGCCGATATCGAGCGTGCTCACAATTTATTAAAACATGAAGATTACGATTGTATTGTCATTACATTGATAAGCTGGGTTGAGGCACCCTTATTAATTGATGTAATTCGGGATTATAGAAGTATTCCGATAGTGTTATGGAGCCACACTACATATATGGATGGTAAAAGCCGAGTAACATTGGGAGCTTTGCCGGCTGCGGGGGTTATTCGAGAAACACTGGATGAAATGGATTACAAATTTATTTTTACGTACGGAATGCCAGAAGACCGAAACGTAGCAGAGAATATACTTCCATTCTTACAAGCAGCTAAAGTAACCCGCTTATTATCGCGATCCCGGATCGGATTATTCGGGTATGCATCCATGGGGATGTATACCGGCACTATTGATCATACTCAGCTCAGGAACCAAATAGGCGTAGAGATCGATCAGCAAGATCAATACATGATCATTAATCGTTATGAACATATACCAGAAAGTGAAGTCCAAAAATTAATGCATATGATTGAGAATTGGAATATCAATCAGAGTATTAATGATTCGGATTTGCATAAAGTATTTCGTATGTATACAGCAATTAAGGAGCTATCGGTTGAAGGCAGATATGACGCCATAACAATTAAATGTCAGTATGAGTTATCCAAGGTATTTGGGTTGGCTCCATGCCTTCCACTTTCCATTCTTGGAAATGAAATGGTAGTTTCTTGTGAAGGGGATATTCCACTTTCTGTTTCACAATTAATTCTCCACTACATGACTAGTGAAGTAACTAGTTATGGAGATTTTCATCATTTCACGAAACAGGAAATAGGATTGGCTGCTTGCGGATTTGCTCCATTAATCTATGCTAAGGGAAAACCGGTAATCAATAAGCACACTTCATTATATGAAGGATTATTAAATAGCTCTCCATATAAAAATGGGGATGTCACAATAATGCGGCTGGCAGCTAAAAATAATGGTTTTAAGATGCATATTGCACATGGAGTAGTTACGGAATCACCTGATTTTCATGAAGTCGGTTGTCCTCCATATGCGTTCATGATGCTGAAGTTAGATGGAGATTCAGAATTCTTTATTCAAAATCTATTTAGTCAGCATTATGCGATTGCTTATGGAAATGTAACTGAAGAACTTATTCAATTATGTAAACTATTGAAAATTGAAAGTATATATCAGAAATAATATATAGTATTTCCTTGGTATTGATGTTGGTATACCGTTATTAATATTACGCTTTTATTAGGAAACATAAGCTTTGATTTATATTGACATGAGAGAGAATAAACTTGAAACTCCTCAAAGAATAATACTTGAACTAGATGAAGAAATATTATGGTGAGTTTGCTGTCAAGTGGTAAAAAGCGAAGTATATAAGTCAAATATTTTATAAAAAAATATATTCTATATATGCATATACAGAAATTTGCATCATAAATAGAATTAGATACTAATGGTCTTTCTAAACAAAAAGGAATCGAATTGTTGGATAATAATTTCCTAAGTCAAGGTGATCAAAAATATAAAATGAATTTGGAACCATAAATTCTCGGAATATTAAAAATCAGATGAAGGATGAGGTAAGATTTTCGAAATATATCTAACTTTCCATGACTTTGTTTCCGATGTTTAAGTACGGATTTTCGATTTATTAATTCATCCTTTATATACCTATTTATACTGAAAGAATAAAAAAATGGTTGTAGAAAAAATTGTGGAATCACCAAGAAATCAGTTTATAAATGCACTGGAAAATCGACCATCATATGGAAGAGTACCACATTTTGAGCTAGTATTTTATTTAACGATGGAAACATTCGGGAAAATACATCCTCTTCACAGGAATTATTCTCAATGGGGCCAGATGTCATCATTTGAACAGAAATTACATCGGAATGAGATAGCCGATATTTATATTATGACCGCTGAGAGATTTGAACATAATGCAATCTTTATTCATACAAATCCAGATTCAGTTGAGGAAACAATTCGGCTTATAGATATCATAAGGGAGAAGACAGGTAATCGATACTTTATTATGCGTCATGGCGATGCAACGTTTAGCATACCTGATGGGTCCCGTATGAAAGAATTTTCATTTCGACTAGTTGATGATCGAAAAAGTATATTGGCTGAAGCTGATAATATGATAAATAATGCAATAAAAGATGCGGAAATTTATCAAAAGCACGGCATACTTGATGGATTTGCCCTTTGTTCAGATTACTGCTTTAATTCTGGACCATTTATTAGCCCATTGATGTTTTCCGAGGTGATAACACCTTTTCTTGCACGATTGACTAAAGCATATAGGGATATGGGATTTTATGTTATCAAACATACAGATGGGAATATCATGCCGATATTAGATCAGTTGGAGGAGACCAACCCACACGCCATCCATTCTTTGGACCCACAAGGGGGCGTAGATATAGCGGAAGTCAAACGTAAGGTTGGTAATAGAATATGTCTCATTGGTAATGTGAATTGTGGCTTAATGGATACAGGTACAGACGAAGAAGTAATAAACTCTGCCAAATATGCGATTCAAAATGGAAACACAGGTGGGGGATATATATTTTCCACCAGTAATTGCATATATCCTGGAATGAAACTTAATAGATATGAGATGATCCTGGATGTTTGGAGAAATGAAAGAATCAATACAAATACATTGGTTTAAGAATTATGTCGTTATTTGTCTTTAAATGAGGTTGTTATGTTTGAAAGTAATTAGTCAAAAGTAGAATTAAACCAAATACCTGAAATATATGTTACTCATAATAGACCTCGGTCAATAAAAGAATTTGATAAAGAGTGTAAATTAATGAAAACATATTCTTCTCAGGTGCAATTATTACAGATTTTAAATAAAATAGGCAAAGAAGCACCGTTGACTGATTTGAAAGGAATAAGAGCAAAGACTTTCCGTGGTTAAGGTTAAGAATATCCCAAGAGTTTTGGCAAATAATTTGAATTCGGTTATTCTAATGCCGGTTGGTAAATGTAAGCAGCATTTTATGATGAATTAGTCAATGGGAAAGAGGATATACTTCAGTCTTTATATTGTGTTATGACTGAAGAAACAGCCATTGGCAAAGAATTTTCACGGTTGCAATAGAATCTGGAACAAACATTTCTACCGGTAAATATAAACAATATTATTAACAAATAAATGAAAACTACAAGAGGAAAATGATATGAAAATTGACGGAATAGGAATAGATTTTTGTGGATTAGGTCCTATAAACCAAATGAAACAAGTGGAACAAAATCTGGGGACTTTAGTGGATATGGGTTATAGAGTTGTGGAAATCGGTTTGGAACAATTTAATTTAATCATTAATGGTGAATTAAGAAGTAAAGAGTACGGAATATTAAAATCAGTATTAAAGAACTTTAACCTAACTTATACTGTACACGGATTCCTCAGACTCAATCTAGCCTACGATGAACGGATCGATTTGTGTAGAAAAATCATGAACACCCAAATAGAATTTTGTAAAGGAATTGGTGCAACAAGATTAGTCGTCCATAGTGGTTTAGAGTCTCTCACGACAATCAGGCAAGGTGTGAGAAATACGTTATTATCCGATGGGGAACTGCGCCAGGGTGAGATAAACGAGGTAACTGCGCTAAAAATATCTGGCAAGGTTGCTTCTGACGCTGGTGTACTCATATGTGTGGAAAATAGCGATGCACATTTATGGGAACTAAATGTAATCCAACAATGTGGAGGAAATATATCTGACTTACCAAAGTATCATGCCCGATTGTTACTGCCAAAAGTTGTAAAGCAACTGGAAGAGGTCAACCATCCAAATGTGGCCATGACCCTTGATTTCGGTCATTTATTCATTGCATCGAAAGTAGCTGGTTTTGAATACTTTCAAGCAATAAAAGATGCAGCACCATGGATTAAACACTTGCACGTATCAGATAATTTTGGAAACCTTGATCGAAATGTCTATCATGAACCGGATAGGTGGGCTTTCGCGGAAGCTGACATGCATATGCCTCCAGGATGGGGTTGTATCCCATTAGAACGAGCGATAGCTTGCTTACCCGATTTTAATGGTTATGTAATATTGGAAATGAATGAAGGTTTTAGAGACTATTTTTCTGATGCATTAATTTATACAAAGAAGTTATATAATTTGTCGTAGCCAAACAATATACCTCAAGGAGAAAATTATGAAACTAGCATATCATGGTTCAACAAGCATGAAATCCAATATTGAAACCGATATACTTTCTGCAGCAAAAGCCGGTTTCAAAGCATTGGAAATTAAGGATCATAAGATTGATGATTATTTAAAAGATCACTCTTTGCATGATCTAAAATCTTTATTGAATAAAAATGGGATTGAGCCTACATCTGTAAATTCCCTGGAATTTATAGCTTTTCAAGGTGGAAAATATCAAAGAGTGAAAGATTATTGCCATAAATACTCAAAAATACTATCTGAAATTGGATGTTCTGCCATGGTTGTTGTTCCAAGCCCAACTCCACGAACTTTGGCAGGGGAAGATATATTAAATTACCCCTGGTCACAAATGGTAGACGAATATGTTACAGTTCTTAGGGATCTGAGTGAAATTTCCAAACCTTATGGTGTCAACCTGGCATTCGAATTCCTGGGATTTGGATGGTGCTCAGTAAGAACACCCCGAGGAGCTTATGAAATAGTGCAAAAAACCAAAAGAGAGAATGTCGGGATGAATTTTGATTCTTGTCATTTCTATGGCGGTGGTGGTCTGCTTGACGAAATGGATATTGTCGATCCTAAGAAACTCATAACTTTCCATATTAATGACCTGGAAGATGGACCAAAAGAAGCCATTACAGACAGCATTCGATTAATGCCTGGATTAGGAATAATTCCATTGGCTGATATTTGTAAAAAACTTAAAGGAATTGGATACAACGGAGTTTGTACCGTTGAATTATTCCGACCTGAATATTGGGAATGGGATCCTTATACACTAGCTAAAAAGTGTTATGAAAACACTGTAAAAGTTGTATCTCCATATTTTGAAATTAATTAATTGATAATTCAAATTACGGATATTTGAACCAATACCAACAATAATCTAATAAATAACGACTTGATGGAATGAAATGAATCTAGAAAAAGGATTCACAGTCATCAAGCCGTTATTATTTGGAATTCACGATAATAACCAAAATATCAAAGATTTGCTATATCGATCAATTACGAATTATATAGATGGGATTGGCGATTGCCAACAACGAACCATCTCCAGCGTAAAGTTCAAGCCAGATGCTATCGTTATCCAGAACATTTATTTCAATATCCCGTGAACCAGATCCTAAAACCCAAGTCCTGAATTTCACATCGCGTTTTGTATGGACCAATAGCTCTGATTTATCAGGAACATCCATCCAGCTAAATGATAGTTTTACTTGTTGATTTGTAGACAGTAAAGTATCCCCAATTTCTGCAAAACCCTTTTCATCGTCTTTTATTCCTCGCAGGGATATCCAGGGACCACTTGAGATTATTACCCTACCTTTACGAATTCCCTCTAGAATAGCCTTAACAGAAAGCTCAGTTGAATATACATAGGTATATGCAACTTTTTTGTCCCAGTCATATACCTGGTGGTAATCTGTTCCAGCAGTAAAAGGAAGGTGGCAATTTTCTTGTTGAAGATTCTGCCATTGGAAAAGATTCTTAATATTTCCGCCTTCACCTTCCCACCACCCGCTATTCCAGATTTCAACAGCATCAACAAAGTCGAAATTTATATCTTGATATTCCCATTTACAACCTGTACAACGGGGAGATCCGATATCATTTGGATGCGCAAGAATAAATGTTCCTCCAAATTTTTTGACTGCTACAGCGGCATCATTTATCGTCCAACCTTGGTATCCTGTCCGCCAATCGACCCATTGATCAATACCCAGAGCTAAAGCATGACCGTGAAAAGTCGTTAACTCGAAACCTGGAATTATCAATAAATCCTGAAAATTAGCCTGGTTCAATTCATATAAAGTACTGGTAGTGTTATGGTCAGTAATTGCAAGAAAGTCAAGGTGGTTCGTTACTGCATTATTTATCAATTCTTGTACAGTACAATCCCCATCGGAATGGGTCGTATGAGAATGCAGCTCACCTCGGTACCATCCAGGTGATGAGCGGATTATTTTTTGATTGCCATTCCATGGTTTATTTCTAACAACCGTTGAATTTCCTTCCACCAATTCAATATCAAGTTGATATTTACATGGATTGATATCTGCCACTACAGCATGTGCGGATAATTGAGCTAACCATTCCCCAGCATGAATGGGTCCCGGTGTGAATCCTACAGTTGCTTTATTTGCAGACAGAATCATTACTTGTTCAGATGGAATTCTGTGAGCATTTCCTCGAAAACCATAAGGATCAAATAACCCAAGAGTAATCAAGTTTGTAATTCCGTGAACATACATTGGTTCATATTGCAAGTGGACAATTATTTTTTCTATACCCTTAGGTACAGTAAAAGGAAATTGAATATAATTTTGAATATATTCCTGATTGTCAGGTACGGTTAATTCTCCAATAAATGTAAAGCGGGTATTATTTCCCATCTATTTCCTCAATATTTTCCAGGTATTTTTATTCAAACTCTAATGTGCAATGATTCGCTGTATTTGCGCATAGCCAATAATCAATTCATATATTAATTTGTTCATAATCAAAATTCTATGCCAGGCAATGTCAAGCGAAATCACTATTCTATTGGAATGGAATTAATTCCACTTAATACTTTATTTAATATGTCAGGGCGATTTGATTCAACTGCACTAACTCCGAGGTTGATCATTCGAAGAATATCCTCAGGTTTGTCTGGATCCCATGCCCAAATAGTAATTCCGCGTAAACGCGCTTCATCCATAAAAGCTTTATCAATATGCTTATAATAATATGCTGCAACATTTGCACAGGGAACTACTTGATCCATAACTTGCTTTGGGGATAAAGAACCATCGTGAGGTGAGGGTGTGAGCACAATGGATAACCTTGGTTCGATTTCTTTTGCCCGTTTTAAAACATTGGCAGAAAAGGAAGTGACCACAACCCGATCCAGAAAATTTGTATCTCGTAAGATTTTTATAACCGCTGCCGCGGTTTCCATAGCCTCGGGTTCTGCGCGCATGGGGTCAGAAGTATTGGGTTCATATTTTAATTCCAGGCACAAGCGAACATCCATTGGTCGAACGAAATCTATAATTTCCAATAATGTTGGAATTCTTTCCCCTTGACCAGCATCAAGCTTTTTAGCATCTTTCAGATCCATATCCCAGGCCCAGCCAGTACCATTGGTGGTTCTATCGTAAGTTTCATCGTGAATAATTATGACTTGTCGGTCTTTAGTGAGATGTAAATCCATTTCGATGAATTCGGTACCCTCTTCTATGGCCTTTCTAAAGGAGAGCATTGTGTTTTCAGGATAAAGCCCGGAAAAACCCCTGTGCGCCTGACGCACAATTGAATATTTCATATTCGATCCTTTCGTGCTAGAATTAGTTATAATATCATGAGACGTCATTACAACTATTATATTACGTGATATTACAATGTCAAATTTTAAATATAGAGCATCTTAATTAGGTCGATACGAAATTGGACACATTTGATCAACAAAATCAGAAAACGAATCTATTACCTTATGTTGCATTAGTAGTAACTGTCCTCGCAACCAGTGTTGGAGGTATGTTTGTTAGATGGGCAAATGCACCTGGGATTGTTACTGTGTTCTATCGTACAGCCTTATCAACTATTCTAGTGGCTCCATTTTTTGTTAGGAATTTAGTACAAAATAAGCAATCAATAAAAAGTATAGCTCCATGGATTCCAATGGCTTTATTGGGAGGTTTACTGATAGCTTTGGATCAGGCTTCCTGGGCATCAGCGTTATTGATGACCAAGATGGCCAACACCACTTATTTTAACAGCCTCGCCCCTTTATGGGTGGCTTTATTCGCATTATTGGTTTTTAAAGAAAAACTGAAGTGGATCTTTTGGGTGGGACTGTCATTAGCTCTCGGTGGAACACTTATCATACTTGGGCTAGATTTGATATACAGACCGCATTTAGGTCCGGGTGATCTGCTTGGTTTATTATCGAGTTTCTTTTATGGGGGTTACTTTTTAGTAACACAGATAGGGAGAAGGAACCTGGACACATTGACATACACCTGGATAGCTACTTTGTCTTGTGCATTATGTCTGGGATTGCTCAATATAATATTCAATCAATCTATCATTGGGTATCCTTTAGAATCATATTTATTCTTTTTTGGAGCAGCAATCACATCACAAGTAATTGGATACTTTTCATTAAGCTATGCTTTGGGACATTTGTCTGCAACCATAGTATCTCCTTCAATGCTGGCGAAACCAATTACCGTTGCTTTATTGGCCTTTATCTTCTTTGGTGAATCATTAACAATTGGCGAAATAATCGGAGGAATTCTTGTCCTTGCAGGAATATTCTTAATTAATAAAAATGAACTTAGTTTTGCAAGAAAATCAGTTAGATAATTTATTAGTAAGAATTTTCAAATGAAAGTACAGCTTCCATAGCAATATTTTCCCATTCCCATAATCTCTCAGGTTGGTAGCGGACCGTTGAAATATCTTTCATTATGATTTCAATTGATAATCCCTTAGCTTTTGTTAGAAAATCATCCAAATCCATTCGAGCTTGTTGAGGACGCCAATGATCTTCAGCAAATACAGCTGGACTTGGTTTTCTTGATAACACATAATCGTTTCCCATTAAATTTATTGCCCTGTCAGTATCTACCCACGGACTTAAAGAGACTTTTCGAAGATTAGGTATCCGTTTTAATATATCTACCTTTCGATCAAGTGGTTCACAACAACCATAATAAGTTAACCCCCAACGATCCAACCAACGAAGTTCATGCCTTAGTGCAAATTCCCAATGCATTTTTTGTGATACTGACCCGAAAATTTGAGCAGTGGCACTTCCCCATAAATCCTTGCACAGCAATTTATTCGAAGATATTTCTTCTGAAGGCAGTTGTTTTGTATGGCCAAAACCTCCGGAACCAATCCGGGTATTATTTGCATTTGTAGAGAGAAGGTTGAGGGATTCCCATTGATCAAGTTCGCAAAGCCTGGCATCCATGAGTTTTGAAATTGCTGCGTTTACCATATCGGGACGCTGAGTCAAATCCAGCATTAGTGCTTCAACACCCCACCAACTGACCAATTCATCCCAGGGGGCAAACCATGTTCCCCGTTTTCCTTCTTTTTGGACACGGATAATATTTCCAAATATCAAATTCATCCAATCATACTTTTCTTCGGTCGCTTCCCAATCGCAAGTGACAACTGGCATTATTATCTTATCAATATCCTCCGGATTTACAATTTGGGGGTGGTAATGACGTGAAATAATGTCATTCGCAGGATCAGTCAGGATTACATCAACGTTTTCAAGCAAACCGATCCCAGAAGACTTTATTTCCAGAGGGCATGGAATAAATGGGGATACAACCATATCTGCAGGAAAATGGTTCCATTGGTATAACAATCGCCTGAGATCAAGTTCAATTTGCTGGGGAACTGGATCGCTTGTTTGAAGGGTTAATTCTCCATTAATATCCATCTCATGCCAGGGAACTTCATTAATCCAAACCAAAGGCCGAACAGGTTCAAGATCATTCAATTTTCGCCATAGTTCGGCCTTCTCTTTTTGGATGGGTAAGTCAGCAATATGTGCTTGAACCTCAGCCAGTTTTCGTAATATATCACAATCATGGTTGGATATTTTCATCATTGTCCCTTTAATAAACATTATGACTATCTATTAATGAACACATATTAACCCGGTAATTAATATTTGCACACCATACGCAAAAAAATATATAAGTTTCAGTCTGGATAAAATAATAAAATGGGAAGCCAGTTATGTAAACCTGACTTCCCAGATAACAATAAGCCAAATTCTATTGACCCATTAACACATTCTTGGTAAAGTCTTCTGATGCTAAAGCTTTGTAAGGAGCAGGATACCAGGGTCTGCCATTGGCTAAACGCTGGTCATCACCTAATAGGGCTTTAATACCGGTTAGATCAGTACGAGCAGGATACGAACCGATCATTTCGTTAAGGGTCTGCTGCATTTCTGCGCTGGTTAAGAATTGAAGCCAGAGCAAACCTGCAGCTTTATGAGGAGCATTCTTTAATATTCCAGCAGTATCTCCACCACCGGGCAGACCAAATTTTGGAATATACATTGTTGCGCCTTTGAAGAGAGTTCCCTTATTAAAGGCAATTTGGGTATCATCATCCCAGGCGAGAACAAGAGATGTTGCTCCCTGATTGAGGGTATCAGTAGATTCGTTATTCGAAGCAGTAAATGTAACTTTATCCATGTTGGCTTTGAACCAATCCCAAACGACTGTCCATTTGGCAGTCTTTGCAGTGTCAACTTCTGTATCAGTCATATATTGATCCAATCCACCAGTCAAGTTTGCAATTACAGTTTGAACCATTGCCTGTCCTGTACCGCCTTTATTTGGATCACAAAATGCAAACTGTTTTGGATTTGCATCAATGAATGCCTGCAGTTCTTCCCAGGTTTGTGGTGGGTTTGCAACTTTCTCGGGATTATAAAGGATTCCAACCTGATTGCGATAAATTGGAACCAGATACCCACCTGTCTGAACACCTTCCTGAACTTTAGACAAAGTTGGATCAAGTTTGTCGGAATCAGGAATCATGGGGACGATAGGTCCATAAAGCAAACCAGCATCGATTACTGTTTTTACAGAAGCTCCACCAAGAAGTTGGACATCAACTGTTCCAACCGCATTGTCTTTCTCAGCTAAGAGTTTATCAACAGTATTATCTGCCATAACAACATTTACTTTTATGCCATACTTTGTCTCAAATTGCGTAGCAGCTGTTTTCCAAAAATCTTCGCCCCACCAAGCATAAAAGACTAAGTCTTTCTCAGTCTTTGCCTGGGCAACTACCTGATCCCAGGTCATGGTTTTTAAATCCGTTGGAGCAACTACTGCAGCGGGTTTAGGAGTACAGGCTGGAAGCAATATCGCCACAAGCATTAGAACGATAAAAACCTTATACAACTTTTTCATGTTTCTTCTCCTTATAAGTAATAGAATTTGATTTATGGCTGGGTGTAGTTCGAGTTTTGGTTCCCAGTATAAGTAAAATTTTCCTTTCGAAATCACCTCCTCTCTATAACTTTCCATAAGCTGTTGATAAGAAATCTGTTTTTAAGAATCGGTCGGCAATGAACAGTAGGGTTGCATTTGGAACGAGTAATATAATTGCAATAACTGCCGCATTTGTACGGACGAACTTATAACCAAGATATGAGAATAGAACAATCGGTATAGTAGTAAATGTAGGTGTGCCAATGACAAAAGTAAGTGCAAATTCTTCAAGGCTATTAATAAAGGTGAAAATTGCTCCAGCGAATATTCCCGGTAATATCATGGGGATATAAACATCTCTAAATTTCCAATAAGTATTTGCTCCTAAATTTGCTGCTGCATCAGGAACGTCTTTTGGAATTGCTTCAAAGCTAGTTGAGAGCAATCTCAGCATAAATGGAATGGTCATTAATGTATGTCCAAGAACAAGACCAAAATAGGTTTGGGATAAACCAATGAAACCAAAAACACGACTCAAGAATAAGGCTACCACCATTCCCGGTAGAATTATTGGAAGCAGGATAATAATTCGTGTAAATTCTTTACCAGGAAAATTATACGTGCCAATTACATAAGCTGTTGGTAGAGCTAATATGAAGGAAAGAAGTGTAACTACGGGGGCTAACGAATAACTGGTAATCATAGCTTTGACAATATCTGAGAATTTAAATACATTGTTCCACTGAAAGAGGGATAAATGTGTTGGAAAAACAGCTGGATAAGACCAGGGATAATCCGGATTCACCAGAGACCAAAGGACAGCCATTAATAATGGAACACCGACAAGGATGATACTTACAATCAAAAGGGTGACGGGAATGCCGAATTTCTTAATGAATTTCCCGACAAGCATGATTATTGATAATTTTTTCCGAGGAGTTGAAGCTTCTATAGATGTCATGTTTTTATCCTGAAACAATCTTAGCTACACGGGAGAACACCCATGCATATATTAATGAACCGACCATTATCAATACAGCAATACATGCAGCTGCACCCCAATCACTCAAAAGCTGTGCATTGTTGTACATTCTCATGGCTAGGGAAGGTGGGTATTTGGGTCCGGAGGTTTGATTGATCGCATAATCGCCAAAAACGCCGATGAAAACGAACACAAAAGCTGTTAATGCGCCAGAAATGGAAAGAGGAAAAAGGATGTCCCGAAAAATTGCGAAAGCTCCCGCACCTAGATTTTTCGCTGCGCTTTCTATATCGTCCTGAACGCTTGCGAGAGCAGAAGATAAGATTAGTGCCTGAAAAGGTAGATTTTTCCAAACCTGAATTACAACAACACCTACCCCCCAATCGTCATGGGTCATACGCAATGGTTCTTTTATTAAGCCCAGGAACATTAGGAACTCGTTGACAATTCCCTGATAAGAAAACGCATTCAGGATTAAAAAGGCAGCTACCAGGGCAGGCACGAAAAGTGGCAGGCGAATTACTAGATTAATATATTTCTTGGCGAAAAAATTCCGACGTAATTGAAGGGCTAATGGATATGCAATTATCAATGAAACAAAAGAACTGAAAAAAGCTATTTTTGAAGTATAGATAAAAGAATCCAGGTTCTGCCGGTTCATGGCTTCGATCCATTTTTGAAAACCAAATACGCTTTGCCCAGTAAAATTAAATAAACCCAAACTTTGTAAAATAACCATTAAAAATGAAGCAGCCAGCATTACAGCAATAAATCCTACACCTGGCATTAATAATAGAAAAATAAGAAATGAATGATTCTTCTTTGTCATTTCTATGCCTCAATCAACCTGACTTTATCGCTAGCCAAGCCAAGAATTATTTCATCACCTGTTTTCCAATCCGTTAATCCTGCCATCTGAACCCTAAAGACTGTACTATTAATCTCTACAAATACATCAGTCAAGTTGCCCATAAATATGCTTCTCAGCACTTTACCCACTATCCGGTTTGACATGCCATCGGTATAGACAACCATGTCCTCCGGCCGCCAACAAACCAGAACGTTCAAACCAGAAAAGCCCGGTAACTCATTTGTTTTTAGTAGACCTATTGGTGAGTCAATATATACAGAATTTGCATCTTTTGATTGGATCTTCGCGTGTAAAATATTCGCCTGACCAATAAATTCAGCTGTAAATGCACTTGACGGACGGTTATAAATGGTAGCAGGATCATCCAGTTGAACTATTCGACCTTTATCCATAACAGCAATCCTGTCCGAAATAACTAATGCTTCGGCTTGATCATGAGTCACATAAACAGATGTAATATTTAATCGTTTTTGAAGTTCACGAATTTCAACCCTTAACCTTTCTCGGAGTTTAAGGTCTAAATTTGACAAAGGTTCGTCAAAGAGAAGAAATTTTGGTTGAGTGACAATAGCTCTGGCAACAGCAACACGTTGCTGCTGCCCACCGGAAAGTTGACCAGGTTTACGATCTGCAAGATCTTGAAGACCCATTAATTCAATCGAAGCAAGAGCTCTTTCATCCCGCTCCTTCTTATCAATTTTTTGCATCTTTAAGCCAAAAGCTACGTTATCTTTAACAGTCATGTGGGGAAACAAGGCGTACGTCTGAAAAACCATTGATGCAGACCTTTTATTGGCTGGGACATCATTCATCAATTGATCATCAAAATATATTTCTCCACTATCAATTTCAACTAATCCGGCTAATGCTCTTAAAGTAGTAGTTTTTCCACAACCCGATGGACCGAGTAACGTAACGAACTCACCGTCGTGTACTTCCAAGTTCAAGTTATCGACAACAATATTTTTTCCAAATTTTTTGACTAAATTGACAATTCGTAATACTGACATTGTTCCCGCTTTCTACAGTTGAATTTTAGAGGGTCTTCTACGCAAAAATTGATATTTAAAAGCATTGGGAATATTGTATTCGTGTGTATATAAAACAGGTTTATCATTGGACATATAGTCTGTTTGAGAGATAAAAAGCAAAATCGCATCCTTTTGTTGATTTAGTTTATCTGCTACCTTCTTGGATGCAAGGATAGGGGAGATCCTGGCTACTCCATATTCAATATTTATATTAAATTCCAATTGAAGGAGTTCATATAATGATGAACTAGTTAACATTTCTGGCAAAATGTTTTTTACTTCAAAGACCGACAAAGGTAAATAATCCACTGAATATACAACAGGCTTATTGTTTGCTGTCCTAACCCGCTCAACACACTTTACCTCTGTACCAATCTCGATGCCTAATTGATTGGCAACCTCAGCATTAGCTTTTTGGTCGGAAATATTCATATCCCGAGTTCCGGGAGTCATATTCGCCATTTGAATCATTTCGGTAATGCCATAATTCATCCCGAAATTGTTAATAATCGGCCTTTCTAAAACGAAAGTACCAATACCATGCCGGCGCAATACAATTCCACTTTCCTCCAGGCTTCTGAGAGCCTCCCGAACCGTAGTCCGGGAAACCCCGAGCATGTCTATCAGCTCAGCTTCACTTGGCAATTGCGCGCCAGGAGGGTACTCGCCACCTATGATCGCTTTGCGTAATTCTTGTTCAGCCACTTCTGTTAGCGTCTTGCTACTAATGCGAACTGGTTTTATCATTTATTTTCTTTCGGAAAAATATTGTTGTTACATCGTTAGACGTCATTACAACTACATTATATAGAAATATATTATTGCATGTCAATAGGGAATTGAGTCTAGAAAAATGAATAAAAGTGGATTGATATCTAATGATCTATATGTTCTGGATTGGGAATTTCCTTAGTGATATGCTCGTAAAAGTAAAATAGTAATAGAAATATCATATATTATTTTATTGAAAATTTGAAAACATATCGAGAACACACTTACATTACTATTTGAAACAACAGATCCAGCCAAATGGTTGGATCTTCATGGTAATGAGGTGGTTTTACATCCATTCCTTATTTCCGACCAGCATTCAGCATTACAGTTTTTCCAATGGTTTCTCTATATGGAGTGTTATTGATTCACTGTACACAAATGGGGGACTGGAAACTGGTGCTGCCCATCGTACCGCATTCGTGATCACGCGTTGAATTTCTTTCTGGTGATAAACAGGAAAGGTTTCATGCCCGGGACTAAAATAAAATATTTTCCCATTACCCCGGTGATAGCAACATCCACTCCGAAACACTTCACCACCCTGGTACCAATTTATAAATACCAGGTCGTCTGGAGCTGGAATATCGAAGTGCTCTCCATACATCTCATCATTGGGAATCTCGAAGTATTCAGGTAGCCCGGAGGCAATTGGATGGGAAGGGTTAACCAACCAAACCCTTACTCTTTCATCTGCTTCACGCCACCTTAAACTGCAGGTAGTACCCATGAGCCTTTTAAATATTTTTGAATGATGCCCTGAATGAAGGACAATTAATCCCATTCCATGCAACACACGCCAACGAATACGTTCCACAATCTCATCGCTCACTTGATCATGGGCCATATGTCCCCACCAGGTCAGGACATCGGTGGTTTCCAATACCGATTCAGGCAAACCATTTTCAGGCTCATCCAGTGTCGCTGTTCGCACGTTGAATCCCTGATTCGTTAAGAAGTCGCACAAAACCGAGTGCATACCATCAGGGTAAATATTTTTCACTTCCTCATGCAGTTTCTCATGAATTCCCTCGTTCCACACTGTAACATTTATGCGTTCCATATTTATCTCCAATATTCAGGTATTAGTGAATTCTTATTGGTTTTCCACCATGAAGAGAGGATTCTTTGATAGCATCCCATAGTTTGGCCATTCTAAGGCCAATTTCTGGTGGTGAAGGATTAGCCATCTGTCCTGTACGAACTTGTAGGAATTGTTGCCAAACACCAAGGGATAAGGGTACTTGTACCGGGTAAAAATCATCAAATCCTTTTTGCATTTCCAGGCGTTCTCCCCACATTCCTGTCCTAATAATTCCATTTGTACAATAAATCCTAATATCTGAAAGGCAATTTTCTTTTGCATCTCCACAGGCAGTTAGGGAAACCATCGTACCTGATTTCAATTTTCCCATAGCAACACCAACTATATCTACCTGCGTTTCCCGATTATCCAACCATGCACATACTTCTTCGTAGTCTTCCAAGCCAAGATCAGCAACTGTATTTAACAAATGTGCACCAGTATCAAAGAAGAATCCACCTCCAGCTAATTTTGGATCCATCCTCCAGGTACCTTGTTTTTCACTCTTCCAATTCTGCCAAGTCCAACCAATGATATTCAACATTTTTCCCATTGATCCATCTTTAAGAATTTCGACTGCCTTACGTATTTGAGGAGATAAGCTTCCTTGAAATGCGACAACTAAAAGTTTACCAGTATTATTACGGGTTTTCACCAATTCTTCCGCTTCAACGGCATTCATCACCATTGGCTTTTCCAGGAGAACATCCAATCCTGCGTCCAGGCATTTTTTTGTTTGGCTATAGTGCATGGCGTGAGGAGTAATAATGAATGCTGCCTCAAGAGATTGACCATAAGTAGATAAAAGTCTATCAAGGTTTGGCTCATTAGGTGGAGGATTAAGTCCGGCAGCTTTAAAAACATTACAGGTTTCCGCGTAAGCATCAAGCGAGGGTTCACATAAAACGCTAATTTCGGTTGTGTCTTGTTGCAAAAACATTTTATTAAGGTGTTCCCGTGCCATAAGCCCACAACCAATAATTGCAGTTTTAACTTTATGTTGTTTATTATCAACAGTGCTCATGTTTAACATACTTATCCTTTCATCATGGATTAAACGAAATATGAGGTTATTATAGTGAATGGATATAAAAAATCCAACAACCTATATATAATATATAATATTTGGTGAATGGATCAATTTCCTTCCGTTATAATAATAGCGGATAATTTTGATGTATATGGACACTGACCAAACAATAATACTATCAAGAGTCACAGTTCCTCGCCGTCGATCTGATTTATTATCACGCCCGAGACTCACTGACCTACTCAATGAAGTTATTGAGAAACGTCTGGTGTTAGTGTCTGCTCCGGCTGGATATGGAAAAACATCAATATTCGTCGATTTTGCGGAAAGCTGTTCGATGCCTGTTTGTTGGTATTCGATCGACAAAATCGACCAAAGTCCACAAAGATTTATTTCCTATTTAACTGCTGCAATTCAGGTAAAATTCCCTAACTTTGGACAAAGCACACAAGCAATATTACATGGAGGTCAAGGTCAATTTGATATCGATTTTTCAGCTACCGTATTTATCAATGATCTACATGAGCACGTCACTGAACATTTTATTCTTGTTCTGGATGATTATCATCTCGTAAATGAAAATACTTCGATACGTTTCTTTTTAAATCGATTATTAAAGGATGTGGAAGAAAACATCCACATGGTAATAATTTCCAGGGCATTGTTATCAATACCCGTTTTACCTCTTATGGTGGCAAGATCTGAGGTAGCGGGCATAAGTTTTGCTGAATTGGCATTTCAACCAGAAGAAATTCAGCGGCTATATTCGCAAAACAAGTCGTATAAGCTCTCATTAATCGACGCAAAAGAGATCCAGCTACATACCGAAGGCTGGATAACAGGCATTGTTCTTTCTAGTCAAGTGAATACAGATGAACAAATTGCACTTGCAAGATTATCTCGTGTTTCAAGTTTCGGATTGGAAAGTTATTTCTTACATTTAATTGATTCATTAAACCAGGAATTACGATCTTTTTTACTTTGGTCTTCTCTTTTGGAAGAATTTAATGCGGATTTATGTGTAAAAGTATTAGGTCAGGCTTTGCTCATTGACCAAGTCCCATGGCAAAATTGGATGAATAGCATTCAAAAGGGAAATTTATTTGTATTACCTGTAGGAGAAAAAGGTGATTGGATTCGGTATCATCCATTGTTCCTGGAATTTTTACAGACACGTGTTTACACGGATTTTCCGGTGGAATCCAGAAAGATAGAACATGAATTAGCCCTTTATTGTATTCAAAGAAATGAGTGGGATCGTGCCTATGCAATACTCAATAAATTAAATGCAGACACAGATCTCATTTCCCTTATAGAAATAGCTGGTCCGCAAATGCTGTTTGATGGAAAGATAGCCCTTGTCTCTTCATGGATTGAAGCATTAGAACCGGAGCTTATCAATGCTCACCCCTTCATTGTTGCATTGCAAGGTTATATTGCAATGATCCTTGGAGATAAAGTGTATGCGATGACATTGTATGATCAAGCGATCGATGCACTAGGATCCGGTTCAAATAATGAGTATTTAGCCAGAACACTCGCTATGCGAGCAAATAACCATCGGCTGGTTGGTAATCTGGATGCAGCAATTAGTGATGCTAATGAGAGCAATAAACTCATAATGTCTAACCTTAATCTGCGCAAGATCAAAGGAGATGTTCTGCGTTGCATTGGATTGTGTAATCTTCACAAAGGTAAATTACAAGAAGCACTAAATTGGTTGGAAAAAGCCCAAAAAGTGATGTTGTCTGCAGGGGATAAAAAGAATGAAGCTATCATTCAAATGGAGATTGGCCTGGTACACGAAAACCTGGGGAACTATACTGCATCAAAGGATTGGTATATTAAGGCATTAATATATTGGGAGCAAATAGAAAACCCATTCTGGCTGGCAAATCTATTAAATAACCTGGGTGTACTTTACCAATTAATGGGGGACTATGAAAATGCAATCCTTTCTTTTGACCGGGCATTAAATTATGCTCAAGCGACGAAGTATACAAGAATGGAAGCTTTTATTTTTACTGGAATTTCAGACATCTTTGTGGAGTTACAAGCACTGGAACAGGCTCAAATTGGATACGATAAAGCATTAAAGCTGGCTACTGATTCGCAGGAACATTTTTTACAGGTCTACATTCTAGTACAAAAGGCATCATTATTAGGCCAAATTGGAAATGCTACTGAAGGATATAAATGCATTGAGAAAGCTCGAGCATTAATTGGATCATCTGGATCAGAAATGGAAAAAAGTCTGTGCGACTTGGAATTTGCCGGCCTGGACCTTATTCATGGAAATATCACGAATGGCATTCAGTTATTAGAGGACGCCTGTGCATATTTCAAGAAGGAAGGGCACAAAGTTCAATGCGACAGGAGCCATTTGTACCTAACTTTGGCATATATACAAACTAATCAACCAGAAAAAATAATTGAACACCTATTACAAATGATTTCAATTATCGATGAAGACTTACATTCAGCGGGATTAATTGCAGTAAGTTCAAGATTTTTATCAGATCTTCAAAATTGTAAGATTGGGTATTTACAGGAAAAATTGAATCGATTATTCGAGAAAACTGATGAGTTTACTAATAATTTACCAAAGGTACGAAAATTCTTACGAGAGAATTCGCGTGGGATTCCATTTGCACCACCGAAAATATTTATTCGATCGTTGGGAAAGATGCAAGTAAGTATTAATAACCAAATTATTGCTAACTCAGATTGGCAAACACAAGCAGCAAAGGATCTATTTTTTATGCTTATGGCTCATCCTGAAGGAATGACAAAAGATGAAATATGCTTGGTATTTTGGCCAGATGCGTCTCCAGATGATGCAAAGTTTAGGTTTAAAAATACTGTCTACAGATTACGTAGAGCAGTTGGAAAAGATAGCGTAATTCTGGAGCAGGATTTCTACCGGTTTAACTATAAGATTGATTATGAATTTGATGTGGAATTATTCTTGAGAGATAATGCTTGTGCTGCACGAGAAACTGAGCCAACTAAAAAAAGAGCATTCTTAAAAGAGGCAATAAACAATTATGGGGGAAAATATTTACCAGAGATTGAAGAAAATTGGGTGCATAATCTGCGGGAAAATTTGAATCAGAACTATATTTCTTCACTCCTTCAACTATCGGAATTATTCTTAAATGAAGGGGATACGGAAAATGCACTTGAATATTGTCACCTTGCCATTAATGAAGATAATCTTTTAGAAGATTCATATAGATTGGCTTTTAGGATTTATGCAGCTATGGGCAATAGGGCAGGTTTAGTCAGACAGTATTTATCCTGTGTGGAAGTACTCGAACGAGAAATATGTGCAACGCCATCGCCTCAAACGCAGGATCTTTATCATCACTTACTCCAGTAATAAATAAAGATCTAAAGATCTATTACTAGTTAGTTTTTTCAGTAGTCTTGTGCAATCAGTATATATTAATGGTTGCCATGTGTAAGACTTACAACTTTCTAATTTCAATCCCCCAAAATCTGTATTTCAAGCTTATTTCAACTAAATTGGTTAGTAAATTATTTGATTATTGTTTAATGCCTGTTTTGAGACCGGCATAAATGATAATAAGATACTAATCAAATTAAGGAGAAAATCATGCGTACAAAAATCAGCACCACCGTCAATTCGTTAGTAAAACCAGCAAATTTTCGTGTTGTACTTTTCACTCTCATGCTAGTTCTAATTGTCCTCGGCGCAGGTGCCCCTGGAGCGACCGGAGTATAGAGTAATTATTATTCATTTTCAAAGTAAATTATTCCCATAGGAGAATCTCATGTTCGCTAAAGCCGCAGAAATCACAAGATCATTGTTCCAGAAAGTAAATGTGCGTTTAATTTTGTTCGTAATTTTAATTGTCATGGTAGTACTTGGCGCTGGTGCTCCTGGAGCTACCGGGGTATAGATTTTCAATTGATCTATCTGTAAGATAAATTCAACAAAGAAAACACACATAAGATTGTAGCCATACCAATTAAATGATACTAAGTCTAGCAGTGTTAATTGGCCTTGCAGCAACAATTATTCGGGCCAGGATTATGAAACGCACATTAGCTATACCGTCTCTACACCAGGAATGGCTCGTATTTATAGCTGTGATACCACAAATAATGATTTTTTATATTCCTGGCCTGAGTAGGGGAGTACCTGAAATAATTATTCCGTACTTACAGATCATATCAATGTTGGGATTAATTGTTTTTATAACAATAAACTTCAAACACAATGGTTTTGTTCTTCTTGGAGTAGGATTAGTGAGTAATTTTTTGGCAATTGCGACAAACGGCGGTTGGATGCCTATAAGTGTCAAAACATTATCGCGATTACACCCTGAGCTCCCTTTTGGTTATTGGAATGTGGGAGAACGATTATCTTTTACAAAAGATAGAATTCTTTCACCTGAAAAAACAAACTTAGCCTTTCTGACAGATATATTGAATTTACCATCATGGATCAGGTATAAATTTGCTTTTAGCCTTGGTGATATTCTTATTTCTATTGGAATAATATGGTTTTTATGGTCCATGAGTAACCCGATAAAGGAGTAAAAATGTTACAAAATAGTATTGTTTTCTCCGAAACAAACTCACAAGATAAAAGGTCTGTCTATTCAGATGATCTGATGTGTGAAATAGGTAAAGTGTTACAAGCAGCAGTCATTAATAAGGTATTTCGAGAACAATTATTGGTCAATCCTCTTCGATCGATTGAATCTGGCTACTTTGGAGAAGAATTTCATATTCCCACAGAAATATTGAAATCTATCTCATTATTAAAAAGTAGTAACCTGGAGCACTTCTCTCAATCAGTTTTACTCATAGTTGATAGTATACGAATTCCGGAAATGGCAGAAGTATCTAGATATTAATAGGTCAGAAAAAGAATATATTATGGAAGTAGAATCAGCTCACACCTTATCGAATATTCCCAATATGAACGGATATGAAGACGGTTTTGGAGATCGAAATACTCGATCACAAAACATCTTAATTCCTGTTCAATTGGATGGTTCAAATAACTCATTTGGTTATTATTATCTAGATAATTATCAGTTTCCTAATGATGGCCAAAAGAACCTGGACGAAATTATTGGTACACCATTAAAAGTAGAACTAGCTGGATTAAATATTTATGTTGGACCTATCATTCCTAAATTTCAGGATAATTACGTTAATGCACTATTTACACTAGCAGATTCCATTGATCGATGCGATTCAAGCGGGCATAGTCAGGAAACAGGGATCTGGGCACAAAGACTAGCTCAATTTATGAGATTGCCAGGTATTGAAGTATTGACTATGGGATTAGCAGGAAAACTTCATGATATAGGTAAATCGGTGGTTTCGAAGGAATTATTGACAAAACCTGGACCTTTAAGCCAAACTGAATGGTCAATCATGAAGCAGCACCCGGTATACAGTTCTGCGTTAATGGATCCAATTCATGCACTTGATGCAATAAAACCAATGGTAAGATGGCATCATGAAAGGTATGATGGAAGCGGTTACCCTGATGGAATATGCGGAGAGACCATTCCAGTAGGATCCCGTATTCTCGGTGTGGTGGACGCTTACACGACAATGATCGGTGGCCGTAAATATAAGAATCCAATTTCTAAAGAACAAGCGCTAAAAGAATTAGTCAGGTGTAAAGGAACGCAATTTGATCCAGAGATAGTACTAATGATGGTTGAATTAGTAAGGAGCACTACGCATAATCAAGGATAATCAATAAAATTAGGGGGAATTATATTTTTTTACATACAAACGTAATATGAATAATAACTCTCTACAGGAATGCTGCAGAGAGTTATTATATATATCTTAAGGAAGTATATTTGATTTGAAATATTAGTTACATTTATATTGATAATGAGAGCAAATATCACAAAACATATATCCATGCACACGTTTGTATTGTATAATTGATATTACATATATATAAATTACTATAGATCAAATTTCTGAATTAGGCATGGAAAATATGAACGGATCAAAAAATTTACTGGTGAAACCAAATTACGAATATCCTGAATTTATACAAGTAACGCCTAAAAGTGCTGGATGGGAGCACTTGAATTTTTCAGCGGTTAAATTAGAAAAAGGAACAGCCTGGCACTTTGATAGCCACGATAATGAAATGGCTCTAGTGGTATTAGGTGGAACCGCAAAGATTGAAACTAAAGATCACAACTGGGAGTCTGTTGGTTCTCGTAAAAATGTGTTTAGCGGAATACCAACGACATTATATGTTTCAAGGAATAATTGGGTCAATATTCAAGCATTAAGTGAGAAATTAGAATTTGGAATTGGCTGGTGTAAAGCCTTTTCTGATCATCCAACGAAACTGATAGAACCTGAAGAAGTAAAAATCGAAATTCGAGGGGGAGGAAATGCCACGAGGCAAATTAACCAGATGATAATGCCGGGTTTTGATTGTGATAGGTTGGTTGTGGTCGAAGTCTATACGCCATCAGGAAACTGGAGTTCGTACCCCCCCCATAAACACGATGACAGAAAACTGGATCAAAATGGAAATCTTCTTGAGGCTGACCTAGAGGAGATATATTATTATAAAATCGACCGACCTGAGGGATATGCCTACCAGCGAATCTATACAAATGACAGACATATCGATGAATTGGTTTTAGTAAAAGATAATGAACTGGTTTTATCGCCAGAAGGATATCATCCCGTTGTTGCTGCGCATGGATTTAATGTTTATTACCTGAATATGTTAGCAGGATCGGATCAATCATTGGCAAGTTCAGATGATCCTGAATTTGCTTGGATTAAGAATACGTGGAACGAACTTGATCACCGGCTACCAATAGTAACACTGGAAATGAATAATAAGAACAAATAATACATCAATAAACGGAGAATAACATGGAAACGAAGAAATTAACAACAGCACAAGCATTAATTCTTTTCTTAAAGAATCAATATGTGGAAAGGGATGGAGTGGAACTACCATTCTTTGGAGGGGTTTTGGGAATCTTCGGACATGGAAATGTAGCCGGGATCGGACAAGCGTTACAGGAAAATCCTGATTTTAAATATATTATGGTTAAAAATGAGCAAGCTGCTGTTCACATTGCCAGTGGATATACAAAAATGAAGAATCGTATGCAGACTTTTGTTTGCACATCGTCCATCGGACCTGGAGCAACAAATATGGTAACAGGAGCTGCTCTCGCGACAATTAATCGACTACCTGTTCTACTGCTACCAGGTGATATTTTTGCCAGAAGGAATGTTGCTCCTGTGTTGCAACAACTAGAATCGGATTCGACCCAGGATATTAGTGTAAATGATTGTTTTAAACCAATTTCAAGATATTGGGACAGGATAAACAGGCCAGAACAATTAATTACCTCACTCCCTGAGGTAATGCGGGTATTAACCTCTCCATCAGGAACTGGTGCGGTTACATTATCCTTGCCACAAGATGTGCAAGCAGAAGCTTTCAGTTTTCCTGTTGATTTGTTCGTAAAACGAGTGTGGCACATCAACAGGACTATGGCAGATCGAAATCAACTACAAAAAGCAATAAATTTGATTTCTAACGCCAAGAAACCCTTGATCGTAGCTGGTGGAGGAGTATTATTTTCGGAAGCAACTCAAGAATTGGATAAATTTGTTATACAATCTGGCATTCCGGTGTGTGAAACTCAAGCCGGAAAAGGATCACTACCATACAACCATCCATGCTGTGTTGGAGCAGTAGGTGCCACAGGAAATTTAGCAGCAAATGTATTAGCCAAAGATGCTGATTTAGTTATTGGAATAGGCACAAGATATTCGGATTTTACCACTGCCTCAAAAACCATATTTCAAAATCCAAACGTAAGATTTATTAATATTAATGTTTTTGAAATGGATGCAAATAAACATAGTGGCATACCAATTTTAGCTGATGCAAAAGTGACGTTGAAAGAGTTACGAAAAGGATTAAAAGGCTTTCATGTTGAGGCTGTGTATACGCAAAAGATATCAGATTTAAAACAAAAATGGGAAGCAGAATCAGATCGGCTTTTTACAATAAATAATCAACCAGTTCCATCACAAGGCGAAATAATTCACGCCATTTGGAAAGCTGCTGGGCCAAAAGACGTAATTCTTTCTGCAGCAGGAAGCCAACCAGGAGATTTACATAAACTTTGGCGAGCTAGAACCCCTAATAGTTACCATATGGAATATGGATACTCTTGCATGGGGTATGAAATCCCGGCAGGCATTGGGGTTAAGATGGCTGATCCTACTAGAGAGGTTTATGTCTGGGTTGGGGATGGTACTTACCTGATGAATCCCACTGAAATAGTTACAGCAATTTTAGAGGGTATTAAGATAAATATTATTGTTGTGAATAACCAGGGTTTCGGTTCAATTGGAGCACTTAGCGGATCAATTGGAAGTGAAGGATTTGGTACAAGGTTTTTAAAACGAGATTTTGAGACAGGTCATCTGACAGGGGAAAAGATAATGATAGATTTTGTGCAAAATGCACAGAGTCTTGGCGCTACAGTCTTTTCTGCTAATTCCATTCAATCATTTGCAAAAGCACTTAAAAAGGTGAAAAAGTTAAAGACTACTTCAGTAATTGTCATTGATGCAGATCGGGATGCACATGTTCCTGGGTATGAATCTTGGTGGGATGTAGCTATAGCAGAAGTTTCAACAATGAAATCAGTTCAAAATGCTCGTAAAGAGTATGAGGAAAAGAAAAAGAAAGAAAATTATTATCTGTAACCTTCAAAAAGGAGCATTGTGATGAAAATCAATATAGGTCTCATTGGCGCAGGTAGAATGGGTAAGATTTTTGCGAATACCCTGGCTTATACGGTATCAGAGGTTGAATTAATTGCTGTTGCTGATCCTAATAAAGAATGTTTAAAGGAAACCCAGGAAAAGTATGGTATTGCGAAAGGATATGAGGATTATCGAAAAATTCTTGAGGATAAAGATATTGATGCAGTTGTCATATCCACCCCTACCAATACTCATTCACAGATCATAAAAGATGCGGCATTAGCTGGTAAGAATATTTTTAGTGAAAAACCCTTATCCCAGAACATTAAAGAATGCGATTCTGCAATTGCGGTCGTTAAGCAAACAGGCGTAAAATTGCAACTTGGATTTATGAGAAGATTCGATGCTCCTTACTTGATGGCAAAATCCAAGATATTAGAAGGGCAGATCGGGAAACCGGTTATGTTTAAAGCTGTAAGCAGAGATCCAAAACGGTCAACACTGGAATTTGCCCGACGCGAAAACAGTGGGGGATTAATCGTAGATATGGGTGTACATGATTTTGATCTCGCCAGATGGCTGATGGATAGTGAAGTAGATAGAGTATATAGTGAAGGTGCTTGTATTGCCTATCCGGAATTGAAAGAAGTAGGTGATATAGATAATGTTGTTGTCAACTTGCGATTTACAAGTGGTGCAATTGGAAATATCGATATGAGTAGAAATGCTGTTTATGGCTATGATATTCGGACGGAAGTTCTTGGTACAGAAGGCAGTATTTGGATCGGTTACTTGCAACAAACAGCCATGCTCATGTTAAATCGTCAAGGTGTAACCCATGATACGGTTCCATATTTTATGGAGCGGTTTGGGCAAGCTTACGCGGAAGAAATTCGGGCATTTGTAAAGCATATTGTGGAAGGAACGACCCCAACAGTATCAGGAGAAGATGCTCGTGCTGCAACAGCCATTGGAATTGCTGCAACACTTTCATTAGATGAACAAAGGCTTGTGAAAGTCTCTGAAGTACTATAGTAAGTCACATACTATTGTGACGACAAACATCCAAAATCTTATATAAGGAGTGCAGAATGGCTATGAAAGTAATACGTGTTGGTGTCATCGGGGCTGGGAGGATTGGAAAACTCCATGCAGAGAACCTCGCTACCAGAATTCCAGGTGTAGAGGTAGTAGCTGTAGCTGATCCTAATTATGCTTTTGCTACAGAATTATGTGACAAGCTGAATATTAAAAACGCTTATGAAGATTATCACAAAATATTGGAAGATAAGAATATTGATGCAGTTGCTATATGCTCTTCCACAGACACACATGCAAAAATTCTAACAGAAGCTGCTCAAGCCGGGAAACATGCCTTCTGCGAAAAACCCATAGATCATGACCTAAAGAAGATAGATAGTGCGTTGGATGCAGTTAAAAAAGCTGGGATAAAGTGCCAAATTGGTTTTAATAGAAGGTTCGATCCCAACTTTAAAAAAGTTAAAGAAATGGTAAAAGAAGGAAAAATTGGTGCATTGCATATCCTAAGGATTACAAGCCGCGATCCTAACCCTCCACCACCTGAATACGTAAAAGTATCTGGTGGCATATTTCTCGACATGACAATTCATGATTTTGATATGGCCAGGTACCTTTCTGGTTCAGAGGTTGTAGAAGTGTATGCCGCAGGTGGAGTCTTGGTAGATCCAGAGATTGGAAAAGCTGGTGATATTGACACGGCAATAATTACATTAAAATTTGCTAATGGCGCCATCGGCACAATCGATAATAGCCGTAAAGCAGTATATGGTTATGATCAACGTGTGGAAGTGTTTGGATCGGGAGGAATGGTCGCTGTTACAAATAATTTCCCGGATTCTCATATTTATAGCAATGGAGAAGAGGTAAGCGGGTCAAAACCTTTATACTTCTTCCTGGAGCGTTATTCAGAATCTTTCGTCGCGGAGATGAAAGGATTTATTGAAGCCATTCGAAATGACACAGATACTCCTGTAATGGCATTAGACGGACGTAAGCCGATTTTAATTGCGATGGCCGCAAACAAATCACTCAAAGAAAATAGACCTGTTAGATTATCAGAAATAGAATAATGGTTAAACTAAAACAACCCGGAATATGTAGTGCACCCCATTTATTGGACAAGAGTTAAGTAGAAATGAAGGATTGAGTTCTGAACTGAACAGGACTCAATCCTTTTAGTTTAACCTTAATTCTGCGGTTGTTGTAGTAGTCAATATATTCAGAG
>CAYLUZ010000010.1:0-117147 GCA_964387025.1 uncultured Leptolinea sp. | reverse complement strand
TAGTGGCAGCACCGGATGGACCGATGCCGCAGACCAAAGAGCACGTACTGTTGGCACGCCAGGTGGAAGTACCGAGCATCGTCGTGTACCTGAACAAGATCGACCAGATGAACGATCCTGAACTGTTGGAACTGGTGGAACTGGAACTGCGCGAAATGCTGACCAGCTATAAATTCCCCGGGGACACAGTCCCGATCGTACGCGGATCAGCGTTGCAGGCATTGGAAAGCAAGAGCACAGATCCGGAAGCACCCGAATACGCCAGCATCAAAGAACTGCTGCGAGTGGTGGATGAATACATCCCCGAGCCGGTGCGTGCCATGGACAAACCGTTCATGATGCCGGTGGAAGATGTGTTCTCGATCAAAGGCCGTGGGACAGTGGTCACCGGCCGTGTGGATCGCGGCAAGATCAAAGTTGGTGAAGCCGTGGAGATCGTTGGACTGCAGGAAAAGACCCGCAGTTCAGTGTGTACGGGAGTGGAAATGTTCCACAAACTATTGGATGAAGGACAGGCTGGAGACAATCTGGGCTTACTGCTGCGCGGAGTTGAGCGTGGAGACGTGGAGCGCGGACAGGTCATCGCCAAACCGGGATCCATCACCCCGCACAAGAAATTCATGAGCGAAGTGTACGTATTGAGAAAAGACGAAGGTGGACGGCACAAAGCATTCTTCACTGGCTATCGTCCGCAGTTCTACATTCGGACCATGGACGTGACTGGAAACATCAAGCTGCCGGATAGTGTTGAAATGGTCATGCCGGGCGACAATGTCAACCTGGAAGTGGAATTGATCATCCCTGTAGCACTGGAGCAGGGTTCAAAGTTTGCTATTCGAGAAGGTGGTCTGACGGTTGGTGCCGGTGTGATCACTAAAATACTGGACTAGGTGTAAATATGGCAAAACAGAAAATACGTATTAGACTGAAGGCTTATGACCACCGTGTTCTTGATCA
Source organism: uncultured Leptolinea sp. (assembly GCA_964387025.1). Taxonomy (GTDB): domain Bacteria; phylum Chloroflexota; class Anaerolineae; order Anaerolineales; family Anaerolineaceae; genus PNON01. The sequence continues at coordinate 116,190 of CAYLUZ010000010.1, read as the reverse complement.
ATCCGCCAAGCGGATTGTGGATACGGCTGAACGCAGTGGTGCACAGGTAGTCGGGCCAGTCCCACTCCCGACCAAGATCGAAAGGTTTACAGTGCGCCGCGCGACATTCATCGATAAAGACTCTCATGAGCATTTTGAGATTCGTACCCATAATCGTTTGATCGATGTGTTGGACCCGGATTCTAAAACCATAGATATGTTGATGCGGCTGAATCTACCGGCCGGTGTCGATATCGAAATTAAGATCTAATACGGGCAGCAAGCAGATCTAATTGCTGCAACACCAATTTCTGGTCAAATAGCCAGATTGGTGGTACAATAAAAACTCGTGCTAGACGGAAGCAATTATCCGTCTAATAAGAGGTAATTCAAGAGTAGAAAAGTCTGTGCCAAAAAAAGGGCTCAGCTTATCAACTGACTGGATTACGCCCGGAGATGATGCAGCCTAGCCCAGGCTGACAGTCTCGTCAATAATAAATCTTGACAAGGAGAATATTAGGATGTTAAAAGGGCTTATTGGCAAGAAAATCGGGATGACCCAGATTTTCGATGAGAATGGCGCGGCCATTCCAGTAACAATCATCGAAGCTGGGCCTTGTTACGTCACCCAGATATGCACCGCTGAAAAAGAAGGTTATTCAGCAGTGCAACTTGGTTTCGGTGAAACAAAACCCAAACGCCTGGCAGCAGGTGAACTGGGTCATTTGAAGAAAAATAATTTACCCCCCGTTCGTATCTTACGCGAATTTCGTGTAAAAGATCCCCAGGTCAACGAAGGAGATACAGTCTCTGTTGGCCTATTTGCCGTTGGCGAAAATGTGGATGTAATTGGTACATCAAAGGGTAAAGGCTTCGCGGGTGCTGTCAAAAGATATCATTTCCGTGGTGGTCCAAAGACACATGGTCAGTCCGATCGACATCGTGCTCCAGGATCCAACGGCTCAACCACTACCCCTGGACGTGTTTATAAGGGATCGCGTAGACCCGGTCATATGGGCGATGAACGTGTCACAGCACAAAGATTAAGAGTTGTTTTGGTTGATGCTGAGCGTAACCTGTTAGGCGTGCGCGGAGCCGTCCCCGGCTGCCGTGGCGGTATTGTTATGATTAGTGAGGCCCGAAAACAATAACGGAGTGATCCGGATTGTTTTCTGTGATGGAGCATTATGACTATGGAAGCAGATGTATATAACATGCAAGGTGAGAAGGTCCGCACGGTAGTATTACCCGCAGAGATCTTTGAAGCCCCCATTAAGAATGATCTGATGCACCAGGCATTGGTTCGCCAACAGGCGAATGCGCGCCTTGGTACGCATCAGACCAAAACCCGTGCCGATGTTGCCGGTGGTGGTAAGAAGCCATGGGCGCAAAAAGGTACCGGGCGTGCACGGTCAGGATCCAGCCGGTCTCCAGTATGGAAAGGCGGCGGCGGAGCTCATACTCCACATCCACATGGTTACAATTTGCAAATGCCCCGGCAGATGCGACGAGCAGCCTTGCGGTCCGCTCTGACAGTCAAAGCACAGGAATCAGGCATAGTGGTATTAGAAGGTATGCCTCTTCCCGAGCCAAAGACACGTTTTATGGTACAAGCATTGGATAAACTCGTTGGTGGCAGCAGCACCCTTATTCTCATTCCGGTAAAGAATGAAGAATATGAAATGGTGATCCGTACCACCAATAATATCCCGGATGCAAAAACATTAATGGCCAGCTATCTCAACATCAGAGACATCTTATCTTTTGATAAGATCCTTCTGCCGCTTGATTCGCTGGATGTTATTGTGGCCAATTTGGGATAGGCAGGAGACAGTATGACTACTCAATTTGACATTTTACGTCGACCGATCGTGACAGAAAAAACAAATTACTTAACCAGTAAATTGCACCAGTATGTTTTCGAAGTTACTAAAGAAGCAACCCGTTCCCAGGTGAAAGATGCTGTGGAAAAGGTCTTCGAAGTCACAGTCGTTCGTGTGAATATTATTAATACCGCAGCCAAACGCAGCCGCCGTTCCCGCAGCCGTCGTTTATCAGTTCGAGACAGCGGTATGAAGAAAGCCATCATCACATTGGCACCTGATAATCGTATTCCGATATTTGAGGGGGTAGAGTAATGGGCGTCAAGATCTATAAACCAATTACCCCAGGTCTGCGTGGAATGACCGGGCATACATTCGAAGAGATCACCAAAGACACACCTGAACGTTCTTTACTGGTGATGCGAAAATCGAATAGCGGTAGAAATGCCAATGGACGTATTACAGTCCGCCATCGTGGTGGTGGTGAACGCAGATATGTCCGACTGGTCGATTTCAAACGTGAAAAACGCGATGTTCCAGCCAAAGTGGCAGCCATTGAATATGATCCAAACCGCACAGCCCGCCTGGCACTTTTGAACTATGCCGACGGAGAAAAGCGTTACATTGTTGCTCCCCTTGGATTACAGGTCGGTGACACAATCGTTTCCAGCGCAAAAGCTGAGATCCGCATTGGAAACAACACCTCCATTTCCAATATCCCCATTGGTACACTGGTTCATAGCATCGAACTGAAAGAGGGGAAGGGTGCTCAATTAGTTCGTGCTGCTGGTGGAGCTGCCCAATTACTGGCTAAAGAAGGTGATTTCGCACAGATCCGTATGCCCTCTGGAGAAGTCCGGCTGGTGCATCAGAGCTGCTTTGCAACCATCGGCCAGGTAGGCAACCTTGATCACAAGAATATCAAACTTGGAAAAGCCGGACGTAAACGCCATTTAGGAATTCGCCCGACAGTTCGTGGTACAGCAATGAGCCCCCGCGACCATCCGCATGGTGGAGGTGAGGGACGACAACCTGTTGGTATGCCAGGGCCAAAAACTCCCTGGGGTAAATATACACTGGGTTTAAAGACCCGTAACAATAAGAAAACTGATAAATACATCGTTCGCCGGCGCAATAAAGCGACACGGTAAGGTGTACTAGAAAAAATAATCAGGTAAAGAGGTCGAACAAATGTCACGATCGCTCAAAAAGGGTCCATTCATTGAACCCAAGCTATTGAAAAAAGTCGAAGTAATGAACACTCGGAATGATAAAAAAGTCATCCGCACGTGGAGTCGCGCCAGTACAATCTTCCCTCAGATGGTTGGACATACGATCGCCGTTCACGATGGTCGCAGGCATGTTCCTATTTACATCACCGAGAATATGGTTGGGCACCGCTTAGGCGAATTTGCACCAACTCGCCATTTCCGCGGGCATGTGTCATCTGACAAATCATCCGCGGCTAAGGGAAAATAAACCATGGCTCACGATATTAATGCAAAACTCAACAATATCTCCATGTCTGCCCAGAAAGTAAGACTGGTCGTGGATGTGGTCAGAGGAAAAAAAGCTGTTGACGCGCTGAATATATTAAGGTTTATTCCCAAGGCAGCAGCGAAGCAAGTTTCCAAAGTCATCGCATCAGCGGTTGCTAATGCTGAGGAAAACTTTGGAGTAAGCCGGGACGATCTGTTTGTATACCGGATAACGGCTGACGAAGCTCCTACCCGCAAATGGCGAAGATTTGGCGCTCGCGGCAGGTTCAAACCGATACTACGACGCAGTTCACATATTTCGGTCATATTAAGAGAGAAGGAGTAGAGCGTCTGTCATTTGCTGAATCAGACACCTGATTTAGTGAGTGAAAAGACACCAGGAGAAATTATGGGTCGAAAAGTACATCCGATTGGTTTTCGTCTAAACATCAACCAGCCCTGGCTAGGACGCTGGTACGCTGAAGGTAAAGAGTATTCACAGCAGCTAATGCAGGATTTCGCAATCCGCAAGGCTGTCCATGCCGAAGCTGATAAAGCCGGAGTTTCAACAATCGAGGTTGAACGCTTTCCCGGTAAAGTGAAGGTATCTGTTCATACTGCCAAACCTGGGATTCTCATTGGCCGTAAAGGGGAGAGTGTAAAAAAGTTACGAACAACTTTGGAAACTCTTACTGCTAAGAAAATTGACCTTGAGATCAAAGAGATCAAAAATCCTGATACCGATGCTTATTTGGTTGCTGCAAATATAGCCGGACAAATGGAACGACGAGTATCTTACCGCCGGGCCATGAAACGTGCGCTGCAGCAGGCAATGCGGCAAGGCGCTCAGGGTATCAAAGTTCAGGTCGCTGGTCGCGTGAGTGGTGCTGAAATGGCTCGTACCGTCTGGCTAAGAGAAGGTCGAGTTCCACTGCAAACATTGCGCGCGAACATAGATTTCGCCAAGGCTGAAGCGTTGACCACCTATGGCCGTATCGGTGTAAAGGTCTGGGTATATAAAGGTGAAGCAATGCCTGTTGTGGAAGAAAAAGCAGAATCCACTGAGGGTGTGTACGTCAGTGAATAATCCTATTCTGGGAATTTCCAGAAGTTGATGAAGAGGTAGCTATTATGTTGATGCCTAAAAGAGTGAAATGGCGCAAGCAAATGCGCGGCCGTATGAAGGGGAAAGCTCTCCGCGGTGCTGAGATCAGCTTTGGTGAATGGGGTCTTCAAGCCCTTGAACCAGGATGGGTAACAGCACGTCAGATCGAAGCAGCCCGCCGTGCCATTGTACATGCCATGAAACGTCGTGGACAAATTTGGATCCGGATCTTCCCGGATAAACCATATACACAAAAACCACCCGAGACCCGAATGGGTAAGGGTAAAGGTAATGTGGAATATTATGTAGCAGTAGTGAAACCAGGCAGGATGATCTTCGAAATTAGTGGTTTACCGGAAGACCAGGCTTTGGAAGCACTGCATCACGCGATCTACAAATTCTCCATCCGGACCAAGGTCGTTTCGAAGCGCGAGATCGCAGGAGAATAATTATGAAAACATCTGAAATCCGGTTAATACCAATTGAAGAATTAAAGACAAAATTGTCGGATGCCCGCAATGAATTAATGAATTTGCGCTTTCAGGCGGTCACAGGCCAACTGACAGATACCAGCCGACTTCCGATCACCAAACACCTTATCGCACGGTACAGCACTATTTTGCGAGAGCACGAGCTCAAGGCAATGAAGGAAGGTAAAGCATGAACGAACGTCGTCGTATCACTGGTACAGTTACCAGTAACAAGATGATGAAAACAGTGGTGGTGGAAATTTCCAGAACTTATCGCCATCCTGTTTACAAGAAAACTGTCCATTCGAGCAAGCGTGTTAAAGCCCACGATGAAATTGGTTGCCATATTGGCGATAAAGTTCAGATCGTGGAAACACGTCCGCTTTCCAAGGATAAGTGCTGGGTTGTAGAATCAGTACTTGTGTCTGAATTCCGTACTGAAGATGCCGGTTTGGGAGAATAAGCGATGATACAACAGGAATCTCGAATTAAAGTCGCTGACAACTCTGGAGCTCGTGAACTGCTGGTAATCCATGTTATGGGTGGATCCGTACATCATTACGGAGTAGTTGGTGATGTAGTGGTTGCAACTGTAAAATCAGCCACACCACAGGGTGCGGTGAAAAAAAGTGAAGTTGTGAAGGCAGTTATCGTTCGCTGTTCAAAAGAGTGGCGCCGCGAAGATGGTTCATCCATCCGCTTCGATGATAATGCTGCAGTCATCCTTGATACCGATGGGCAGAACCCCAAAGGAACACGTATCTTCGGACCCGTCGCACGCGAACTGCGTGAAAAGGGTTTTATGAAGATTGTCTCCCTTGCCCCAGAAGTAATTTAAGCTAGAGGAGATCCAGGAGCAAGCAATGGACATAAAAATTAAAATCGGTGACAAAGTCGAAGTCATCAGCGGTCGAATGGACGATAAGGGAAAACGCGGCGAGATCATTAAGGTCGTTCTGGCTGATAAAACGGTGGTTGTGCAAGGAATTAATATGCGCACCAAGCATCAGCGTCAGGTTCAATCTCAAGGACGCACTGTCAAACCTGGCATAGTCAAGTTTGAAGCTCCCGTTGACGTATCCAATGTCATGCTGGTCTGCCCAAAGTGCAGTAAACCCACCCGTGTAGCTCTACAGCGAACGGATGCAAAGACCAGGCGCGTTTGCAAAAAATGCAACGAACAGATAGACGAATAAGCTGGCTGGGAGCATTAATATGAATCGAATGAAAGAAAGATATCTAAAGGAAATTGGACCAGCTCTGATGGAAACATTGAGCCTGGAAAATGTGATGCAGATTCCACGCGTTGAAAAAGTGGTTATCAACATTGGATTAGGCGAGGCTATGGACAATGCAAAAGCAATGGACGCAGCCGTTAATGATCTTATACAGATTGCCGGCCAAAAACCTGTCGTTACCAAGGCACGAAAAGACATTGCAAACTTTAAACTGCGTGCAGGAAGATTAATTGGCGCCAAGGTAACATTACGGGGAGAAAAAATGTGGTCCTTTTTGGACCGCCTTATGAATATCGTACTCCCCCGTGTTCGCGACTTCCGTGGTATTTCACCGGATGCATTTGACGGACGCGGTAATTACACCCTGGGACTGAAAGAACAATTGATCTTCCCGGAAATTGAGTACGACAAGATTGATAAAGTCAGAGGTATGGAAATTACAATCGTAACGACCGCACCTGACGATGATCAGGCTCGAGCACTTTTGACAATGCTTGGGATGCCTTTCAAGAAGGGAAATTAATTTATGGCTAAGACATGCATGAAGTATCGTGAAATGCGACGGAAGTTCCCTAATATGGTACGAAACCGTTGTAACCGCTGCGGACGACCGCGCGGGTATATTCGTAGATTTGATTTGTGCCGAATTTGTTTCCGTGAATATGCACTTGAAGGCCAAATTCCAGGCGTTACCAAAGCTTCTTGGTAGGCCATTCGGAGGTGATTGAGAATGAGTGTAATTGATCCTATTGCAGATATGTTGACCCGCATCCGGAATGGTTTGCTAGTTGGACAACCCATGGTTGCGATGCCTACTTCAAAATTGAAAGCGGAAATTGCCCGTATCATGAAAGAAGAAGGTTACATTGATGGTTATGAAATTGTGGATGGCGAAAAACCTGCTCAACAGGTATTACGTGTCCGCCTTAAATATGTCGGTGAACGACGGGAAAAACACCCGGTTATTACCGGTTTGGAACGTGTTAGTCGACCCGGTCGCAGGACATACAGCCGAAAACAGGATATCCCACACGTTCTTTCGGGAATTGGTGTTGCCATAATTTCCACCCCCAAAGGTGTGATGACCGGCGTCCGTGCTCGCCAGCTTGGCGTAGGCGGCGAGATCCTGTGCAAGGTCTGGTAATCCAGTAGATTGGATAGGAGGAGAGTACTGTGTCAAGAATAGGACGTTTACCGGTAACGGTGCCATCCAATGTCAAAGTGGAAATCCAGGGCAGTAATGTTCATGTGAAGGGTCCTCAAGGCGAAATGAGCCGTGGATTTTCACCCGAGATGGAAATCACTATGGCGAATGATCAGATCCTGGTCAGTCGACCATCTGATGCCAGCCAGCATAGAGCTTTGCATGGAACTACCCGGGCATTAATTAGCAATATGGTAGTTGGTGTTAGCACTGGTTTTGATATTGTTTTAGAAATTGAAGGTGTTGGTTATCGCCCAGAGATGGACGGTGAAAAATTGGTCCTTCATATTGGATATTCCCATCCAGTAGTGATCGATCCTCCAACCGGGATTAAATTTGAAGTGGATACCAAGACCCGTCAGGTCAAGATCCACGGCAAAGATAAAGAACAGGTCGGCCAAATTGCGGCGATCATTCGAAAGCATCGTCCACCAGAGCCATATCATGGCAAGGGTATTCGTTATGCAGGAGAAAAGATCCGACGTAAAGCTGGTAAATCTGGTAAGGCAAAGAAGTAGGTGATGGCGTATGGCAACTAAATCTCGATCAAAAGCACGTATTCACCGGCACCTGCGGGTGCGCAAGAATATCTCAGGTTCAGCAGATCGCCCGCGCGTTTGCGTTTATCGCAGTGTCGCAGAGATCTATGTTCAAGTTATTGATGATCATTCCGGAACCACACTGGTTTCTGCTTCGACCATAGATACTGAACTGAGAGCCAAGATGAAAGGCTTGAAGAAAATCGAACAGGCCACTCTTGTGGGACAAGCGCTTGCAGAACGCGCGAAAGCAAAAGGAATCTCCTCAGTCGTATTCGACCGTGGTGGTTTCAGATACATGGGCAGAGTCAAGGCTCTGGCTGATGGGGCGCGCAAAGGCGGCCTTGAATTCTAACAAATTAGCACTCAAAAGGTCTGGTTATGGATGCGATTGATTATCAAAATGTAGAAACAGGTTACGACGAGCGGGTAATTGAAATTGCCCGTGTTGCAAAGGTAGTCAAAGGCGGTCGTCGATTTTCGTTTCGAGTTACCATAGTTGCAGGTGATAACAATGGTAAGATCGGAATTGGTATCGGCAAAGCTAATGCAGTACCTGAAGCAATGCGCAAAGCAACTGAACGCGCTCATAAGGATATGCACAAGGTCAACCTCTCTGGTTCGACGATTCCGCATGCGGTTACCGCGAAGGTGGGTGGTGCAGTAGTACTGCTAAAACCTGCATCTCCTGGTACCGGTGTTATCGCAGGTGGTGGTGTTCGTGCCGTACTCGGGGCTGTTGGTGTGCATGATATTCTCACAAAATCTCTGGGCAGTAATACCGTTTTGAACATTGTCAAAGCGACTTTACAGGCATTAGAGAGCCTGAAATCTCCACAGATGGAAGCGGCAAACCGCGGTAAAGACTTGAAAGATGTCTTACCATTCTGGGAGAGGAGAAAAAATGGCTGAAAAAGTAACTCCTCAAGAAGAAAAAACAGCTAAAAAAGCTACTACTCCGGTAGTAAAAACAGCCAAAAAAGAGGCTGCTCCAGTAGCTAAAAAAGCAAAAGAAGTTGCTGCTCCAGTTGCAAAAAAAGCTAAAGAAGCAGTTGTACCAGTAGCAAAAAAAGCTAAAGAAGTAGCTGCTCCAGTAGCAAAAAAAGCTAAAGAAGTAGCTGCTCCAGTAGCAAAAACTACTAAAGTAGTAGCTGCGACTGTTGCAAAAAAGGCTAAAAAGGAAGTTGCTCCTGGCGTAAAAATGATTAAGATCACCCAGGTGAAAAGCGCCATTGGCTACTCTAAAGTCCATAAAGCGACCATTCGCGCATTGGGGTTCCATCGTTTGCATCAGACAGTTGAACACCCGGACACTGGATCTTTGCGTGGCATGTTAAGAAAAGTCAATAATCTAGTTAAGATTGAAGAATAGGTATGACAATGAGATTAAACGATTTGAAGCCCAATCTGGGCGCAAAAAAAGATCGTAGGCGCGTTGGTCGCGGCATCTCTGCGGGACAGGGTAAAACCTCTGGCCGTGGAACTAAAGGACAGGGCTCCCGTACAGGTGGAGGTCCCCGGCTTTACAGCCAGGGCGGTAACTTACCCCTTTTCCGCCGATTACCGTTCATGCGCGGCCAGGGTTTCACACCTCTGAACAGGATTGAATATGAAGAGATCAATATCTTACAACTCAATCGTTTCACCGCGGGTACTGAAATTACCCCTGAACTACTATTCGAAGCTGGATTCATCCGTAAGAGTGGTACTCCTGTCGTCATACTTGGCAATGGGGAGATCACGGTTGCTTTGAAAGTACGTGTACACAGAGTCAGTAAAACGGCAAAAGCGAAGATCGAAGCAGCCGGCGGCAGTGTTGAAACACTCTAATAATTATCAATCCGAAAAGGAGAATCCATCATGAAGCGGTCGCCATGGCGCTATCTATGGAAAAGTGAAGATATTCGCAAAAAGCTACTCATCACTCTGGGATTGCTTATCTTGTACCGTCTCGCAGCCAATATCCCGGTTCCGGGAATTGACCGCACGGTAATAGCGAGCATAGCCACAGGTGGTGGAGCAGCCGGGAATCTCTTCAACTTGTTGGATCTACTTTCCGGCGGTACAGTATCAAACTTCTCCATTTTAGCAATGGGAGTTTATCCTTACATTACCGCCCAAATTATTCTTCAATTACTCGTCCCCATTATTCCAGCACTTGAACGGAAAATGCGAGAGAATCCCCGTGAGTCTCAATCGTGGATGGAAAAATGGACGATCATCCTGACCATCCCCATGGCATTATTGTCTGCTGTTGGCCAGATCAATATTTTCAGTTCCCTTACTGGTGGTATTCCAATATTGAGGCACTATGGTTTTACAGGTGCAGCACTATTACCCACCCTGGCAACACTGTTGAGCATGGTAGCTGGAACGATGTTAGGTATCTGGCTTGGACAATTAATTTCTGAATATGGTATCCGCAACCAGGGTCTATCATTGATCATCTTCGCGGGTATTGTGTCTCAGATGCCTGGCAATATTGTATCTTTGATGAGCGATCAACAGAATCGCTGGTTGATAATTGTCATCTTGGCCATTCTGGCCCTTACTGTGTTTGCCATTGTCTTTGTGAATCAGGGGCGGCGTAACGTACCGGTCATGTTCCCCGGAAGGCGTGTGGGTAACCGCATGTCCATGCCTGTGAAGAGCAACCTGCCTTTGATGATTAACATGGCGGGTATGATCCCGATTATTTTTGCTCAATCACTACTGACATTCCCTGCCATCGTTGCATCATACTTCCTGGCATCAACAACACCCTGGGTTGCGAACCTTGCATTAACTACTAAAAATATCTTCGGGGGCACCAGCCCCTGGTATGGCTTGCTCTATTTCTTGTTCGTTGTCGCATTCACCTTCTTCTATACAGATGTACTGTTTACACAACAGAATTATGGCGATAACCTGAAGAAACAGGGTGCCCAAATTCCAGGTGTCATCCGTGGTGCTCCGACCCAAAAATACCTGACGAAAGTTCAACGGCGAATTACGCTGCCCGGCGCTCTCTTCCTGGGCCTGGTCGCAGTACTACCTTATATTCTAGGCGCTATTCTACCCTCTGTTGCCGGATCCGGTTTATTGCTGGTATCCTCAGCCGGTCTGTTGATCGTAGTGGGTGTAGTCAGGGATACCTTTACCATTATTGATACCGAGCTCAAAGTACATGGCTACGATGAGCAGTTGATCAAGGGTTAATGATGGCAAGATATTATGTTCTTCTAGGTCCTCCAGGGGCAGGAAAAGGTACTCAGGCGAAAATCATCGCTGAGAAACTGAACCTTGTCCATATCTCCTCGGGCGATATCTTTCGGGAGAACCTAGGGAAACAGACTGAGCTTGGAAAACAGGCCCAGGGTTACATCAATCGAGGAGAATTAGTCCCCGATGGATTAACAATCAATATGATCCGTGACCGCCTGCAAAAACCGGATTGCGGGAATGGTGTGATTTTAGACGGATTTCCACGCACTCCTGCACAAGCTGAAGCACTCAGGAAAATGCTGAATGAAACCGGTGAAGAAGTACTTGGAGTTCCATATATTTCGGTCCCGGCTGATGTTTTGATCGAACGTCTGTCTGGCAGATGGTCCTGTAAACAGAACGGTCATGTCTACCATCTAAAATACAATCCACCCAAAGTGGCGGGTATTTGCGATATTGATGGTACTGAACTTTACCAACGCGAAGACGACAAATCTGAAACTGTTTTGAAGCGAATCGAAGTCTATCTTTCCCAAACAGCTCCGTTAATTGTTTATTATAAAGAACAGGGCAAATTATTGGAGGTAGATGGCACTCAGGATATTGCCAAGGTTTCTGACCAATTACTTAAGGCATTGGCATAAAAGTAGGCTGCCGAAAGTTATGTCCTGGGACAGACAGATCAACCTCAAAACCGCTGCAGAGATCGCAATTATGCGTGAAGCAGGCAGAATCAATGCAGAAGCATTACAAGCGGCCACTGCGATCATTAAACCAGGCGCCACTACTGCCGACCTTAATGCGGCTGCGGAAGAAGTATTGAAGAAGCATGGAGTGTACTCTCCATTCAAAGGTTATCCGGGTCGATACCCTTATCCGGCGAGCATCTGTACCAGTGTAAACGAAGAATTGGTGCATGGTATTCCCGGAAAACGCAAGTTGAAAGCGGGCGATATTGTCTCAATGGATTGCGGGACAGTATACAAAGGGTTCGTGGGAGATTCAGCCGTCACTATCGGTGTTGGCGAGATCTCTGAATCAGCCCGGAAATTATTGGAAGTGACCGAAGAAGCCCTTCGGATAGGTATAAAGCAAATGATCAGCGGCAACCACGTAGGAGATATTGGTGCGGCGATCCAGGATTTTGTGGAACGGAACAAGATGAACGTTGTGCGCGAATATACCGGGCATGGCGTTGGCCGGCAAATGCATGAAGGACCGGCAGTACCGAACTACGGAATTCCAGGTAAAGGCATGGAACTTCGGATCGGAATGACGATCGCTTTGGAACCGATGGTCATGCTGGGCTCGTACTTCACCCGGGTAATGCCGGATGAATGGACGGTTGCTTCAAGAGATGGTGCATTGACGGCGCATTTTGAACATAGTGTAGCCATCACCGAAAATGGACCAGTAATATTGACGGATTTATAAAGTAGGAAGTATTAATCTGGACGAAAGCAGAGCGAAGCGGTATAATTCAACCTTTGCGGCTGCGTCTGCAATACAGAATGATAAGGAGTAAGTAGAGAATGAAAGTATCACCATCCATACGAAAGCGCTGCGCTAAATGCAAAGTGGTCAAACGCAACCGCAGATTGTTCATTATCTGCGAAAATCCTAAACATAAACAGCGACAGGGATAAGAGAATATGGCAAGAATTGAAGGTGTAGATCTTCCTCGCAATAAACGCGTCGAAGTAGGTGTCCAATATATTTTTGGTATCGGATCAACCCGTGCAAAGCAAATTATTAAAGCTACCGGTGTAAATCCTGATATCCGTGTTAAAGATCTTACTGAAACCGAAGTATCGGCTTTGCGTGATTACATCACCAAAACCTACAAAGTGGAAGGTGATCTTCGACGTGAAGTAACCATGAATATCAAACGGCTGATTGAGATCGGCTGTTATCGTGGTATGCGCCACCGCCGCAATTTACCCTGCCGCGGTCAACGTACCCGCACGAACGCCCGAACATGCAAGGGTCCCAAGAAGACTGTTGCCGGTCGCGGACGCCGCCGTGGAGCTACAAAGAAATAAGTCGCGGATTGACCATTGCCTGGTAGGGATCCCTCGACCCCACGGCTGACCGGAAGATGGTTGACAAACGATATTATGAAATTCATTTAGAGAGGTTTTATGGCTCAAAACGTACGCTCGACAAGACGAACCACCAGTGCGCGAAAAATAAAACGCACCCTGTCTTCAGGGCAGATTCATATCTATGCTTCGTTTAACAATACGATCATTACCATTACTGACAAACAGGGTAATACCGTATGTTGGGGTAGTTCCGGATCTGCTGGATTCAAAGGCTCTCGCAAGAGCACTCCCTTTGCCGCCCGCCTTGCAGCAGAACAGGCTATCAAAGCCGCTGCTTCAATGGGTGTCCAGGAAGTGGACGTATATATCAAAGGACCTGGTCCGGGAAGAGAATCAGCCATCCGGGCTGTCCAGTCATTAGGTTTACGGGTACATTCAATTTCTGATATTACCCCGATCCCGCATAATGGCTGCCGTCCTCCAAAGAAACGCCGTGTCTAATTTGTTCAGAGAGAGGGATTCTATTTATGGCTAAGTATCTAGGTCCGGTATGCAGATTATGCCGGCGAGAAGGTGAAAAATTATTCTTGAAAGGTGAACGCTGTTTCACCGCCAAGTGCTCATTTGATAAACGTGGTTTCGTACCAGGTGTTCATGGCCGCACTGGTGGGCGTGGAAGCGATCGTTCATCTGACTATTCCCGCCAGTTGCGCGCAAAGCAAAAAGCTCGCCGAACTTACGGGATGTTGGAAAAACAATTCCGCCGTTATTATGTGTTAGCACAGAAAAAACGTGGTTTGACCGGTTTGAATTTCCTGCAGACCCTGGAAACACGGTTCGATAACGTGGTATTCCGCATCGGATTTGCTGTGAACCGCGCTCAGGCACGTGAATTGGTATCACACGGACACTTCATGGTCAACGAAGTACGGACGGATATTCCATCCATGCTCCTGAAACCTGGAGATAAGATTGCGGTAAGAGAAGGATCCCAAGCGGCAACATACTTCAAGGAATTGAAAGATATTGCTGAGACTCGAAATACTCCAACCTGGTTGGAGAGGGATCTTAAAAACCTGTCGGGGCGAGTACTGCGCTTACCGGATCGGGCTGAGATCGATGGCAACATCACCGAGCAGCTCATCGTTGAGTACTACTCTCGCTAAAGGCTACTAGAGCCGACACACGGTAATTTAGGGCGTGTTGGCAAGAGGGAAGAGCAAAGTGACTGGTTTAACTAATATGGTAATGCCAAAAGTAGAGCGGGTAGCAGATGCCCGAAACTACGGCAAGTTTGTGATCAGCCCATTGGAACGCGGTTATGGCGTGACATTGGGAAATTCACTCCGCCGTGTATTATTGTCATCCCTGGATGGGGCTTGTGTTACATCCATCCGGATTAATGACGTACTGCACGAGTTCAGTGATATCCCCGGTGTTCGTGAAGATGTCATTCAGGTCATGCTGCAGATGAAGCAGATCCGCCTGAAGCTGTATGATGTCGATGTTTCCTCAATGCACTTGGACGTGCGTGGTGAAGGCGTGGTCACGGCGGCTGACATCAAAACACCTGCAGAGATAGAGATCGTTAATCCTGATCTTTACCTTTTCACTGTGGACGATAAAAATACCCGGCTTGAAATTGACATGAACGTGGAACATGGCCGCGGTTATTTACCTGCGAATGAACGCAACGGAAAATTACCGATAGCTGAACTTCCAATGGACGCCATTTTCTCACCTGTAAAACGAGTGAACTGGAATGTCAAGTCAACCCGTGTTGGTCAGAGCACCAACTACGATAAGTTGGAACTCGAAATATGGACTGACGGCACAATAACTCCTGAAAAGGCACTGGGGAACGCCTCCGTGATCTTGATGGAACACCTCCGCCTCTTAGCTGGAGTCAGTGATGAGATCATTGAACTCAGTGTGGAAAAAGAGACTACCGGCAGCAGACTTTCAAGCGAAGCTGCAGAGACACCCATTGAAAACCTGGATCTCTCTGTACGCGTATTCAATTCACTGAAACGCACCGGCATAACCACCGTAGGTGATGTGCTTGAGTTATTAGATAAAGGCGAAGATGCAGTGATGTCCATCCGTAATTTTGGAGAGAAGAGTCTGGACGAGCTTCAATTGAAAATGATGGATAAAGGATTCATGCATGATGAAAAAAGTGTGGAGTAAGAGATGCGTCATCAGATAGCTGGATATCGATTAAGTCGTAGTACAGGTCAGCGCAACGCTTTACGGCGTACGTTGATCCGACAATTGTTTGAACATGAGCGGATCACCACCACCCGCGCCAAAGCTTCCGCAATTCGCGGCCAGGCAGAAGAATTGATCACCCTGGCAAAGAACAGCGGCAGCAAGAGCGACATTGAAAAAGTGAATGCCCGCCGCCTGGCAGCAAGCTATTTAGGCAATGCAGCCGATACCGTCAAAAAGCTATTTGACGATCTTGGCCCGCGCTATAGCAAGCGTCCCGGTGGTTATACCCGGATGTTGAAACTCGGACCACGCCTCGGTGATGCCGCAGATATGGTCCTGTTGGAATTGGTTGAAGAATAATTCCTGCTCTTGCAGGAAATCCATCCCCGTCTTTTGGACGTGAATGGAATGGCACATTACCAGGTAACACTTTCATACGACGGTACAGAGTTCAAAGGATACCAGCGTCAGGGTATCAAGAGGACGGTTCAACGCTGTGTTGAAGAAGCTCTCCGGAAGCTGGGATGGACCGCAACATCCATCATTAGTGCCGGGAGAACAGATACAGGCGTTCACGCTTCAGGACAGGTGTTCACATTTGACCTGGATTGGAACCATCCCATGGGCGAGATCTTATGCGCGCTGAATACTTATCTTCCAGCGGATATATCTGCAAGGAAGATACAGGAAGCAGCACCGGATTTCCACCCGCGCTTTGATGCAAAATCCAGAGAATACCAATACCGGGTTCTTTGCGAGACTATCCGCGACCCTCTCCTTGAGAGGTACGCATGGAGGCTTAACAAACCGGTGGATTATTCTGTACTGACCAGTTCTGCAGCAGTGATCATGGGAGAACACGATTTTACAGCCTATGGAACCCCGCCCCGGGCCGGAAGCGGTACGATCAGAAATGTCACCCGATCAGACTGGCAGAAAGAAGGCAATGAGCTCAAATACACAATTTGTGCAAATGCCTTCCTGTACCACATGGTACGCAGACTGGTATTTGTTCAGGTTGAAGCAGCCACTGGACGGATCGACCCCCAACGGCTTCGGGATCACTTCGAAGCAGGCTTTCAGGATCATCCAGGAATTGCCCCGGCTTGTGGACTTGAACTGATAAGAGTAAATTATTAGTATGATCGGGTTATCAAATTAAATTAAGAATACCTTGTGTAAGTGGAGAGGATAACTGTGGACAAAACATTCGTCCTAAAAGGAAAAATCGAACGTGAATGGGTCCTGGTGGATGCTAAAGAGCAGACATTGGGACGGTTAGCCACCAGAATTGCGTACCTTCTGCTTGGCAAACATAAGCCCACCTTTACGCCGGGTGTATCAATGGGCGATTCGGTCATTGTTATCAATGCCGGTCATATCAAAGTAACTGGAAATCGTTTGGAAGAAAAGTTCTACCATTCCCATTCCGGCTACCCTGGTGGATTAAAATCCGTCAGCCTGCAAGATCAGTTAAAGAAATACCCGGACCGGGTTATCCGCCACGCCGTTTGGGGCATGATCCCTCACAATAAGATGGGGCGCGAGCTGATCAAGAATATTAAAGTGTATGGTGAAGCTGAGCATCCCCACCAGGCACAATCTCCTCAACCGGTTGAGTAGAGGAAAGAGGTTACATGACAGTTCAATATTTTGAAGGTATTGGTCGCCGTAAAGAAAGCTCTGCCCGCGTTCGCTTAATGAGTGGAACAGGCAAAGTCACAGTCAATTCAAAAGACGGTATTGATTACTTCACCCGTATGGGTGACCTGGAACTCATCCTTTCCCCGCTGCAGGCAGCCGGACAGGAACGCACCCAGTATGATATTACCGTGATCGTCAATGGCGGTGGTGTGACTGGTCAGACTTTTTCATGCCAGCTTGGACTTGCCCGCGCATTAACCAAAATGAATGCCGAACTGGTTCCTGTCATGCGCAAAGGTGGTTTCTTAACCCGCGACCCACGCGTGAAAGAACGTAAGAAGCCAGGTCTCAAGCGCGCCCGTAAGGCACCAACTTACACCAAACGTTAGAGTTTATTCATTCATACAATCAATTAAGCAGAGGACACTGGTTATTCAGTGATCTCTGCTTTTTATTTTATGGATTATGATTAGGATATTCAGAATTGGATGATGTCGAACAGGAATTAGATTTGGGAAGATGTAGAGGTGATCTAGAATGACACGCGGAATTACTATACTTGGTCTTGGTCCCGGTGACCCGCAATTGCTGACAAGGCAGGCGCAGAAGGTTATTGACGGATTGCAGGAAATCTATCTGCGTACAAAGCGTCATCCAACGGTTGAAGCACTGCCGAAGAAGATTGAAGTACATTCATTTGATCATCTCTATGATCAATCTGAACGATTTGAAGATGTGTATTCACAGATCATCGACCAGGTTTTGGCATTGGGCGAAAGACCTGAAGGTGTGACCTACGCTGTTCCCGGATCACCATTTGTAGCTGAAGCCACCTGTCCGGAGATCTACCGCAGGGCAAAGGAAAACGGTCTACCCGTGCGGGTGGTGGAAGGATTGAGCTTCTTTGAGCCGGTATGCACCGCGCTTGGGCTCGATCCATACCCGCGGTTGATCATGGCGGATGCGATGGAACTGGCTGTTTTGCATCATGTTAACTTCCCTCCCACTTTTCCTGCACTGATCGCCCAGGTCTATTCCCGCCAGATCGCTGCCGAGTTGAAAATGACCCTGCTCAGTGTTTACCCGGACGAACACCCGGTGAAGCTGGTACATTCCGCAGGAAATACGGATGAGGTTGTGGAATCCATTGCATTATATGAGATCGACCGCAGCGAGCACATTGGGCTGCTGACTGTTTTATATATTCCACCGCTCGAACTAGATGCATCTTTTGAAGCATTCCAGGAAGTCGTGGCGCACTTGCGGGCTCCCGAAGGCTGCCCATGGGATCGGGAACAAACCCATGGCAGCTTGCGAAAAGCCTTACTGGAAGAGACCTACGAGGCACTCAAAGCTATCGATGAGGAGAACCCGCAAAAACTGGCTGAAGAACTGGGCGACCTGCTTCTACAGATCGTATTACATGCACAGATTGGCTCAGAGGAGGGTGATTTCTCCATGGTTGATGTCCTGGAAGGGATCAACCGCAAGATCGTCCGCCGGCATCCGCACGTATTTGGCGACTTTAAATTGGACGGGATGGATCACCTGTTGACCAACTGGGAAAAGCTGAAAGCAGCCGAACGCAAGGATAGCGGTAACGTTGAAAAAAGCCTGCTGGATGGTGTGCCGGATATTCTACCGGCACTCACCCAGGCACAGGAGGTGCAGGACCGCGCTGCAAGGGTAGGCTTCGACTGGAAGGATATCCGAGGAGTGATGGACAAGATTATAGAAGAGGTAAAAGAAATCGATGCGGCTCGCGACCCGCATGAGTTGACCGATGAAATGGGAGACCTGCTCTTCGCGGTGGTCAATTTTGCCCGCTGGAGAAAAGTGGACCCCGAGTTTGCACTACGTGATACCACACAGAAATTTCGAAAACGCTTCGGATATATTGAACAAAAAGCCCGCCTGGCAGGTCGGGAAGTGTCTCAGTTCTCATTCGATGAATTGAATGAAGCATGGGAAGAAGCCAAAAGGATCTGAATGATTATGCGCGTAGGGTTTACACCTTATAGCCGATTGACCGGGAGTTTTGGCTTATTTAATGCTGGCAAGCAGGGCAATCCCTTTTCCGCCAAAAGCAAATAGGGCAGCGCCAACGAAAACTGGAACGGCTGTAGTCCATAAATAAGTCAGCACCGGCACATGGTAGATTCCAGCCATCATACTGACAACCTTGGGTCCGTATCCCGGGAGCATCCGGGCACCGATCAGGAACAAGGGTGAGTCCACCTTTAATTTGCCCAATCCAAACGGAAGCTTCTTCTTCTGTTACACGAAATTTGTCGCTGTTCCGATATGGGTGCCCAGGTAATATTCAACAAAAGCTGCCAGAGTATTACCGGTGCCGGCGATCAGCAATGCCAGCCATGGACCAAAGAGTGCGCCAATAAAGAGGGTAAGCGGCTCGGAGGGGATCAATGTTAAGCCTAAGAGCGCGTAGAGCAAAATACTGACCAGCACACCCCAGGCTCCTGCCTTGCTGATAAATTCCCTGATGTAATTCATATCCTGGGTAAGGATAATTCCAGCCAGAACCATGATCAGGACTGAGAAAATGATGATGGATACAGATTGGGATATACCTTTTTTCTTTGGTGTTGGCGCGGGTTGATGCGTCTCGCCGGGATTTTCCATGCGGGAAGTATAACGGATTAGTATTGGGTTGGATAGCTGGATGTAATTATCTTACCGGACTAAGGTGCCCGCTAATATCACTTGCGCAGTTCAGGGGAATCAATCCAGATACCGGAAATGGCATAATCGGCATCCGGATCAAAGATCAACCGAATGGTGACTTTATCTTCATTATCGAAAGCAGCATTACAGATCACGGTGATGAAGTTATTGGTTTTCAGGATATCTACGATCTCGTATGATTGGTAATTGCCGATCTTCTCTGTGATCATTTTTTGGAGGTCATTAAAACCAGATTCCGGCATCCCCGTGAGCATTTTTGCATCAAAGAATTCTGAGAATTTTTGATAATTGTTTTCCGAAAAACCCTGCATCATGCTGTCGATCCTGGGTGTCACCAGGGCAGTGATTTTTTCCTTTTCATCCGCATCGACCTTTTTGGCTGTTGAGCAGCTTCCCAGAATGAAAACAGATAAAAGAAGCAAGCAGGAGATTATTATTGGGTTGTATGTTCTTTTATTCAATCAGTCCTCCATGATAGGTTAGCCTGAACACAAGCGTATCGCTCTTATAGATCTCTTCCATTCCTGTAAAATTTGTCATTGGACCATCACTTTTATCCAGGTAGCGAAGATCCTGGTCAATATGTTCAAAACCACCCAGGAACCTGCCCTCCTTATACATCTCTTTCAAGCTCTTTTTGATCATTGCTCCAATATCTGCCGCTGATATCAGATCTGGCCGCAGGTCGATTCCATAATAGTTCATCCCCCAAATGGGTATCCCTTTATGATAGACGATCTCCTCACCGATAAAATTTTGGCCGCCGAAATAACTATCCAGGTAGCGAAAATCGTTCTCAATATATTCCAGATCATGAGACTGTGAACGTGATGGCGGGCTTTCCTTTCCACTCCCGGCATAAGTGTGAGTTTTGGCTGTCACTATGAAATGGTGTAATTGAGATAGAAAGCCTGCATCCATCGGTTTATCCTAAATAAATATACCAATTATCCAATATTCACCAATACAAAATATTAATGCTACCGAAAAACACCTGAGATGTGAGAATAATACACCATACCCGCAGCCATGAAAAACAATATTCAATGAGTAATTGAATAATTATTCTTTACATGCTAATATAAACTCTATTATAAAGGAGAGTCGGAATGAACATTCGAAAAATCACATTATTATCCCTTATCGTCGTTGGTATTTCATTCATAATCGTAAGTGTGACGCCGATGAACGTGTTTGCCGGTGCTCCCCCGACTCAAAAAGACCAAACTTATCCAGAACCAACAAAAAAACCAAAAAAGTCGAAAACCCCGACTAAATTGCCATCAACCAGTACTTCTACAGCGACAAAAATTCCGACATCAACGAAGACTTCCACTGCGACAAAAATTCCTACAGCTACGAAAACTTCCACGGCCACAAAGGTTCCAACCCTTATCCCGTCCAGCACACCTACTATTGTGCCTTATATTCCACCGAAATATCCATCGCCATGCTGCGGCAGCGGTGCCATTATATTAGCTGGATATGCGTTCTTCGCGGTAAAGAATTCGCGCGCGAAGAAGACCGAAATATGAAGTAATTGCAGGTTGGGTTGAGCCGGTTCCCGAGACGAATCCTGAGCCTGTCGATTACGAAGTATCCCGTAGGGAAGGATGTCGAGGGACATAGCGAAACCCATCACTTTTTCTGCGTCCCTCGAGATCTCTCGACGGGCAAGTTCCACTTCGTGAGGGACAAATAATAAGGGATACAAATCCACTCGGAATGTCATTTCGACGAGAGGAACGCGGAGAAATCTTAAAGCAAGAAAGCTCGCCCTGACGCGCTCTGAATGACAAAAGAGGGGATCGGCTCAGGATCTTGATCGCGAACCGGCTCAATCAAATTTACACTTTTCCGTAAACGATTGCATTTTCTACCACTAATTCGAATAGTCAAAACATTCGGGTATATAATCGTTTTAGCTGATATGAACAGGAGCGTACAATGCCGGAAAAACCAGAATCTGAAAATGAAACTCCCAGGATCGTGGTCATGCCAGACGGCTCATACCATGTCTTTGGTGATGTCCCACTTGTGCATAAAACCCAGGTGGTCTCCGAGTATGGGGAACCCCTGACCTGGAAAAAAGATAGTGAATATCATGTCGTTAAAAAGGAAGGCAGGGAGTTCTACGGGCTGTGCCGCTGCGGTAAGTCCGGGAATAAACCCTATTGCGACGGTAATCACCATGAAAGTGAATTTGACGGCACAGAGACGGCAGATACCCATCCGATTGCAGAACGCCAATACGTTGACGATAGGAAAACAGGCCTGGTCGTAAAGCAGGACGGTTACCTGTGCATGTCCTCAGGCTTCTGCGGAAACCGTCAGACCAACATCGACAGGATGATGAGAGAAACCTCCGAGCCGCGGGTGCGGGCAGAGATCATCGCCATGATCGAACGCTGCCCATCCGGTGCTTACACCTATTCCATGGATAAATACGAAGCTGATATTGAACCGGACCTGCCGGTGCAGATCGCGGTCACAACCGAGATCACTGCCTCAGGTCCCATCGAAGGGCCATTATGGGTGACGGGCGGCATCCCGGTGGAACGTTCGGATGGCCAGCCTTTTGAAACCCGCAACCGGGTGACCCTGTGCAATTGCGGCGAATCGTGTAAAAAACCCATCTGCGATGGTACCCATCGCACCATCCAGGAGAAAGCAAAGCGGTAGGAACAAAGTAGGTGGAAAACGCACCAGATGTGGTTAATGCAGAGACATTTCTGTCATTGTCGCGTGCTCGGTGAGGTCCCACTCCGATGGGCTACGGGGATAAAAACACTGGCGCGAACACAGGCTGGAACTTGATAATTATCCAAGTAGTTGACTGTATGTACAATAGTACATATAATTTAAGATGTAAATCATGCCAGACAGCGTTGTATGGGATCCCAATAAAGAACACACCAACATAATAAAACATGGAGTTTCATTTTCTAACGCTGTAATTGTCCTGATGGATGATATGGCAATCACCATTGAAGATGTACATCTTGATGAAAGGCGCTTTGTAACCATTGGTATGGATGATACCGGGAAAATTCTGGTAGTAGTTTACACATTTAGAGGAGAATCCATCCGCATCATTTCTGCCAGGAAAGCAACAGCCAAAGAAATAGCTGTGTATCAAGGGAAAATGAATGAATGACGATATGAAACCCGAATATGATTTTTCTAAAGGAAAACTTGGTGCAGTTCTACCGGTTGCATATGGAAAAGAACGGATCACGATCAGGTTGGATAAAGAAGTCCTGGATTGGTTCCGCCAGCATGTGTCCGATGAAGGTGGCGGCAATTATCAAACGATGATCAATCAGGCGCTGCGTGAATATATTTTTCGTGACAGTATTCACCTGGAGGAAATGGTTCGTTCTGTCGTGCGGGAGGAATTAGCAAAGTACAGAGTCGAAGGTGGAAAATAACATTCTTGATGTTTTCGTAGGTTGGATTGTGGTGATTTTCCCGAAATCCAACGCTTTATAATTAATCGGATTTCGCTGTGTCCCTCGACAAGCTCGGGAATCGGCTCAATCCGACCTACAATTACGCTATCCAACCTACAAATGCCATTTATAACGTCTTTCTTTTGGACTCCATCACCTTCTCATGCGGAGTGCGGTTATCCGCAGCCAGCGGTTCGAATTTGGCGGTGAAATGGCGCATCAGGGGTGCCTGGTAGGTGATCTTGTAGCCGCCCAAAGTCGATTTCTTTGCGTTGATCTCTTTCAGCACGTCGACCACATAGTCAAAATGGCTCTGGGTGTACATGCGGCGCGGAATGGCCATGCGCACCAGTTCCAGCTTGGGATGCACCATTTTGCCGGTATCGGGGTCGGTATAGGCAAACATGACCGAGCCGATCTCGCAGGCGCGGATGCCGCCTTCAAGGTACATGGCACAACTCAGGGCGATCCCCGGGTATGCGATCTGCGGAATGTGGGAGAGCATTTTCCCGGCATCGATGTATATAGCGTGCCCGCCCGGTGGTTCGATGATCGGGATGCCGGCTTCCAGCAGTTTGTTGCCAACGTAGGCTGTCTGGCCGATGCGGTAGGACAGGTATTCCTCATCCAAGCCTTCCAGCAATCCTACAGCCATGGCTGCCAGGTCGCGTCCGGCCAACCCGCCATAGGTGGGGAAGCCCTCGCGCATGATCAATTCGTTGCAGATCTTCTGGTACAAGTCGGCAGAACGGACTGCTAGGAAGCCGCCGATATTCACGATGGCGTCTTTTTTGGCGCTCATCCAGGCGCCGTCAGCATAGGAGTAGATTTCCTGTGCGATCTCGAGAATGGTTTTATCCGCGTAGCCGGGTTCACGCTGCTTAATGAAGTAAGAGTTTTCTGCATACCGGCAGCTATCGATGAAGAAGGGGATCTTATAGCTGTGATAGACCTCAGACACCTGGCGGATATTTTCCATGGAAACAGGCTGACCGCCGCCGGCGTTATTGGTGATCGTGATCGTTCCAAACGGGATATTCTCTACCCCCGTTTTTTCGATGAATTCCTTCAGCTTGCGAATATCCATATTCCCTTTGAACGGGTGATGGTTGGTCGGGTCGAAAGCCTCATCGATGACCAGGTTGGCAGGTCTTCCGCCGCGGGCGCGGATGTTGCCTTCGGTGGTATCAAAGTGCATATTGGACGGGATGGAGTTCCAGGGTTTTACCATTAATTGGGCGAGGATGTTTTCCGCAGCCCGGCCCTGATGGGTGGGTACAAAGAATTCAAAACCAAAGATCAGGTCCATGGATTCTTTGAGTTTATAGAAGGAACGCGCACCGGCATAGGATTCATCGCCTTCCATGATGGCAGCCCATTGATGCTGGCTCATGGCACCTGTACCCGAATCGGTCAGAAAATCGATGAACACATCTTCCGCTTTGACAGCAAAAATATTGTAACCGGCATCTTTCAATGCCTTTTTACGCGCAGCATCATCGATCAGCCTGATGGGTTCGACAGATTTA
This sequence comes from uncultured Leptolinea sp., assembly GCA_964387025.1. Lineage (GTDB taxonomy): Bacteria > Chloroflexota > Anaerolineae > Anaerolineales > Anaerolineaceae > PNON01. The sequence goes on along the minus strand of CAYLUZ010000010.1, from coordinate 91,560 downwards.
ATGCGAAATGGCTCAGCCGGGTGTTTGATCATTTATCCTCCAATAAAGGTTTTGATAATTCAATTCTACCTGAATTTACTGAAAGTCCTGCTTATTGCGATCAGCATTTGTTTTTCCATGGCGATTATGGAATTTCGAGGACGATCTTCCGCATTCCCAGGTTGACTGCATGCTGCAGAAGGAAGACGTCCCCGTACCAGCCGCCGGATTTCAAACGCATATATGCTTCTGCCAACTGTTTTCCCATTAAAAGATAATGCCAGGGTTCATTTTTGATCCCGTCGTGGCTGTTTATATAACTGGGAACAAAGCCATATTCCCAGGCATGCGCCTCCAGCCATTTAGCCGCCTTGGTATTCTCAAAGTGAAGGCTGATGTCAACTTGTTTTCCTATATCAGATGAAGTGAAATCCAAAGCCAATCCTGAATGGTGCTGGGAAGTGCCGGGTTTTAGCACTACCAGCTTGTCTTTCGATTTACTGTAAGCGATAGCCTGTTCTTCATAAGTGCGGAATCCGCTATGAATGAATAATCCGGTTAAGTCGATGTTTGCCTGGGTAAACAGGTTCTCGAGCGCTGGTAGGATTAGAGAATGAACGCGGATGTTCTCATTGGCAGCGCGGATTCCTTCCAGCTTAAGGGGTATTTTCTGCAAATTCGGTGTGATCAAGGAGGTGATCTCATCCTCGGTGATGGGGTGGGAAGTGTCTATGGTGCGGACCAACAGTGCATTCTGCAATTCAGCCAGGGAAGGCAATTCCACCATAGCCAAAACCTGGTCCGGCTGCAGCAATAAATTCTTACCATTATAGGTTGTGGATAGTGCGGGTGCAGCAATGAATAACCCCGCAACGGAGGTGGTGACTTTTTGCAAAAAATCACGGCGTGTGAATACTTGTTTTCTTTGTTCGACCACTTTCATATCCGGGTTCTCCATTTCCATACGCTCATCTATATGATATTCTAAAGGGGTGAAACCGTCCATGAGAAATCTTGGTATTTTATTATTGATCCTGGCTGGCCTGCTGATTTTGATCGGGTTTATTCCGGATAGATCGGAGAAAGTCCAATTCAACTTCAAGGGTGTAGAACTAGTTGAACGGATCAGTTCAGATTATGCTGAAACCCCGGTCTTCTCTGGCAGTGAGGATATAAAAGATTACCTGAAGAATACAGACCTGGATATTGAACTCCAAATCCCAAAAAGTATTAAGTTGGGCAGGAAAGGTCATGTCGAAGTAACCGCCAGACTTGCTGCCTTAACTGGTGAAGATCAAATTACGACTGCACCAGTCGATTTCAATCTGCAAATCAAAGCCCACCTTGAATTTCCACGCCAATTCGTCGAACCCGCTGGCCTTTACCAAAAATCGATCTCCCGGCAAACATCCCCGTCTTTCAATTGGAACCTTCTATCCACTCGTAAGGAAAGCCAGGCAGGTCGGCTTTGGATATACCTCTCCATTGAAAATTCGCAGGGGCTGTCACTCGATTACCCACTGGTTGCCCGGGATATGGAAATCCCGGTTACAACATTATTGGGTATGGATTTGAGCACATCCCGAATTGTCAGCCTGTGCCTGGCGGTTTTAGGTGCAGCCTTATTGGCATTTGGCAAATTCGTCCGGAAAAAATAGTGCGGATAAAGTAATAGTTATGATAAAATAATTTGACCCAATGAGGTTTGTTATCCGGGCTATCCTTTCTGTTTGAGGGTTATATGAACAACGAATGGCTTTATATCGGAATATTCATGGTTGTTTCATTGGGATTACCGGCTGTAGCAATTTTCATGGCCGGGCTCCTCGCTCCTAAAAAATCTAATTCGATTAAAACATCAACATATGAATGCGGACTCGAGACCGAAGGCGAGACCTGGGTACAGTTCAAAGCCCAGTATTATTTGATCGCTCTCGTATTCCTTGTGTTTGATATTGAGACCGTTTTTATGTATCCATGGGCGATTGCCTTCGATAAACTGGGTCTTTTTGCTGTTTTGGAAGGCATTTTATTTGTCCTGATCCTCGCGGCGGGACTGCTTTACGCATGGAAAAAGGGTGCCTTTGAATGGTCCTAAACCTGAATCAAATTCATTAACCTGCCGGGTTAACCCTAAGGAGTCGGAATGAGTTTTTTGAGCGATCCGGTAATTTTTATCAGCAGCCTGTTACAAAAATTGCTCATATCCCTTGGCGTACCTGCTGCCACAGCAGGTCAGATCGTCCCCACATTGGGTGCGGTCGTCCTGCCATTGCTGGCCATGTTGTGGGTGATCTTTTTGATCTGGTATGAACGCAAGATCATCGGCCGCCTTCAAGACAGGTTGGGACCCAACCGGGTTGGACCGTTTGGTCTCTTCCAGCCTTTTGCAGATATGGCCAAGATCTTCACCAAAGAATACATCACTCCCACCGGGGCAGATGTGGTCCCTTATAACCTGGCACCGATCATGGCAGTGGGTGGGATCCTGACCATGTGGGCAGTTGTTCCTTTCAGCTCGAGCGTTTATGGAGTGGATATCAATGTCGGGGTGTTGTACTTGATCGCTGCCGGAGCAATCGGTTCTCTGGGCATCATATTCGCAGGCTATTCTTCCAATAATAAATATGCCATGCTTGGCGCATTCCGGGTGATTGCCCAATTGATATCCTATGAGATCCCAATGGCGCTGGCTTTACTGGTTCCGGTGCTGCTAGCTCGATCTATGGGATTGAATACCATTGTGAAAGCCCAACCGGTATGGTTCATTGTAGTGGCACCCCTGGCGGCTTTGTTATTCTTCATCAGTTCGGTGGCAGAGGTGGGGCGCGCTCCATTCGACCTGGCGGAAGCTGAATCTGAGATCGTTGCCGGCTTCAACATTGAGTACTCCGGTTTGAAATTCGGTATGTTCTATGTAGGCGAGTTCCTGCATGCATTCACCATTTCCCTTTTATTTACAGCGCTCTTCCTGGGCGGTTGGCAGGGTCCCTGGGCACAGCAAATACCGACCCTGGGATTTGTTTACTTTGTTATCAAAACGATGTTGGTTTACTTCCTGGTGATCCTATTCAGAGGGTCCTTCCCGCGTTTCAGGCTTGACCAGGTGATGAAACTGAACTGGCAGATCTTTACACCGATCGCGCTTATGGCTGTAGTTTCCACAGCTTTGATCGAAAAATTGATGGTGAATTCAGGGTCAGGCGTCAGGATACTTGTTCACCTGGCTGCAAACCTGGTCATTCTTGGAATTGTCCTCCTTGTCGGCAGGGCTTCTCTAAACAAACGGAAAATAAAAATGGATGAGCTGGCTGAAAGGCACCGCTCATCTCAAACCATGGTAATGGAGCGTACGCATGACGCTTGATCAGATCATATTCCTTGTCACAGCAGTGGTCATCCTGTTTTCTTCGGTGATGGTTGTGACCGCCCCGAAGATGATCCACGCTGCACTCTGGTTGATATTAGCCCTCGCGGGTGTCGCAGTGGTCTTCGTTTTATTACAAGCGCCATTCTTCGCAGTAGTCCAGGTGATCGTGTACATCGGAGCTATTGCAGTTTTGTTCATCTTCGCTGTGATGCTGACCCGTAAAGCGATGGCGGATACCGGACCGCAATTGAACAAATATTTTATTCTGACAACCATCCTTTGCGTTTTGATGTACGCCGGGTTGGTCTATATGATCATGTCCTGGAATGGATCGCGGGCGATTCTTACAGAACCGTTTGTCACCCCGGACACCATCGCCAACCTGGGTGTAGCCCTTGTGGACCCGAATGGATTCCTGATACCTTTTGAAACGGCTTCCATTTTACTGTTGGCGGCACTGGTAGGTGCAATTTACATTGGCCGGGACCGCAGTACCGGGGAGAGTGATAAATGATTCCATTATCCTGGTATCTTATCCTGGCGGCAGGTATGGTTTGCATCGGCCTTTTTGGCGTACTTACACGCAGGAATGCGATCGCCATGCTGTTGGGTGTGGAACTGATCCTGAATGCCGTCAACATTAATTTGCTGGCTTTCTGGCGGTATGTGGATGTCGTCCATGCGGCAGGAATGGTATTCGTGATCATAGTGATCACAGCAGCAGCCGCAGAAGTTGCAGTTGGCTTGGCGATATTCATTGCAGTGTACCGGAAACAAAAGACTATCGTTACAGAAGAAATTTCCTCCTTAAAGGGCTAACTCGGAGATAACGGAACATTATGACACCTGAAACATTAGTCTGGTTAATTCCACTCCCGCCGCTATTGGCATTTATTCTCATTGTCCTGTTTACGAACCGGTCCAAAGCCTTTAGCCACACCATTGCGATTTGCGCTGCGGCTATTTCCTGGCTGTTGAGCATGATCACTTTCGTTACTGCTGTCACCAAACCACACCTTGCGGAAGAACCCATACGAAGCGCGATCAACTGGCTGCCCACCGGTACAGGATACTTGCAGATCGGGGTGCAGGTCGATAATCTCACTGCCGTCGTGCTATTCTTCGTGTCCTGGACTATCCTGATGATCTTCATCTACAGCGTAGGGTACCAGAACTTCGGGTCACCCAAAGGTGACCATGACCTTGCCGGCCTGCCTCCACACGGAGCGACCATCACCGGTTCAGACGGGCATTCCCATCGGGTTCCATCCGTTGAACCGATGTATTCCCGCTTCTTTGCCTTCCTAAGCCTGTTTGCCTTCGCCATGTACCTGCTGGTGGTCTGTGATAATCTGCTGCTGTTGTATGTCGGTTGGGAGATCATGGGGCTGTGTTCCTACCTGCTGATCGGTTTCTGGTATGGAAAGGATTCAGCCAAGAAGGCAGCCATGAAAGCCTTTATGACCACCCGGGTAGGGGACGTTTTCATGCTGCTGGGTATTGCCTTCCTCTATACCACAGCCGGCACTTTGAATTATCGTGAGATTTTTGCAAATCCGGAATTACTACAACGCCTTGCATCCACATCTTCCGGCATCCTCGGGCTTTCCACCGCAGGTGCGATCGGCCTGTTGCTGTTTATCGGGACCATTGGCAAATCTGCCCAGTTCCCCCTGCATGTCTGGCTGCCGGATGCCATGGAAGGACCCACACCGGTCTCTGCCATGATCCACGCGGCTACCATGGTGTCTGCAGGTGTTTACCTCTCCATTCGCATCTTCCCGCTGCTTACAGCCGGTTGGGAACCGGGAGGCGCATTGACGCCAGCCATGCTGGTGGTTGGTGCGGTCGGGGCATTCACCGCCCTCTTCGCAGCAACCATAGCAGTTTCGCAAAATGACATTAAACGTGTGCTGGCATTTTCCACCATTTCCCAATTAGGGTATATGATCGCCGCGGTGGGAATCGGTGCTTACTCGGCAGCAATTTTCCATTTGGTAACACATGCCTTTTTCAAAGCTCTGCTGTTCCTCGGTTCCGGGTCGGTCATTCACGGCATGGAACACGGGGTTCTGCATACCGGCGAGGAAGTCGACCCGCAGAATATGCTGAACATGGGCGGGCTGCGCAAAAAGATGCCGGTTACTTTCTGGACGTTCCTGATCGGCGGGTTCGCCCTTTCCGGGTTCCCATTGATCACCGCCGGGTTCTGGTCCAAGGATGAGATTCTCTCCGGCGCGTTCAAAGGCGGACAGACAGTTGTATTTATTGTCCTGGCTTTGGCCGCATTATTAACTGCGTTTTATACCATGCGCCAGATCACGCTCACATTCCTCGGTACACCACGCACCAAATCAGCGGAGCATGCCCAGGAAACAAAGTGGACGATGACTCTGCCGCTGGTGATCCTGTCTATCTTTGCAGTTGGAGCGGGATGGTCCGGCATTCCGGAAAACTTCCCCGGATTGGGTGGTATTATCCCCAACTGGTTTGAGAAATTTACCGGCAGCATGCTGGGCGAGGTGGAACACGTGGCTGCCTTCAATGTGATTCCTCTTCTTGTTTCTGTTGTGGTTTCGCTGGGCGGTTTGGGATTAGGCTGGTTGGTTTATAGATCAGTCAAAACCCAAAAAGATCCACTGCAAAGCAAGCTTGGTGGAGTTTATACACTTCTGCAGAATAAATATTATGTAGATGAGTTCTACCAGAAGATTATCATTCGACCGGCGGAATGGGTATCAGAAGTCTTTACCAGCCTGTGGATGGATAAGATCGTCATCGATGGCGCACTCCACGGGATCGCCCGCTTCTTCCTCTGGTTGGGACGAATCGTCAGGTCGAATTTTGATGTCCCGGTCATCAATATGGGCGGGGATGGTCTCGCGGGTGGAGTGAAGAACCTGGGCGGTGCCATCAGCCCGATGCAATCCGGTAAATTACAGCAATATATGGTAGTCACGATCACAGCAGTGATGGTATTTTCCGCGATCCTTTTCGCGGTCATCTATATTTTGATATAGTCTGATTCTTTGGAGCAAGCGATGGATTTCATCGTACGACACATTCTCACGCTGATCTTATTCCTGCCAACTGCTGCTGCAGCTGTCATCTTCTTTTTACCGAATAGTAAGGAGAAGTTGATAAAGTGGGCAGCTTTCCTGTTCAGCCTTCTGCCGTTGCTGTTCACTGTGATTATGTGGACAGGATTCAAACCTGACCTGCCAGGTTTCCAATACCAGGAGCAGGCAGCCTGGTTCCCGTCCATTGCTTCGACTTATCACCTTGGAGTTGATGGCATTTCACTGCCGATGGTCCTGCTAACCACCTTACTAACCCCTCTGGCTCTCCTGGCATCTTTCTCCATTAAAGAACGCATCAAGCCCTATATGATGTTGTTCCTGTTTCTGGAAACCGGCATGCTGGGTGTTTTTGTTTCCCTGGACCTGCTGCTTTTCTTTGTTTTCTGGGAAATTGGCCTCGTGCCGATGTACTTCCTTATCAACCAGTGGGGCGGGGAAAATCGAAACTATGCCTCTTTGAAATTCATTCTGTACACCATGGCCGGATCATTGGGGCTTCTGCTTTCCATCCAGTTGATCGGGGCGATTTCAGGCACATTTGACCTGCCGCAATTGTTTACTACCTGGCCGGGACTAACAGGCAGCCTGTTCGGGCTTCCGATGGCTACGATCAAGACGATAGCATTCTGGGCATTCGTGGTGGCTTTTGCCATAAAAGTGCCTGTCTGGCCGTTCCACACCTGGCTGCCCGATGCGCACACTGAAGCGCCGACACCCGGATCGATGATCCTGGCGGGTGTACTACTCAAACTAGGTGCTTATGGTTTCCTGCGCCTGGTGCTGCCACTCTTTCCGGTGGAAGCAAAATTCTTTGCCGGGGCACTAGCTTTCCTGGCGACAATGGCCATCATCTTCGGGGCATTTGCAGCATTCGGCCAAAAGGACTTTAAAAAACTGGTGGCCTATTCATCCATTAACCATATGGGTTTCGTGATCCTGGGTATCGCTGTTGGGGCTGCTGCGGCAGGAACTGAAAATGCACATCTGGCACTGAACGGTGCGGTGCTGCAAATGTTCAACCATGGTCTGTCCTCGGCGGGTATGTTCTTCCTGGTCGGCGTCATCTATGAACGGACACACACCCGCAACCTGGATGATTTGGGGGGTCTCTTTACCCTGGTTCCGTTATTCGGTGGACTACTGCTCTTTATTTCCATGGCTTCGCTAGGATTACCCGGTTTGAATGGATTTGTCTCTGAGTTCCTGGTAGTACGGGGATCCTGGCCGGTGTTCACTGTTGCAACCGCCTTAAGTATGATCGGATTACTCTTTACGGGTGCATATGTCCTCATTGCCTTGAGAAAAGTACTGCATGGTCCACTTAATACCCGCTGGGAGGGGCACCTAACTGAGATCAACACCAGGGAAATCTTTGTCCTGGTTCCTTTGATAGTTTTTATACTGGCGATAGGGATTTGGCCAGCCTGGATCCTTGAAATCATAAACAAGGCAGTCATGATGCTTTACTAACGGAGTGACAGATGCAGTTACCTGTGCTATCGATCATTATTTTTACACCCATCATCGCCGGTTTGATCATTTTCCTGCTCCCTAAAGAGCGGGTAAATGAGATCAAGATCCTCTCTCTGGCGGCAGCTGCCCTCTCGATGCTGCTTTCATTGGCGGTGTACTTTACCTATCAGATCAACGTGGCAGGTTACCAATTTGTCGAGCGTCTGAACTGGCTGCCGCAACTGGGAATTTCCTACCTGGTAGGGGTAGATGGAATTTCTGCCCCTATGATATTGCTGACCGGGATCGTTGCATGTACCGGTGTGATGATCTCCTGGAGCGTGACTGAACGCCCGAAGGAGTTTTTTGGCTTTTTACTGATCCTGGTGGGAAGCGTATTTGGCGTCTTCGCATCCATGGACTTGTTCATGCTGTTTTTCTTTTTTGAGATAGCAGTGTTCCCCAAGTTCCTGATGATCACTGTCTGGGGTTGGCCAAAGACCCGTGAATACGGCGCCATGAAGTTGACACTTTATTTGTTCATCGGCTCGGTGATCGCGTTGGTCGGTGCACTGGCTGTGTACACTCAATCCGGTCAATATACCTTTGACCTGACCATACTTGAGACTGTCAAATTTACACCATTGTTTCAACAGATATGGTTCCCGTTCATTTTCTTCGGCTTCGCAATTTTGGCAGGTATTTTTCCGTTCCATTCCTGGGCACCAGATGGTCATGTTGCCGCACCCACTGCCATCTCCATGATGCTGGCTGGTGTGGAAATGAAAGTGGGTGCATTTGCTGCATTGCGGGTTGGAATCATGCTGCTCCCGGATGGAGCCAGGTACTGGGCGCCACTGATCATCGTTCTGGCAGTCATCAACGTAGTCTATGGGGCGGTAATCGCCTTGATCCAATCGGATTTCAAGTATGTCATCGGTTTTTCATCTGTTTCCCACATGGGACTGGTCTTGCTGGGATTTGCCAGCCTGAATGAGAATGGATTGATAGGCGCAGGTATGCAAATGTTCTCGCATGGAGTCATGACGGCTATGTTCTTTGCTGTAGTCGGAATGGTATACGACAGGGCACATACCCGTGAGCTTCCAAAACTGGGCGGCCTGATCAAAGTGATGCCATTTGCAGCCATCGGGTTCATCATCGCCGGGTTGGTCTCCATGGGTATGCCGGGATTCTCCGGTTTTGCAGCCGAGTTTCCGATCTTCATGGGTCTCTGGCAGGCATCCCCGATCGCTGCGATCGTGGCGATCATTGGTGTGATCATCACAGCAGCGTATATTTTACGTGTCGTCAGCAGGGTCTTCTTCGGGGCGATCCCAACGGAGATCGAAGCTGGCTTAAGCGATATAAAGATCCTCGATAAAGTGTCCATTGCCATCCTCGCGTTGTTTATGGTCGGCATTGGCTTATTCCCATCGTTATTGAGCGGCATGGTACAGTCTGGAGTGCAGCATGTACTTCAGCTTCTCGGAGGTGTATAGGTGACAGCAGGAAGCTTTGATCCATCAATTCTCCGGGTAATCATTCCACAGCTCGGTTTAATCCTATTAGGGGCTGTTATTCTAGGTCTGGACCTCCTATGGCGGGGAGAGAGAAGGCGCATACTGGCCTGGATCGCTGGCGCTGGATTTCTCCTGATCGGTGCCGCTATGTTTATCTTTGCTGTTCCTCCCCAAAAAGGTGTACTGGTTTTCGGGGGAATGCTGCGTTTCGATTGGCTTTCTTTTACATTTGATTTGATCTTCCTGTTTGGCGGCGTGATCACATCATTGTTGATGAAGAATCATGAAGAAGCCGGGAAGAAAGGCGAATTTTACCTGATCATGATCATCGCCGTGCTTGGAATGACGCTGATGGCTTCTTCAGCAGACCTGATCATGTTATTCCTGGCGGTGGAAACAACATCCATCCCATTGTATATTCTTGCCAGTTTCCTGAGAAAAGATGCAAAGTCGGCTGAAGCGGGATTTAAATACTTGCTCTACGGGGCAATGACCTCTGCTCTGATGCTGTATGGTTTCAGTCTATTATTTGGTTTTACAGGTACCACCCAGCTCTACCAAATTGGGAATATGCTGACCTCCAACCAGGTGGGTTTTGTGCCCGTAATGGTCGTGATCATCCTGATACTGATCGGGATTGGTTTTAAGATCTCCGCGGTACCTTTCCATTTTTGGGCTCCGGATGTATATGAAGGCGCTCCCAGCCCGGTCGCCGGTTTTCTTTCCACTGCTTCCAAAGCAGCCGGATTTGCTGTACTCATCCGGTTATTAGTGATCGCATTTCCCTTTGTTGCTTCCATTTGGGGCATCATCATTGCTGCGCTGGCTGTGGCAAGTATGACCTTTGGAAATTTGCAGGCTATGAACCAGAAGAATATCAAACGCCTTCTGGCATATTCATCCATTGCCCAGGCGGGTTATATTTTGATCGGGTTGGCATCCATCCATCCCATAGGAATCATTGGTGTAGTTTATTATCTCATCGCCTACCTTGTGACCAACCTGACAGCATTCGGTGTGGTAACCATTATCGGTAAGGCTATTGGATCAGACGAGATCAAAGACTACGCCGGTCTTTCACAACGTTCTCCAGCCTTGGCCCTGGCACTTTTGGCAGCGTTGTTATCACTGGGTGGAATACCTCCCTTTGCTGGTTTCCTGGGGAAGATCATCCTTTTTGCTGCGGCGGTCCAGGTGAACATGGTCTGGCTGGCAATCATCGGTATATTGAATTCGATCATAGCACTCTACTACTACCTGGTGGTTCTAAAGGTGGTTTACCTGAATCGGAGTGAAGGTGATGAAGAGCCGGTGGTCATAGCCGGGTCAGCAAAGATGGCAATTATTATTTCTGTGGTCGGAATAGTGGTGATTGGTATAATATTCTCCCCCTGGTTTTATTTATCCTATGGGGCAGTCGCAAGCATGTTTTAAGGTTTTCTCCGATTTGGTATAATGAGACACTAATGAACTCCGAAAAAGAGCCGATAACGAATAAGCAGAAGCTGCTTAATCTCACGCTGGTGGGAATTGTCAGCCAGGTCGGGTGCGTTACCCTGGTGATCATCATTGCAGCCCTTCTATTAGGACTTTATATAGACCAGCAGTTCAATACCAAACCATGGTTTACAATTGGGTTGATCGTTGTAAGCATACCGGTAAGCCTTATTCTTATGATCGTTATTGTGCGAACAGCGATGAAGAAAATGAAATTGGAAACAACACTGAAAACGAAACAGGAGGAAAAAAACCTTGGAGAATAAGCGAAAATGGCGCTGGGGCGTAAACCGCTGGTTTGTCTTCCTTTTTATGGCATTAGCTATAGTAGGAGCCAGCTTCTTCCCGGCAATCAGTCCGCACATACAGGTTGCTCCGGAAAAACTCACCGAGCACCCGTTATTCACTCTGCCAATTATTGGTGAATTTATACCGACAAATACTTTGGTCGCTGTTTTGATCGTGGATATTATCCTTATAGCAATGGCATTGATGGTGCGTTCAGCCACGAAGAGCGGCGAAATGGTGCCGAAGGGCATCTCCGGTGCAGTTGAAGCACTGCTGGAAGCTCTTTATAACCTGACAGAATCAACAGCAGGCAAATGGACTAAGACTATTTTTCCTTACTTTGCCACGATCACATTAATGGTTCTGATGTCCAACTGGTTGGAATTAATACCTGGTGTCGATAGTATTGGAAAGATCGAACCAAGTGCCCATGGTTATCTTCTGAAGGATATCACCAGCGGGATAGCAGCCATAGTAAAAGGTGGAACGGTAGCTGAAGGACAGGGATACAATATCGTTCCGTATGTGAGAGTACCGTCAACAGACCTGAACTTCACAGTAGCACTGGCAATCGTCTCTGTGGTTATGACCCAGGTAATTGGATTACGAGCTCAAGGTTTCAGCTATTTTTCGAAGTTCTTAAATTTTACGACCCTGTTTAAGAAACCAGCATTTGGACTGATGGACTTGTTGATCTCCATCCTAGAGTTAATTTCTGAACTTTCCAAATTGCTATCTTTCTCCTTCAGGTTGTTCGGAAATATCTTTGCAGGTTCAGTTCTGTTATTCCTGGTAGGTTCAATTTTGCCAGCGGGAGCTTCGTGGATCCAATCCGGAATATTGTTGTTTGAATTCTTCATCGGTTTGATCCAGGCAGTTGTATTTGGTATGTTAACCATGGTTTTTATGTCAATGGCCACGCATGGCCATGGCAGTGAAGAACATGCTGAAGCGTAATTACTAATTTGATATTATCCATCATTAATGGAGGAGGTTATAAATCATGACAGGTGACATCGTTTTTGCAGCAAAATTTATCGGAGCAGGTTTAGCCATGATCGGTGCAGCAGGCGCTGGTATTGGTATCGGATTGAGCGTTCAGGGTGCTTTGGAAGGTATGGCCCGCAATCCAGATACATATGGTAATCTGCTTGTGAACATGATCCTTGGTATTGCGTTCTCTGAAGCAATCGCCATTTATTGTCTGGTCATTGCTTTCTTGATGCTCTTCGTTCTTTAATTATTCGACTGGAGGAATACCTTGGATAAGCTTGGATTAAATCTTGGTTATTTGATCATCCAGATCGCAAACTTTGCGATTCTATTTATTGTTTTACGTGCCTGGGTTTATAAACCGATCATCAATATGCTTGATAAACGCCGCCAGGCAATAGCCAAAGGGTTGGAAGATGCCCGTGTGGCTTCTGCTGCCAGAGCGAATGCTGAGACTCAAGCGGCAAAGATCATTGCGGACGCACAAACGCAAGCCGGTGCTATTATTCGTGACGCTTCCAGCCGAACCGAAACTACCATCAAGGACTTGAAACAAAAAGCCGATGAAGAGATCGCAAAGGCAAAAGAAGTCGCGATGGCAGAAGCAGTACAGGATCGCGACAAGATGCTGGGAGAACTGCGCAGCCAGGTTGCAGCCCTGGCGATCGCCGCTGCACAAAAATTGGTGGGCGATTCCCTGGATGAAAAACGACAGCGTGCTTTACTGGCTGAATTCTTCTCTGGTGTAAAAGCCGGAAAACTGACCTTATTGGATGATGTAAAGCTCGAAGCAGCTGATGCCGTGGTGACCAGCGCTTTACCCCTCACCCCGGAAGAAAAAACAATTTTGCAAAAAGATGTTTTTGCGAAAACTGGCAAAGAGGTCAAGGTGGATTATCACGTGGATCCATTTATCCTGGGCGGTCTGGTGATCAAAGTGGGCGATAAATTGATCGACGGTTCGGTTTTAGGCAAACTCGACAGCCTCCGCCAGAATATTGCCTGATAAAATATCTGACTGACCAAGGGCCTTAGTGCTGATAACGCTAAGGCTCTTTTTATTTACTAATGGATAATGGAGAATTGAGAATCGAATTGCCCTTTCTTACAATTTTCGAAGGTCCATTCTCCATTCTCAATTCTCACTCCGAATTATCCAGTTCAATCATTCCAGAAAAGTCGGTATAATTGCGGTAGGTGAACAGATGACAGGATTCTTAAAACAGACGTTAACCCAGCTTCTGGAAGAAATAAAAGTTATTCACACCACAGGCAATCTTAACATTCCCATATCAGGGATCGCCATTGATTCGCGGCAGGTGGAAACAGGGAATTGTTTTGTGGCATTGGTCGGAACATCCACTGATGGACACAAGTATATTCAGACAGCCATTCAGAATGGTGCAGCAGCGGTAATTGGCTCCCAACCAGGTTTGCAATTGGGTGTGCCTTATATCCAGGTGGAGGATACACGACATTCGCTGGCTTTAATATCAGCAGCGTTTTACGGTTTCCCCGCGCGTTCTTTGTGCGTGATCGGGGTAACTGGAACGGATGGAAAAACAACCACATCCAACCTGATCTACCAGATCCTGTTGGCTGCCGGTTACCGGGCAGGGATCATCTCCACTGTGAATGCGATCATCAATAACGAAGAGCTGGATACCGGATTTCATGTGACCACACCGGAAGCACCGGATGTGCAGCGCTATCTCTCCCGGATGGTCGCAGCCGGATTAACCCATGTGGTGTTGGAAGCTACATCACATGGGTTGAGTCAGGAACGCGTCACCGGGTGTGAGTTCGATATCGGTGTTGTGACGAACATTACTCACGAACATCTGGATTATCATGGCACCTATGAGGCGTATCGGGCTGCCAAAGGCAAGCTGTTCACAAATTTACTGAATACGGTTGAGAAACAATCCGGCAATCCCCGAATGGCGGTCTTGAACCGCGATGACAGCTCGTTTGAATACTTGAATTCTATCTCACCGCCGCAAAATCTTACTTACAGTACCAAACAGAAGGCAGATTTTTTCACAAAAGAATATTCCACCTTACCCTCTGGTACGAAATTTGAAGTCCATTCAGCTCAAGGTGATTTTCTCGTGGAATCAAACCTGGTAGGAGAATATAATATTGCCAATTGCCTTGCAGCCATCACAGCGACAGTGGGCGGCTTAAATATTCCTATCCAGGCGGCCCAATCGGGTATTGCCAATCTTCCGGGTATTCCAGGCCGGATGCAGGTGATCAACCTGGGTCAGGATTTTACAGCCATCGTGGATTTTGCACATACACCAAATGCTTTAAAGCAGGCACTTGAAACCGCCTGCACATTGACAAAGGGAAAGGTGATAGCCGTTTTTGGCTCAGCTGGTTTACGCGACCGCGAGAAACGGCGCATGATGGCTGAGACCTCAGCAGATCTGGCGGATATCAGCATACTGACCGCTGAAGATCCACGTACTGAGTCTTTGGCAGGCATCCTGGCAGAGATGGCCAAAGGCGCAGAATCGCATGGTGCAATTGAGGGCAAGACCTTCTTCCGCGTTCCGGATCGGGGAGAGGCGATCAAGACCGCGGTTCGAATGGCACAACCGGGGGACCTGGTGATCGCCTGCGGCAAGGGGCATGAGCAATCCATGTGTTTCGGGGAGACTGAATATCCCTGGGATGACCGTACCGCCATGAAGTCTGCTCTGGCTGAATTGCTGGGGGTAACCGGGCCGGTCATGCTGAAACTGCCTACATGTAAGTAAGCTAATTTCTGCCCCCATTTCGATTCTTTTTTATTCGTATTTCAGCGCTGTGACCGGTAGAAGGGTTGCAGCGCGTAAGGCCGGGTACAAACCGGATAACAGCCCCACCAGCGTGGCGAATGCCAGGCTGAAGAGCGGTAACCAGATGGGAGTGGAACTGGCGCCTGTCGGCATGGTTCCACCGGTGGAAGCCGCCTGGCTGGTCAAATAACCCATCAGGAGGATATTGAGAATCACGCTGCCTCCCCAGCCCAGCAGGGTACCGCCCAGTCCGCCGATAAATCCAATCCCGGCGGCTTCTCCCAGGAAAATGCTGAGGACATCCCGATTGGTAGCACCGACAGCTTTCATCAGGCCAATTTCCTTGGTGCGCTCTAAAATGGCCATCGCCATGGTATTGGCGATGCCGATGGCTGCAACCAGTAGGGCAACCGCTCCTACTCCGCCGAATACAAACTGTAAAATGATGAAGAAGGAATTGATCCCCTGCACGAACTCCTGGGGAGTGTTGGCCTGGTAGCCCAGTTCCTTGATCTGGTTGCTGATGTCCAGCACAGATTTGACATCCTTCACATTCACCATAGCCATTTGATAACCATCTTTGGTGCGGTTGATGCGTCTACCCATACCCCATTCATTGATAGTATTCAAATCAGCTAACGGCATATACATGCTGTAATCTGATTCATTGCGGCTTTCTTTGATGATCCCGACAATACGAACATTGATGGTTTTCTTTATCTCCAGGCCATCATTCGTATATTTACTTAAAACTAAACGCACGGATTGATCAAGTAAGTCAGGCGGGAGAGGCGGATCCTGACCCGGACGTAATTTTGGATTATAGAATTGGTTGACGACCGGAGCACCGATGATGGCTGTGCCTGGTTCCAAAAGGAGGGTTCCAGACTGAAGATTCAGGTCAAGTTGGGAGAGGTCGTTGGTACCGATTCCAATCACGTTGGCATAAGACTCAAGCATGCCATACTTCATCATCATTCCAACCTGGGAATAATCCCGGGGAATCACTCCAGTCACACCGGGAATATCGGTAAAATCTTTCAGCGATTGGGGCGTGATAAGCTGGATCGAGGATATACCTTTGCCGCCGCCGCCACCTCCTCCACCACCCCCGGCAAAGACCATTCCAGGGCCACCCTCGCCATAATTGGGGTAAACGCTGATCTGGGTCAATGAACCGATTCCACCCAACTGGCTGGTGAAGTTCTTCTGTAGACCAACGCCCAGCGAGACCAGGATGACAACAGCAGCTGTTCCGATGGTGACGCCAACAGCGGTCAGCAATACCCGGCCTTTGCGGCGATTGAGGTTTTCCAGGATAAGCTGGAGCAGATCGAGAAAACGCATAAGTGGTTAACCGCCCTTCATCGGGGCAGGCTTGACGTTCACAGGCGGCACTTCGGGTTGAGATTGATCGACGGGTACAGGTGCACCGCTATCCAATCCAAAAAGCCCCTTGATGAAACGAACCACTTTTTGCCAAGTGGTTTCAGGTTGGGGCTCAATAAATCCTCCCCCGCCGCCACCTCCGCCACCCAGACCATCCAACCCGGGACCAGACATATCCATCGCCGGTGCGACATCCACAAAGAACTTGCTTGTGACTTCGCGCGGGCTGTTGAAATCATCTGTAAATTGAATAGTGACGTCGATCTCAGCTTTGCCTTCTGCATCGGGCGTAAAGTTGACATCCAGAGGGAAGTAACCGCCGGCATCCAGAGGCCCGATCAGCATGGTGTCATTCGTCAACGTTCCCGCTGTAGTTGTTACTTTCATGCTGCCCAGGATAGTGCTGTTGCGGCTAAGGTTCACCACCTGGATCGGCAGCACACCGGGCATACCCGCAGAGAACATATCGGGAGGGCGGTAAAAGTTGACGTCCAGTATTGGCAGTCTATAAACCAGCAGTGTGATTACCTGGTCATCCTGCCATGATTTACCTGATTCATCCGTATATACGAATGAAAACTTGACCGGATACGTGCCAGGATTGGTGGACACATTGACGATTAGTTTTTGAGCAGCCTGTTTATTTTCCGAGACGCCGACATTTCCAAGCGTTTGGACATTTGAAGAGCCGATGGGTGCAAAATTGGTAAACTCACCCGATGAGCCAGAGACTCCACCCGGAACGGCTGTCCCGCTATCTCCACTGCCGGAGCTGGAGCTTCCTCCGCCCATGACCATGGTAATATTCTTGGCGTTGGTCGAACCGACGTTGGCAATATTCAACGATAATGTGAAAGATGAGCCTGGTTGAAGAGGATCGAGATCCGTCAGATAATTGCTGATAATTAATTGCGGCCTTTTACTGGAGGTAGGTGTGGCACTGGAGCTGTAATAGCCTCCCGATTCAGTAGTGGCTTCGACATTCTTAATATTGAATGCAAGGCTGGTATCAGAAGTGAATACGGCTCCAAGGGTGTCGGTGTAACTGATGGTGACAGTCATATAAGCGACTGTTTTTCCTAAGACAGCATCCGATGCTGTCAACTGCTGGCTGATGGACGATGCCTGCCCGGAATTTAGGAAGGATATCGCCTGGACGCCACCTGTGCCGCGGGCAATGAAATCTCCGGATGAAAACGAGATAACCACATTGGATGCCTGGACTAGACCATGATTGCTCAAGTTGATGGTGACATCAAAAGTTTTCCCCGGGGCGATCGATTTTCCGGGTCCTGTATACCCATCGATCACCACCAATGGCCGACCGAACGGTACCGGTGTTGAAGTTGGTGGAACCGGTGTATTGGTGGGTGTGAAGGTGTTGGTCGGTGTGGGAGTTTCGGTATCCTGGGCTGAGACAGATTTTGTTTGATACATGAACATCCCTACGATGATCATCGAACTAAATATAACAGTTGTAACTATTTTTCTGAGTAACAGATTATTATGTATCATACTGACTCCGGTTGTGCTGCAATTTGACTGGCAATGTATGCTGTTTCATCGACCACGTTGCCGTCAAGTAAATAAATTTGATGTGTTGAAAACTTGGTCATTCTCGGGTCGTGTGTTACCACCATGACGGTCTTTCCAAGGTTGTGGAGATTGGACATTAATTGCATGATTCCCCATCCGCTGCTAGTATCCAGGTTACCGGTGGGTTCATCGGCAAGAATCAATTGCGGGTCGTTTACCAGAGCCCGGGCAATAGCCACGCGTTGCTGCTGCCCTCCCGAAAGCTCTGTTGGCCGGTGGTGGGCTCGATCTTTGAGGCCGACTTGTTCAAGCACTTCGAGAGCTTTTTGTTTTCTTTTTTTGTGCGAAATTCCTGAAAATCGCATTGGAAATGCAACGTTATCCAACGCGGTCATTGATGCCACCAGGTTGAATGACTGGAATATAAAGCCGACAGTCTTCCGCCGATACACAGCCAGAGTATTTTCATCCATTCCTTCGAGTTCGATCCCATTGACGCCTATCCGTCCTGATGTCGGGCGATCAAGACCACCCACCAAGTACAGGAGGGTGCTTTTACCTGAACCGGAAGGTCCCATCACAACGGTGAAACTGCTCTTAGAAATCGACAGATCGACACCTGCCAGGGCATTCACTTTATTGCTGCCCATCACAAAAGTTTTCCGTAATTGGTTGGTGATAATGAATTTTGATTCCATTACGTTTAGAAGAAGAACGGTCGGGTAATATTCATTCCTGATATTGAGTAGGAAACAAATGCTGGGATCGCTGAAAGCAGCACGGTCAATAGCAGGGAAATCACCACGGTGGCGATTGTTTTTCGAGTGGTTACTCCTCCCAAGTGGGCAGTGCCGATGATCAGATAAAACAACTGCAGGATGAAGAACAGGTCGACCATTCCCAGGAGGGTGGAAAAGATCAGTGTTGCCCGCCCCTGGATGGTAATGAACCCTGAAAAACCCGGATGACTGATCAGGCTTTGTGTTATTAATATTCCGATGATCTGAATGATCAGGCGCAATGCGATTGGCAGTGATGCCCAGGCAGTAAGGTTGAATGTGGTCCCGCTTCCGCTGCGGCTGCCACCCAAAGTGAGTGAAATGTGCAGTATCGAACTCAGGATCAGCCATATGATCCAAATTCCGGCCAATCCCAACAATAAAGGTATGAAAAATGTAAAGAATATTCCCGATTGATAATTGACGCTTTGATCGATCTGACCTTGCTGGTCTGGAGTAATGTATTGCATTCCCTGTGGTAATACAGGTGTCGCCATTAATGCTGCTGCTTTGCGTACAGAGATTTCCACCAGATTCTTTACCAGTTGAAGGATGGAGAGAAGAACCAGAGGCACCCACCAGGTTTTGCCATCTGCAGCAATTATTTTTGAAAATGTCCCTCCCGGCTTGAACCAAAGTGATCCAAGCCATTTGAATACCTCAGGTCTGGTACTTTCCGGTATCGTTTCCATATTAGTAGTCTCGATTTCTGCCATGATGTCCCTTCCCAATTCACATAAACGCCATTATACATCAGGATAGACGCAGATTAACCTACGCATTCCACGTACTTACCAGACGCTTTCCCGGTGAAATAGTTCCCAATATATTCAAAAATCCCCCTATTGATGTTGGTTTCAGAACAAATTATACTAATAATTGAGGTGTATATGAATAATTCTAATGACAGATTAACGAAAATTCAACAAATTTCGCATTACCGGAAAATGCTTGCCCCATATCAAAAACCTGACATGGGGAAGAGTATAAAGCAGCTGATAAACTCGCTTGTGCCATATCTGATTATCTGGGTATTTATGATAATAAGTTTGCAGTATCCATATTGGTTCACGCTTATATTGATAATACCTGCTGCCGGTTTTCTCATTCGTATATTCATAATCTTTCATGACTGTGGACACCATTCTTTCTTCAAGTCCAATAACGAAAATAGTATTGTGGGTTTTTTTCTAGGCGTCCTTACTTTTACCCCCAGTGATTCCTGGTGGCATGACCATGCAGTTCATCACGCCACGGTTGGTAACCTGGAGAAGCGGGGTGTCGGTGATGTGATGACGATGACAGTTGAAGAATATCGCCAGAGCAGTTGGATAACGAAAGCTACCTACGCTTTCTTCAGGTATCCGTTGGTAATGTTTGGATTGGGTCCAGTTTTCGTATTCATGCTCAGACAACGAATTCCTCCACCAGGCTCGAGGTGGAAGGAAGTCCGCAACGTATTGTTAACTGACCTGGCCTTAATTATTTTTGCAACGGGATTATCCCTTTTGTTCGGATGGAAAGCATTCGTTTTAATCCAGATTCCAGTCATGTGGCTGGCAGGATTATTCGGGATATATTTGTTTTACATACAACACCAATTTGAAAATGTTTACTGGGCGCATGATGAACACTGGGATTTTATAAGCGCTTCAAGCCGGGGAGCATCCTATTTTAAATTACCCGGTTTTCTCAATTGGTTTACCGGAAATATTGGATACCACCACATACATCATTTAAACCCTCGTATACCTAATTATAATTTGCAGGAATGTTATAAGGCGAATCCTGAATTGCATGATGCTCCGACTATCACCTTGGTTTCGAGTATTAAATCTCTAGGTCTCCGCCTATGGGATGAAAATTCCAAAAAAATGGTGGGATTTAAGGCTATTCAAAACAGAACCTCTTCCTTTTGAGCGTGTTGGTTAAAAATATTGCGGGTTTTTAACAAGTTCATATATCATCAGGCTCGCAAGCATTTTAATCGAAGCAATACCTTCAAATTGTGGGGAATAATGAAAAAGACAACACTGTGGGGACAGAAATCAAAGTATAATCGGATAATCCAAACAGAAGGAATCTTATGATCATTACTGTATTTGGCGGATCAAGCCCAAAACCAGGAAGCACAGCTTACCAGCAAGCCTACCAGCTCGGCAAGCTATTAGCGGAAACCGGACATTCTGTCGCGACCGGCGGCTATATCGGTGTAATGGAAGCTGTCAGTCGCGGTGCCAACGAAGCTGGCGGCCACGTGATTGGTATCACTTGTGGAGATTTGGAACACATGCGGCCAACCGGTGCGAACAAATGGGTAAAAGAAGAGATCCATTATGATACATTACATCAACGATTAGGCGCATTGATCGATATTTGTGATAGCGCTTTCGCACTTCCAGGAGGGATAGGCACTCTGGCCGAGATCAGTGTGATGTGGAACCAACTCCTCATTGGTGCGCAAAGGCCGAAACCATTGATCCTGGTCGGTGGTGGATGGAAATCTGTTATGGAAGAGTTCATTTCCGCTCAATCGATATATATCCCTGAACACGATATTAAATGGCTGCATTATGCGGATACAAACGAGACCGGCATGGAAATGCTATCATCCTGGGAAATTATTCCTTAATATTCATAAGAAATTCAAGTTATTTATTTTATACTTCATGATTGAGAGATAAAGAATGGCAGAAGAGAAATTACCTTTACGCAGTGAAAATTATTCCGAATGGTACAACCAGGTCATCCAACGCGCTGAAATGGCAGATTACGCTCCTGTACGAGGTTGTATGGTGGTGCGCCCTTATGGCTGGGCGTTATGGGAGAATATTCAGCAGGCTTTGGATAAACGGTTTAAAGCTACCGGGCACCAAAATGCTGCTTTCCCATTATTCATCCCCATGAGCTTTTTGGAGAAGGAAAAGGAGCATGTTGAGGGTTTCGCACCTGAACTTGCAGTTGTAACCATAGGCGGCGGTGAAAAGCTGGAAGAACCACTGGTTGTGCGGCCCACGTCCGAAACTGTGATCGGGTACATGTATTCCAAGTGGATCAAGAGCTACCGGGATCTGCCGGTGCTTATCAACCAGTGGGGAAATGTCGTCCGTTGGGAGCTGCGTACACGGTTATTCCTGCGAACATTGGAGTTTTACTGGCAGGAGGGGCATACCGCCCATGCCACAGAGAGAGAAGCCGAAGAAGAAACCCGCCGTATGCTGGATGTCTATACTGATTTCGCTGTCAATGAAGGCGCTGTTCCCGTCATCCCCGGTATGAAAAGCATAACAGAAAAATTTGCCGGAGCTGCGCGCAGTTATACCATCGAAGCTATGATGGGAGATACGAAAGCCCTGCAGTCCGGAACCTCCCATAACCTTGGCCAAAATTTTGCCAGGGCCTTCGAGATCCAATTCCTTGATCAAAATAATGAGCAGCAATTCTGCTGGACGACCTCATGGGGTTTGAGCACCCGGTTTATTGGCGCGATCATTATGACCCATGGAGACGACCAGGGTCTGGTGCTGCCTCCCCGGCTGGCACCCATCCAGGTGGTGATTGTTCCGATCTATAAGAATGATGAAGAGCGCAGTAAAGTCATGCCGGTCGTGGAGAAAGTGAAGAATATGCTTTCTGATCTGCGAATTAAGATAGATGATCGGACTGAGGTAACGCCAGGATTCAAATTTAATGACTGGGAGATGCGGGGTGTTCCGCTGCGACTGGAGATCGGACCGAAGGATGTAGAAAAAGGTTCTGTTGCCCTGGCGCGGCGTGATATCCCCGGAAGAGATGGGAAAAAATTTGTCGACCAGGAAGGATTGGCTGGTGTTGTGGGTGGCTTACTGGTTGAAATCCAGGCTGCGATGCTGGAAAAAGCCAGGAATTTCCGGGATGCAAACATCCATGAGCCAAAAGATTACGAAGACCTGAAAACGATCGTCCAAGGTGGATGGGCATACGCACACTGGTGCGGAAAAGTGGAATGTGAAGCCAAAGTCAAGGAAGATACCAAAGCGACTACTCGCTGCATCCCTCTTGATCAGAGTGTAAATAAGGGTAAGTGTATCGTTTGTGGTGAAGATGCAGAGCAAAAGGTATATTTTGCCAAATCGTATTAGACTGAAAAATGCCTGCAGTTGAGTTGGATAAACTGAAGCTCCAGAGTGCTAATCTGGCAGGAAAAATTTCCCGCCCGGATCTTTTCCTGCCCATGTTTCGCGAGCTATTAAATAATTACAGCAACCGGACGTTCCGCCCACAAACCGTCCCGGGCAGATTAAAAGCAACTCCAAGCTATCATGTCCCACAAAAAGTGATCTGGCAGATCGAGCGGGATTTTTTGGCCCAGGTAAAAGTTCACAACCAGGAACAGGGTTTGGAAGTCGCCATACAATTATGGAAATCTCCCAGCCTTGAAGAGAAAATGATGGCTATAACCATACTAGGCGCTTTGAATGCAAAACCACATGGTCCGATCGTGGAACAATTTAATGCCTGGTATAAAAGCACGAATGATCTGCTCTTATTGAGACAATTATCTGCAGTCGGTTCCCGGGCGATCCGCACATATGCAAATGACGAATGGCAGAAGATCCTGGATGGTTGGATGGAATCAAGACGTTCCTCAAACCTGATCAGCACTATTTATGCAGTTGAAGATGCTCTGGACCTTGAAGGTGAAGCCTACCTTCCAAAATCTTTTGAAATAATGACCAGAATAATTCAAAGTAATGATGGTGCCATTCTTCAAGAACTGCTGCATTTGTTCCAGGTAATGATCAAAAAATCGAGTTCCGAATCGGTCTACTTTATAAAAAGTCTAAGTTTGAAGAGTGGGTTAAAAAACCAGCTTGCCAATCGATTACTGAAACGCAGTGTGTCATTATTTCCAATAGAATTACAAAAAGATTTGAGATACCTGGTGGATGCTGATTCAGAGTAAATATTCTTCCCTTCAAAACATTTGCATCATTACAAAACAGGATTACACAATGTTCTTCATCCCAGGAATAGCCAATTTTTTATGGTATAATTTCTGCCATTGACTAGTCCTTCCTACGGCAAATGCTTTGGGAAAGGAGACTTGCAAAATATTATTCAGGAGAAGCATTGTCATGCCACTTAACAAGGAAGTAAAAACACAGGTCATTACCGATTTTCACCGACACGAAAGCGACACTGGTAGTCCGGAAGTCCAGATTGCCATTTTGAGCAAGCGTATAACACAACTCACCGAGCATTTGCGGGCACACAAACTGGATAACAGCTCCCGCCGTGGGTTGTTGATACTGGTGGGAACCAGGCGCAGATTACTGGCTTACTTGCGGAAATCTGATTACCCAAGGTACCTCGCCATAACAGAACGCTTGAACATACGCAAGAAATAAGTGAAAATCGAGTAGATGGTGAAAGTTTGACCATCTACTCTTTATTTGCGGTTCTCGGGATAGCCAATCAGGCTCAATAAAAATTTTGCGGGAAACATCTACTAAACCCATGCGTTGGGAATTGAAACTTTGCCAGGACAATCTAAAATTGTCCTAGCTTGCTTTCAGTCCCTGACACGGTGGGAATATTTATATAAGGAAAAGAAAAATGAAACCAGAAAGTCATCAATATTCAGCCACAGTCGGTGATCAGACGATTACGTTTGAAACCGGCAAACTGGCAGCCCAGGCCGGTGGATCCATGACCGTCCGTCAGGGAGATTCGATCGTATTTGCGGCCGCCACAATGGGCGGTTTGCGGGAAGGAATCGATTTCTTCCCACTAACAGTCGAATACGAAGAGAGAATGTATGCCAGCGGAAAGATCCCCGGATCATTCTTCCGCCGTGAAGGCAGACCCAGCGAAGATGCAATTCTAACCGGCCGACTCACAGACCGTCCGCTGCGCCCGTTATTCAACCAGGAAATGCGGAATGAAGTACAGGTCATCCTGTTTACCCTTTCAGCAGATGAAATACATCCGTTGGATATATTAGCCATCAATGCTGCCTCTGGCGCGCTGACGATCTCAGACGTGCCATGGGCTGGACCTGTGGCAGCTGTCCGGATCGGTAAAGTGAATGGAGCATTTGTTGTTAACCCAACATTTGCCCAGATTGACCAGAGTGAACTTGACCTTCGCATTGCGGGTACCCGCGATGCCATCTTAATGGTTGAAGCCGGAGCCCAGGAATTGTCCGAGGCAGAAATGCTCAAGGCACTGGAATTTGGCCATAAATCCATGCTACCTTTGATCGATTTGCAGGATAAAATGGCTGCTGAGATCGGAAAACCAAAACGCCAGATCGAGATCAAAGCCCAAGATGGTGAATTGTTCCGTAAAGTAGCCGAAAAAGTCACAGCCCCGTTAACAGCAGCCCTTGAAGCTCCCCATAAAAAATCTGAACTTTATGATGCAGTTGACGCACTCGAAGCCAAAGTTGTTGAAGAACTTTGCGACGATGATGCAACCCTGACTGGTGCAGTGAAAGCTGCTTTTGAAGAGACATACAAGAATATCGTCCGTTCACGGATCTTGAATGAAAGCAAGAGACCGGACGGCCGCGGTTTGAAAGAGATTCGTCCGATCTGGTGTGAAGTGGGAACCAGTCCGCGCGCGCATGGTTCAGGTTTATTCACTCGTGGTGAAACCCAGGTCATGACCCTGCTTACCCTCGGCACTCCCAAGGAAGCTCAGGAGATTGATACACTATCTCCGAAAGATACAAAACGATATATTCATCATTACAACTTCCCTCCATATTCCACCGGAGAAGTCAAGCAGCTTCGCGGCCAGAGCCGGCGCGAAATTGGACATGGTGCATTGGCTGAACGAGCTTTATATCCCGTCATTCCAGCTGAAAAAGATTTCCCATATACCCTGCGCCTGGTTTCTGAAGTACTGGCTTCCAATGGATCTAGTTCCATGGCGTCAGTATGCGGATCGACCCTGGCATTAATGGATGCCGGTGTTCCGATCAAAGCTCCCGTAGCAGGTGTAGCGATGGGGTTGGTTAAAGAAGGTGACACTTTCCAAGTGCTGACCGACATCCAGGGATTGGAAGACCACCTGGGCGATATGGATTTCAAAGTGGCTGGTACTGAACTTGGGATCACAGCTTTACAGATGGATATCAAGATCAAGGGTATCACCACAGAGATCATGGGTACCGCCCTGGCACAGGCCAAGGAAGCCCGGCATGCCATTTTAGGCGAGATCATCAATACCATAGCAGAATATCGACCAGAATTAAAACCACACGCTCCACGGATCACCATCCTCAAGGTGGCAGTGGAAAAGATCGGCGCAATCATTGGCCCAGGCGGGAAGAATATTCGCAGCCTGCAGGAAGAAACTCATACCAAGATCGACATCGCCGATGATGGAACTGTCTACATTGCCGCGATCGATGGCGAGGGTGAGGCAATGGCTCGTGAGCGGATCGAAGCCCTTACGGAGACTCCGACGATTGGCCGTATCTATACCGGTAAAGTTGTGCGCGTAGCCGATTTTGGTGCTTTCGTGGAAATTTTGCCGAATATGGATGGTATGGTTCACATCAGCCAGTTGGATACAGAACGGGTTGAAAAAGTGGAAGATATCGTAAATATGGGTGATGAGATCACGGTTATGGTGATCGATATTGACCCAGCTGGTAAGATCAGATTATCTCGCCAGGCAGTACTTGAAGGTTGGACAGCGGAAGAAGCCATGGCCAAAGACCGCAAAGGCAGCGGTGCAAGTCGTCCGGGTGGAAGCAGACCCGGTGGTGACCGTGGTGGAAACCGCAGTGGTGGAAACCGCGGTAGCGGTGATCGCGGCGGATTCAACCGCAGATAAAAGTCCCATTTTGCAAATAATTCTTGTAGAGATGAACCGGGAACAACGATGCTCCCGGTTTTATATACCTGCATAGGTAACTATCAGGCAAAGAATAAAAATGAATACTTGTATTAACAGACGTTCATGGCTGGATTACTCGACAATGTTATCGCTGGCATAAGCACGGTCCCTGCCTTCTGCTTTTGCCCGGTATAAAGCCTCATCGGCAAGCGCGGTCATTTCATCCATTTCAAGTTTACCCGAAACCGAAGTAGATACCCCAATACTGATCGTCCGTGAAATCGCCCCTTTTCCGGACTGACTCTCCACTGCTGAAGCCAACCGGACCAGGCGCTCTGCAGCATGCATGGCATGTGCAGCATCTGTATTCGGAAGGATCACGATAAATTCTTCCCCGCCCCACCTGCCTATGGAATCAATCTCGCGGATACCTTTTCGCAAGATATCTGACAGGAGTTTCAGATATTCATCGCCCGCAAGGTGTCCATACAGATCATTAATTGATTTAAAACTATCAATATCGATCATCATCGTACTTAATGGTTGGTTGTATCTACGGGCATACATAATTTCCCTATGAAATACTTCCTGTAATTTGCGTCGGTTATATAAACCAGTCAGATCATCGATGATCGCCATTGCTTCGATCTTGGAGTGAAATAAATTCACAGTAAGAGCTACCAGCAGGATTACGAGTGATGTTATGAAAATACCAATGATGATATTACCGATCAAGTAGTTACGAGCCAGCTGTAGAGATAATTTCTGATCTGCCTCGACGATCAAGAACCAATCAAGATCAGGGAAATACCTGGAAGAAATGATTAGGTCGCGTTTTACGTCCTTATACTCATAAATATTTGTTCCCTGCTTGGTGGATAATATCTGGTCTGCCAGGGTTCCAACACCCTGTATATTACGGATATTCAGTTTTTCTATCAGGTTGATATCTGTATGCACCTGGAGCAAACCGGTTGAATCAACCATATAAATGAGGTGGCCATATTTTTCCTGGTAATCTTTCAGCGTTTGGCCGATCGATTCCATTTTCAAACCAATTCCGGTTACTCCCAACAATTTGCCATCAGGACCTTCGAGGCGATGGTTGATAAATACTGTTATCGTCCCGGCGGTGGCTTCATCTTTATCTACATCAAGGGTAAAAGGAGTATTCTTATTTACAAAATCGTAATACCAGACATCATGTGGGTCCGTTGTACTGATCGTCTTCAGGATACCATCATAATAATAGTAATTACCGGTATTTTCTGAGACGAAGAAAGAACTGAAATAATTATATTTTTCTTTTATCCGCTTCAAATAACGAACGACTTCATAGGGATTCTTTTCACCGGACAATACCCAATCGATTAGAAACTCATCATTGGCCATAACCGAGGAATTGTTGACCGGGTTGATCAGAACTTGCTGAATCTCCGAGTAGATATTGTTGCTGATCAAAGGCAGCACTTCTGTCTTTGAACTCTGTGCAACTACTCTGCGGGTAACGTTGTAACTGATGATGCTTGTCAGGGTGAAGGAAAATACGAGTATTATCGAAAGGATGATAATTAATCTGGTTCTGGTAAAGAAGTTCTCTTTCATACCTCACCAACTATCTTTTATTTAAAGTGAGAAAATATATTATTTACTTTATTATAACAAACCGATATTTCAAGACAATGGCAAATGGTCCATTACGATAAATTCATGCTATTTTTTTCGCAGCGTGCCCATTCTGCAACTCTGGTGAAACCCAATTCCTGGTACACCGGTTCATATTCTCTTTGTTCATTAATTAGATCAGCAATAACATTTAGAACACCGTAGTCAACGGATTTGTTAACCACATTTATGAGCATAGGTTTCAAGAATTGTTCTTCGGGGGAGTAAATATAATGTATCGCTGCTGTAGATGGACGAATTTCATTGGGAGCCGCCATGCAGGCTGCGATTAAGGTTCCATTTTTTCTAATACATGTATGGGTAATAATGCCAGCTTTATGCCATTCCTGCAAATGGGTCAAGCACCACTTTGACGGGCGTTTATACCATTTGGCGGCAATTTCAGCACATTCATCCAAATCATTTTCAGGGTCTACCTCCACAACTAACCCAAAAGGTATGTTGAGTTTACCCTTATCTGTATTATAGGAATAATAGAGTTTGTAACCCCAATCGTAAATGGAAAAACCCGATTTTTCTGCTAAATGAATATCATATGGGCACATTGTTGTTACTCTGCCTGAAATACGCATCACACCTTTGTTCTTTAGTGTTTCTATTGCTTTTTCCATCAACAATTCGGCAGCCTGTTCGTGTCCTGGCAGCATTCGTGGAAAATCCAGATTAGCCTCTATGATTTCATTACCCTGAAATGGCGAAATCACCGAAACGATATAGCCGACCATTTCACCAGCAAGAAAGCAGTATTGCCGGGTGTCAGGATCAAAACCGGGACTGGCATGGATACTTATAAGGTCTTCCAGGTTATAAGCGTATGGCCAGATCCAATTTCGGGCGACATCAATGCCGATTCTAACCTGATCGTGTTCAAAACCCTTTTGATATTCCTTAATTTCATAGGTCTGCATCTATTTGCCTGCCAAGATTGAAACTATTATCATTGAAGGCTATTCTTAAAATAAACAATGTTCTGGTTACTGTGATATATGCCAAACATCATTTCCACTCGATCGGATTCCCAAAATGGAGCTATTAATAATTGAACATTATCACAGCCGGGGAATCAATACAGGTGTCCTCTTTTTATAGGCCTCATAATCTTCCTGGCCACCCCATTTCTTGTCGGACTTATTTTCCAACAGGGGAACACCGCTGACCCGGGTGAGGAGCAGTGTGACAAACAAGGGAGAGATCAGACCGATCCATTGCCAACCTTGCAGGACTGGCAGGGTGATGATCGCGATCCCTACCCATAGTAAAATTTCTCCAAAGTAATTGGGGTGGCGGGATCGCGACCACAATCCGGTTTGGATGAACTTCCCCTTGTTTTCCGGATTTGCATTGAAGCGGCTTTTTTGAGAATCTGCCATCACCTCGATACCAAACCCGATCACCCAAATCACGAACCCGACGATTGCAAATACATCCAATTCTTTGTGTTGGGTGGAAGTTATAGCAATTAACGCTGCAGCCACGGTGAATGATACCCATAATGCCTGGATGTTCCAGACGTTCAGGAAACGGAAGAAGGATGGTTTGATCTCATCAAAACGGTCATCCTTCCCTGCTTTTTTCACCCGGCGTGAAAGGAAAACCCCTAGGCGTACAGCCCAGATTATAACCAGCACAAATAGGAGTATTGACCTGCCGTCGAAGGCCTTACTCAGGATCAAGGCAAGGGTGATCACGGATATATACGTGAGGCTGCCCGTCAGGTCGAAGAATTTTTCAGTCTGCCCTAGATATGCCGGGATGAAGACCAGCCATTGGATGAGGAAGGCTAACCCCACCATCAACCCAAACACGGGAACACCAGCCACAGAAATGCCCCCCTGGCTTCCAGCAAAAGCAAAAAGAAAACCGATCAATACAAGGAATGGAAAAACGATTAAAGAATTGCGGTCTGTTTTATTCATGTTTTTTGTCCTTTCTTTCATTAACTTGTCTTCACTATTCATTATACGCATTCGTTGGATTATTATCATCAAATCATTCTACAAACCTTATACTTTATTGGGGAAATCGTATTTCCCGACGTATGATCAGATCCTCAGATCTCGTGGAAGTCGGGTTGAGTGGTTTTCCGAAACCAGACAATAACAAGAACTGGAGGAACTGGATTGCCTCCGGGATAACTTTTGTAACCCTTATTAGAATAAAGAGTTTCTATGGCGAATGGTAATGTTTTGCCCACAGGGCTGCTGAACGATCTCTGTCGTAAGCATGACAAGTTCGTCCCCCTGATCATTGCGATCGCTATTGCTATTGCCCTTAATAGCAGTCCCTCGATACCTCTGTTGGAACCGCTTTTTTGCGATCGTTGGGTTTCAGGTTAAGACCCTCAACCAACCTACTTAACTACTGGCTGCTCACCTGAACCACCAGAGTATATGTTGCATTACCGCGTGTTGGACCAACTATGATGGAATACTCACCTTCTGATTGAGCCACAATCGACCATTGGATTGCTTCCTTGTATTCTTCGGTGCCAGGCATGGGGGTTTGACTCGGATCCAAAATGGAGAAAGAGGCATTTCCTTCAAGCGACGAGATTACGACACTCAATATCTCGCCAGTCTGCATGCTCAGGGTATAACGGTCACGTTCCCCTCTAATAACGGATCCGTCCAGGGTAACATCCAACGGACCCTCTGCAAACCGAATCGGTTTGTCTACGTTTATTCTCGGCATATCTGTAGTCGGCGGAATTTCTGATATGGCAGGAATTTCCACATTGAGCTGATAGTTGATCTGTTGCGCGGATACCGATCTGACCTCAATGTAATAATCCTGGTTCGAAGAAAAAGCACCTGTCCACGTTTGTGTGGGAGCCATAAGCGTATACACTGTGCCGTCTGCGCTCCAAATATAAAGGAAAGCACTTTCTGCCGGTTCAGTGGAAAGGTTGACTGTTAACTGTTGACCTTCGACCGCGTTAAGAACAAAGCGTATTGATCCATTTGGAGGCAGGTCACCCGGGGTGTACCAGCTGGTTGTATCTGGTTGGAACTGGATGCGCGACGCTTCCGGGGGGGTAAGCGGTGGTATTCTCAAAGACAATGTGTAGTTAATGGTTTGTGCTGAAACTGAACTCACAGCAATATAATAATCCTGTGTAGAGGGGACCGTACCTAGCCAGGTTGAAACCTCATATGTTTCTGGCGTCAACACTACGCCATCTGCTCCCCAAACGAAAATGATCACACCATTTGATGGTTCAGCGGCAGCGTCGACGGTCGCAACCTGACCGGCGGATGCAGCAAACACAAATTGCAGCGTAGCGTTGGGACCAATATCCCCCGGTGAAACCTGCATGGTTGTATTATTTAATTCAATCCGTACAGCGTTCGGGTCTGATTGCGGATGAGCCGGCACCGCACTGGGAAGGATTGTCGATGTGGGTATCGGGGTGTTTGGAATTGTAGTTGGGACGATCGTAGGGCTGGGTTGACATGCGGTCGCCAGCAGGGCGATCAGGGTTAAAATGATGATTGTGTTGACCAACTTTTTTGACATATATTCTCCTGGTATTCTTTGATAATTCCATTAAGTCGTCTCGGCTTAATGAAGGCAAGGTTGTTAGTACTCCATTATACGGTTTATAGATTTCACCCGGCAACCATTTGGAACAAAGAGGTTTTAACTGAATTAGCTACCTTCTCAACACCGACCAAAGGTTGGGCTTGCAAAGCTTTCTTTAGGTGACCGGAAGGTGAGCAGGCATGAACAGAGCCTGTAAACAATGCAAGCGGATATCTGGCCTGGTGCTATTAGTAAAGCCTGTGCTCTCTGAGCCGGCGGTTTATATATATCTTCTTACTTTATTTTTATAGCTGAAATATTCTTCTCCAAATCGTTCTTCCAAAAACTTCTCTTCGCCCAGGATTATTAAATGATATGTGATGATGCTGTATATCCCCAGTATTATTACTATAATATTTATCCAATAAAGCATGGATGCAATAGTTAACAAATTAAATCCGAAATACATTGGATTCCTGCTATATCGATAAACCCCGTTTGTTTTTAGTGTGGTTTTTTCTGTTGGCAACCCCAACCTTGTCGATTTCCCTAAATCAATCAAGCTTAGTGTAACGATTACGAGACTTATGGCTAATAATAGTATTGAAAACAATTGCAAATATGCATTGTGTATCCCTGGATGGGGAATAATGTTAAGTAAATTTTCCAGGAGAATTATCCAGGTAATATATCCGCTAATTTTCCCCGAATAAAAGATGATTGGATTTATTGTCGTTTTACCGATTATTTTCATAGATACTCCTGTTGTATAAGAGGTCACCTAAAGGATTAATGATTTTTGATAAGCTGCAATTACAAGAAAGAATGAGGAACATTAAGCAGTATTTGTGCTAAGGAAGTGGTAGATTTCCTCCTGTCTTTAAATATTTATTACTAATAACACCCAAAGGTTTGTTGAACCACAGGATTCTCTAAACCTCCAGAGCCAAAAATCTCTCAATATCATAGGTGGCGGACTGCGCAGCTGGTGCAACCCGACGTGAAACACCGAAGTATTGATCAAAGCCATGTACGGTTTCAGGAATCTCTATATAGATGGATGTAGCTCCAGATTCACGAAGAGCTTGATGCAAACGACGACCCTGGGAAACGTTGATAACGAAATCATATTCATCAAATATCTGTAATGTAGGCGGGCAATGTGGACCCACATGAGCAATCGGAGATGCCTGGCGATAAATATCCGGTATTTCCTTAAGGGTTCCTCCAAGTAGATTAACCAGCAGTAAGGCGCCTCCAGGCATATTACCGTATCGGTAGGCAGGAAATACCCGCATTCGGGTCATTAACCTGTCCATCCAGGTCTTGTTTAAGACTCGCGGGCGTAAATCATCCGATATTTGCGTTGAGTATTCAGGTTGTTTGCGCGTCGATTGACCATACTCTTGGAAAAAAGCACTTAGATCAGATATTCCAAACATCGAAACGACCGCCCGGATTGACATATCAGCTAATGGATATACAAGCTGAAAGGCCGGGTGATCGGGTGCATAAGCTGCCAGTAATGCTAAATGTGCCCCTCCCGATACACCCATTAGGACGATTCGATCCGGATTGATCTTATATTCCAGCGCATGTGTTTTCATCCAAACGATCGCCTGTTTTACATCGCCGAGCATCCGGTTTAGGTCAGCTTCCGGTGCAAGGGAGTATGCGACATCCATGATTACATGTCCCTGGCTAACCAATCGACGGAATAAGGACTGGGTCAAGAAATCCTTATCAAACGCCTGCCATAACCCCCCGTGAAGGTAAATGATCGCCTCCCCTGTGCGTGGTACACCATCCGGCGGTTCCCAAATGTCGCTTAATAACGACTCATCAGCTTTACCGGATTTTCCGAATTTCACATTACGATGTCCGGGCACAATGGGAGGTGCGGGTTGGATCAACCGATAACGCTTTGACCAGAAGCGAGCCCGGAGACCTTGTGGGATGCGATCCTGCCAATTACTCCCGAAAGCCTGAGCGAATTTGTTATGTCCTCTAGTGACAATAACCGTATGACGTATTCCCAGAGCAGCACCAAGCAGGCCTGACACTATTATCCAGTAGTCTTTGGATACCCAGCCAAGAAGTGCCCCTAAAAAACCAATCAATACCAGAAATGGAGACCATGCACTTGCCCAAAGTTTTGGCAGCCATAATGCCCCGCCAATCATCCCGGGGCGAGTTTTGATTGCTGTCCAAAGACCACCGAATAACGAAAAGAAACTGAGGGTTCCTGATAAATATTCTATTTTAGTTACCCCTGGTGCTTAAGTTAAATTATTTACTGCACCCTGATAATTAATTATACTGACTTCCGTGATGCTTCATACGGCAGCACCCGCACTTATCAGGATCAAAAAGGTAAGGTCGAGGGAACCTTAATAGATACGTGGAATGATTTTTTTTGTCCGTATCTGGTAATTTTTATAGATTTCTCCAAGCTGCTCAACCATGAATTTTTCCTCTACTTTTATCCGGTAGAGATACCCGATTGCGACCGGGATCATCATTAATAGAATGGATAACCAATTGGACAATGAGATCGAAAGCCCAAGAAAGATCATTAATTGCCCCAGGTATCCGGGATGCCGGATGTTTTTATACAACCCGGTTTCTATTAATTGATGACCTTCAACTTTTGCAACGGAATAGGTGAAGTATTGCCTGAGCGTTATGATGGAAAGTATTCTGATCACTAATCCCAGTACAACCAGTACAGCTCCAATCGCGAAAAATGTATTCCAATAAGGCATTCGGCCTATTTTTGTTGCACCGATTGCAAATGACAGGGCATAGCCAAGTGTAATGAGGCCATATAGCAGCCATATGCTCCCTTTGTCACCTGATCTGGTAACTTTACTTTTATTTTTATTCCTTAAATTCATAAATAGTTCAAAGAATCCGTATAAGTATGAAAAACCAATGATGATGATTATTTTGGGATCCATGAATGTCCTTTCCTGTTTTTCTATGCAATTGGTTTGCATCACGTTAAGTTAAATTTGTTACTTTTGTGATTATTATTTCACAAAACAATTCAAACCGCATCAACTTTACTTGAACAGAATCCTGCCTGCCGAAGAGAGCGAAGGTGTCTCCCCTTTGTTAACCCGTTTTTATTATTTCGTAATTTTTTTTGGGATACTATTTTATTGACATCATTTGATAATAACTGCGATCGCAAACACTGTTATAAAGACGAAGATCATGATTCCTAATACGATGGAGTAGTTCTTAGGTTCAACCTGTCCGTTTTGATCCATTTTCTTGATGAGAGGAAATAATCGCCAATAAAACGACAGAGTTGCAATTATCAATGCTATCAGGCTCATCTGTTGTGTGTTAATATCGGCAAATATGATTATCACAGCCAATAGTAAGAGAAATATCAATTTTGTTCCGGAAACCCAATAAACAAGATATTTTACGAAATCATGAATTTCTGGATATTGCTTGGATTTTTCCCAAGCAGTAAAAACGCCAACAGCATTTGCATACTTGGACCCGGGAGCAAAATACAGTGCTAAAACGTTTGATGACTCTAATAAAATAAAAATAATAATAACAACTTTGATGATAGTCATCTGTTTTTCCTCATAAAGTTAAATGTAGCGTCCTATGTTTTGCGGTAACCTCTTTGGGGCACAGGTAGTTAGTAGAGGATCTCTGCTTAGGAGCAGGGAAAATTCTACATTAGATAAATACTTGAAAATGTAGTTTTATCCCACTCTTCACCAGCATCCTTGTTCATCAGTATTATTCTATGAGTATTCTTTGGAAAATTTCTAGTTCCTTTTTATAATACAAAATGGCTATTACAATCATCATTGTCAATGCTAGACCAACATTTGCAAGGGTTTGATTTTGTACGATGGCAAAATAGGAAAAAGATAATGCAGAATTATTCATTGCTATATGGGCTAATGAAGTAACCCAAACACTCTGGCTTTTTACATAAATATAGGCGAGATATGTGAATGTGCAAATGGAGCTAACCGCTAGAATAATAAAATTAATTGAATTTAGCCAAAGAGAATTTTGTGTTGGTTGTGGTTGTAGCAATGCCAATGGTAAATGCCATGCATACCAAATCAGACCACCAATTACTATTCCTACCCATGGTTTAATTTTATATAACTGGGTAAACATAAAACCACGATGGCCAAACTCTTCACCAAATCCAGTTATGATACCTGGCAAGATATTGAAGATAGTCAAGCCACCAATAAAATAAATCTTCAACATTGTAAAAGGTGTGAAACCTGATGGCAATCCTGCATTTATTTCTTGACCTGCTGCTGCAAATTGCTCGGTTAATCGATCCAAAAATACTTGACCCGTTAATTCCCATTTAATACCACCTAGTATCGTGAAAAATAGGTACGAAACAACAGTGATGAGAATTGAAACAAACCAGAATTTGAAGTAATCTCGGACTCTTCCAAACCGTAAATTGGCATCACTGAATTTTGGCATGTAGAAAAAAATGCGAGTGGTTATTGCTGCAATAGCGGGAGTCAACATATATATCTGGGCTAAATATTTGCCCTGTTCCCCAAGCATTTTTGCTCCAACGATAATTACTGAGCAAAGGATCATTAAAATGGTAAAGTAAATTACAAGTGAAAACTTTTTCACAAGGAACCTCTAATTATTATTTACTAAGAAAAATTATTGCAAAACACAAAAATGGAGAAAGTAAGGTTGAATTTTTTATTGGCATTTCCCATTGTTCAAACGACGAAATGGTCCAATGTTGGCAGTAATTGTTTTCATGCGAAAGGCAGTGCTTGTGGTCAATTTCGCAAAGTTATTATACAGAAATCCAAATGCAAAAACAAGTTGTTACTTCGGGGTCTGCCCTCTAATAATTAAATTTATTCCAGATACCCCCTATTCTTTCATTTATTAGGTGGTTATTCTTTCAAGTATTTCGGGGAATTCAGTATTGGAAAGAAACCCACTTTACATCATTTATATAATTATTGATTACCTTCCATAAAATGTAGTACTGACGATCATTGTGCCAAAATTTCACACAAAAAACATGCAAATTGTGGATATAAATGTTACGTTTACTTCTTCACCACCACCCAGACGGTGAATTCCTTCCGGTACACCTGCGCACCTTTACAGCACATTTCAAACATCCTGGCGATCTGCTCACCTGAGATGATGTGGGTCCGCATCAACAACAGCTTCTCAAAAATGGCAATCAGCTTGACTGCAAAAGTTAAAATATCCGGTTCCTTCACCACGATCGTTCCGCCGGGTTTTAGCACCCTGAAGAGCTCATTCAGGGTCTGTTGCTGGTCGATGACATGGTGAAATGCATCCACCATAATAATTGCGTCAAAGGATTCTGCGGGGTAGGGCAGGTCTTCGCTGGCGGCCATGGCAAACATCAACCCCGGTTTTAGCCAGGCCTCCCGCAGCATTTTGAAAGACAGGTCAACGACGGTAACACCGGCTGCATAAGGAAGCAGGGTATGAGCGACCCGCCCCGTCCCGCCGCCGACATCCAGCAGATGGGATTGGCTATTTAAATTCAAGTGCTCCAGCAGATCCAGTGTCGGCTGAGGTTTTGCCATCCGGTCGTAATGAGGTGCAAGGAAGCCAAAATGGTCGAAGGCTGGCACGGTTAATATTTTTCCGGTACGAAAGTTTGATCACTGAGGGGCGGGCGGATGTAGCCTGAATCAGACTGCCTGGGCGGCAGTTTGAGCGGTTCTGGGGTCAGGTCTTTATAAGGGATGAGGCTGAGCAGGTGGGCAATGACGTTCAGGCGGGCACGTTTTTTGTCATCCGCATTGACGACGTACCACGGGCTCTGTTTGGTGTCGGTGTAGGAGAACATGGCATCCTTGGCTTTGGAGTATTCCACCCAGTGGGCACGTGATTCCAGGTCCATCGGGCTGAGCTTCCAGCGCTTGGTGGGGTCCCTCATCCGGTCCTGGAAGCGGCGTTCCTGTTCGTCGTTGCTGACGCTGAACCAGTACTTGATCAGGATGATCCCTGAACGAATGAGCATCCGTTCGAACTCCGGGCAGGCGCGCAGGAACTCCTGGTATTCCTCATCGGAGCAGAATCCCATCACGCGTTCCACACCGGCGCGGTTGTACCAGCTGCGGTCGAAGAATACCATCTCTCCGGCAGCCGGGAGGTGCTGTACATAGCGCTGAAAGTACCATTGGGTCTTCTCTTTTTCGGTGGGTGTACCCAGCGCAACGACCCGGGCAAAACGCGGGTTCAGGCTTTCCGTGATGCGCTTGATAGCGCCGCCCTTCCCGGCGGCGTCCCGGCCTTCGAATAAGACCACAACCTTCAACCCGTTGAACTTCACCCACTCCTGCAGCTTGACCAGTTCGATCTCCAGCTTTTCCAGCTCACAGTAGTATTCCTTGTTCGACATCTCTTTGGTGGGATGGGGTTCCGGTTCAGCTTTTTGTTTTTTGGTTTTTTTCTCTGCCATACCTAACCTCCGCTAAATCACTTCAACCGTTGTTTTACTATAATACCCGATTACTTCTCATAATGCAGCCAGGTGGAGGCGCGGCCGCGGTTATCCGGGCTGTCCTTAATGCCGGTAAGCTTGTGGAAAATGGTGAAGGCTTCAAAATCCTGTTCGCTTAATCCATATTCCACACCATGTTCAGGATCGTGGTAGAAGCCGTACATGAGCAGCGACCCTCCTGGCGCAAGCAGCCTTTTGATGTTCAAACGGTATGGTTCACGATCTGCAGTGGGCAATCCCTGATAGCAGCCAATATCGAGAATCAGGAGAAATGGGCCTATGACTCTTGTCAAATTGGTGACGGAATCAACGATGAACTCAGCGTTAACCCCGGCTGTGCCCGCTTTTTGCCTGGCACGCTGAATACTGCGCGGAATAAAATCGACACCCGTCACCTGCCAACCGTGTTGAGCCAGGGTAATTGTATTTGTACCTGTCCCGCAGCCCAGATCCAGGGCACGCCCGGGTTCATGGTCTGCAATGAAATCCAGTAATTCCGGTGGAGAAATTCCTGTGTCCCAGCGTGGTTTACCGAATGATGAGAAGAAAAAGAAAAAATAGCGGAGGAGCCGATCCATACACAGAATTATAGGTTTAAAGGGAGAAGAAGGAAAGTTGGGGATGAGTAGAATAGTTGAGAAGTTGATTAGTTGAAGAGTGATTAGTCAATTAGTTTATGGGTTGATAAGGTGAATAGTCAATTAGCCTAAAAGGTAGGTAGAAGCGACCAAACACTTATCACCAATCCCTAATCACTATTCACCAATCACTCTGTCCCTAATCCCAAATCACCAATCACTACTCACTTACCACTTTTCCCAAACGTCGACCAAAACCCCCCTTTCGAGGGCGTAGTGTTTACAAAAGAGCGTTCATACCTTAAAATAGACCAACACCCCATATCCGAAAGCTAGGAAGGTTCAATTAATGAAAGAATACACCACTGAATTCATTAGAAACATCGCCCTGGTTTCACACTCCAGTGCCGGAAAAACAATGCTGGCAGAAGCATTCCTGCATTTTACTGGCGCAACCACCCGTCTGGGAAAAATCGAAGACGGCACGACAGCTTCAGATTTTGAAGATGAAGAAAAACGCAGAAGGATTTCTCTTTCCACTTCTGTTCTTCCCGTAGAATATAACAATTACAAGATCAATTTCCTCGATACTCCCGGTTACACTGACTTTGTTGGTGAGGTAATCTCTGCACTACGTGTTGCGGATGGCGCCATCATCCTGGTGGATTCGGTATCAGGTTTCGAGGTTGGTACCGAAGTCGGTTGGAAGTATTGTGATCAGTTCAACCTTCCCCGTTTTCTCGTGGTCAATAAAGTTGACCGGGAAAACGCAAACTTCAAAGATGCCCTGGCTTCTGTTCAAAAGAATGTGGAATCCCGCCTTATCCCTGCTCAGCTTCCCTGGGGAGAGAAAGTAGCCTTTCAAGGCGTGATCGACCTGATCACCATGAAAGCCTATAAAGGTGATGGAAAAACGATCGTTGATATCCCCGCAGAATATCTGAATGCTGCCAAAGAAGCCCGCACGAACCTGACCGAAGCTGCAGCAGAAGGTGAAGACTCCCTGCTTGAAAAATACCTTGAATCCGGGGAATTAACTGACAAGGAACTTATCACCGGATTGAAAGCCATAGTTCGCAGTGGAACTTTTGTCCCGGTATTTTGCGCAGCCGGCGGCCATGAAATTGGATTGCAGCCATTACTGGATGCGATCATTACCTTAATGCCATCTCCTGCTGAAGTTACCCAACCGGCTGTTAGCGCCAAGGATGCAGAAGTAACATTACAGGCCGCTGATTCTGGACCACTGGCAGCATATGCATGGAAAACTACTGCCGATCCTTTTGTCGGTAAACAGACCTATTTCCGGGTCTATTCCGGACTTATGACTGCAGATTCCCGTGTATGGAACAGTGCCAAAAACATAGAAGAACGAATTGGGACGCTGCAATTTATGCGCGGCAAAGAGGGCATTCATGTGAAAGCCATCCACAGCGGCGACATTGGATTAGTAGCGAAGTTGAGTGAGACATCCACCGGCAACGTTTTATGCGATAAAGCACATGCATTTACCATGGCTATGCCAAAATATCCGAAAGCGCTTTACCAGGTGGCAATTCTCCCGAAGACAATGGCGGATTCAACCAAGATCAGCCCGACTCTTACCCGTCTTTGTGAAGAAGACCTTACCCTTTCCTGGCACCAGGAACATGCTACAACCCAGACCATTTTGCAGGGAATGGGTGATCAGCACATCGATGTCGCCATCCGGCGTGCAGATGCCAAATTCCAGGTGGGATTTATGACAGAGGAACCAAAAGTTCCATACACTGAGACCATCAATAAAAAAGCACAGGCAATGTACCGCCACAAGAAACAGTCTGGTGGATCAGGTCAGTTTGGTGAAGTTTCGCTGCGTATTGAACCGCTGACAGACTCGGATTTTGAATTTGTGAATGATGTTTTCGGTGGTTCGGTATCTTCAAGTTATATGCCAGCCATTGAAAAGGGTATCCGATCCGTATTGAAAGAAGGCGTTATCGCCGGGTATCCGGTGCAGCGTGTTAAAGTCTCCGTTTTTGATGGCAAAGAGCATCCGGTCGATTCCAAACCGATCGCCTTCGAAATTGCCGGACGCGAAGCGTTCAAACTGGCATTCAAGGATGCAAGTCCTGTTTTGAATGAGCCCATCATGATGGTGAAAATTACTGTTCCGGAAGATAATATGGGTGATATCCTCGGAGACCTCAATACCCGCCGCGCCCGGGTTCAGGGAATGAATACTGAAAAAGGCCATTCGGTGGTGAGTGCCCATGTGCCATTGGTCGAAATGCTGCGTTATACCACCCAGCTTCGTTCACTGACCGGCGGCCGTGGTATTTTTGAGATGGAATTTGACCACTATGAAGTTGTTCCATCCCACATTACATCTGAAATTATAGCTGCCCGTCAAAAAGATCTGGCAGCCAAAAAAGAAGAATGATCTTCTAGAGGTTAATATAAAAGAGGAAAGGAGAAAAAATCCTTTCCTCTTTTATTTTGCTGGCTGTGATGGAGGGATATTCACCAGGGACTTCTCCATCCGCCAGGCTGCTTCCTTTACATCGTGCCAGATACCCAGATTATCCTGATACGACCATTCACCGGGATCTTCAAATAGGACATGATAACCATTTCTTTCATATAAATTCCGGGCTCGCCAGTTGGTTTTTATCACGTTGAGGCATACGCGTTGAAATTTTCTTGCAAGCAAATCACTCTCCACTTTCAATAGGAGGAGTGTACCAATACCTCGATTACGATATTCCGGTTTGACACGAAATCCAAGCATGTATGCCCGGTAATATCCATCGGCCAGATCGATCTGGATCGAATTTAGTTGGACAAATAATTGCCCGATCATTTCATTTGTTGTTGAGACTGCCACCCACATGACAACACGATCTTCAAAAGTTTGATTGTAAGCATCTTGGTATAAACGGCGATAATGGCTGTATTCTCCGTCCCACTCCAACAGGGGCAGATCAGATTCAACCAGCTGCCTGATGACTATCTCATCTAATTGAAAATTTGGATTGGATATATTTGGTAGATCCATTTTCTAGGGAACAACTGTTTTTATTATTTCGTTAACAAATGTCAATTCCTCGGACCTATCGTGAATTTTACCATCCAACCAGCCACCCTTTAACTTTTCAAGGATGGATTTATATAAAGGGCCTGGTGGTAAACCAATCGATGAAAGATATCGACCATCGATCCCGGGT
The DNA here is from genome assembly GCA_964387025.1 of uncultured Leptolinea sp. GTDB lineage: Bacteria > Chloroflexota > Anaerolineae > Anaerolineales > Anaerolineaceae > PNON01. Next base: position 49,537 of record CAYLUZ010000010.1, on the reverse strand, counting down.
TGAATATTTCGCCATTTGGTCATGTATTGCTCGATGATCGTTCTTTCATCTGCTTCAACCGATCTGGAATAGGTGCATAATATGGCTGCCGGCTTTATTCCGTCCATGAATTCTGTGATTTCCGATGGAAGCCGGTTAGTGAGGTCATGGATTTTCTCCGACAGCCAGCGAGCCTGCAGGATCACTTTTTCGATATTTCCGGGAATCCGCAGCCGATGAGTGGCTGACCTAATATCTGCCTCGGGTAGATTCATCAGCCAGAATGTGTATCCCAACACTCTCCGTAATGGATATCCCCACATCTTATCCGAGATTTCCCATTCTTCAGGGATGGGCTTGGTCAACACCTTTGCCAGGAGATCAGAATCTTCATTCCTCCAACATAGTGCAGGATGAATGCTGGATAACTGTTCCAATGCTTCCAACCGCTGTAGAATTTGACCGGCTTTTTCTTCTGAAAAAACCAGGTCAAGCTCGTGGCGGATCCGTTCGCCGGTGATCGTCCTTAACTGACCAGCAGCCTCGAGCATTAATTCTTGAGTTCTTTCCTCTATCTTGAAATGAAAACGCTGTTCAAACCTGACGGCTCGAATGACCCGTGTTGGATCGTCAATAAAAGATAAGGAGTGGAGCACCCGGATGATTCCCTTTTTTAGGTCTGCGAACCCACCCCAGTGATCCAATAGCTCTCCATAGTGCCTGCCATCCAGTCGGACTGCCATGGTGTTGATCGTAAAATCACGGCGATGCAGATCCAACTTGATGCTTGAACGCTCCACAGTGGGTAATGCGGTCGGGTGATCGTAGAATTCAGTCCGCGCAGTGATGAGATCCAGACTTCCCGGAAAATGCCCATTGTTTAATGGAATTTCATTTGATGACGGGATCAAACCTGCCAGTTTAGTGGAGGTACGATCCAAATACCATTTTGCAGTTCCAAATCGGGTGTGGCAAACCAGCCGGCCGCCAAACTTTTCCACCAGAGATTTTGCAAGGCTGATGGCATCACCTTCAACCACCATATCAAAATCCAATCCGGGGCGATCCAGAATCAGGTCCCGCACGAAACCACCAACGATGTAGATGGCCATCTGGTGCAATGAGGCCTGTTCTGCAACTGCCTTTAATAATAAAAGTCGCTCACGCGGCAAGGCAGCTTCCAGTTTTGCAGCCAGGTGGTGTGATCGCTGGCGGGGCTGATGTGCAGCAAGCGTTTTTAATAGATCGGTACGGGTGACGATGCCTACAATTTCCTTTTTATCGGGGTCAAAAACAGGAATCTGACCCCAACCATTTTCTGTCATGACAGCCTGCAGGTGATCGATTGAATCCGTTGGTGCCACTGTCACATCTCCTGCTTCCATCAGGCTGGATGCATTGAGGTTTAATTTATGCGCCAAAGCCCGATCCACTGACCGGCGGGTGAGAAGGCCAACAACTTTATTATTATCGACAACTGGAAAGCCTTCATAACCATACTTTTGCATCAGTTTCAATGCTTCGCCTGCAGATATGGTGGAAGGGATCAGCCTTGGTTTGCGTGACATGATCTGTTTTACAGTTAATGGAGGACGGATATTTGTTTTCAAAACGTTTAATAATTCCGCATTGATCCTGCGAAGTTCTTCGACGTCCTTCGTGTATCCAAAACCAGAAGGCCGGCGGACAAGAGCAGCAGCGGCGCGTTCATGACCGCCACCTCCAAAGTGGGCTGCAATCGGGGCGACATTGATCATATCGGTAGTGGAACGAAGAACCAGACGGTAACCTTCCTCAGTTGAGACAATAATGACCAATCCATCCGGATCCAAAAAATCACGCATTTTATGGGCGATACTCGAAATTTCTTCCAACAGGCTGGTTGCTTCTGCACTCGAAACGATGATCCGTAATCCATGGATGATAACTGTTTGAGCGTTTACCAACAGTTGTTCATAAACAAATTTTTGCTCTTCCGAAAGGGGAGAGTTCAAATAATTGGCAGCAATTTTTAGGCTGGCTCCCTGCTCAATCAGGTATGCCGCACTTCTAATATCCCTGGCAGTGGTGGATGAATAACTTAATGAGCCTGTATCTTCATAGATCCCTAGCAATAATAAATTGGCCTGGGTTGGGTTCAGTGCTATGTTCTGGTCCTGGATGATCTCGGTCAGAACTGTGGTTATCGCTCCGACCTGTTCCAATTTCAGCGACCAGGATGGATCTAGATTTTCTTTTTGTTGATGGTGGTCGATCACAGAAACCCGGGTATTCCGTGTTGTTCCCTTTAAGGTGACCAACGCCTGGGTATCAACAAGCGTTATTTGAGAAATTTCTTCCGTGGGGAGATCGCGGACATCAATAAATGGAAGTTCTTCAGCATAAAGGGCTAAAAATGAATGCACATTGCGATTCGTCTTTCGGGGTAAAACAGGAAGATCGGATCCCTGAATGAGGGAAGCAGCCAGAAGAGCAGCGACTGCGTCAAAATCAGCCTGTTCATGTGTGAGGATGATATTCATAGGTCAATTGTAACCATAATCAAAAACCTTGACAAATATTCCCGAATTGTTAGGATAAGAGGTAAGAACCGGCTGGAGAAAACCACACAATGGTACAAATGAAGGTAAAGATCCCATCATATTTTCAACCTTTCACTGAATGGAAGACAGAAGTTGATGTAGAGGGTGAAACTGTCGGCGCAGTAATGGAAAATATTTTTGGACAGTTTCCGGATCTCCGGCAGCATTTTTATACTCACTGGGGGATCCTTTCTGCCAATGTTTTAATCTATATCAATCAGGATGAAGTTTTTACAAAACAAGGATTGGATACTCCGGTGAATGCTGATGACCACATCACATTCGTACCAACCGCTTCCGGCGGATAGGCTCTCAAGGATATTATTGTATGATTGTTGAACTCAAGAAACACACAACCTCGAAGTTACCATGATAAAATTAATTATGCCAACCTTAAAAATCCCCCAACCTTTACAATCTTATACAGCAGGTGAATCTCATTTGAAACTCGCGGGCGGAACAGTCAGGGAGATGATAGATGATCTGACCCTTCAGTATCCTTCTTTGAAACCACACCTGATCAATAAAAAAGGGAACCTGAATGTCTTCGTGCATCTCTTCCTCCATGGGGAAGAAATTCCACAAAATGGGGTATTTGAAACAAAACTCAATGCCGATGATGTAGTCACCCTGGTTCCCAGCATTGCCGGAGGATAGGATGGAACTACCTCCATTATCCCAAAGCGAGCTCAATCGCTATTCGCGGCACTTGTTGTTACCCCAGATCAATATGCGGGGTCAACAGAAACTGAAAACTTCATCGGTATTGATCATTGGACTGGGTGGGCTAGGCTCACCCGTCGCATTATATTTGGCAGCCGCTGGAGTTGGGAAAATTGGGTTGGTTGACTATGACAAGGTGGAACTATCCAACCTGCAGCGCCAGGTGATCCACGATGTGCAACATGAAGGGGAATTGAAGGCGATTTCTGCTGCCAGGCGGCTCACAGACCTTAATCCTGAGATCGAGGTGAACCCGTTACCGGTATTATTCAATTCTGACAATGCCCGAAAAATTTCTGAAGGATATGACATCATAGTGGATGGGACAGATAATATTCCCACCCGATATTTGTTGAATGACCTGGCTGTACTGACCCACCGGTTGTATGTTTATGGGTCCATCTTCCGGTTTGAGGGGCAGGTCAGTGTTTTTGGCGCGGAAAATGGTCCCTGTTATCGCTGTTTATTCCCTGAACCACCTCCACCGGATGCCATTCCATCCTGTTCAACTGCCGGCGTGATGGGTGTGCTGCCGGGAATTATTGGTTCGATCCAGGCTGCTGAAACGATCAAATTGATCACAGGGATAGGAAATCCGTTGATCAGCCGACTGCTATTGCTCGATGCGTTGGATATGAGCATGGAGACGGTTAAAATTCGAAAACGGCCGACCTGTCCGATTTGCGGCGAAGCTCCAACAGTACATGAATTGATCGATTATGAAGCCTGGTGCCATTCAACGATTTTTGACGAAACCGGGATTGCGCGCACTGAATGGGATGTCGAGCCGGAAGTCCTTGTTCAATTATTGGGGGCAAATCCAAAACCTATTCTGCTCGATGTCCGCGAAGATTTTGAACGAGATATTTCCAAGCTAGCCGATTCTGTGGATATTCCATTGCTTGATCTGGAGGATCACCTCGACAAGTTGCCAGCAGGTAAGGATGTCGTGGTTTTCTGTCGCAACGGAATTCGCTCTTTGACAGCCGCGGAAGTATTAAGAAAAGTAGGGTATAAAAATGTCTACAATTTACGTGGAGGCATTAATGCCTGGGCTGACCGGGTTGATAGGAATCTGGTTCAGTATTAATGCGCAGAAAGGTCAGAATTAATGATAGATCAACCAGGTAAACCCGTTATCCTTTCAGTCCTGGCTCACCCTGATGATGAAACATTTGGGATGGGTGGAACTCTTGCCTATTACGCAAAAAAAGGCGTCGATGTTTACCTGATCTGTGCTACACGCGGTGAAGTTGGTGGAATGGACCCAGAACTCTTGAAAGGTCATGCCTCTATTGCTGAAGTCCGCGAGGAAGAGCTGCGCTGTGCGGCTGATGTATTGGGATTGAAAGATGTATTTTTTCTGGATTATCGGGATTCGGGGATGCCTGGTTCATTAGATAACACGCATCCGCAGGCTTTAGCGGCAGCACCTATTGAAGAGGTAGCGAAGAAAGTTGCCATTTTTATTCGAAAGTTGAAACCGCAGGTAGTTCTTACATTTGATCCGATCGGTGGTTACCGTCATCCTGACCACATAGCCATCCAACTTGCTACAGTGGAGGCATTCAACCTGGCTTCAGATCCTGGATTTGTTGATCCGGGTGGGTTATTACCTTGCCATCCACAAAGACTTTACTTCCATACCATTCCCCGCGCGTTCTTAAAGTCAGCAGTTTTATTATTGCGATTATCAGGAAGAGACCCGCGTAAGTTTGGTTCGAATGGGGATATTGACCTGGTATCTATTGCTAATGAAAATTTTCCGATCCATGCCAGCATCAATTACCAACCAGTTAGAGAAATTAGGGATAGGGCAGCAGCCTGCCATGTCAGTCAGGGAGGGGCAAAGGTAGCGACCGGAATTCAAGGGTGGTTAAGAAATATATTCCAGGTGAATGAATTGTTTATGCAGGCCTATCCTAACCCTCGAAAGAACACCCGCTTACGGGATCTTTTTGATGGAGTTAAGCTTCAAACCTAGAATTCAGTTAATTTCACAAGATTGTGATTGACAGCCTTCAAAAAATCAGTACACTTTGATTAATGATGAAATAAGGAGGAAAAAATGGCAGGACAAAGTTTTCAACTGGTTGTTCGATCTGGGCCGAATCCCGGTAAAGTTTATCCTATTATGAAGCAGGATATCATTATTGGACGCGATCCTAATAGTGATATATTGATCAATGATGCTGAAGTCTCACGACATCATGCCACCATTAAACTGCAACCGGAAGGTTATGTATTCGAAGACCTCGGTTCTACGAATGGCACGATCATCAATGGACAGCGACTGATGGGTCCTCATGTATTACAAGCTGGAGAGATCATAAATCTTGGAGAACACATATCCCTGGTTTTTGACCGTCAGCCAGCATTTGACCCTGATGCAACAATGGTCTCACCTGTAAACACTCCTCCTCCCAAACCCAGGAAGACAACTACACCAGTTTATTCCGAACCGGTTCCTGAACCATTCATCACTAGTTCGCCCAGGCAGCCTGTACCACCCAAGAAATCATTGCCCAGATTAACCCTGATCTTGATTTTAGTGGCAATTTTACTAATTATTTGCGTGTGTATTGGTGTGGTTTGGTATATCGATGCCAACTTCCTCTGGTGTGAATTACCATTCATACCTAACTGCCAATAATCTTACTTAAATTCATTGAAGCTATGTGGTTAATTGAAAAGTCCGCATAGCTTCAATTGTGTAAATTTTGAAATGGGTCTCTAAATAATGAATGAAAAGTTGAAGGATGAATCGTTATCACCGCGCTGGCCGTCGGGAACCAAGCTGGTCGTTTCCCTTACGCTGGCTGCTATTCTAATCGGGTTGGTGATACGCTTCAGGAATATCATCGGGCCATTGCTGATCACTTTTATACTAGCTTACCTGGTCTACCCTATAGCCATCAGACTCACCCGCAAATTCAAGCTTAAATGGCAAGTTACCGTCACCCTGCTTTATCTGATATTGATATTGATCGTAATAGGGTTATTAACCTGGGGTGGAGTGGCGTTGGCTCAACAGATCCAGAGCCTGATCTCATTTATTGAAAAATCCCTGGTATTACTTCCCGATTTCTTAAATTCCATATCGACCAAAGTCATCGAGATCGGTACCCTTAAGATCGACCTTTCACAATATGGGTTGAGTAATCTAGGAAATCAAATCCTCAATGCTATCCAGCCACTTCTAGGAAAAATGGGTTCCCTGGTTGGATTGATCGCCGGTGGTGCAGCCGAAGTAGTGGGCTGGCTATTCTTTGTACTGCTGGTGTCCTATTTTATCCTGGTCGAATCAGGTGGAATTTCAGGGAGAATTTTCAATGTTAATCTTCCGGGATTTACTGTGGACTTGCGCCGGATGTCTGCTGAACTCGGAAAAATCTGGAACGCATTTGTGCGTGGTCAGTTCTTAATTATCATGTTGACTTTCCTCGTATATGCGATTTTGTTATCCATCCTGGGTGTCCGGTATACCCTGGGATTGGCATTATTGGCTGGTTTTGCGCGTTTCGTACCGTATGTTGGTCCGGGGATCGCCTGGACTACATTTGGTTTGGTCAGTTATTTTCAAAGCAGCCATCCTTTCGGAATTAATCCATTGATCTATACCATCATTGTGGTGGGTGTTTCCTTACTTACCGATATCCTGCTGGATAATCTTGTCGCAACCCGCATCCTTGCCAGGGCATTGAAGATCCACCCTGCAGCAGTTTTGGTAGCTGCTCTCATCCTCGCCAACCTGATAGGTTTTATAGGCATCGTTTTAGCCTCACCAGTAGTAGCTACCCTGAAACTCTTTCTCAGATATACAATACGAAAACTATTTGATCTGGATCCGTGGGAAGGACTGGAAGAGGAGGAAACCCCTGGACCACAATCGCCCCTGGTTTTGTGGCTTGGTCGAATATGGGAAGCTATATACAGACGGGTGAAAATTGTATTCCATAAAAGGTAAATTGAAATTTATGTAATTCAAAGACCACCATTTAAATCCCGCCTCCAATTAATTCAATATTAACCATAATAATGGGCGATTTCTGTTCAAATTCTTCAGAACTGTGGGATAATGATGTTAACTAATATTAAAGGAGCTAATAATGGCTGAAAATCACGATCCGAAAACTAACACTATGGTAGAAACCGAAAACTACCTGGCATGGATGGCAGAAGAAGCAGATGGTGAAACCACCTACCACCTCGAATTAAATAATGTGACCTTGCACTTCTTTAAAGAAGAATGGGTTGAATTTCTGGATCTTACCAGGCTTTTGATCAAAGACGCAGACAAGAAGTAAATTTATTAAGTAAATAATAAAACCGGACCAGAAAATATTCTGGATCCGGTTTTATTGCTTAAGTTGGTCCTTCATATACTTGCAAGAATTTGAGAACTATTTTGTTTCGATTCTACCAACTCCATCCAGATCAATGTAATATGCTTTTGAAAACCATAACGGGAAAAGACTTGTTCAACTTCTCCGGCGGGATAATTAATTGCTTGAGGTTGTTTCCGGTTTAAAACGCTCATTGCATGCGGTAAAAGAATATTCAGGACGGTTTCTTTATATTCAGGCTTACATCCAACCCATAAATTATCAGCCCAAGTTCTTGCTTCTTCCCAAATCAATACTCCCAATAATTCCCCGTTCTTCCTGAGTGCCCAATTACGATACGACTCACCCAGCAGCATTTTTGCGACCTGTGACAGGAATGTCGGTTTGAACTTCAAGAAATTAACCGGAAGATTCCATTGTACTAATGGCGGGTAAATATTTTCGAGAAATTGGATTTCTTTCTGCCAATCTACAGGCCAACAGGAAGTGATTTCATAACCGGGGATCACTGCCGGTTTCGGGTCCCCTGTAAAGCTATGCCACGTTGTCCGCCGCGCTCTTTCGATAAAACCCAGATTTCGATAGAGTTGTTCTGCTGCAACATTATCATCTCTTACCTGCAGCCAAATTGACCCACTTTTCTTTTCCTGTACATAATCTATGGCTGCTTGTGTCAGTTTTTTTCCAATTCCTGAGCGTCGGTATTTAGGTACGACGGCAACATTTGCCACAAGGTGAATGGGTTTATCCTGCTTTTGCATCGGTATTAATGTCAAGTTTCCGATGATCCGATCATTTTCGACCCATACAAATCCGGATATTGGAATTATATTCTCTTCAACTAATCCAGCTGCCCATCCCAGCCTTTTGGCTTCTTCGGCAGATTTTCGAAGCTGGCGCAAATATGCCCTCCCATCCTCATCCATGGTCTCAGAAAAGCACAGATCGATCAAATTTGCAATATCGTCCAGGTCTTTGCGAATATCCACCGGGCGAATATGCGAATCTGATGAATAAATATTTAACAAATCAGTGGGAGTCATAAGTAGCAACTATTATATATCAGTCGGGATGATTGTATTGCACGCATTATGAGCATAATACAAATTGGTATAAAATTGTCTTATATCAAACATAAATCTAATACTTCTCTGATAAATTAAATAGATTACGGATGTTATAATCCTGATAAGGTAACGCAAATAAAAGGACAGAAATCCTATGATGAGATTTGATAGATTTACAGAGAGAGCACAGGAAGCAGCTCAACGAGCTGCTGAATTGATCCAGAGATACGGACATAACCAGATCGACACGGAACATATTCTTCTTGCGCTGATCGAACAACCTCAGGGTGTAGTCACTCAGATACTGGAAATGTTAAAGGTGGATGCCCTTAACCTTACAGATAGACTGGACCATGTATTGAAGAATACACCCAAGGCAAATATTTTTGGCAGCGGTGCAGGACAGATCTTTATTACTCCCCGGGTAAAAAGGATCATTGATGTCGCCAATGAAGAAGCCAATAAACTGAAAGACGAATATATCTCCACTGAACATATTTTTCTTGCCATTCTGGGAGAAAAGAATACGGTTGCATCCCGGATCCTCGAAGAATCAGGGTTAACGCGCGACCGTGTGTATGATTCAGTCATGCAGATGCGTGGTGGCCAGCGGGTGACTGATCCACAGGCAGAAACGAGATATCGGACTCTTGAGAAATATTCCCGGGATCTCACCCAGGCATCCCGTGAAGGTAAACTGGATCCGGTAATTGGTCGTGATAACGAGATCAAACGGGTGATGCAGATACTTTCACGTAGAACCAAAAATAACCCGGTCTTGATCGGTGAAGCCGGTGTGGGAAAGACGGCCATCGTGGAAGGGTTGGCACAAAAAATTGCTGCCAATGACGTACCTGAAATATTGCAGGGAAAACGGGTTGTCTCCCTCGATCTTGGGGCTATGATCGCCGGATCACGTTTCCGCGGTGAATTCGAAGAGCGCTTGAAGGCTGCGATCGAAGAGATCCAGAAGTCTGAAGGCGAGATCATCCTGTTCATCGATGAACTTCACACAGTAGTCGGAGCAGGAGCAGCACAAGGTGCCATGGATGCGAGCAACATGCTCAAACCTGCCCTGGCGAGAGGGGACCTGCAATGTGTGGGTGCTACAACCTTGGATGAATACCATAAGCATATTGAAAAAGACGCAGCCCTGGAGCGGCGTTTCGCACCTGTCTTCGTAGACGAACCATCTGTGGAAGATACGATTAAAATGTTGATGGGTTTACGGGACAAGTACGAAGCCCACCATAAAGTGCATTTTTTGGATAAAGCTCTTGAAGAAGCTGTTCGTTTATCTTTCCGATATGTACCCGACCGCCATTTACCTGATAAAGCGATTGACTTAATGGATGAAGCTGCCGCCAAACTGCGCGTAGCTTTATATTCACTCCCCCCGGATCTCAAGGAAACCAAGTCAGAACTGGATAAGTTGAAAATTGAAGAGGAACAAGCCGGTCAGGAGCGTGATTATGAAAGAGCAGCCCGCAAAAAAGCGGACAGGCTAAAGTTGGAAGGTGAATTTAAAGAAAAACGCGACCAATGGGAATCAGAACATAAACTGGACGAAGTCGTGGATGTTAATGATATAGCTGAAGTGATCCATCAATGGACTGGAATTCCTGTTTCACAAATGATGGAAACAGAAGCGCAAAAACTGCTTCACATGGAAGAACGATTATCAGAGCGGATTATCGGCCAGGAAGAAGCCATTCATGCAGTTGCTGATGCTATTCGGCGAGCTCGTTCCGGCATGGCAGATCCGCGGAGGCCGATCGGTTCGTTTATTTTCATTGGACCATCCGGGGTAGGCAAAACAGAACTAGCTCGTGCCCTCGCCGAATTTATGTTCGATGACGAAGAATCAATGGTACGGATCGATATGAGCGAATACCGGGAACAACATTCTGTATCCCGCCTATTCGGTGCACCTCCCGGTTATGTTGGTTATGAAGAAGGCGGCCAACTCACAGAAGCAGTCAGAAGGCGTCCTTACCGGGTCATTCTCTTTGATGAAGTCGAAAAAGCTCACCCGGAAGTCTGGAATTCACTTTTACAGATTCTTGATGACGGCCGGTTGACTGACGGGCAGGGAAGAACCGTGGATTTCCGAAATACTGTTCTGATCATGACCAGCAATCTTGGAACTGAGTTCGTCCGCAGGGGCGGCAGCCTGGGATTTTTGCAAAAGAAGGTATCAGATGAGGAGCGGGATGCTGAAGAGAAGATCGAAAAAGCGCTGAAAGGTACTTTTAGACCAGAGTTCCTAAACCGCATCGATGAAGTGATCATGTTCTCACCTTTAACTCTCGAACAAATGGAGAAAATCGTTGCACTGCAAATGAAAGAAATTCAAGGGCGGTTGCTCGAACACGGGCTGAATGTCGAGCTGACCAAAACTGCTAAGGAATGGCTGGCTAAGACCGGATATGATTCCAACTTTGGCGCCCGTCCGTTACGCCGAACGCTGCAAAAATATGTTGAGAGTCCTCTTTCTATCCATTTGCTCGAAAAGAGACATGAATCGGGTGATAAAGTGATCGTGGATGTGGATGAAGAAAAAGGTGAACTCACCTTCCACACGCCTGAAGAACACAAAACAAAAACAAAGCATAAGGATACGAAGGAAATCCCATCAAAAGTGGAAGACTCGATTTCCATATAGAAATATTGCAATTAGCTCAGAAAACAGCGCTGGCTTTCAACCGGCGCTGTTTATTTTTCCCACAGGTTACCTCCTTTGTGGTTGGTATAAATAATGCACGTTTCTGGTAGAGAAAAAGGAATACAGCTATGGATGATGATCAGGTTTATGCAGAAGATATTCTAGCAGTACTGAAAAGTAATCAGCTTTTCTTCGGGTTAACTGATGAAGAATTACTTACCATTACAGAATCGGTTGAACTCTTTCAAATTAATCGTGGTGATCTGGTCTGCTGCCAGGGTGCTGAGAATGATGCTCTGTGGATGGTTTTTTCCGGCAAGGTGTGTCAAACCCAGACAGAACGTAAAAAAGAGTCTTTTATCCAAAACTTCGAGTCTGGCTCGTATTGGGGAGAAGATTGTCTGAACGGTGGAAAGTTAAAATATAACATCCTGGTGCTAAAAACCAGTATGCTTGTCCGGATCACCGCCCCTCAACTCCGTACCCTCGTGGATCAATTCCCACGGTTGGAATCCAACATGCAAATTTTGAATACGTCCATTAATTTGACCGACAAGATGAATCTTAGCTGGTTACAACCAGGGGAAGAAGTATTCTTCGCCGGCCGAAAACATCCCGTTTTTCTATTTGGAACACTATTCCTTCCTGCATTACTCATTTTTATCACGGTCTTTCTAACGCTTGTATTTATTGACTCGATATTATCCAGCGCTGCCGGTTTCCTGATCGCCTCTGTTTTGATCTGCGTCTTTCTTTTTGCATGGGGAATCTGGAAAGCGATTGATTGGTCGAATGACTATTCCATTGTCACCAACTTGAGAGTTGTTTGGCTGGAACGGGTTGCATTTCTTTACGATAGCCGACAGGAAGCCCCTTTGACCACTCTGCAATCCGTCGATGTCCAGACCTCTCAGATGGGGAGAATGCTTGGTTATGGTAATATCGTCGTCCGAACGATTTCCGGTCCATTGATCCTGCCGGATGTGGAAACGCCTGAAGATGTTGCCGCTCTCATCCAACAGCAATGGAATTTCTCCAAAGTGGATCGTCGGAAGGATGATATTGCCCGGATGGAGCAAACCCTTCGAAGTCGCCTTCAACCAAACTTGGCAGCAAGTTCAACCGGAACCAATTTTACACAGGTGGAAGAGGTCATGAAACCCGGATTCCTGCAGTCTTTCTGGGCAGATTTCTTCAAAGTCCGCTACGAAGGTGGCGGGGTAGTGACATACCGTAAGCACTGGTATATATTATTGAAGAAAACTTGGAAACCGGCTTTGGCTGCCATTATCGGCTTATTACTCTGGATAGGCAGGCTGATGGATGTGTATACCTTTACTCCCATGTTGGAAACCTTACTTTTATTAACTTTCGTCTGGATGGGGGTTGTTGCTTGGTGGGTCTATGATTATGTGGACTGGAGAAATGATACTTATCAGATCACACCGGACCAGATCATTGATATTGAACGTAAACCGCTGGGTAAGGAGATCAAAAAAGTCGCCCAACTAGATAATATTCTATCCATTGAATATAAACGTATCGGGTTGATGGGATTATTCTTGAATTTTGGCAGTGTTACGGTTGCTGTTGGCACAAGCATGTTCACTTTTGAATTCGTTTATGATCCATCCAGGGTCCAACAGGACCTTTTCGCCAGTATGGCATTGCGCCAGCAAAGAAAGAAAACGGATGAGATCAATGAAGAAAGGGAGCGTGTGGGGGATTGGATCGCCACTTATCACCAGCATCAGGACGAATACCGTACAACTACTGGCAGTCAACGCCTCTCCCCGGACCAGGAAGTTATCGGTTAAAATATAAACAATAACCGCATTAAAGGATATTGTTTATGGCATTACTTGAAATTAAATTTGTACCCGATGAGGTTTTGCGAAGGAAAGCTCATAAAGTAACCAATTTCGACGCCTCTTTCCAAGCCATGGTGGATAACATGATCGAAACCTTAAGGGATGCTCCTGGTGTCGGCCTGGCTGCTCCACAGATTGGTGAATCCATTCGTTTTGTCGTTGTTGAATATGGTGATGATGAAGATCCAAAAGTTCCGAAACGCCTATTCACAATAGCAAATCCGGAAATTGTACAGCAATCCGAAGAGACAGAAAATGGGATTGAAGCCTGTTTATCCATTCCGGGGTTGGCGGGGGATGTACAGAGATACAAACGCATCACAGTGAAAGGGTTGAACCGGAGAGGTGTGCCAGTGAAGTATAAACTCAGCGACTGGCTAGCCCGCATATTTCAACATGAGATCGATCATCTGGATGGTGTCCTTTTTACTGATAGAGCCACCCGGATTTGGAAACCAACTCCAGAAGAAGTAGAGTTTATCAAAGACTGATGCGGTTAACGCACTTATCACTTACGAATTTTAGGACTTTTTCCCGCCTGGACTTGGATATTCCAGGCGGAATTGTAGTATTGGCAGGTGATAATGCACAGGGAAAAACAAGCCTGCTGGAGGCTGTCTATTTCCTGGCAGCTTTCACGTCTTTTCAGACGTCTCAGGACAACCAGGTGGTCAGTTTCTCTGCCAGGGACGATGAAATTCCAGTTTCCCGCATCGTTGGCGAATATGAAAAAGGTGGAAAAACATCAACACTGGAACTGCGATTGATCCTGCAGAATGCTGCATCCTCCAATGGAACTTCGGTCCAAAGGCTGCGGAAAGAAATACTGATGAATGGGGTAAAAAAACCGGCTGCACAGGCTATCCGTGAGTTTAATGCTGTAGTCTTCATCCCGCAGATGACCCGCTTCATAGATAATGGTCCGGAAGAAAGACGCCGATATTTGAACATGACATTATGCCAGGTTATCCCGGGATACGTGGATGATCTGACCAAGTATCAGCAGGCACTTACCCGCCGCAATGCCCTCTTGAAGTTAATTGCAGAGAAAGGCGGCGATGCTGCTCAATTGGATTACTGGGACAAATTGCTGGCCGGTTTTGGCTCCCGGATGATGGCATCACGGAATTTGGCAGTCCATGAGATCGAGGCTCTTGCAGCACCAATACATGCCGGACTAACCGGTCAAGGAGAGTTATTGGGTATGTTGTATCGCCCTACATTTTCTCCTACGGACGGAAAAGATATAGCTGCTGTTGGTAATCCAACAGATATTAATTGGGAGGGAGTAACTGTTCCAGGTCTGGAACAAGTCTTCCTGCATCGATTGCAAAACACCCGCAGGCTTGATATGGCGCGTGGTGTGACCAGTACCGGCCCTCACCGGGATGATCTGCTCTTTTATGTGAATAAGCAGAGCCTGGGAGACTTTGGGTCACGCGGCCAGATTCGCACTGCTTTGCAGTCCCTCAAACTGGGCGAAATGCAGTGGATGCGTGAAAAGACAGGCGAGATGCCGGTATTACTCCTTGACGAAACTCTGGCTGAATTGGATGAACACCGACGGGCAGGATTGTTGAAAACGGTCGCAGGTTTTGAACAGGCCCTTTTAACAACCACCGATCTGGATCTGTTCATGCCTGAATTTATGCAGAACTGCCGTTTATGGCGAATTGCTGGCGGTTCAGTCAAGGTTGAATAATTACAAATCAAATCCTCGTTAGTAACATAATTCCTATATCCAATTTTCCGGTTTTTTATCCAAAGAACGATAATCAGAAGAGCATTTCCATCAACCATTAAATCAAAGATACGACAACTCGAAATCCGGCAAAATGATTCGATAGTCATATGTTCAACATCCATTTTTTCGGGCTTATTGGCTTGTATCACTTAACTGATTTGGTGGACTAACGTTTGATCCCGCTACATGCATTAATAATTATGGGGGCATTGGAACTGACCAATTGGTATAAGTCCCGAGTTCTTACACTATGGTCTGATCATTCGGGTGAAAAGAATTCGGTGATGGTTCGGTTATTTAAATAACTAATTTGAACCATATTGCAGATTATGATGATGCTATTTTCTTGACATAATCGAGTTGAAAAAGTAAACTAACTGTATAATTGTACCCATACAAAACACCAAATAAAAAGGAAAACCATGAAAAAGACACTTTCTATTACACTGACCCTTCTTTTTGTTTTCGTTCTTGCTGCCTGTCAAGCCGCTCCCGCGGTGGTTGCTCCTGTGGAAGCGCCAACAATTGCAGCTCCCGCTGAAAATGCAGAAGTTGTTCTCACCCTGGTCGGTGATTCAACAGCTGCGTTTACAATGGATGACCTAAAAAAGATGCCTGTAGTGGAAGGTCAGGCAGGATTAAAGAGCAGTACCGGGAAGATCTTTCCTCCCCTGCCTTATAAGGGTGTTCTGCTCTCAGATTTGGTAAAACTGGCAGGTGGTGATAACTCCTCCATGGGTGTACAGATCGAGGCAAAAGATGGCTATTCGATGACTTTGTCATATGATCAAATCAACAAGGGTGATTTCATTACATACAACCCAGGTACGGGAGAAGAGACCAAGAGCGGTGGAGAATTAAAGACCATACTTGCCTACGAAGTTGATGGAAAACCATTGGATGTCGAACAGGATGGTGCCCTTCGTCTGATGGTGGTCAGTGCGGAACCCAACCAGGTGGTGGATGGTCACTGGTCTGTGAAATTTGTCACAAAACTAACGGTCAAACCATTGGCTGAAGAATGGTCACTATTATTGGAAGGTGCGATTAAAGATGAAATTGACCGTGGGTCATTTGAATCTTGCTCAGCAAGTACCTGCCATCAATCCAGCTATACGGACGATAAAGGACAGGAATGGGTGGGAGCGCCTTTATATTTGTTTGCTGGAAGAGTGGATGATGAGAACAAACATGAAGGCGATGCATTCTCAACCACTTTAGCTGAGAAAGGCTATACCATCGAGATCATTGCCAAAGATGGTTATTCCGTTTCACTGGATAGCATCCGTGTAATGGAGAATCCGAATTATATTATTGCTTTTACCATGAATGGTAATGTACTTGACGAGAAAGGTTTCCCCCTGCAGTTGGTGGGACCAGATATCCAGAAGAACGAAAAAATTGGCGGAATAGCCAAGATCGTACTGCACATGGACGAAGGTACTGCTGCTGTGGAAGCCACTGCAGAACCCACTGTTGAATCAAAACCTGCGGACGCGATTGCTGGTGCTGCCCTGTCCTTTGTCGGTTTAGTGGGTCAACCTCTAGGCTGGAGCCGTGACGACCTTGAAGCCATGGATGTAGTGAAGATGAATGTTGAACATCCAAAGAAGGGTCAAATGGAAGTGGAAGGTGTTCGACTGAATGCCTTACTGGAATTGGTGAAGGTAAACCCGGAGGCCAAGACTCTGGTGGTGACCTCATCTGATGGATACGTAACTGAAATAGCGTTAGCAGATGTGGCTGCCTGCGCAGACTGCATGGTTGCTTTTGAGGACGATGGTACCCTAAAACTTGCCATGCCTGGAATGCAGAGTAATTTCTGGGCAAAAGCTGTAGTCAAGATAGAAGCGAAGTAATTGCTGTTTTGCCTGGCAGAGGAAAATCCTCTGCCAGGCTTTTTGTTTGTTGGAGCAAAACCAGTAATGAAAAACCCAAACCATATTATCAGTTTACTCATGTTATTCGTTCTTATGGGAAATACTCTGGTCAGTTGTAAACCGAAGGAAAAAACTCCTCTGGTGGTTTTCGCCGCCGGCAGCCTGATCGGTCCTTTTACGGAATTGGAAAAATCCTTTGAGGCGAAATACCCGTCTATTGATGTCGTTTCTGAATACCACGGCAGCATTCAAGTTATCCGGCACACGACAGATTTGCATCAGTCAACTGATGTAATTGCCACTGCTGACCATGCACTTATCCCAATGTTGATGTACACGGTGAATGATCCGGATACCGGAATACCTTATGCAAATTGGTATTTACGGTTTGCAACGAACAGCCTGGGATTGGCTTATACAGCCACCAGCAAGTATGCGGGAGAGATCAACTCTGATAATTGGATGGAAATTATCAGCAGACCAGATGTAAAGATTGGAATTGCAGATCCGCGCTTTGATGCATCCGGCTATCGGGCATTAATGGCAATAAAACTTGCTGAGAAACTATACAATAAAGCATACTTATTTAGTGACATGTTTGCTGGCCAGTTCCGAATTCCGCTGAAAGTGGATGAGGGTGGCGGCAAATCCATTATCCGGGTACCGGAAGTGTTGGAGATGAAGGATGGAGGGCATATTGTCATTCGTGGAGCAAGTGTACAGCTATTGGCTCTGCTTGAATCGGGTGACCTGGATTATGCGTTTGAGTATGAATCGGTGATTAAACAGCACAAATTAAATTTGATGGCTTTACCGGCAGAATTGAACCTTGGGAATGGCGATTTAAACCAGGAATATGGTAATGTAAGTGTGAAACTGGACTTTCAACGCTTTGCGTCGGTAAAGACTGAGTTTATTGGAGAACAGATCGGTTATGGAATAACCATTCCCAGTGATGCTAAGCACCCAAAAGAAGCTGAATTGTTCATTGCTTATCTCTTAGGATCGGATGGGAAGCAATTAATGGAGGATTACTATCATCCCCTTTTTAAAACTATCGAAGCAAATGGGTATGAAAACTTGCCAGAAAGTCTCAAGCAGTATTCCGTTCCTGCACAATGAATCGTAAATCCCTTCGATTTGTATTCAGCATACTGGGCAGTTTATTATTACTGTTCATAATAATTCCGATTGTAAATATTTTAATTTCTTCCAGCCCACAGGCATTGAAAGAGACATTTACCGACCGGGAGTTTATTCGTTCGATCACTTTGACCTTTACGGCATCAGGAATCGCGACACTCATCACTCTGTTCACTGGACTTCCGCTTGCCTATCTACTGGCAAGACACCGGTTTCCGGGCAAGAGCATCGTTGAGAGCATCATAGACCTGCCCATTGTCATCCCGCATACTGCTGCAGGAATTGCTTTATTGATGGTTTATGGCAGCCGTGGTTTGTTTGGGAAAGCTATTGCATCCTTCGGCATTAATTTTATCGACAGCCTGGCTGGAATAGTGGTTGCGATGGCATTTGTCAGCCTGCCATACCTGGTTAACCTCAGCCGCTCAGCCTTCGCATCCATAGATATTGAGCTTGAACAGGCGGCTTATGTGGACGGCGCAACGTCAATTCAAAATTTTCAACATGTGATTTTACCGCTTGCCTGGCGTGGAATTTTCAGCGGTGTACTGATGATGTGGGCGCGCGGGATATCAGAGTTTGGCGCGGTTGTGATCCTTGCATATAACCCGAAGATCATCCCTGTCTTGATCTTTGAACGGTTCCAGGGATTTGGATTGGAGGCAGCTCAGCCGATTGCAGTATTATTGATCTTGATCGTGCTGGTCACTTTTATACTATTAAGGCTTTTACTGGTTGATCGATTTGAACGTTAAGCAGCCATCAATTGAAGAGAAAAATCGCTAAAGAAGATGGTCTTCAGGATAGAATGGGTTTTTTCACTGGTAATCCTGCCTTGCGTGGGTAGATGAGCGGGGTGGCAGCAGTTTTCTTAATGATCACAAGATATCGTTCATCACTCACCCCGGGCAGCTCTATCGGAATGATCTTTTCCAGTTCACCGCCAAGGATTTTAATTGCTTTTGCTGCAGATTGAGTTTCGATATGTGCGTTATTCCCTTTTTGGGCGATCATTCGACCACCAACCCGGACCAAAGGCAATGAGTATTCGGTCAACACTGGCATGTTGGCGACAGATCGCGCTATGGCAATATCAAATCTTTCTCTGTACCTGGATTGGCTGGCCAACTCCTCTGCCCGATTTGCCAGCACTTCAACCCCTGCGAGGGCAAGCGAATCCACGACGAGCTGGCAGAATTTTGCTTTTTTCCCCACCGATTCAACCAGCACCAGCCGTATCTGAGGGTATGCGATCTTTAGTGGAATTCCAGGGAATCCAGCACCGGTTCCGATGTCGATCAGCGAGATGGGAAAACACCCATTGAACCCCTTTACTGCACTGAGGGAATCGAGGAAATGCTTGGTATGAATCCCCTGAACATCACGTATGGCTGTGAGGTTGATCTTATTGTTCCATTCCATCAGTAATTTTTCAAATATTGAAAATTGATCCACCTGATCAGATGTCAGGACAATATTAAATAGACGTTCCGCCTGTTGTGTGAAACTTTCCATAAGGAAATTATACCTTTTTCCTGTTGTTCACCCGCAAAATAGCGTAGAATTACGATATGAATTATCGAAACCTCAGAGTATTTTTCCTGATCCTGTTGATCATTTCCATGCTCATAGGAACCAGTCCGGCCCTTGCCGAAGACATTCCGGAGGAAGCCTTTATCGATGGTTTCATAGGGTATGCGCAACAACATACGCTTACTTGTGAGGCTCGGTCTGCCGCCGATCTGGCAGGCTTTTGGGGTATATCCATCACAGAAGATCAAATGTTTGAAAAATTTCCAAAATCTGAGAACCCGGAAATTGGGTTTGTAGGAAACCCGGATGACTATTGGGGCAATATTCCGCCTTCTTCGTATGGCATCCATGCAACACCGGTCGCCAAGGTCTTGCGAAAAATGGGACTAGCTGCAAAGAAAGGTAGAAATTTGGAATGGGATACCCTGCGAAGTGAGATTGCAGCCGGACACCCGGTAATCGTCTGGATCGTCGGCCAGATGTGGGCAGGCGAACCTGTGCTTTTCACTACCGCTGATGGATCACAAACACTTACAGCGAGATTTGAACATACCATGGTATTGACAGGTTATACCACCAGTCAGGTGCAGGTTCTCGATTCTTATTCTGGGCTCAGCCTAACTTATTCCCTGGCTTCATTTCTACAATCCTGGAAAGTACTTGGTAATCAAGCTGTAATTGTCCAGGGTTATAAATGTTTGGATTGTGATTCAGGCACAAGTGCTTCCACTCCAATTCCCGATGAAATCATAAATACACCTGCACCGATTCCTGATCCAGCCATAATTCCA
Organism: uncultured Leptolinea sp.; assembly: GCA_964387025.1. Lineage (GTDB taxonomy): Bacteria > Chloroflexota > Anaerolineae > Anaerolineales > Anaerolineaceae > PNON01. The sequence goes on along the minus strand of CAYLUZ010000010.1, from coordinate 29,213 downwards.
CCCACACCAATTCCAGATTCAGACCAGAGTGATAATGTACCAAAAATCTACACAGTTCAACGTGGGGAATATCTAATTATGCTGGCGAAAAGGTTTGGTTTGGATTGGCGGAGGCTAGCCGAGTTGAACAACCTCACGAGTCCCTGGGTCATCCATCCGGGTCAAGTAATAATACTTCGGTGATATTTGATCCCAATAGATCCCAATTGGTGTATTTTTTTTATTACGTCAATGGAATTTGCTTATCAGACTAAGTATGCTTCATTGGAAAATGCTTCGATGATGCGGACGATGTGTTTTGCTCCCATGAGATATAGATCCAGCCGGACATTTTCATTAGGTGCATGCGCTTGCATACCCGGGTATCCGACTCCAGCTGAAACGATAGGGAAGTCCAAGAATTCCTTGAAAATGGAATTTGGTCCTGAACCTCCGACGCTCGGGACGATTTGCATCGGCTTACCATAAACCTCACGTGCGGTTTCAACAACCAGATCAACAAATGGATGTTCGGGGTCAGTGACAGCCGGTCTTTCTTTGCCTAATAATTTGATCTTAACGTCTTCAAAACCGTTTCGGTCCAGATGTGCCCGAAGAAGTTCAAAGATCTCTTCTGGTACCTGGTCCGGTACAAGACGAAAATCCACTTTGGCAGAAGCACGTGCAGGTTGAACAGTCTTGGCTCCTTCGCCCTGGTAGCCGGAATTCAGACCACAGATGGTGCAAGTGGGTTCGTGCGCTTCAGCCAAGCGCAGTTCAGAACCGCCGATAATTCCTTTGAGGAATGATTTGATTCCGTATTGATTTATCAACTGCTCTGCTTCGTCAGGAAGTGCCTCGAGCAGGATGCGGGTTTTGGCTGATACAGGCTTCACTTTGTTATAAAAGCCGGCAATGCGAATATTCTCATCCGGACCTTTCAGGCTATCAAGTGCCCAAACCAGGCGCCAGGCAGCATTTGGCATGATCGATCCACCCAGGCCGGAATGAACATCCTGATTGGCAGTCTCCACTGATAGTTCCACATAACAAATACCGCGCAGTCCCAAATACTCCATGGGTCGATCCTTATCATCCACACCGCCAAACTCCCAGATACAGGCGTCAGCTTTAAATTTCTGCGGATCTGCTCTGACGACCTCATGTAATGCTTCGCTGGTGGTTTCTTCCTCCCCTTCGAGAACCCATTTAATATTGCACGGCAGCATTCCATCTTTGGCCAGTATTGCATCAATGGCGAACAAACGGTTGACGAAGTGGCCTTTATCGTCATTGACTCCCCGACCGAATAATTTACCATCCCGTACTTGTGGTTCAAAAGGTGGAGACTGCCAGAGGTCCAGAGGTTCCACTGGCTGGACGTCGTAATGGTTATAGATCAGCAGTGTTTTATCACTTCGCCCCTTTAGTTCTGCAAATACTACTGGGGCAGAGTCGTTGTGATTGAGAAGCTCCACCTTGAAACCGCGTTTTTCAAGCATGGATTTGACCAGTATGGCACATTCTTTCAAACCCCAGTTCTGGGCACTGACACTAGGCTGAGCAGCCAAAGTGGTTAGTTCCTGAATACTTGCGTTCATATTGTTTTCAAGATATTGGTCGTAGTGTTTCATGATTCTGCTCCGATGAATATTAACGTTTGAATAAATGCTCCAACCAGTAAAAAATGGTTGATCCAGCATAAGCGAAAAGAAGCATCTTTAGGATCTTACCGATGGCACACCAGACTAAAAATTTTCTTAATGGCATTTTCAAGGCGCCTGATACAATACCTGCCATATCAAATGCTGGGTTGGGAGTAAAAGCCAGAAATAAAACAGTCCAACCGCCATATTTTTTCATCCACTCGACCAACTTGACATACCTTGGACGGCCTTCGATGACGATCTGACCAGAGTACCCGGCCATATAACCAGTTATCTCCCCCAGTGCTGCTCCCAAACCGGCAGCCACAGCCACCCAGAAAGGATTGAATACAGCCGCCATGGTAGTCGTAAGAATCACCCCGGGGACGGGAACAATAATGGTTGAATTGGCAATGATAGATAATAAAAATATCCCGGGGTATCCGAAGGCTCCGAAATATTGGATTCTATCGCGAAAGATAACAACAACGACAGTAATGATAATTACTGGAAGCAGCAAAAGAAGACGCTTAATGACTTCCTTTCGAGGTGGCTTCATAAAGGTTTAATTCTGGTTTCCAGTCAGCAGGGATTCAATACGAGCAATAACCATATCCATGGCGACCAAATTGAACCCCCCTTCAGGTATGATCACATCTGCATACCGTTTGGAGGGTTCGACAAATTCAAGGTGCATTGGTCGTACGGTAGTGAGATACTGGTTGATCACACTTTCAGTGGAACGACCGCGTTCGGTGATATCCCTGGATAGGCGGCGGATAAAGCGTAAATCATTATCGGTGTCCACAAATATCTTCACATCGAATAGTTCGCGTAGGTCTTTTTCCCCAAAGATAAGAATGCCCTCCACAAGGATGACACCCCGTGGAGCAATGGTCCGATGCTCACCTGTGCGGACGTGATGCTTGAAATCGTACACCGGTTGTTCGATCGATTCCCACCTTTTTAGTTGCTTGATGTGCTCCGTGAGCAATGCAGATTCCAACGCATCGGGATGGTCAAAGTTGAATCCCTGCCGCTCTTCCAGAGGAATATAGCTCAGGTCTTTGTAATATGCATCATGTGGAAGGTAGGCTATCCGTTCGCGGCCGACCCTATCAAGGATGGCTGATGCAACCGTGGTCTTCCCAGAACCGGTACCACCGGCAATTCCAATTACAAGAGGATCGGGTTTCTTTTTCATTTTTCTATTATATCCGAGGCGCAGGTTTTATGCCCACCTGTAATTAATTTCAGACCCAAAAACCCGTCCGCAAGTCACATTTTGGCATCAGCCGAATTTTGAACTATTTTATAGAAGAGAACATATGTTCGACTATTTAGTGTAAAATAGTAGACGGACATGATGATAAAAACTTTCCAGTTCCGCATATATCCCACTAAAGCACAGCAGCGGATTATGGAATCCACTATAGAAACTTGCCGCCGATTCTATATCGATTGCCTGGCCGAGCGGAAAACTGCCTACGAAGAACGCGGCGAAACGATTGGAAAGTTTCAGCAGCTCCGCAAAGTCAAAGGTTTGAAGGCGAACTGCCCTTTCGCCAAAAACATACATTCCCACGTTTTACAGGTAGCTGTTGAGGACTTGGATAAGGCTTTTCAGGCATTCTTTCGTAGAGTGAAGTCAGGTGAGAATCCGGGCTATCCACGCTTCAAGAGCATGAATCGTTTTGATTCATTTGGTTTCAAGGAATACGGGAACGGATTCAAAGTTGATGGCAGGCGATTGAAATTATCTGGAATTGGACGGGTAGCTGTTCGCTGGCATCGACCCATTGAAGGTGAAATCAAAACTCTCCGAATATCCCGGAAAGCCGGAAGATGGTACGCCAGTTTTTCATGCGTGGTGGAGAAAAAACTTCTTCCAACGACTGGTTGTACGGTTGGGGTCGATGTTGGTATCTGTTCATTGATTGCCACTAGTGAGGGAGAACTGATCGAAAATCCAAAGTGGTATCGTGAAAGTCAAGCAAAACTCCGTATTCTTCAACGCCGCGTTGCCCGTAGGGAAAAGGGTGGAAACAACCGAAAGAAATCTGTGTTGGCATTACAAGTTCACTACGAATATATTAAAAACCAACGCAAGGATTTTTTGAATAACCTGGCGAACGAATTGGTAAATAACAACGACCTGATAGCCATTGAAGATTTACAAATCCAAAACATGGTCAAAAATCAACACCTCTCCAAGAGCATTATGGATGGTGGATGGGGATACTTTGCACAAAGACTTTCCGATAAAGCGGCAGAAGCTGGTCGGGAAGTCGTGCGGGTAAACCCTGCCTACACATCCAAAACCTGCTCTGTTTGTGGTAAGATTATTGAAGATTTGGATTTATCTGTTCGTTGGGTAGAATGTGATTGCGGATTGTCGATGGATCGAGATGTCAATGCTGCGATCAATATTTTGAATAGAGCAATACAAAACCGGGATGGACAGTCCCGTTGGGAGAAAACGTGGGCGGTTGCGCAGTGCGTGTCCCAAGAAGCCGTCTCTTTTTAGAGTGTGCGGAGTGTCACAGCTTGTAGAAAATTCAGGTAACGGATAATTTAGGATAAATGAACTAAAAAACAATAGTACACAAGTTCTATGTATTAAAATAAAACAGAATATTTGGATGTACTATTCTGATTGGGAATAAGGTTCATAAAGCTAAATCAATTACTTCCATTTCATTTTCTGGTATTGAGAATTGGATTAGGTTGCCGAGATCAGTATTTCAGCTTATCGGGATTCTTCCATATAGATCGTATCGACCCCGTCCTGCTGCAAACGCTCGAGCAGTATGTCTTTCATTTTTTCAAAGGAAAGAAGCTGATCTGCTTCGCAGGCAGAGGTTTTGTCGTCCACTTCTCCGCTATGCCATTGCATGTCTTCGGAAGAATACTCCACATACTGGTTGCAGATGATCATCCGCAAGTCGCCAAACTTTAACAAAGTCTGATTTGGAAGCTTGTTCTTTTTCGGATCTTTCCAGAGAACACTATATATTGGACGTTCAGGTGTAGGATTTCCTTTTATCAAAGATACACCTTCCATCCACTGAGGTATGGGTTCTCCCAAATAATCCAGGATGGTCGGGGCAATATCCATGTTTTGAGTATTGCTGGTTACCTGACCGGCATACTGCCCATTTGGGAACCAAAAAAGCAGAGGAGTATGCTGATAAGCTGCCCTTGCCCGGGGATGGTCGGAATAAATAATCACAACCGTATTCTTCAACTTTCCAGATTCTTCCAAGGTTGTAAATAAATCATGGATATATGTATCAAAATCCAGGATGGCGTCATCATAAAAATCAATATCGAAATCCTTTTTCTGCTTGCGGCCCTGGGAAAATGTAGTGGAAGATGGCTTGTATATCGGCCCATGGGTCCCCAGTAAATGCACATGGATAAAATAAGGTTCAGTCCCATTTTGAACAGAACTCATCAATTCCGGGATGCGTGCCGTGGCATCCTTGCGGCCAGGCTGCATGGTAACTTCTTCAAAGGGGTTTGTCATTATGCGAATGAATAAAATGTGCTGCAGGCGGTCCGTTATGCGCTTACTTAATAGTTCAATGTTGTACTCGCTGTTTACCGGCAGTATCTTCCCCAGGCGGATGACCAGCGGGTTTGTGTTCACATCAACGCCATTGATCCGGTCAAATCCATTACGGACATTTGCTAGTGAAACATTGGAATATAGATCGAATGTGATATCGATATTTGTGTAACCAATATCCTTCAAAATTCCCGGTAGATGCTCATTCGAATCATCACCGATCAATGCATCGGGCATATTGACTACACCCGTACGGGTTGGCAGTTTGCTCGTAAATATGGAAATGAGAGAACCTAAACTAGATCCGGTCTGAGGAAAATTGGCTTCAGCAATAAGTGCCTGGTCAACAATGCTGTTCATGAAAGGAGTCGTATTGCGATCATATCCATATATGGACAGGTTATCCGCTACGACACCATCACTGCCTATCATAATAATATTAGGAGTACGTTTAGGGAGCACAGTTGATTGAGAAGCTAACTGTGATGTTTTGGTTATTATCCCTGTTATGGTTGAAATGGTTCCCACGGTAAATAAAGCAATTGCCATCACTGCGAATATTTTCCATTTTAGTGGGAGAAGCTTCTCGTCCTCCGGGAGCTGAATTTTGCAGTAGGTTTTATTGATAAATAGGAGAAAAGCAAACCCATAAAAAGCGCGGAAAACAGAATGGGAATCAACTATCCCGATACCTAAGATGTTGTAGGTGAAATTATCAAACACCAATACAGCAGTAATGGCAATAATAATCGCAGGAATTACCCGGTAAATTGATGAAGTAATTAACAGAATAATTGGGTATTTCAATAATTTTGATATTATCCAGGCAATAACGATAATGATAAGAATGATGACTGCAGGAATCCAGGTGGATTGTATGAGAATGGATAATTTTTCAACCATCGGGAGGGAGTCCATAAAGGATTCTTTTGTCACCAGGAATACCCATTCAGAAAACACCAGCAGGAAGATGGCAAGATATGCAGCAATGAGTGCAGGAAGGAGTGTTTTATGTATTTTGGGGCTCGGTGAGTATCCAGCACATTTCAGGGGTGACGAAATTATTATCTTTCGCTGCTTCACACAACTTACCAGCCAGGCAACCAGGTTATCCGGGAAGAGGTAATCAAGCAGGTTGTAAATAATTGCCCAACCTAACAAGGCAGAGATACTGATTAGTAAGAAGACAGAAAACTGTTGAGTTGCTGCAATTGATTTTTCGCCGAAATAGTTGGTAATCAGCTTGTCTTTAAAAAACCAGATGGCTACTCCGCTCAAAACCAGGGAGACGATGATCAGGATTATGCGTTTCAGGTTTGTGTTCTTCAACAAATTCATGATGATATATTAAAGTTTCGAAGGTGGAATGCCTGAATTGTAACACTGAAATTAGGCACAAGACTTTATATTTATCCCCATTCCGGTTTCCCACTTAATGGCAACCGTAGTTCATTTCTCAAAGTTGACGATAAGAAAGAAAAAGCACCTCGTGCTGTAATTGAACAAGAGGTGCTGGTTACTTATGCAGTTGTTTAAGGTCTTAATTCTGGCTTATTTTTGACCGAAAAGTTATTTAATTAAGATCCTTGTATATGGATAACACATATAGATATTAGCGGATCCATTCTTCCCGGGACCGATCACTGCCCAGAGCATGACCTGTCTGCCGCTTTTACCGGATGCTCTTGCATCAAAAGAGACCACGTATGTCTCATCAGGTTTCAGCGAGGGAAGCGCGACTTTTGTCGTGGTGGTCATTTGCGGACCAGTCTGGTACTTGAGGATCGTACCATCTCTCCATTTCTCAGAACCATTATTAATTAATGTCCATTTGATATCAAAACCATCTCCCGAGCTAAATTTTGTATCATCGGAGGGACTCTGATCGATGATGTCGCACGAATAATCAGTATTTGTGTTGATGACTTCAGTACTGGTTGGGGTGGCTGTCGGGGGGAGCATGGTTGGGATGGCCATCGTCGCTGTCGGTGCCACTGTATTGGTTTGTGTTGGCAGTGGTGTATTTGTAGGTGGAACGACTGTTGGTTGTTCGGTGGTTGTTGCAGTTTGTGTAGGTGTTGCTGTCGGAAGCGGTGGTGACTGCCAGAGTGTGCAAGCCGGAAGCAGGGTGATCAATGTTATTGCAAAGATAAGAATTGCTTTATTTGTGTGTTTCATTTGAATCTCCTTCATATATTCATCCAAAACCTGGACTTTGATGATGACCACAATGATGGATGAACAATTTGGAGTATAACACACTCCAGATTCAGTTTAACCGGAGCTCAGGGACATTATCAACTTTGCGAGGATCTTCGATATCACGTTTCTATGAATATTTTTAGAAAAGACCTCCATTCAATTTTGTTAATAAATTGTTTTATTGATTAAAACCTAATTGACCGTCTTGAAATATGCAAAAAATTAGGTATATTATTACTAAGCCTTGTACTAATTGTTATTCGAGCGGTGGGAAATGCAATTGAAAAAACAGGAGGCATTATGCAAAATCCAGCACACTATTGCAGGATATACCAGAATTTAATTATTATTCTATTATTAACTCTCCTGGCTGCGTGTACACCAGGAGAAAACACTCCGCGAATATGGGTTGATACTCCGAAAGATGGCACACATTACGATAAAGCTATCCCATTGACCATAGTAGCACATGCGTCAAATTCGGGCGGAATTGGTTATGTCACATTAGGTGTCAATGGAATACCATATACACAACAGACTCCAGCTGAGTCAGGGGCTAAATTTTCTGCCTTTAATTATGAATGGACACCCCCGGGAGATGGATCATACACTTTAGAACTGATCGCTTATGATATCCATGGTGTTTCCGGAGGCAGAGCATTCAGTAGAATTCAGGTGGGGAGAATGATACAGGAAGACCTGACATTGGTAGTCCCGGAGGAAGAAGTAACTCTGGAAGATATTACTCCTTCACCTTCCCCTGAACTTCCAACTGCAACGCTTACACCAACTGCAACCGAAACTCCGCTGCCCCCACTATCTATTAAATTCTACACTGATAAATTATCGATATCTCCGGGAGAATGTGTTCAACTGTCATGGACTGTTGAACAAGCTGATGAAGTTCTGCTGGATAATGCCCGTGTGACTTCGAAAGGTGTCTCACAAGCATGCCCCGAAGCTACTCATGATTATGTTATGACTGCAAAGAGAGGTCTTGAAACCGCATACGAATACATTACGATAACTGTATATGCACCTGTTGATACTACACCACCACCGGTTCCACAACCACAAGTACCGGCAGATGGATTGAGCATAGGTTGTAAAGCTTCTCAAACTCTAGCATGGTTACCGGTATCAGATCCAAGCGGTATCAAAGGATATGATATTAAATTATATAAAAATATAAATGGCAGTTGGAAGAGTGTACAAAATTGGAATGGACTAACCACTAAACAAGTTTCCGCAAATGTAATCTGCGGCCTGGAATACCGTTGGTCGGTCAGGGCGGTTGATAACGAAGGAAATATAAGCTCATGGTCCAGTTGGGTAACATTTGTAGTTGAGCTAAGTTAAAGGGGAAGACATGAATAAAACCCAGAAATTGTTGATTGCGGTGATTGCCGTACTTCTAATTTGCATCCTTGTTTTTGCTTGTGTAGTCCTTGGATCCAGGTTTATCAAGTCCTCTCAAAAATCTGCACCGCCTTTGGTGTATTTCCACAGTCCAACTACAAATAGTAAACTCCAGGCGGGGGAACTGGAAATTGTCCATATTGTTGCAACCGACCCGGTAAAAATATCAAGAGTTGAGTTTTGGGTTAACGATACCCTTATTTCGAAGAAACTGAGTCCTGTAGAGAATGGCATTTCACCATTCCCATTAGTAACCGATTGGACACCACCAGAGACAGGACAATTCAAGCTGGTTGCCAGAGCATTTAACAGTGAAGGTAGGCAATCCTACAGCACGATCCGTTTGAATGTTGGCGGCGAAAGGGCACTTTCCGGTCCTGACCGTGATGATGATGGTTTTCCGGATGACATGGATGAATGTCCCGATACCTGGGGTGTGGGACCGGTGGGTTGTCCGGTGGATATACCTGATATCGATGGAGACGGGGTGGAAGATACATTGGACGAGTGTCCGGTTGTTCCGGGGGATTTTATTGCAGAAGGATGCCTGGATAGTGATCTTGACGGTGTACCGGATGAACAGGATATATGCCCTGATGCAATTGGTGGAGCCGAATCCCCGGCCGGGGTTGGCTGCCCGGATGTTGCGGCAGGTGACAGGGATGGAGATGGTGTTCTTGATCCTGAGGATGCCTGTCCAGATGATCCGGGGCCTGTGATAAATGATGGCTGTCCCGTGTCTGGTGAGGTACCAGCCGGCAGTGGCGGTGATGACAGCCCGGTGACTGAGGACTCGGATGGCGACGGACTGGTGGACGAATCGGAAGATTGTCCCTACGTTGAAGGTCCATTGGAAAATCATGGCTGTCCGGCAGAAGACGGAGGGGGTGAAGGTGCAGAAGGTGTAGTCCCAGGTGATGAAGGTGATAGCGAAGGAGATGGTATAGCTGACGGAGAAGAGAGCAGGGAAGGATTTTTAGATTTTTTGTATATGTTTTTAGGAGACCTCCGAATCAAGACCTTTGTCGAATTCCAGGCACTGGATTTTGTGGTTAATGAAGCCTATGAGGAGGTCTATTGCTACGCCTCTCTCACTCAAAATCCTGCTGATCATTACGGTCCATTCAATTTTGCGGGGGAACGGTCCTGGGATATCACTGAATATATGGGCAGCATTACTGTTGACGTACCAAGCGGCGAGAGCCTGCCTGTATATGCTGAATGTTATGGTTACAGCGGTCCTCTGGGTAACCGGGAGTTTCATTATATTGGCCGCTATACTGCCTCACACCCTGAATCGGATTGGGATGGGCATATTATTACAGCAACTGTATCTCCGGAATCTGCACCTGAAGGCTCTGTGATAGGTGACGTGGAAGGATTTACGGCAACCTACCGGATCTGTGCCGGATCTTGTGATGAGGCTGTGCTGCCAGCACCGTACCTGACCACAATGATGGTAGGAACCGAGCAAAACTTGATGTGGACATGGGAGGGAGACTATAGCGATCTCAGTTCATTCAAGGTTTATATAAATGGCAGCCACTTATTATCGATCCGCGCTAATACCAACCTTACATCTATTGAAGATTATTTACCGATATGCGGTGTTCGCAACGTATTTGAAGTAACTGCAGCAGTTGGAGACATGGAGTCGCCGCGCAGTAATGCGGTTGTTCTGGAAGGCCCACCATGTGACCGCAAGGTGCGGATCACTTTTGAAAGAATTCGTTTGCAGGGAATGCGTGATGAAGACCGGAGCGGGCAGGTAGGCCCTGTGTTTGGCAATTTCTGGGCACAGGGAAGCGAATCAGCTGAGCTGAGTTTCAATGGGAACGATTATCCCTATGGAATCACTATCAATTCTAATGGTGATACCAATATCAGCAGCCTGTTCAATACGATACAGACCCAGCTGGACCAACCGTGCATGGGTTTTAGTTGCCGGGATTATTCATCCCCTGAAGTAACATTTGTGGAATTGGAAGTATCTCCGGAAACGGACTTGACCGTAGGTGCTGCCATTTATGATCGTGATTGGCGTGAAACCGATACGATCATCCGGGCAGAAGAGACCATACCCTTTGAGGATATCCAACCCGGACGCAGGGTATTGCGAAGTGGAAATAAGGAAGTGGTCTATTCGATAGATATGCTTGTATCAGCGGAAGCGGGAGATGCGCCGGATCTTCGTGTCTCAGAAGTAACCAGGGAAGAGCATGGTGGTCAGATCCGTGCGTGGGTAACCAATACAGGCGGGACGATTGTGAACCAGAATATTCGATTGGATTATTACGACTTTGAGACCGGAGACCTGGTGGAACGCCTGGACATGGAAAATATTACTTTAACCACAGGTGAAGGAAGATGGTTCCAATCTGCACGGTTTGATCTTCCGATTTATGGGATCACGGCAGAGATCGATCCGGATAACCGAATTGTTGAATCGAATGAAGACAACAATACATATATTGCTCCTGTATTAGTGCTGGTCAGCCTGGATCAAATCCAGGCATCCTACTGTGAATTCTTTGTCAGCCGATATTCAGAACACAGCTATGAATTCTCCACCGGTTATGGATTGGATCCTGAGCATATTACATGGGTGGCTTACCACCTGCGCTATCCTTTGGATGGTTATATGCAGTATGACCGTTACCAAACTGAAGAAGAGAACTATTCTCATCCTTCAGTTGAGGACCCGCGATTTAATATTGAGGTTCCTGTACCGAATAATAACAACCTGTATATCCGTATGACGGGCTGGGAAAACGATCCAACCAGCGATGATTTTGAAGGTGTATTGTTTGTTACCATACCACCGGAAGATTATCTGAATGCCGATGCTTTACGCGGCAACGGGTATTCGGAAGGATATTCATCCACTCATTGCCGGGATGGTGCACCACTGACTGGGTCAGATTTTGTTGGATTCACCGCCTGGTGGCAAGTATCCCGCCTGGAGTAAATATTTGCTCCTTTATGCATTAGTATTGGATCTCTTCAATATTTTCATCGAAGGTGATTTATCCAAGGTTAAAAGAGAAAACTTGCGGGATTAAACACAAAGAGCCACCGAAGGGAGTCGAACCCATGACCTGGCGTTTACGAAACGTCTGCTCTGCCAACTGAGCTACGGTGGCGACCGCAGAATTATACCATTTCCAACCATGAATTGAAGCACTGCTTCAAATGAAATTAGTACTTTTGATCCAATTCCTCCAGTATTGGACCAAGCCAGAATACCAGTAATGCAGCTAGCGGGATGGAGGGGATAAAGAAGAACAGCCACAACACCACCAGAGCCCTGCCTTTGATATCCTTTCGCCCTTCTGGTCCGTCGCTGTATATAATTATCGCCTTCTGCCCCGGCTGGTGGTAGCTGTATACTTCTGTCTTGACGACCATTTCGGTGCCGGGAGGGCAAACGAAAGGTTTGACGATCTTAACGACTTCCGGTCTGATGGCCAGCACTGCTGCGAACATCATGAATGCCAGCCATACCGCGACACCCAGGATTATAAAAATCATTTTGCCCTCCTCGGATCATTCATTAACAAAGTGTATAGCGCTACTTCTTCCAATTCAATACAAAATCCCTTTGCGACCTGGTTTCCGGGCTGGGCACTCGCATCCAGCTCAGGTCCTTCCGCAAATCTGTAATTTGCTCCAGCGCCTGGCTGCCCGTCATTCCCTGTTCCACCAGGTAACAGCCCACCACGGTGCCGGTGCGTCCGATCCCACCATAACAATGCAGGTAAATGTTGCTGCCTTCATCCAATAAATACTTGATCCGGTCCAATATGCCCCGCATCACTTCCTGTGTGGGCAACCCGAAATCCCGGATCGGGTGGTTGAAATAACGAATATCAGGATGATCTGCCAATTTCTCAAGGATGGGTTTGTATGATGCTCCCATCATTTCGGCATTATAGGTCAGGTCAATGAATGCGTTGATCCTTCCCGAAACGAGAGTTTCGATAGTTTGGTAAGGGGAGGATTCCTGGATCACCAAGGGTTGTGGTCCCGCCAGAAACCTGCCGGGGACGACCCAGTAGGTCACAGGCAGCGGTGGAAGTAAGTTGGTCATTTGCGTATCTTTCCTCTCTGAAGTAATGTCTTGCCAAATTTCTCCCTAATCTCATCCACAGCCTGGTGTAGGCGGATTTCCCTTTCCAGCTGCGGTTCAAAGAGTGACATCTGCTGCCAATTTTCATCCAGGTCGCTCACTCCCACGCCTATAAGTCGGATGTGCTGCCCCGTTTTCCAGAATGCATGGAAAAGGTGTAGTGCTTTTTCCAGGATGACGCTTTCAATATTGGTCGCAACATCCAGGTGTTCCTGTCGGGTAAAAGTGGAGAAGTCTGACAGCCTTACTTTGATGCGGACAGTACCTCCGCTGATCCCTTTGGCTCGCAGGCGCCGGGCAACTTTTTCTGACAACCAGCGGATGGTGCGTTCGATCTCCACGATATCATTGGTGTCAGTATCGTATGTGGTTTCCTGGCTGACAGATTTGAGTCCGTGTGATGTGGAGACAGGTGAATTATCGATACCCACCGCAGCACGAGCCAGGTATTCACCGGTTTTTCCCAACCAGCGCTGCAAATCCGGGGTTGAAGCGGCAGCTACGTCCCCCAGAGTGTTCATCCCCATGGCATTCAGGGATGCCGCCATTTTCGGTCCGACTCCCCACATCGCCTGGACGGGCAGCGGTGCGAGAAATGCGGCCTCAGTACCCGGGGGCACAACTTTGATGGCACGCGGGGCAACGCTGCCTTTTTTTTCAGCCTTGCCCGCATCGCTGGCGATCTTGGCGACCAGTTTGTTGGCAGCCACACCGATGGAGCAGGGCAGATTCACTTCCTGCCTGACCCTTTCCTGGATCTGCTTCGCGATCAGCTCCGCTGATTGCGGCAGGTCGCTAATATCCACAAAGGCTTCGTCGATTGATACCTCTTCAACCAGTGGGCTGATCTCATGGAAAATGGCCATCACCCGGTCGGAATACTCGCCGTATTCGGAGTGGTGACCGGAAACAAGGATTAATTCCGGGCAGAGCGCTTTCGCTCGACCTGTAGGCATGGCAGACCGGACGCCAAACTGTCGGGCAGCATATGAACAGGACGACACCACTCCGCGCTGTCCGGGCTGGCCGCCCACAGCGAAGGCTTTTCCTATCAGTTCAGGGTTCTTGAGTTCCTCCACAGAACAAAAGAATGCATCCAGGTCAATATGCAGAATTTTTCGGGTCATAATATAGATAATTTATTCTATAATAGAATCCGCGCGGATACAACTGATTCATGATTATTGTACGATAACAAGGTGCGATCTACAGTAGTTACCGGTGGTTGAGCTTGTCGAAACCAGGTAACATTGACTTGATATTCTTATGAAATTGAACTATGCTCAATATATGAAAAAACAACTTATCCCCATCCTCGTCATTTTCTCCTTCATACTGGGAGCCTGCACGACACCAACAGTGGTACCTACTATTTTGCCAACGGCTGCTCCAACCATCCAGAATACTGCAACAGCTCAACCACTCCCGATATTTGAGGCTTCACCAGTTCCGACTGTATCCAAAGGTAATGAGGCAAATACGCTTCATATATACCAATTTAAAATGACGACTGGAACAACTGGTTGGGCATTGGGTGGGCGACCGGGCGAGTCAGCCAAAGTGCTACGAACTGGTGACGCTACAAAGACATGGGTGGACATGAAAGTCCCATTCGATGGTGGTGCTGACCCCGCTTCGGTCGTACTGGCAGGCTTCTTCCTGGATGACAAGACTGCATGGGTTTCTCCATACATGAATGCATTACCTCCCATTGCTGAACAGAATGTATGGAAAACAACAGATAGTGGAACGACCTGGAGTAAATCCCTGCTTGCCACCGATGGCCTGATGGAAGCATTTTCCATATCACATATCTATTTTGTTGATCAGCTCAATGGTTGGCTGATGGCACACGTCGGGGCAGGAATGAATCATGACTACATTGTCATCTACCATACTGCTGATGGCGGATTAACCTGGGAAAGAGTTGTCGATCCGATGAATATTGAAAACGTCGTCGGTGGTGACAGGGGTATTCAAAGCTGTTCCAAGAACGGGCTAATTTTCTCTGATGCTCAGAATGGCTGGTTGACTGGTTCATGTAATGGCGTAGCCGCAGGAGTTCTTTTATTCCAAACACATGATGGCGGGAAAACCTGGAGCAATGTGAATCTGCCCGATCCGGATAAACATCCGGGAATATATCAGAACGCTGACGCAGTCTGTGCGTCCCAGTTCCCAAATGTTTCTGCCAATGGGGTACAGCTTGAGGTGGCCTGCAAATTCATGAATGCTCCATTGGATCAACCCATTGTGCTTTTATATCAGACCTCTGATGGTGGAATTAACTGGGAAAAGAGAGAGATTCCGGTTGGCAATTTGATTTACCTACCTGAAGGTCGATTGCTTGTTCAAGGCACAACGACATCAATCCAGCCGGAAACACAAGCAAAATGGACAGAGCTATCGGATGTGCCGGAAGGAATTCTCCTCCAGTTCATCAGCAAAGATCTCGGTTGGATCTTATCCGCCACTGGTGAAATATATATGACCACTGACGGTGGTTTAATGTGGGGAATTATTTCTCCCCAATTGGTCGAATAGTTACTAAATGCAGTGGTTACCATAATTGATTACTAACTAGAAAAATCAGGGATATCATTCAAGATATCCCTGATTTTTTGTACTATTATTTATCGATCAAATTTAAGGATTGGTCTGGGTTGGGAATGGGCAGTCCGGATTTGTCATCCTGTTCTGTCCGGCATTACCACGACCGGTACCTAAACCGGTTCCGGTTCCACGGCCAGTCTGGTTGCCATTCATTCGATTACCACGGGTGAGCATCCAATCAGCCTGTTCCTGGGTGAGATCACCGTTCACTACTGCGGCTGCGATTGCCTTACCATGTGCATCTTTCAACATGGTTTGAAATTCAGCAACTGTAAACCCTTTTGAGAGAGCGATATCTGATAGTGTCTCACCGGCAGTGAGCCTGGTTTCAATTTCTTCCACGGGGACACCTACTGTTACTGAGAAGGCTGCTATGATTTCATCGTGCAGTAATCCATCTCCTGGCATCCCGGATCCACCCATTCCACTTCGTGGGCCTCTTCCCTGGGGGATTCCCTGGTCACTTACACCGATGATAGCCGGTGATTGAGGAACATTGGAATCTGCTGAAACTATGGAGGCAGTTCCTAGAGTGGCCACTACGATGACCAAAGCTGTGATGCTTACTAGTAAAATATTTTTCATTTTGAAAATCTCCTTTTAGATATTTGTCAGAGGAATTTCTCTAACTGGTATGATGATATCTGCCAGGTTTGTAGAAATTGTGAAGTTTGTGTGAGTTACTTATGATTGTTTTTGGAAAGTACAACTATTTTGTAGCTTACATGATGGAGTTAAACATGTTGACAGCGTGCTATAATGAAAACAAGAGTCCTTCCGAGAAGAAGACTTTTGTGCGTATTGCTACTGTTCAAGCATGGTTGATCAGAATGATATTTCCGTGTTTTTTCTTTATGAGTGATTTGGAGGAAGGTATGGCTGGAAAAAAGGATAAGGACGACAAGAAAGATAAAAAAGATAAGAAGAAGAAAGACAAAAAAGATAAAAAATAGCAATCGATTATAATAACGAACGACATCCAAGTGAATGGATGTCGTTTTTTTTTGTCGTTTTCAAATGGATGACCGGGTTTATACGTCGACCGCCCAATCACCTGAGCGCAAGACCGGTTCTGATCTACCGTCAGGCAGAATTCCATCAATATTCACCTGGTTGGAGCCCACCATAAAATCAACATGGAGTACGCTGACATTCCCGCCAGCGGATTTGAATTCATCATCGCTCAGGCTTCCGCCGCCCTTAAGTGTAGTTTGATAGGCATTACCCAATGCCAGATGACAGGCAGCATTTTCGTCAAGCAGGGTGTTATAGAAAAGCAGACCGGATTGGGAGATCGGGGAGCTGTATGGAACGATGGCCACCTCGCCTAAGCGGCATGATCCATCATCTGTAGCGATCATCTTCTGCAGAACTGATTCTCCCATCTTTGCAGAAGAATTGACTACCCGGCCTCCTTCAAAACGAAGTGAGAAATCATCGATCAGGGTTCCGCCAAAATTCAGAGGCAGTGAAGAATGGATCACCCCTTCAGCCCTGTCCTTATGCGGTAGGGTAAATACCTCTTCGGTGGGGATGTTGGCGATAAAAGAAATACCGGTGCTCGTCTTTTCGCTGGCAGCAACCCACAAACCTCCATCCGGAAATCCGACGGTGAAATCGGTGCCGGGACCGGTATAGTGGAAATAGGAAAATCTTTTTTCATTCAAATACTTTGATCTGGCTTCAAGGTGTTTCACATGGGCTTTCCAGGCTGCGATAGGATCAGGTTGGTCGAGACGGCAAAGTTTGAAGATGGTCTCCCACATTTTTGATTCTCGTTCACCTGGAGTCAGATTGGGGAATACCTTTGCTGACCATCCGGGGGTAGGAACTGATAGCACCAGCCAGTTAACATTATTATTGCTGGTGACCTTTAAGAAGGGATCCAGTTTTTTCCAAATGGATGTTGTATACAGCGAAACAAGATCAGGATCCTGTCCTTTAAGTAGATCAGGATTGATCCCGGAAATGCTGATAACTGCATCACCGCGCTTGACATGCTCGTAAGGACCGTCGGTTTTCCATGCTGAAACTTCTTCAAAGGAATCACGAGGAGCATATTGAAAACGCAGCAATTCCGTTTGTTCATCTCCCCACATAACATCCACCAGTCGTGCCCCTGCCTGATATGCACTTTTTGTTAAGGCGAGGATTAGCGGAGCAGCACTGATCGGAGCCCCATAGACAAGCGGACCACGGATGAGCAGGCGCTGCCCTTTTTGCAGATTGAGACCAACATGGATGGCCAGGTCTGCGTAGGCTTTCATTTTTTGTTCAAAATCAAAGGTATTCATATATTCTCCTTGGTGTTCAGAAATCTTAGGGAAGCAAAATCCGATTTGGTCAGGTGATGGAAATTTTATTACCTGTTCGATCAGTTTGGTACCCGGGCAGTTTGGATATTTCTTTCCTGGCAGCCGGGCTGGTGAGCCAATCGAGCAGGGGAGTAACAGCTGGATGTATGAGGATGGCATCCGGGAAGACCAGGTCGTATTGTTCCTGTGTCAACGGGATAAAATCCAACCCATACTGCACTGCCGCAGCTTCAAGTCCCAATCCCGCATCTGCTTTTTTTTCTGCAATTTCGAGGGCAACTTCAGAGTGAGTACTGACCTCACGGTCATAACCAGAAATTTCTTTGGAAGAAATGCCTTTCATTCTGATATGAGCATCAAACCACACCCGGATACCAGATCCATCCTGTCGATTAATATACTGAGTACCCGGTCTGGTGATATCTTCCAAAGAATGGATTTTAGAAGGATTTCCCGGTGCTACCATCAATCCCATTGATCTTGTTGCAAGTGTGATCACTTCCAGGTTTTTACCTGGTAATAACTTTTGAATAAAAGGAATGTTGTAACTGTTTGTGTCCTCATCCCAAAGGTGGCATCCTGCGAACTCTGCCTGGTTATTTTCCAGCGCAATCAATCCATGCAGCGAACCCGTAAAACTAAGCTGCAGCTTGAAGCCGGGGGAAATCTGATTGAAATGAGCAGCAATCCATGCCACCATAATATCGTGGCTGCCATTGAATCGAATGGTGGTCTTATCTGGTGGAAGAGATACATTTTGAACGACACTTAGCCGATCCAGCGCTTCACGCACGGCATCTTCCACTTCATCGGGATCGTAACCTGCACCCAGCACCTCGAGCAAAAATGACTCGGAACGGTGAAGCAATTGTGCTCTACGATACGGCATATACTGGTTGGGAGATTTTCCAAATATAACAATTGTCCCCTGGCCGGCATGGCTGCTCACCAATCCTTGTTCTGAAAGAAGCTGGTATGCCTTTTGAACAGTCCCAACGGTGCAAGCCCATTTATCTCCCACAGCCCGCACTGATGGAAGCTTTTCTCCCGGTTTGATTTCTCCTGAAAGGATTTGTTTTCTAAATACTTCTGCCAGCTTGTTATAGAGATAATCGCTTGAGGACATAATTTATTTTAACATAATATCGATCTTTTTGATTTTGTGCTGGTGGAATGCCTGAAGTAGATATGGATGCTAATTTATCCGGGATGTGGAATTTCGAATAACCAACTTACCCGGGAGTGAAATTTGTTTCGCTGTAGTTGGGGAGTTTTTCAGATTGGAAATTAATAAGCGGGTCGCTTCGTAGAGTAGGTCATCCGCAGGCTGATGGTAAGTGGTGATTCGTGGCCAAACCTGGCTTGCCATGGGTAGATCTTCAAATCCAGCGATCGATAATTGGTTGGGTATCTGGATATCCATCTCTCTTACCGCGAAAAGGGCGCCAAGCGCAGATTCGTCATGCCCGGCAAATATAGCAGTCGGGGGATTTTTGTGGTTCATTAATATTCTAAGGGCGGTTGAACCCCCATCAAATGTATATTCCGTGTCCTGCAAATAATCTTCAACCAGGGAGATATGACTTTCCTCCATAGCGGACTTAAAACCGGAAAAACGATCCTGGCTTGAGCGTAGGTTGCGGGGACCTGTAAAAAAAGCAATTTTTGTGTGCCCTAGTGATATTAAATATTTAGTCACCTGTTGAGCACCATTAACATCATCGCCACTAACACACATCTGGTCCTGGTTATTGATCAAAGGATTAACCTGGACTACCGGAATTTTATAGGTGGAAAGAAAATCGATCAAAAACCCATCAGAATCGCATGGCGGGGTGGAAATAAAACCATCAAAGCGACGTTGGTTTACAAGTTCAACCACTCTTTGCTGTGACTTTGGACGGTTAGGATAGTAGTTTTGGATCAGTATTTCATAATTCTCTTCATACCCCAGGTCCAGGAGCCTTGAGAGGAATGTGGGCGAAGAGTTATAAAATCCCGGATACATAATGACACACAGGGAATACGATTTTTGGTTGACCAGTCTCCTGGCGGCGAGGTTGGGCACATATCCGGTATTTCGAATTGCATCAAGAACCCGCTGGCGTGTGGAAACCGAAACATTTGGCTCATTATTCACAACACGTGAGACGGTTTTTATTGAACAACCTGCAAGTTTGGCTACTACACGAATGGTTGCGGACATGGTTTATAAGAATGATTATATCCAAGAAGAAGATTAAATCCAAAACTGAAACTTAGGTTTCATAAGTATCCACCAATCAGGATCAATATATTGACAGCGTTGTCATGTATTTTATAATTGATTTATCAACAAGATACCAACATTAAGAAAATTTTGGAGGATGGATCACAAATGAACAACACTACACATCACCAAATAAGCGGGAAAGAACTATTACTGGCAACCTTACGCCATGAAAAAATGGATGCGGTACCATGGGTTCCATTCGCAGGAGTGCATGCAGGGAAATTGATGTCATATTCTGCCCAGGATGTTCTGACAGACGAAAACAAACTGTTTCAATCCTTAATGAAAGTAAATGATGTTTATGATCCGGATGGTCAACCTATCATCTTCGACCTTCAAATCGAAGCTGAAATACTCGGGTGCGAATTGGTCTGGACGAAAAACGGACCTCCCATGGTGGCTTCCCATCCATTTGAGACAAGGAAAGAGATCCCTGCCAGTTTGCCGGAAAAAACGGATGGCAGACTGCCCATGATATTGGATGTGATGGGGAAAATGAAAAAAGAACGGGGCGATAGGACAGCTCTTTATGGACTGATCACTGGACCACTGACCCTGGCATCCCATTTACGCGGGACTGAGATTTTTATGGACACATTCGATAGCCCCGATTATTTAAAGGAATTGCTCGATTATTGCAAGGATACAGCAGTCAGGATGGCAGAATTCTATATCGAAGCGGGGATGGATGTCATCGCTGTTGTCGATCCGGTTGTCTCGCAGGTTTCACCAAGGCACTTCAAACAATTTCTATCCGCACCCTTCTCTTACATCTTTAAATCAATAAGGGAAATGGGTGGATTTTCATCATTTTTTGTGTGTGGGGACGCTACAAAAAACCTGGAGTTGATGTGTCAAACTCTCCCGGATTCTATATCAGTGGATGAGAATATCAACCTGGTAGCAGCCAAGCAGATCACTGACTGGTACAACGTGACTATTGGCGGGAATATTCCTTTGACCACACAACTGCTTTTAGGCAACCAGCGGGATAATATGAAATTCGTTGTTGACTTGTTAAAAAATCTGCGCGATCCCAGTAATTTTATGAAACCCAATAACTTTATCCTGTCCCCGGGCTGCGATATGCCGTTTGATACGCCTATCGAAAATGTGATCGGAATTGTTCAGGCTGTGAGAAATCCGGACCAGATTCGTGAAATGTTGGTGGATTACCACAGCAAATCTTTTGAAGAAATAGAAGTATCCATTCCCGATTATGCCAGTTTGAAAACTCCCCTGGTTGAAGTGTTTACCCTGGATTCAGATACCTGTGCGGCATGTGGTTATATGCTAGGGGCAGCTCAACGAGCTGTTGGCGAATTGAATGGACAGGTGGATCTAATCGAATACAAATTTACAAAGCCGGAAAATGTTGCCCGGGTAATGAAAATGGGCATAAAGAACCTCCCCAGCCTGTATATAAACGGAAAATTGAAGTATTCGTCGATCATCCCCGGCAACAATGAACTTCTGAATGAAATCAAAAAATTTCTATGAAAATCCATCTGGTGGGTGGTTTTCTTGGGTCGGGCAAAACAACTGCGATCATTCAGGCTTGCAGGATACTTATGGCAGCCGGTAAAAAAGTGGGTGTGATCACAAATGACCAGGGCAAATACCTGGTTGATACTGCTTTTATAAAATTCAATGAGATCCCAACAGTTGAAGTAACTGGAGGATGTTTCTGCTGCAATTACCAGGAACTAAATTCACAGATCGATATTCTTAACGACCAAATTAGTCCAGATATTATCTTTGCAGAATCTGTCGGATCGTGTGCTGACCTCGTTGCTACTGTAATAAACCCGTTATTTAAATATGCTGAAAAAAATGTTCACCCTCTCAGCCTTTCGGTGTTTGCAGATTGTCGTTTACTCCTGCGCAGGTTGAGAGGCGAATCCCTGCCTTTCAGTGAAGATATCACCTATATATTTGATCAACAGTTGGAAGAAGCAGGCATATTGCTCGTCAATAAAGTCGATCTGCTCAAACCCGAAGAGCTGGAACAACTTAGGGTTTTGGTATATACCCGCTGGCCGACTCTTGATAAATTGTTTATTTCTGCTTTATTTCAGGAAGAAATTTCCTCCTGGGTGAAGTTATTGGATAAAGAAACTCCGAACCAGATTGGAACCAGCTTGAATCTTGATTATCTGCGTTATGCCAGTGGAGAAAATCAATTAGCCTGGTTGGATCAAACCATCCGGATCATGACACCAAATAATAATTTCAGAATGGATTTTATATTATTCGTTCAATCTTTGCTGGACGAATTGAGGGAAAGAAGGGCAGGAATTGGCCATATTAAATTTATTATTCACCAGGATTCCGGCAGCACGAAAATCAGCATTACCACCTTGGCGGATACAGAATGGATGAGCCTGGTACCACCTGTTATCCGGGGAGAATGTTCCCTTCTGATCAATGCAAGGGTTGAGATGCAAGCAAGGCTGCTGGCGGATCTCATCGCCGAAAAACTTAATTACAGCAATCTTCATTTTACAGTTGATACTCTTTCAAGTTTTCACCCGGGTGAGCCAAAACCCACTTATCACATAAGTATCTGAAAAAATAATGTTGGTAAAAGGATGTGATTTTTCCGTTATGCTTATAAATCGCATACTCCTCTCATTTAGTTTTAATATTCGTCAAAAAATGTATTGTAATCCCCTGCATGAAGTGCTAAAATTTTCAAATACTAATCATTTTATTGTGTTTATTGGTACACACTAACATCATTTCCCACTACTCCCAAATTAAATAATAGTTCTGGTTGTATCCATCAATCCTTTTTGGAGGGCTTATGGCAATTCAGACTCAAGATATTCTGGATGTACAGACGATGCAAAGAGTTTCTCGACGCGATTTTCTGGCATTTTGCAGTTTAATGGCCGGAGCGCTAGCATTACCGAAGGGTTCGGAAGAATTAATTAAGAAAGCATTAACCAGCGCAAAACGAACCCCGGTGATCTGGCTTGAACTGCTGGATTGTGCTGGCTGCAGTGAGGCATTTTTAAGGTCTTCCAGCCCGACAGCTGCCGAGGTAGTACTCGATATTCTTTCAGTTGATTACCACGAAACGATCATGGCGGCATCCGGCAAACGCGCAGAAGAAGCCAAGCAGGCAACAATTGCAGCTGGGGGTTATTTATTGGTAGTCGAAGGTTCAATCTCGCAGGGTGATGAGGGTGTGTATTGTTGTGTTAGCGGCAAATCATCCGTTCAATTACTGGAAGAAGCAGCCAAAAACGCCATAGCTGTGGTTGCTGTAGGAAATTGTGCAACTTTTGGCGGAATTCCGCGGGCAGTTCCCAACCCGACCAAGGCAGTCAGTGTGATGGACCTTGTCAAAGATAAGCCTGTCCTAAACATTCCTGGCTGTCCCATGAATCCTGTAAACCTGACGGCAACTGTTGTTCACTTTTTGACCTTTGGCAGCTTACCAGAAATGGATAATTTACATCGGCCGCTTTTTGCGTTTGGTCATCTCATTCATGATAATTGCGAAAGGCGCGGACATTTTGATGCCGGAGAATTCGTTAGGGAATGGGGTGATGCAGGGCATAGAGCAGGTTGGTGCATGTATAAAATGGGTTGCAAAGGACCCATGTCCTACCATAACTGCCCGACAGTCCGCTTTAACGAAGGTGTTAACTGGCCTATTGGAGCAGGTCATCCATGTATCGGCTGTTCAGAACCCGGGTTCTGGGATATTCCGACTTATGAACCCATTGAATTAGCCAACTTTACTCCTCCAGCATTGTTCCCTGCCATAATACCCCCTCAAAATGAGATATCACCTGTTGGTGCAGCAATTGCCGGTGGAACATTGGGTATCATCGCAGGTGCGGCAGGAGCATTTGCGTACAAAATGATGACTGAACAGGCGGAAAAGGCACAAAAATTGGATGAGCAAACCAATAGTGCTAAAGAACCGCCAGAATCGCACGTGGAATGATGGAGGATTAAAATGGCCATCAATCGGAGGGATTTTCTTAAAATTACCGGTATGAGTTTAGGTGGATTGGCTTTTACTGATCCTGCCACTTCCACCATTAAAAAAATTAATAAAACAGTGTCCGCTGATGGAAATGCATCAATGCTATACGATGCAACGATATGCATCGGCTGCAAGGCATGCCAGGTGGCATGTAAAAGGCGATCCAATCTTCCTCCAGTGACGGATGCTGAAAAGATACATGAAGCCCCCACAGATCTCAGTGCAGATGTATGGACTTTGATTAAGCTGTACCAGGGAGGCGAAGGTACATCTTTTGTGAAAGCCCAGTGTATGCATTGCATCGAACCGGCGTGTGTTTCGGTTTGCCCCGTGGCAGCGCTTGAAAAAACCGATACAGGACCGGTGGTGTATCATGCAGAAAGATGCATCGGCTGCCGGTATTGCATGGCCGCTTGTCCATTCTATATTCCAAAAGCGCAGTGGTATTCCAATTCACCAAAGATCCAGAAATGCGACTTTTGCGCTGATCGGCTGGCCAAAGGTCAAAACCCTGCCTGTGGTGATGCCTGCCCGACCGGAGCTCTGATCTACGGAAAAAGAGGCGAGATGTTGGCCACTGCCCGGAGTCGCACTCAGGATCAAAACCGGTATATCGATCATGTATATGGAGAAACAGAAGCAGGCGGTACTGATATGCTTTATATAGCTGGAGTATCGATGGGTAAACTTGGGTTCCACGATCTGGGCTCACGTTCGCTGCCTTCTTATGATTGGCCGTATATGTTGGCAGTGCCCTGGGTGGTAGCTGTAGTCAGTGGATTGTTGACAGCTACGTATTTCTACACCCACCGTAACGAAGACGGTAAGGAGGTGCATGATGACCGCACGAATGGGTGATATCCGCTTGCGGCGTTACCGGGTTGGCCCGGGGATGATCTTCATCTGGATCGTTGGAGCACTTGGGCTGGGTGTGGCAGCATATCGCTGGATTTATGGTTTAGGCGCGACTACTAACCTAAGCGATCTGCGTGGTTGGGGTATTTGGATCAGTTTTGATATGATGGCAGGGATTGGATTAGCTGCCGGGGCTTTTACTTTGGCAGCGATTGTATATATATTCAACCTAAAACAATTCTATCCAATTGTCCGTCCGACGATCCTGACTGGTTTCATTAGCTACATCCTGGCTGCATTAACTCTTCTGGCTGATCTCGGTTTTCCACTCCGGATCTGGCACCTGATCATTTATAACAATATCCACTCGCCATTATTTGAAATTGGCTGGTGTGTGATGTTATATTCAACTGTTCTCGCTTTGGAATTCAGTCCATTGCTTTTTGAAAGTTTGCATTGGAAAGTACCCCTTAAGATTATCCACGGTATTACGATACCATTGATCATCGCCGGAGTCACACTTTCCACATTGCACCAATCTACCCTCGGAACGATGATGACGATCATGCCATACCGCATCCACCCGTTATGGTACACACCATTGCTGCCGGTTTACTTCTTGCTTTCTGCCATAGCTGCTGGAATGGCTATGGTCGTGTTTGAATCCTTCCATTCTGCTCGAACGTATGGGTACCGGTTTGAATTAAAACTTGTTTCGAGCTTAACCAAAGCCGTACCATACATAATGGGTCTCTATGTTATTTTAAAGATCGGAGAGCTGATTATCACCGGCAAATATATATATCTTTTGAAAGGTGATCTTGCTTCTATTTTATATATCATCGAGATTTTCGGGGGAGCGGTCATCCCGATGCTGATGTTTGCCGATCCCAAGACAAGGAATACCGCTAATGGAATTATCTGGGCAGCCTGGTACACGATGGGTGGATTGATCCTCAATCGTATTAATACAGCCCTAGTGTTTATGGATGGAGCCCTTTATATCCCGGCTTGGTCTGAGATTGCAGTATCAATTGGATTGACCTGCCTGGGAATAATCATTTTTGATGCAGCAGTCCGTTTTCTACCTCTGTTTCCGGAACCAAAACCGGAAGCATTGAAACAGCTCTAATTTTTATCTATTAAAGGAGAAAAATTATGACAAAGATAGCAATAGATCCGATCACCCGCATTGAAGGACACATGAGACTTGAGGTGGAGGTGGAAGGTGGTTTTGTTACAAAGGCGTGGAGCAGCAGCACAATGTTCCGCGGAATTGAGCTCATCCTGAAAGGGAGGGACCCACGGGAGGCCTGGACCTTCGCTCAACGAATTTGCGGTGTCTGAACGACGGTACATGCACTCAGCTCCGTGCGAGCTGTCGAAGATGCTCTTGGGATACAGATCCCAAAAAATGCCCGTCTTATTCGTAATATTATTGAAGCCATCCAATATATTCAGGACCATGTGGTTCATTTCTACCATTTACATGCGTTGGATTGGGTGGATATCACTTCAGCATTATTAGCCGATCCAAAAGCCACATCGGATCTGGCACAATCCATCTCCGATTGGGATAAATCCAGCGAGGATTATTTCCGCACTGTTCAAAAACGCATCCAATCGTTTGTAGACAGCGGTCAGCTAGGATTGTTTGGTAATGCGTACTGGGGCCATCCTGCCTATAAGCTACCGCCGGAAGCGAATTTGATGGCTGTTGCCCATTACCTGGAAGCGCTTGAATGGCAGCGGGAAGTGGTCAAGGCACATGCCATTCTTGGTGCTAAGAATCCACATCTTCAAACATACCTGGTTGGTGGAATGTCAATACCAGTGGATCCAAACAGCCAGGCGGCAATCAATGCGGATAAGATCGCTCAATTGTTAGGTTTATTTGCCAAAGCAAAGGATTTTGTAGACAAAGTCTATTTACCGGATGTACTGGCAGTAGCTCCATTCTATCTGGAATGGGCAGGATTGGGTGAAGGTTTGGGCAACTTCCTCTCCTATGGCGATCTTCCACTTGTGGATGGCGCTGACCCGAATGATCCAACCCATCTTTTTTTCCCTCGCGGCATAATCCTTGGGAGAGACCTCACCAAAATTTACCCTCTTGACCCAAAAATGATCAGCGAATATGTTACCCACTCCTGGTACACATACGATAATGAAAAAGCTGGAATACATCCGTCAGAAGGGCAAACCAATCCCAGCTATACTGGTCCAAAACCGCCGTATGACTTTTTGGATACTGAAGCGAAGTATTCGTGGTTGAAAGCCCCACGTTATGATAATAAATCCATGGAAGTGGGTCCACTTGCCCGGATGCTCATCGCATATGTGTCTGGACATGAACGCGTAAAATACTATGTTGATGCAGTATTATCAAAGTTGAATGCCCCCGCTGAAGCATTATTCTCAACTCTTGGCCGGGTGGCGGCGCGGTGTATAGAATCAGCTGTTCTTGCAGAACAATTGGCGCCGTGGACGATGGAACTGGCAGCCAATATTGGTTCAGGCGACCAAAAAATCCATGAGAATGTGCACTGGGATCCATCCACCTGGCCTGCTGAAGCAATGGGGTGGGGTTGGACAGAGGCACCGCGTGGAGCATTAGGACACTGGATCCATATCAAGGATGGCAAGATCTCCAACTATCAGGCAATTGTGCCATCGACCTGGAATGGTTCTCCACGCGATGCACAAGGCTTACCCGGTGCTTATGAGGCTGCGCTAATTGGAACACCAGTGGCAGACCCCGAGCAGCCGGTTGAGATCCTGCGAACAGTCCACTCTTTTGATCCTTGTATGGCTTGCGCAGTCCATATACTGGATCCGGACGGGAAAGAGATCACCAGCGTGGTGGTGATGGATTAATTCAAAACAAAATATGCAACGCACTCTCATCCTTGGTGTAGGAAACCTGATTCTTTCAGACGACGGCGTGGGCATCCACGCCGTCCGTTTGCTGCAGGAAAAGGTGAAAATTGATGAGTCTGTCCAGGTGATCGATGGTGGAACCTGTGGACTGGATCTACTGCAATACCTGGAAGGTATTGATCGATTGATCGTGCTGGATGCAGCCAAACCAAATCAATCTCCGGGTAAGCTTACGAGGATCACAGGAGAAAAAGTACCCGCTTACTTATCTATAAAAACCTCACCCCACGAGATCGGTTTACCGGAATTGTTATTTGCTGCAAAACTATCAAATATTTACCCGAAGGAGGTAGTCATCTACTGTGTCGAAGCATATAGCCTCGATACAGGAATCGAGCTTTCACCATTGGTTGAGAGCCAGGTTGAAAACTTGATTCAACAAGTTCAGGCTGAAATTGGATAAAGGATAATTATTACAATTCCATCTGTTGGAATGATCGGGATGGACAACGCTGTACTCCCTTGTAAATAGGTACCTTTTCCTGATTTAAATCCATGAACATCGATATAATTGATGTTGATCGACCAAGATAATGGGTTTGCATAATCATGTATAATTATTTTTATTCAAAAAAATGGTTATGAATTATCACTATGCACCCATCACGCCAGTTCCATTTTTTTCTGTTTGTGCTTTAATTTCTGTCGAAAACAATTCACCAGGTATACCTAAGTATTGCAATCAGGATTAAGCGATCTACTTGAAGGATATATTTTCAGATAGGTATCGAAACTGTTTAGAATTTATCATTTAGGAGGCCTAATTGGCAGACACACCAGGAATTTCTTCAATTGATAAGATTACCATCCGTATCAATGGTGAATGGCGGGAATTTGAGGTCGGGCGTGATCTCGAGCCGTTAACCACCCTTTCAGCGTTTCTACGGGAGCGCCTTGGTTATACCGGCTTAAAGGTTAGCTGTGACCAGGGTGCGTGTGGAGCATGTACCGTCATCATGGATGGGAAGGCCGTTCTCTCGTGCATGCTTTTCGCAGTGGAAGCCAATGGCCGGGAAATCCTCACCATAGAAGGATTGCCGAAAGATGATCCGGTGATCATAGCTTTTTCTGAGCAGAGTGAACCTGGACACGGCACCGCACTACAATGTGGTTACTGCACACCCGGTTTTGTCATGACAACCCGGGCACTGCTCAACGAAAACCCCAAACCGACCATGGATGAAGTGCGTGAAGCGCTTTCAGGAAACCTTTGTCGCTGCGGTTGTTATGATGGGATTGCCACAGCAGTGATGCATGCTTCTGAAAAGA
>CAYLUZ010000009.1:0-133433 GCA_964387025.1 uncultured Leptolinea sp. | reverse complement strand
GATCCAGGACTGTTTCAAGTGAGAGCCCTGCCTGTACTTCAAAACTGGTGAGATGACTCAGCATGATGTGATCCGGGTTACCAGCGCGTAAGGCAGCATCAGCTCTGGCGACATCCAAACCAGTATTCCCGGATTTTCCAGATTCCAGCGCCCCCAAAGAAGCAGAAACGACAATCTCACCACAAGTACCTTCTACCAATTCATTCCTGACATATGTGCCTGCATCCTTCGGATTCATCATTTCGATCCCTGCCCGTTGCATCATCATAGGAATACTACCTCTGCTTGCCATACCCACTTCTCCCCAGGCTCCCCAATCGATTGATACTACTTTCATTCCATCATATTGGGTCGGAAGCCAGGCAGCATACTTACTTAACATGTCGTTTGCTGCACTGTAATCCACCTGACCTGAGTTACCAAATCTTCCTGCGACTGAAGTGAAGAAAACAACCGAGGAGGGTAACAAGTTTGTATTCTCCATTGCCTTGAATAGATTGAAAAATCCATCTGCCTTTACATCCATTACCTGGTGAAATTCTTCATTAGTCTTGGATTCCAGTTTCCGGCTTTTCTCCACACCAGCAGCGTGGATAAAAACGTCCACCTGCTTGGTCTTTTTGGATAATAGACCAAGTGTCCCCTGTACAGAATCTTCATCAAGGATATCGCACTCCAGGTATTCAGCCTCACCACCCGCAGTTCTAATGGCATCCATCAGATTTAATGTTGATTTGGCACGTTCCAAAGCCGCAACTTTTTGTTCAACAGCTACTGGTGTGGCTTTTTGACCGGCTGCAGAAAGTAATTGCGAAAATTCTTTCTTTAATCCCTCCCGATCTGCTTCCAGCTTACCTAAAAGGGCATCGGATTTCTCCGGCAGTTTAGTCCTGCCCAGCAGATAGAACTTGCCTTTCGTTGAACGAACTAGATCCATTACAACTGGTGCAACCACTCCGGCGGTTCCACCACTGACAAGAATTACTGCACCTTGTTCAAGAGGTTGGTGATTAAAGTTTATAGCAGGCTCATCCACCAATGCGGCAGCATATCTGAGATCTGCTTCCCAGCCGATTTCAGCTACTGATGCGTCGTGGAGTGTTTCTTCCAGTAACCGGCTTGCGACCAAAATCGCAGACGCCCCTGCTTCAAAATCTACTGTTTTTATGAGTACATCCGTCCGCTCTCTGGCCAGCGCTTTCGTAAATCCACTAATCGCACCACCCATGGGATTGACCGGGTTTAATAATCCCATTAATCCACCCATCCTTGTACCAGTCAGCAGGAATGCTTTTTCAGGAAGTACTTTCATCAGGTCGAATAGTACTTCGACCCGTTGCTGTATGGCTGACCTCCAAGTAGGTAGATCTGATTTCTGCCATTCAGGATCCGCATCCAAACCGGGTAGGTAATATACTCCCTGAACTAGTCCACTTTCAGACCAGGCTTTAGATTTCTTAACAGCTTCAGATCCATCCACAACCAGGACTTGCGCTCCTCTTGTTTTTAGTTTTCGGGCAAGCATGTCAGCGGTTTTGCGGCTGTCTTTCACGATCACGATCCTGCTGACTTCATCGATCTCAACCGCCGTGGGAATACACAAATCCAGCTTTGGGCGTAAGACCGGTTTTGGAACTCGCCGGCGAATTGCAGGTGAGTCAGCGACGTTACCAGGTAACTCAACTTGGGTTTGATCTTTTCCTTCTGCGCTAATATCTTTCGCAGGAACCACAACCGGTTGTTCTACTGGTTTTAAATTCTCAACCACAAAGCCGATCACTTTTGATAAGGAGTTGTATTCCGACAAACGCAGATCTTCACGCCGGGGAATACTATAATGTGTCCGGATCGCGGCGAATAATTCTGCCTGTTTGACGGTGTCTATTCCTAGGTCCGCTTCAAGGTCCAGTTCCAGATCCAACATCTCAACCGGATATCCAGTCTTTTCACTGACAACACCCAGAACATGTGCCTGGATTTCAGGCGATGAATTTTCGGTGGATACCCTTTTATCAACAGGTGATTCAACGGTTAGCGAGTCTACCTCTGTTGTTTGCAAAACATCCATTTTTTCGACAGCTGCTTCTTCCACCGTCGTTTCAACAGGTTGTAGTGCGGTCGTTGAACCAGATGCCAGGTTGAGGTTATCGGTTACAAAGCCGATCACTTTGGATAGAGTATTGTATTCTGACAAACGCAGGTCTTCACGGCGCGGGATTCCATAATGGGTCCTGATCGCTGCGAAAAGCTCCGCCTGTTTTACGGTATCAATGCCCAGGTCGGCTTCCAGGTCCAATTCCAGGTCCAACATTTCCACCGGGTAACCCGTTTTCTCACTGACTTCCTGCAGTACATATACTTGAATTTGTGCAGTATCAGTGTTTCCAACTTGTTTTGTCACGAGGCTGACTTCTGGAACGGTTGACACCTGTTCAATGACAACTGCTGGTTTTGGTGCGGATGGTGTGTTCGCTTCAACAGCAGTAACGTTTCTTGCTGTCATCGCTGAGGTTGCCGCAACAGTTGCCCATAAAGTTGGTCCCTGACCATATTCCCAGGATGACTTGATGGGTTCGATGGAAGGCTCCCCTTGATTTTTTACGCGTATTGTTCGTTGAACTACTTCAAGCTCGGCCGCCTGATAACCGGCAGCAGCAGCCATCCAGGCTGAATGTAGGGGATTATTGATACGCAATCCTTCACCTGAAATTTTCCGGTACAGGGTCATTGCGATCTGTGATCCAAATCCAGCTCCCAACCTCAATGAAAACTGTGGGTTATATAAACCGCCTTTTGATAGGTTCAAATCCCCAAGCTCAGGGTCAGGTTCAAATCCGTCACCGATATGGGCAATTGGGGGCACAATCCCTGTTTCGAGGATCTTTACTGCCACCACATCTTCAATTCCAACTCCCATCGTATGACCCGTAAAGCCTTTGGTATTGGCTATGATCACCTGATTCGCATCTTCTTTGAAGGTATCCCGCAGGGCATGGATTTCAGCGCTGGCGCTGCCACCCCGGGCAGGTGTATATGTTTCGTGGGAAATAAATGCAGTGCTGGCAGCAATAGCACTCCGGTCCAATCCGAAACGAGCTTCCGCGACTGAGACCAATCTATCCATAACTTGCCCAACATGTTTTACGTCCAACCTCGTACCATGGAATGCTGAATTGGCTATGACTGTGGAAACAACTTCACAAATTCCTCGAACTCCACGTTCACGGCAGGCATCTTCGCTCTCAATGACCAAAGAAGCTGCTCCCATTCCCAATATTAATCCGTTGCGTCGTTTATCAAATGGAAGTGCTGCCTTGCGTACTTCACCTTCTATGGTTGCAGCTCCACTAGCAAACATGCTGGTTCCGATCCATTGGACCAGGTTCGGATTTGTCACATCGTCTCCAGCGATTATAACCACCCGCCGGCAGCGGCCTGCCCTGATCCAATCCTCGGCTACAGAAACCGCGTGGGTGGTTGTAGCACAGGCTGCATTGACATGTGTGACAGGGCCTTTCGCACCTATATATTCTGCAAATTGGGAATGTCCCATGGATAGGACACGGAATACAAACCTACGGTCAAAGTGATAGTTCAAGTTAACGATCTGTTCTTCCAGGTCGCTTTCCCGCTGTTCCAATTCCCGGATAAGAGATGACTCTCCAGAGTATCTGAGTTGGAACATTAAAGTTTGAAGTTGATCCAATTGTGCTGAAAGAACCTGATGCTGTGTAAACTTTTCAGATTCCTCTGCCATTCTATCTAATCCGGGGAAAGCGGAGCAAAATATTATTCCCGTTTCATCCTGCATACTCTCTGGTAGTTTCCATCGATCGGGTAGGAAAGTTCCACGGCTGGTTTTTTTGTAATTCATCACCAATGGGATGCCTGCATCTCGCAGCGCTTCGATACCTGCGGCAATCGCCAATTGGGTGGAAATATCCAATGCCTCAACCCGCTCTTCCGGCACCCCAAATTCCTGGATCAGGTCAAACTCACCTCGTTGGCCGGCAAGCTTTATAGTCTGTTCGACATCATCAATTTCCTGCATAACAGCCCCGGCATCACTCTTTACCAACCGGGTAACTTTCTTTTCGACCATTGATTGACGGATCTCATCAGATAACGTATCTATACGCATATCGCCATGCAGAATGCTTTCTATATTCCTGTCATCAAAAACATTTCCATTCCTACCAGGCAATCCCAACCCGGCCCCACTAACTACGACGGAACCTGTTAGAGGTAAACGTCCATCATGAGGCATTGGCTGTGGAACTGGCTGCAGTGCTAATGAAGCAGCTACCGATATCTCGGAACTTTTTTCTGCAGAACTTGTCTCTGTTCCACCAATACCTGCGGCATATAGGCCGCAAAGGGCTTCGTTAAAGCTGGCCTTGCCGCCTTTACGGGGGTGATTTGTCGAAAGTAAGGCAACACCGGCTTTTTCTTTCAAGTTATCCGCAGCGAGGGAATTTAATACTCTCTTCGGGCCAATTTCAACAAATACCCTTCCACCCAGGTTGAAGAGGGTCTTCATGCTTTTTACAAATTGAACAGGAGAGGCAACTTGAGCAGCCAGGATGTCAACTATTTCATCCTTAGTAGTCGGATAAATATCCCCGGTGACGTTTGCAACAATTGTCCGCGTTGGTGGTTGAATCGTCATCTTTGCGATCACATCTTTTAGCGGAACACTGGCTGGAGCAACAATCTTTGTATGGAAAGCATGGGAAACAGGAATTTTGACTGCCTGGAAACCATTGGCTGTGAATTTTGTTATCGCTTCATCAACTGCGCTGGTGGCACCACCAATGACTGATTGTATCGGGCTATTGATGTTGGCAATGACAACATATCCATCAATGGAAGCCAGGACTTCTTCAACTTTTTCCAATGGAGCAGAAACCGCTGCCATACAGCCGTTATCATCCACCTTGATCTTGGTCATTTCGCTTCCACGGGCACTGACGACTTTTAATGCATCCGGGAAGCTCATCACATCAGCAGCCACCAGAGCAGCATATTCGCCCAGGCTGTGCCCGATCACCATATCCGGCTCAAAACCATATTTATTCATTAATCTTAGCAAAGCCACGTTTGCCGTCAGCATAGCAGGTTGGGTGATGGCTGTATTTTTCAAGTCTTTTTCTGCCTGGGCAAGAGCTTCTTCATCACCTTCAACATATATGAAGGAAGTGAGTGACCTGCCAAGGATCGGAGTCATTACTCTGTCTGCTTCATTAAATGTATCAGCCACAACCTGCTCTGTTATATATAGATCACGTAGCATATTTACATACTGTGAGCCCTGTCCCGGGAACATGAATACGACTTTTCCGTGATTTCCGCTTCCACGATAGATACCCTGGGCCTGTAATGCCTGCCAGGCATTTGGGGCATCCGAATCAAGGGCAGATAATGCTTTTTCGCATCTCTTTAACAATTCAGCCTGATCCGAATGATCAATTGCTATGCGTTCAGATTTTTTGACATGTTCCGCAGGAGGACAGACAGATGGGGGAATTTTTCCAGCTTTTACCTCAGCTATGGAAGAAATCAAAGCCTGTTTCAGGTCATTCCGGTTATTCGCTGATAGAAAGAATAATCCCTGGTAAGGTTTTGGTTCACCATCTTGAGCCATTGAAGGGGTATCGTTAGCCAATGTTACTTCGGATAATTTCTCAATCGCTTTTTCGTCAGCTACTGCTACATTCCCTTGAGCAAGTGAATCGGTCACAAACCCGATCACCTTTTTTAAGGTGTTATAGTCAGATAGCCGCAAATCTTCCCGACGGGGAATGCCATAATGGGTTCTTATAGCAGCAAACAATTCTGCCTGTTTGACTGTATCTACACCCAGGTCCGCCTCAAGGTCCAGTTCGAGATCGAGCATTTCGGGGGGATATCCGGTCTTTTCGCTGACTACAGTGAGGACATGCTTCTCGATGGCTGCAGCATCTACAGCAGCACTGATTGTGGCAGAGGAAACAACTTCAGAGTTCATTACAGCTGCCAATGGTGTTGGAACAGGTTGCATTGCAGGAATATCAGCCCCGGAATTCGCAGGCTTTGGAATGGCAAAGACTTCAGAAGTTTTTGAAAGCATACCCGGAAGATATTCTTCCATGACAACATGGAAATTGGTGCCGCCAAATCCAAAAGAGCTGATACCGGCTCTACGTACTTCACCAGGATTAACCTCCCAGGATTGTGTCTGGGTATTCACATAAAAAGGCATGTTTGAAAAATCAATATTCGGATTCGGTTTATCGAAATTCACAGAGGGTGGAAGTGTATGGTGGAATAACGCAAGAGTGGTTTTCAGTACCCCCACCGCGCCGGCTGCAGCCTTCAAATGACCAATGTTGGACTTTACTGATCCCAGTGCGACAGTTCCATTTTTGACTCCCATTTGACCAAAAACTGTATTTAAGCTGCCGACCTCAGTCACATCCCCAACTTTGGTGGATGTACCATGACCTTCGATCAACCCGACAGTTGCTGGAGATACTCCTGCGTCCTTCCATGCGCGTTCTATGGCGCGCACCTGTCCGAGTGGATTTGGGGCAGTAATACCTTTTCCTTTACCATCTGAACTACCACCTATTCCGCGTACCACCGCATATATTTTATCTCCTTCTTTTTCAGCATCTTCGAGACGTTTTAATAGGTAAACAACCGCGCCTTCCCCCATGACAAAGCCATTTGCACCATCGGCATATGGTCGGGAGCCGTCCGCAGATAAGGCCCCAATCTTGGAAAATTTTACATATGATTCCGGACCCATGCTCCTGTCAATTCCTCCGGTCAGGACGGCGTCGAATTTATAGTCCTCCAACCCTTCCACGGCAGCCTGTAAAGCCGCAAGCGAGGATGCACACGCAGCATCTGTAACAAAGTTGGGACCGCTAAAATTAAATACGTTTGCCACCCTTCCCGCAATAATATTGGAAAGTTCTCCCGGCATAGTGTCTTCTGTTATGTTAGGGATTCGAGCACGGATTCCTGCAAGCATTCCATCCAACAAAGATGTTTGGATATCTTCTGGCAGCTGACGGAAATTGGGAATTGATTTAAATACATCGAGATATTCAGGTGCATAAATTCGCAATGTGGATTGGTAGTGTCCTTCACCTGCATTCGCATTACCAAAGATGACCGCAACCCGCTCCGGGTTGAGGGTCCTGGTTGGATAACCATAATCAATTAGTGCCTGGCTGCTGGCTGCAATCGCCCATTGTTGGGTGAAATCCATCATGGATAATACTTTTGGCGGGATAGGCAGCCCCAATTTGAACGCATCCAACTGATAGCCATTAACATACGCTCCAATTTTTGTGTATGTTTTATCAACAGCAGATGGGTCTGGATCATAAAAAAGGGCAGTGTTCCAACGATCGGCAGGTACATCTGTGATCGAATACCGCTTATTGACGATATTCTCCCAGAAATCAGGAACATTAAAAGCATCAGGTAATATTGCCCCCAAACCAACAATTGCAATTGCTCTATTTTCGGTCATGGCATTACTCCTTTAGTACTTTCATATTTTTGGTGAATAGCAGCGTTGAAACAACCTGTCAGAAAACGATTCTCAGGTAATTTTTTTGAATTGTGATTATCCGATAAAAATTACTGGTATGGCGTTGCCTTCTTATGTGCTGCCAATATTGGTTACCCAATATGTTGTATGCGACTATATACCTATCAAACCCCCCTTATGTAAAAGAGTTGCGAATGAGTACTTGGTTTTTTACGAGTTTTCTGTAATTCTAAAATTGGGTATTGACAATAGGAAATCCTTCCTTATAATATAAATTGTAACCGGTTACGGTAGCGGTAACGGTATCAGTAACGGTAGTGGTTACGAACAAAGCGCAAGCCCATTATTCCACAGAAATTATTGAAACAAAGAATCTTGCCGGAGTTGAATGAAAATCACAATCGATGAAATTGCTGAAATGGCGGGGGTTTCAAAGACTACAGTTTCGCGTGTTCTCAATAATAAACCGGATGTAAAACCGGAAACACGCGAACAGATCCATAGTCTCATTGCCAAATACGATTTCAAACCAAATGCAATGGCTAAGGCATTCTCAATTCAAAAAAGCCACAGCATCGGATTAATTATTCCGCACGAAGCAACATACATTTTTTCCAACCCATTTTATGTCGAGGTCATGCGCGGTGTTTCCACTGAAGTAGATAAACTTGGATATTTTCTTTTTCTCTGTTATCCACACGATCAGAACTACATGGATATTTATAAACAGAAAAGAGCCGATGGCTTCATCTTAATGAGTCCCGGATCCTTCCACCACAATATTATTACCAGTCTCAACACCATCCAAGCGCCATTTGTTTCGACTTCTTTCGTTCCGGATGAAAAAGAAATGGTCTTTGTGGATGTAGACAATTACAAGGGTGGCTTGATGGTGATGGAGCACCTCATTTCACTGGGACATACCAGAATTGGTTTCATCGGTAAACCAAATTTGACCAGCAGTATCGAAAGATTGGATGGATATAAATACTCCTTACAGAAACATAACATTCCTTTCGATCCGGAATTAGTCCGTGTTGCAGAGAATGCTTCAATAAATGGTGGAGCACAGATAACTGGTGAATTGCTCAATATAAATAATTCACCAACGGCAATCTTCCTGGTCAATGACATGCTAGCCATTGGAGCCGTCAGAGCCATCCAGGAAAAAGGTTTATCTGTTCCAGGAGATATCTCCATCGTCGGTTTTGATGATGTTCCCCTGGCTGAATGTGTCAATCCCCCGCTAACCACTGTTCGACAGCCAGCTTTCGAAAAAGGCGTCAAGGCTGCCAGGATGCTTATTCAGATCTTGGAAAAGAAAAAGTCACCCAAATCACAAATATTGGATGTTGAACTGGTAATTCGCGGAACAACGGGTCCAGCTCCGGAGAAAAGGTAAATCATGGCTGCTGCTAAATATCGCCATTTTGGCTGCCGTATCACAGATGAATTGGTCTACAAAGGCATGAAGACAATCATCCTGGAGAACAATTTAATCCGTGTGGGGGTACTGATAGATAAAGGTGCAGATATTTTTGAGTTTTTGTATAAACCCACTGATACCAGTTTCCTATGGGAATCTCCCCAGGGTTTGGTCGATCCACGAAAAGTCACCCCTTCCATTTCCAACTCAAGCGGAGCGTTCCTTGACTCTTACCATGGGGGCTGGCAGGAGATTCTGCCTGGTGGTGGTCCGGTCAATTACAGAGGAGCTGAACTAGGTCTGCATGGTGAAGTAACCAACCTGGGTTGGGAATATGACATCCTGGTTGATACGAGCGAAGAAATTTCTGTTAAGTTTTCGGTGAACTGCATCCGAACACCATTCAGGGTTGAACGGACAATGCGTTTATTGGACAATAACCCTACCTTATTCATCCAGGAAAAACTGACCAATCTCTCCCCGGATGAACAGGAATTCATGTGGGGTCACCATCCAGCTTTTGGTGCGCCTTTTTTGAAAGAAGGCTTATCGCTGGTCGTTCCTGCTAAAACAGGCATAGTTCACTCTCCAATTTTTGCCCCAAGTGGAATTTTGGAGCCGGGAATGGAGTTTTCCTGGCCAAAAATTGAGCATAACAATTCCTCATTGGATCTGTCAGTGACTCCTGGACCTGATGCGGGATTCTCAGAATTGATTTATTTGAAAGAGTTAGCAGCCGGTTGGTATGCTGTGCTGGACACAAAAGAGAAAATAGGTATCGGTTTATCCTGGGACCTGGATATTTTTCCTTATCTCTGGTTCTGGTGTGTATATGGGAAATTCCCCGGTTATCCCTGGTGGGATCGTGTCTATTGTCTCGCTTTGGAACCGTGGTCGAGTATTCCCAACAATTTAAATGAAGCAATTAGTTCAAAACGACAAATGCGAATTAAAGGAGGTGATTCAATAATCACAGATATGAGTGCAACAGCTTTACATGGTTACTCTTCAGTAAGTGAAATTCAAATAGATGGAAAAGTAAAATAACTTAAACCACGAATCAAATTCAGGAGATTAAAGATGAAAGTCACAATGAAAGTTTTTTCGATCGTTATTTTAGCCACAATGTTAATGGCAGCTTGTACCCCGGCTGCTCCTGCTGCTCCAGCTGCACCAGCTGAACCCGCTGCCCCTGCAGCACCAGCTGAAGTATTGTATGCTTACTCACAGGCAGAACTCGTAAATGCCTGGCGTGTAACAAATCAGAAGGATATGGAAGAACAGGCAAAAACTGCAGGTGTCAAACTCGTAAGCATTGACGCCAACCAGGATGCCTCCAAACAACTGGCTGATATTGAAAGCATGCTTGCCCAGAAACCAGCCTGCCTCATTGTCTCCCCACTCGAATCAAAAGCTTTGGTTCCAGTTGTAAAAATGGCCAACGATGCCAATGTTCCCCTGGTAATCATCGATCGTACCATCGATGCTACACCTGGTGACGGAATGTACAAAACCGAAATTACCCAGAGCCACAAGTTATCAGGCAAGTTATTAGCTGAAAAGACCGTTGAGTTACTCACCAAGAAGTATGGCGAAGCCAAGGGAAATGTCGTTCATGTCCAGGGTCTTGCCGGTGCATCACCAGTAATCGATGCAAACGCTGGTTGGGACGAAGTAATGGCAGCATATCCGAATATTAAAGTTGTCGCAACCTCAGATGCTGGTTTCACAAAAGACGGTGGAATGAAAGTCATGGATGACTTCCTGCAGAGATTTCCTGCTGGCGAAATTGATGTAGTTCGCTCCGATTATAGCGATATGACCATGGGTGCACTTGAAGCCATCAAGAATGCCGGACGAACTGAATTGCTTGGTTTCGTAGTTGGCGAAGGCGGCCATTTCAAAGCGATTGAAGCTGTCATCGCCGGGGAAATTGCCCGCGAAACTCAGACACCTCCATATTTTGGTGCGAAAGCTGTTCAAAGCTGC
This sequence comes from uncultured Leptolinea sp., assembly GCA_964387025.1. Classification (GTDB taxonomy): domain Bacteria; phylum Chloroflexota; class Anaerolineae; order Anaerolineales; family Anaerolineaceae; genus PNON01. The sequence goes on along the minus strand of CAYLUZ010000009.1, from coordinate 122,472 downwards.
CAAGACATTTTGGCAGGTAAAACAGTGGAAGCAAAACAACAGGTAGATATCAAAGTCTTTGACCTGGACAAAAAAGAAGAAGCACAGACTTATCTTGACCAAATCAAAGCTGCTGGTCTCGAATTCTAAACAGGTATAAATCGGTTCTTTAGGAAGGGATCTGATAGCAGCTATAGAAATAATGTGACTAACTCCTGAGATGGTTCGTGGAAAACAAAAGACCTTCACCGGTCAACGCAAAGGCTCAGCCGCCCCACGAACCACCAGGAAGGTCAAAATAATTATAGCACTCTCTCTCTTCCCTTCCTTTTTATAAGATGACAGGAGTTCAGATTGACTGACCAACCTCCAATCCTTTCTCTAAGACAGGTGACAAAATCATTTTCCGGGATCACTGTTCTCCATGAAATGGAACTGGACCTATACTGCGGAGAAGTTCACTGCATCGTGGGTGAGAATGGTGCCGGGAAATCGACTTTGATCAAGATAATGTCTGGTGCTTATCAGCCTGATAGTGGAGTCATCACTTTTTCAGGTCAACACCTGAAACACCTCACTCCACGATGGGCCAGGGAGAATGGTATTAATACGATCTATCAGGAAATTGACCTGATACCTGTATTGAATGCAGCTGAGAATATTAATTTAGGTAATGAACCATTACAGAAAAACGGAAATATCGACTGGAACACCCTTACCAAAAATGCTACCGATATCTTAAAGGATATGGGAGCAGACCTGGATACCACGGTTCCAGTTCAAACCTTGAAAGTTGCGCAACAACAAATGGTTGCGATAGCAAAAGCTTTATCGTTAAAAAGTAAAGTTCTCATTCTGGATGAGCCAACGGCTGTTTTTACAGGTTCCGAAATACAACTTCTATTCAAGATTATTCAGAAATTGAAATCGCAGGGTATTGCGATTGTTTATATCTCCCATCATCTGGAAGAAATTTTTGAAATCGGTGACAAGGTCACAATTCTTCGGGATGGTCACCTCGTTAAATCCGGCCTGGTATCAGATTTTGATAAAAATTCATTAATAAAAGCCATGGTCGGCAGGGAAATTGATTTTTCTCTCAGGAATAAAAATGAAAAGATCGGTGAAACAGTTTTATCTGTAGATAATCTTTCGTCAGACGAAGTAAAAGAGGTTTCTTTCAAACTTCACCGTGGAGAAGTTCTGGGAATTGCCGGGTTAGTTGGAGCCGGAAGAACAGAAATGGCACGGTTAATCCTGGGAGCAGATCCGAAGCAAAAAGGAATAATTGAGCTTAAAGGCCAATCAATTAAGAATCTTACACCAACCAGCGCGATGGCTATTGGAATTGGAATGCTGCCTGAAAGTAGAAAAGAAGAAGGTCTGGTACTAGGCAGGTCAATGAGTGAGAATATCGCTTATAGCCTGGTGCAAAAATCATCCAAATTCGGTTTTGTTCCCTGGAAGGATATAAACAAGAAAGCAAATGGATTGATCCAGGCATTAAATATCAAGCCCAATAATCCCAATATCCAGGTGATGTACATGAGTGGTGGCAACCAACAGAAAGTGGTTCTCTCCAAACTCCTGGCGGCACAATGTGATGTTTTGATCCTTGATGAACCTACTCGCGGTGTGGATGTGGGTGCAAGGTTGGAGATCTATAAGTTGATGAATGATATGAAATTGGAAGGAAAAGCCATCTTGATGATCTCATCAGATCTGCCTGAAGTACTTACCCAAGCAGACCGAATCCTGGTTATGTCCAAAGGAAAACTGGTTGGTGAACTGACAGCAGAAGAAGCCACAGAAGAGAAAGTGCTGAAACTGGCCTTACAGCTGGATGGCGGTGATCAATGAAATCAACAAGGCTTTCATCCAAAATCGTCCCCTGGATCGCTAATAATAGTGCCCTGGTGGCAATGGTCTTCCTGTTTTTAGTTGGAAGCATCTATGTCAAGAATTTCTTCACCATGCAAAACTTTTCGGGAATATTTTACCAGTATGCGATCATCGGCTTTCTTGCCCTGGGTCAGCTCCTGGTAATCCTTACTGCAGGTATCGACCTTTCGCAGGGATCCTTGGTCGCATTTACATCCATTGTCGTAGCCTTATTGATGCAAAAATTCGGGATAGGAATCGCCGTGACTGGGGGATTATTGGCTGCGACCGCGTTGGGATTAGTCAACGGATGGATGGTCTCCAGAACAAGAATTCCCCCTTTCGTGGTTACTCTGGGCATGCTGGGTATCGCCCGCGGTTTGGGACTGGTACTTTCTAACGCGAAACCCATTTCAATTGAAGTCGAAAGCTTCAATAATTTCGGTAGGAGCGCTGTCCTCGGAATACCAGTATCAGCGATTTTGTTGGTAGTAATCTCGCTCCTATTGGCTTTCTTCCTAAAGTACAGAAAATCAGGGCGTTATATTTATGCCATAGGCAGCAGCGAAGAGAGTTCCAGGTTATCGGGCATCGATGTTAAAAAAATCAAATTGCTCGTTTATGCTGCATCAGCATTTCTAACGAGTATTGGTGCAGTAATGTGGACAGCCAGGTTGAATTCGGGTTCCCCGATCGGTGCAAATGGGTACGAGATGGAAAGTATCGCCGCGGTGATCGTAGGCGGCGGCAACCTTTTCGGAGGAGTTGGCACCGTGGGCGGAACTTTGATTGGTATTTTGCTTTTTGGAATGATCAACAGCGTCTTAAACCTGGTTGGAATATCACCTTACTGGCAGGGTACGATCAAAGGCGTTCTTATCCTGCTGGCAGTAGCCCTCAGCCAAATTCAACGCTTGCGCAGAAATAAAGGTGAGGCATAATGATGACTACCATAAACCGCTTTTTCTCATCGCGTAGCTATGACACAAAATCCATCCTAAAGATCCTTTTTATTCTGATCGGTTTGGTGATCTTTGCTTCGATTTTTTCCAATGGAATTTTCCTTCAGCCGCGTAATTTTGTTAATCTCATTCTGCAAAATTCCGGTTTGATTATTGTCACCATTGGGCAATTACTCGTGATTGCAGTAGCAGGGATCGACTTAAGTGTCGGCGCTGTTATGGCAGTCTCAAGTGTTCTCGTGGTCCTCTTTCAAGATTATGGATTGGCTGGTGCATTTGCAATAGCTCTGGGCGGATCCCTACTTTTCGGTTTGGTAAATGGAGTCCTCGTTACGTTTATTCGTCTACCGGCCTTTGTCGTCACCATGGCCACAATGCAAATCGGATATTCGGTAGCAAAATTATTAAGTGATGCAGCCGGAAGCCGGGGTGGTACTGTTTACACCAGTTTATTGGGCTCCGAATTACCCACCGATTTTACAGCTTTTTATAAGACCCCTTTCCTGGGTATTCCCCAACCCCTTTTCATCTGTCTGGCTTTCCTGATAATTATTGCCATCTATTTACGCAGCAGCAATGGTCATTTCATTTTTCCAGTTGGTGGAAACGAAAAAACAGCTTACCTCTCTGGAATTCCGGTTTGGATTGTCAAGATTTCGGCTTATGCATTATGCGCAATTTTAGCTGGCGTTGCTGGAATTTTATTTGCCTCCCGGGTTGGGTTGGGAGACCCACAGGCGGGAACCTGGATCGCATTAGATTCGATCGCTGCAGCTTCCATTGGCGGGGCAAGCTTGTCAGGCGGTATGGGGACTATTCTAGGTACATTTTTTGGTGTAGTGATCTTAAGTGTCTTAAATAATATTATGAATCTATTGGGTGTTCCACCCACAATGCAGCCGGTGATCAAGGGAATTGTGATTTTACTGGCAGTGTACTTAAATACGCGTCGAAAATAAATATACAAGAAGGTGCAAGGTTGTCGATTAATGTTGCTTTAGCTCATGTTACAGACAGTAGGTTAGCTATTTTCTCTAAACGCGAACCTGCTGTAAAAGAAGAAATCCAATCGTTGCAATGGTTGGGTAAAGAATATAAGGTCATCGAATCTGATGTATTGAATTCCATCGATGATATTGAGTCCTTTGCAGAAAAAGCGAATATTTTTGGCGCGCAATCACTCATTATTCATGTTCCGATTTGGGCAGACCCTATATTCTCGATCAAACTCCATAACCATATTCCCGTTCCAGTATTATTATTAGGAAATAACCGCCCGGACACTTCCAGCCTGGTTGGAGTATTAGGCGCAGGTGGTGCGTTGGACCAGGTAGGATGTCAGCATTTTCGGGTATTTGAGCACTCTTCCGAAAAATCTTTAAAAATGATTCATTCATTTATTCGAGCGTGCGGAACGATCCATTCTCTTAATGGGCAGACATTAGGCCTTTTCGGTGGTAAAAGTCTGGGAATTTTCACTGCAAATGTTGATCCAGCCCAATGGCAAAAACTCTTCGGTGTTGACATTGAAATTTTAGATCAGCATGACATCATCTCCGAAGCTGAAACCATACCTCTTGAGCTTGTAGAGCATGAAAAAAAATGGCTCACCGAGAACCTGGGAAAAGTGACATTCGGCGGAGCATTCACAGCTTCGACCTTTGAAAAACAGATACGAAGTTACCTTGCAACAAAGATCCTCGTAAATAAAAATAATCTGGATTTCGTTGGAGTAAAATGCCAACCTGAGCTTAGTGACGGATATGTCACGCAATGCATTGCCCACATGTTGATAAACAACCGGTTTGACAGTAATGGGAAAAAAGAAGCTACCATTCATGCGTGTGAATCGGATGCTGATGGTGCCCTCACCATGCAGATCTTACATTTACTTTCCGAAGGTAAATCTGCCTCCCTGGTTGATGTCCGTTGGTTTGACGAAAAAGAAAAAACCTGGACCCTGGCAAATTGTGGTGCTATCGCCTGTGAATTTTTTGCAACTGATGCTGACCCGATAGGGTTAAAGCAACTGGAAGCTACCCAGCATGTCTTCGGAAAAGGTGGTGGTGGTGCTTATCCAGGTGTGGTTGCCCCCGGTAAGGTTACCCTCGCCAGGCTATGCAGAAAAAATGGTGTCTACTGGATGGCGATCATTCTGGGTAACGTAGAAAGTAGAAATCGTTCAGATCTGGCTAAGACTACCGCATCCTTCCCACAAGCATTCGTCCAAACAAATGCAGGGATAGATTTTGCAGAAGTCTATGGTTCAAATCACATTCACATGGTTCAAGGTGATTTTACCGAAGAGCTCATTATCTTTTGTAAATTAATTGGTATTGATTGGCGTATTTGGAATTAACCTGGAGGATTGCCATGCTGCAGGAATTCAACGGATTCTGGAATAGAATACTTCGCATCAACCTTACGAATGGACAAACTGAAGTCGTTCAGTTGGATCCGAAACTTTACCGTGTTTACATGGGTGGGCGAAATCTGGCTTTACACTTTTTACTAACCGAAGTACCGCCAGAAGTTTCTCCATTGAGCCCCGAGAATAAATTATTGTTTATGACTTCTGTCGTCACCGGAGCTCCAATTTCTGGACAGGCAAGACATACAGCATCAGCAATTTCTCCATTAACAGGCGGTTTGGCAGATTCTCAGTGTGGTGGTTGGTGGGGTCCGGAATTAAAATTTGCCGGATGGGATGGAATAATTATTGAAGGTAGATCCCCTGACCAGGTTTATATCAACATAATAGATGATCAGGTGGAAATAATATCAGCCGCCCAAATACATGGAAAGGAAACTGCTGAGGTCCAGTCCATATTAAAATCACTCCATGGGGATAAAGCAAGGATCATGCAATGTGGTCCAGCCGGGGAAAACCTGGTTAAATATGCAAACTTAACCGCAGATTGCCGTCATTTTCATGGCCGTGGAGGGCTCGGCGCTGTGATGGGAAGTAAGAATTTGCGGGCGATCGTCGTGCATGGTTCCAATCGAAAATTGCGCACTGCCAATCCGGAAGATCTTGGCCAGACCGCAACCTGGTTCGCTCGAAGTACAAAAGTATCTCCGGCAATCACACTTCACCACGAGTTAGGCACCTCGAAGGGAATTGTTCCGGTAAGTGTTGGGGGAATGCTTCCTACTTACAACTTCCAGGATGGGTCTTTTGATAGGGCAGAGGGAATAAGTGGTGAAACCATGAAACGCGAACTGAACGGGAAAACAGAAACATGTTTTGCCTGTGCAGTCTCCTGCAAGCGTTCTGTGGAAGGAGAGAAAGGTGTCTTTAAGGTCACTCGGGAATATGGTGGACCGGAATATGAAAGTATTGGTCTTTTAGGCTCGAATTTAGGAGTGGGTGATATCACTGAGGTTGCGTGTTGTAACCAACGCTGCAACGCCTTGGGTTTGGATACGATATCGACTGGTGTAACTTTATCCTGGGCAGTGGAATGTTTTGAGCGTGGATTAATTTCGACAGATGACACCTCCAGCCTTACATTGAAATGGGATGATGCTGAAACGAATCTGAACCTGATCGAAATGATCGCCCAGCGGAAGGGATTTGGGAACGTACTTGCCGAAGGATCGCGTGGTGCAGCAAGGTTGATCGGTCGAGGAACTGAAAAATATTCAATTCAAGTAAAAGGACAGGAATTCGCAAACCATGAACCACGCGGCAAATGGGGTGTAGGTCTGGGATATGCAGTTTCACCAACTGGTGCTGACCACCTCCAAGCTGCACATGACCCCTGGTTTAATAATCCTGGCGATCCTACTTTGGAACACAATTGGGTGGATCTGACAGACCTGAGCTATACCGGTTTTCTGGATCCAGTTCCAGCAGAGGACCTGGGTGGACAAAAAGTCCGGTTGTTTACCTACTTACAGTATATCTGGGGGGTTCATGATGTCCTGGATTGGTGTATTTTTACAGCAGTTCCTGAGTTTCGCGCATTGAGTCTTAACCAATTAACGTCTATCGTATCATGGATCACAGGGTGGAAGACTAGTTTGTTTGAGGTACTAAAAGCTGGCGAACGTGGTGTGACAATGGCACGGGCATTTAATATTCTGCGCGGGTTTACATCTGATGATGATAATTTACCCGACCGAATGTTTGAACCGCTTCGGGCAGGTGCACTCAAAGGACATAAAATTGATAAACCGGCTTTCATGAAAGCTATTAAACTCTATTACGGTATGATGGGCTGGGATAAAAATGGCGTCCCGACCGAGGCAAAGCTTGAAGAATTGGGTATCGGTTGGGTTTATAATTTACTCCAATCCAAACTTGCCCTGGAAGAAAAGTGTTGATAAGGTATGGTATTTGAAGTGAAAGTAAGTGTAAAATTATACGGAACTTTACGAAGATTATCGCAACCAACCACTCCAGGATTATGGATTGGTGAGGTGCCACCAGGATATAGGATTTGCGATCTATTGGATCAATTAGGAGCAGGAAAATACGAAGCTAACGCTGCCAGCATGAATGGCGAACCTTGCAGCTTGGAAGCAGAAATAACAAATAATGCACAGATCATCCTTGTCACACCCATGGGTGGCGGATAATCTAGGAAATCAAATTCAAAGGAGCAATGAATTATGAATTCAAAGTATTTAGGTAATTTACAGGAAATGGTAATGACCACCCCAACCCAATACTGGAATGATTCGTGTTCAGTGGAAGAGTTGACCTACGCCATTGAGCGTGGTGCAACTGGGGCAACCAGCAATCCGACAATTGTCCTGGGTGTGTTGAAGAAAGAGCTGTATCTCTGGGAAGACCATATCAAGAAAACCATCCAGGAAAACCCGACATGGTCAGAAATTGAGATCGCCTGGAAGGTCTTCGAAGACGTAACGGTTCATGGATCAAAGCTGCTTCTCCCGGTGTTCGAACGGGAAGGCGGAAAACGCGGCCGCTTATCCATTCAAACAAACCCGGCTGCTTATAGAAATTCCAAAGCAATGCTTGATCAGACCTTGTATTTCAACAGCCTCGCACCGAATATGCAGATAAAAGTACCAGCCACCAAGGCAGGTATTGATATGATCGAAGAAGCCACGTACCAGGGTGCCAACCTGAACGTAACAGTCAGTTTCACGGTACCCCAGGTCATCGCAGTCGGCGAAGGGATTGAACGCGGGTTAAAACGACGAGAAGCTGAAGGGAAAGATGCCAGTAAGATGTCCCCGGTGGCGACTTTGATGGTCGGACGAATTGACGATTGGATAAAAGTTGTTGCTAAACGAGACTCCATTGATATCAATCCGGAGTACCTGGAGTGGTGTGGTGTTGCCTGCATTAAAAATGCCTATAAATTATTCAAGGAACGAGGGTATCGTACCCGCTTATTACCTGCAGCGTATCGCAATTTCTACCATTGGACCGAATTTGTAGGCGGAGATATCACCCTGACGATACCTTATGAGTGGCAGAAGAAATTTAATGATGCAGATATCAAAGTTACTCCCCGCATGGATATACCGGTCGATCCCAAAATTCTTAATGATCTTTACTCGAAAATCCCGGATTTCCGCAAAGCATACGATGTTGATGGTATGAAACCAGTAGATTTTGATTCATACGGCGCCACAGTACGCACACTTCGCGGTTTCATTCAATCATGGCATGATTTTGTCGCCTTGATCCGCGATTATATGCTCCCAAATCCGGATGTAAAATAATATATTTGTTAAAAAAATAAAGCTGTCCCGAAAATATTCGGGACAGCTTTATTCATTCCTTGATATGTTGATTAATCAGCAGCCAATTCAATATTTGGTGTTAGCTTAACCTCAACCTCAGGTTGAGGTGTCTTTAGGATTACCATTAATATTGCAGCGACAATAAGCATCACGGAAGACAAATAGTATGCATTTGTAAAACTGCCAGTTGCGTCTTTTATGGCACTCGCCAATTGGGAAAGCATAAATCCACCCAAACCCCAGGCCGTATAAACGATGCCGTAATTCATGGCAAAATTCTTGGGGCCAAAATAATCCTTTGTAATGGCAGGGAAAACAGCCAGGTTTGCACCATAGTTTGCTCCCACAAGAACGACAAGGATGATCAAAACCGTTACATTCGCCAATGATGAACCCTGGACGGTGATTGACATCACGAATACTAGCAGTGCCTGTAATATAAACGCAGTTGTTAGCATTACTTTTCGACCAAATTTATCGGATAACATTCCATAAAGGACCCGGCCGCCGCCATTTCCAATAGCCAATGCTGAAACAGCTATTGCGCTGATAGCCGGTAAACCAACCTGGTCTTTAACAATGGAAGCCAGGTTACCGATAACCATCAAACCAGCTCCGGACCCAAACGCAAAAGCGATCCAAATCAGGTAGAACTGCCAAGTGCGGGCTGTTTCACCAGTGCTGAAATCTGTTTTATTTGATGCTGCAGATTTTGCAGGAGTGCTTCCGGCGGGGATATACCCAGCAGGTGGAAATTTAAGTAGTTGTGCAAAAGCTACAACAACAATTAACATTCCAATACCCATATACAGCATGGTTGTCTGTAAACCGATGGATTTGATCAGTGTTCGAGCAAGGGGAGCAACCCAGGCACTACCCATCCCAAATCCAGCTACCACTATGCCAGAGATCAGGCCCGTTTTTGATGCAGGGAACCATCGCAGTGCTGCCGGGCTGGCAGAAGCGTACACAAAACCAATACCTGAACCCAGTAGAACCCCGAAAGTGAATGTAAATATCCATGGGGAAGTGGATAAACTGGATAGAATGACTCCAACACCAGCTAAGATTCCGCCAATAGTCACGACCACTCTTGGCCCATACTTACCTAATAATCTTGCACCGACCATGGTCATTATTGAAAAGACAACACATGCTACAGAGTATGGCAGTGATTTTTGAGAATCTGCCCATCCCCATTCAGCAGGGATATTCGCCTTGAAAACACTCCATGCATATAATACACCGAGTGCCAACAGCGCTGCAGTACCAGCTGCCGTCACAATCCAACCCGGATTCTTCGTTGTTTCTTGTGATGTTACGTTGCTGATCGTCATTATTGAGTATTCTACCTTTCAAAAATAAGATGAGATTTAATTTCGGAACTATAGTTTCCTTTTCAAAAGCTCAGAGATTATAAGAGATTGTCTGACAACCGTCAATATGTCAGACAACACGAATATACACCTCTACCTGTCATAATTAAGGGAGTAGATACTCATTTCAGTACAAATATTTTTATACCAATCCTAAAATCGCTTATTTCACTCGAAGCATTTCAAGTTGTGCAAAATCATTTGGTGTGAGTTGATCCAGTGGTAATTTGGATGAATTATACTGAGAGAGAATTTCTTCCTGAGTAACCGTACCATCCACCGGCCAAGCCAAATCGATGATCCGGGTATGGTTCACATCGTCCGGTGCGCCACCAAATTTCCATTGTACTGCGGTTGCCTGTACATCCCGCACTCGCCATACACCTGTGGATGGAAACCCATCCTGACTCATCACCGCTGCGACATAGCCCCATTCAGATGGATCTCCATCACCAAGAGCTTCTCTCGGGACTCGTACTGTAACAGTTTGAGCTGCCGGGTCAACAATGAGTTTAAATGATGTATTCAATTGTTTCGGATCACCAGTTGTCGCATCAGGTGCATATATACCGGGCGTCCAACCTTCTACCCAAATCGCATACTCCCATCCATTCCCTGAAGCTAAAGCCGCGTTACGACCTGGTAGTAATAAACGGTTGCCTGTCCCCTTTCCCGGATCTTTATCAATATAGACATCCAGTGACTGTAAAGATAAATTACTACCTGAACCCCAGGGGTTTGGTACAGCGCCAAAAAACTTGAAATTAAAGATCACGTTTTTTTCATCCAGGAAAACACTGAACTTTTCAATATCAAAATTCTGTTTTGAGAACACTGGGTCCGCAGGATAAATATAGCTACCTGGACCATGATCATCCCCACTTGGGTCATCAACCTCTAATAACAAAGTGGATAAGCCTAGATCCGGTATAACAATTTGAGCTGGACCTGTCAGAGGTAAAATCTCATTAGCAGGTTGCACAGCCACAACCATCCGAATATCATCGCCAGAAGCCAGGTCACCCAGTGCAGATAATGGTATTGCCATTTCAAAAACATCCGTACCGACAAAACCCTCGCCTGTTTTTCCCTGTGGAACCCAACCTGATGCGGACGCATTATATTTTGTAACCTGGCTGCCATCCCACTCGAAAAGATGAGTTGCAGCTATGCCTAATAACACACCTTCGGGTGGTTCATTTTCCCTGGCAAATGGATAGATTTCCTTTGATCCGGGAACATTTAAATAAATTCCAACCCGTTCTTTAATTGCGAGTTTCTCACCCAATTCAAGATTTACGTAGATATTATTGGAATCCATGGTGTAAACAAATCCGGTGGCTGGAGAGTTATTTTTTGCGGGATATTCTGCTGCAGAATCCCACTCCCCATCTTTAATTGTTCCATCAATTACCGGTGTTCCTGGCCCAGAAAATGCTTTCTTCGGCTGTTCGATTTTCTTCGGAATTATGGGAACGTTCACAAATGTGGGTACCGGGTCTCCAAGAGACTCATATACCTTTGCTAATAATGCCCTGAATCCGGTATCAAAATATTCATCTACCCCGGAATCTTGATCTGAACCGTACCACCAGAACCAATCAGATCCTTCTGCAAGGTACATAAAGTCTTGGGCGTTGGCAATTGCTTCTGCCGAAGCTACCCGCTTTTTGGAAACATCATATTTAGCTAAATATTCCCGTACCTTGCCTAAATAATTCCAGGCTTGAGTTTCTTCTGGCTCACCGATCCAGGTATCAAAGTTCGGGCTGAACCATGCCCCGGGGAAAAGCATGTCTAATTGTGCCTGTTCGGGGAACAATGCCAAATACTCCGAAGGAGTAACAGTTTTAATCGTTTCGCTCTTATTAAGCATTTGATACATAGCATTCAAGAATTCGTTGCCATCATTAGGGTAATTTTCCCAGGCGTTTTCACCATCCAGGATAATGCTAACTATATGTGGTCCTTGTGCATTTTCTTTTTTGAGCTGTGCTCGAATATTTTCCAATCGCTGCATCAAATCTACAGCGGCTTCTTCCCCAAGTGTTTGTGAATAAGTAAAGCCTAACTTATCAGAAAGTGTCCAATCGCGGAAAAAGATTGCTACTTGTTGTCCTTCTTTGGTGCCAACATAATAAGGGCGATACAATTTGTCTGCTTCTTGAACAGTTTCATCCGAACTACGGGTAAATGAGCCAATCCCTAATGATTGGGCTAAAACAGGTTCGCCTGTTTCCATGAATTGATAACCTGCATTGGCAACCAGGGAAATAATATCTTCAGAAACTGCTCCTTCACCTGGCCACAATCCAACCGGATCTTTACCAAAATGTTCTTGATAGATCTCAACACTTTTCGTCAAATGTGCGATTGCATCATTTGGCCATGAGAATCTATTCGGCAGTTCTGCCGCTGGATTACCAACTGCAGCAATATTGCTATTAAAAATGAGCGGCAGGATCGGATGCGCATATGGTGTAGTGATGACTTGAATCTGCCCGGACTCCTGAAGCTGTTTGTGTATTGGAATAACCTGGCTCATCACTTCGCGAACTTTTTCAAACACAACTACCTTATCCTGTTCGCTAAAAGTTCTTCCTTTCGTAACAAGTGCATTCAAGGGATCTTTTTCCAGCCAGGTCGGATCGAACCACGCTAGGTTGAACCAAATTTGAAGGTCACGATAATCCTGGTCTGTAAATTTAGTTAAGGCGGTTAATATTGATTGATTATCAGTTCCACCACGGAGATCAAGCAACTCTTTATATCTTGGGAACCGGCTAACCATGTTCGTCCAATTTGCATCGAAGAATCGAGTCAAAATAAATTTTTTTTCTTCGTCCGTCAATTTATTGGCTGGTATCTCAGATAGTACCCAATAATAATCTTTCGCGCCATTATCCACGAAATCATCCAGCTGTTTGATGAGCACCGGGGTCATATTTATAGTTAAGTGGACTTTGGGGTATTTCTGCAGTATGGATGCCATATCATAATAGTCTTTTGTTGCATGGACTCTAACCCAGGGACGTGTATAGTACCCATTAACATCTTTATAATAAAGAGGCTGGTGTTGATGCCATGTGATATTTAAATACAATAAGTCTGGGTTAGGTACCGGTTCTACATCAGGAGACGGCACAACTGCATTTATAGACGGGGCAGCTTTATCCCCACACGCAGGTAATATTAAAACAATAATTACCAGAATACCAATTAATCTAATAATCCTATTCATTTCTTTCTCCTATTGATTTCGATCATTGGTAACTGGAAAAGTAAACCCCATTCTCATAAATGAAAACGGGGTTAATTATTGTGCAAAACCACATTTTTATCCCTTGACACTGCCCAATGTTAATCCTGAGATCAAATACTTGGATGTGTATAGGAAAAGGACCATCACTGGAATGGCAACAAGGACAGAAGCTGCAGAGAACTGTCCCCATTGTGTCAGGAATTGGCCTTGCAGTCTTTGAAGCCCTAATGGCCATGTTAACAAAGTCTCTTTTGACCCTAGAATTACTCTGGCTAACAGGTAATCATTCCAGGCAGTAGTGAAATTGAATAAGAAAACGATCGCCAAAGCAGGAGTAGATAAAGGTAGCAAGATCTTCGTGAATGCTTCCAACTCTGAACAACCATCAAGTCTGGCAGCTTCTTCCAAATCAATAGGGATAGTGTCGTAATAACCTTTCAGTATCCATATGCTGAATGGAATAGCTGTCACCGCATAAGCAATTACTAATCCGCGGTAAGTGCCCACGAGTTCCAGTTTGATGGCAAGAATGTAGATTGGGACTAATAGCATTACTGCCGGGATCATTTGTGTTGTCAATAGAAAGATCAATCCGAATGATCGCCCTGGAAACTTGTACCGGGAAAAAGCATATGCAGAGGTTGCGGCTAGAATAACACCAATAATGGATGTTGCAACTGTTATTGTTAAGCTGTTCCAAATCCAACTTAAGAATGCCTTTTCAAACAGTACAATTCTGAACGATTCTAGAGTCGCTCCCACAGGTATGATAGCCAAATCTGCTGAAAGTAATCGGTTCCCCGGACGAAGAGCAACACTCAAAATACGTGTCACAGGATAGATCGAAATCAAGCATGCCAGGCAAAGTGCGGCATGAATCAATATCCGTTTAAATGGACTATCTTCTCTGCCGCTCCGAAAAAATGAGCGCTTTTGGAGTTTTAATTTTCTCGCGGGTTGAGTTACTGTAGCCATATTAATCTTTAGCTCCTTTCAACGCCCCTGTTGATTTCAGGTACATGACTGAATATACAACCAGAATAGCAAAAATCACAAAAGCGAAAGCAGCTGCAAAACTATATCGGTTGTATTGAAAAGCTGCACGGAATAATCCTGTCACCAGGATATCAGAGGTTTCCAGTTCATTTTGGTTGATAAAGAAAGGCACGTTGAAATTGTTAAAAGTCCATACCGTCCCTAGTATGATTGCAGGACCGGCAACAGGCTGCATCAAAGGAACTGTCACTTGCCAGAATTGTTGCCAGGCATTTGCACCATCCATCTCGGCTGCCTCATAATAATCTCCAGCAATACTCTGCAAACCACCCAACAATATTACCATCATGAATGGAATCCCCAACCAAATGTTAGTAATACACATGGCAACAAAATTCGCAACCGGTTCACTCAACCATGCTACCGGTGCGAGGCCAAGATTTGTTAGTATGATATTTATAAAACCAAATTCGTAATGGAACTCACCACGCCACACTAAAACAGCGATTACCTGAGGAACTGCCCAGGGTAAGATCAATAACATCCGGTAAATTCCACGACCTCGCATTTTTCTATTAAGAAGTAATGCTAAAACCATACCCCCAGTTACATGGAAAACGATATTTACAAATGTCCACAGAATTGTCCTCCCCAGTAAGGGGAAGAAATGTATCTGTTTCAATACTGGTTCTGTGAAGACCTTAATGTAATTGTCAAAACCAACATACGTTGGGTCTTTAAAATGCTTTAAACTCATGTTCATAAAGGAAAGATTTGCTTCCCAGAACAATGGATACACCACTAAAAATACTAAACCTATTATCGCCGGGGTTAAAAGCATAAATGGCATCGCATAACGCCATTTAAATGTCTTAACCAGTATTAACCAAAGAATAATTTCGATAAACAATGTACCCGCAAGAACATAGAGTACAGTAGTCCCAACCTCATTCAGACTCTTCAAAATGACTGCATTCGTAATCATCAGTCAAATCCCTCCTCTCCCCGGTTAGAACAGGGTAATAGGTTAATAATGAGGAACCAGGGGATTTCTCCCCTGATTCCTATTTAGCAGAACGGACTATTCTAATGCGGATATACAAGATTCAGCTGAGGTTTGGGCTGATGCTGCTGCATCGGCTGGGGTTTTGTTACCTGCGGATGCGAGTACGGCCAGCATCTCAGGTTTCAAACTATCAAAGACACAGCGCATTTCAACTACAGTTGGCTGAGGAGTTCCAAAGGTCATTGCTTCGGAGGATGCTTTTAAGATAGGATCAGTTGTGATAGCATCGATCGTTAGGGCTTCTTTCAGGCCTGGTAAACGAGCCATTTTTGTAACCAATGCTGTTTGATTTTCAAGGTTAGTTGCGAACTCAACAAACTGCTTGACTACATCTAGTTTAGCGCCTTCAAGGTCAACTGGGATCATGAAGTAAGTTCCTGCAGTGTAAGGAGCAGGCATAGTACCAGTAGCAGAAACCTTGGGGATCGCTACTACTCCAAAATTATCACCCAGGGCTTCTTTGTAACCAGCCAGCGACCAGTCTCCATTGATGATCATGGCAGCTTTACCTTCTTTAAAGAGAGTATCAGCACCGTTGTAATCGCTCTCCATGGGCATGATCGGAGTAGTGAATTTAATATCATACATGAATTGCAGAGCTGCAACCATTTCAGGAGTGTTTAGGGTTGGGGTGACGCCATCATCGGCAAAAACTTTACCATTGAAACCACCCAACCAGGGGATTAGCCAGAAGGGTTCTGTTTGATTGTATGCAAAACCATACACATCACCAGCGGTCAAAGTCTTGGCCATTGACACAAACTCGTCTGTATTGGCAGGTGGGGTCGGAACAAGTGATTTATTGTAGAGCAGCATCAGGTGATTGCCTGAAGAGATAGGAACTGCCCAGGTTGCGCTGTTCATTTCCACACTGGCAACATACTTGCTCATATCAAAGAGTTTATCGACAGGTTGAATTAGTTGAGCTGTTGTGAATGGACCTGCATGATCACTGACGGTCCATAATAGATCAGGTGCGCTGCCTGCTAAGCTGGCAGTCTGGAAATCTTCTCGCAAAGTCTCAACTTCTTTATTGACCACTTCAAAAGTTACATTCGGATTCAGGGCGGTAAAGGCATCAGCAAGGCTCTGAACATATTGTAAGCCGCCATCTGCTTCACCTTCTTTGGTCCATAAGGCAATTGTAACTGGTTCAGCGGCAGGTGCTGCGGGAGCAGCAGGAACTTCGGTAGCGACTGGTGCTGCGGGAGCAGCTGGTTGAGCCGGGGCTGCAGGTGCAGCAGGAGCTGCGGTTGGCGTTGCACAGGCAGCTAATATCATAGATGCCAGTACAAGTATTGCGGTAATTCTCCACAAATGTTTCATTTCTTCCTCCAAAATTTATTAATTAATCTATTTGATTTAATTAGTTTACAACCAACACGAAATTTTTCTTTACCACCTCCTCATGCGAATCTATAGTAACACTATACTGTCTCCCTTTCAACAATGCTCAACGGTAACTGTATGTGCTGGATGGTTTGGGAGGGATCGGTCAACCTGGAAATCAATAACTCTGCCCCAATCCTCCCGGATTCATCTAATGGCTGATGAACCGTTGTCAACCCGATATATTCAGCTATGTCGATATCATCAAATCCTATTACTGCGACATCCTGAGGAATTCGAAGCCCAAGTTTTCGGGCTTCCTTCAAAAGTGTAATTGCTTGAAGATCAGTAGCTGCAAAAATAGCTAAAGGTAGACCTAAAGGTATTAATTCTTCCAATAATTGAGCGGGATTCAAGACATATTCCTGACAATATTCTTTTGGAAGCGATATTTTATATTCATTTAATACTTTCGCATATCCAGACATTCTTTTGATTATCGGGTTTACACCAAAAAGGGGTTGCTGCCGCCCTCCAATAAACGCTATCCGTTTATATCCTTTTTCAATAAGAAATTTCGTAGCAATCGACCCTCCTTCTTGATCAT
Organism: uncultured Leptolinea sp.; assembly: GCA_964387025.1. Lineage (GTDB taxonomy): Bacteria > Chloroflexota > Anaerolineae > Anaerolineales > Anaerolineaceae > PNON01. The sequence goes on along the minus strand of CAYLUZ010000009.1, from coordinate 105,290 downwards.
CGATTTCCAATGTTGTGAAGTGCGAGTCATTAAATTCAATTACAACCGTTTCTAGTTTATTGTCTATAAGCCTTTGGGCAATCGTGGAATCAAACACTTGGGATACAATGATAAGACCATCCAATGCTTTATTCATGGGTAAGGTCTCTAAATAACTTTTTTCGCGTGGCTTGGAATCAACTGGATATACAACCATTTCATAATCGTGCTGATTCAGCACAGTTGATATTCCCCGTAATCTTTGTACAAAAGACGGAACTGTAAAGTATGGGATTAAGACACCAATTCGTCTGGTCTCTTTTAGAGCTCGGGCTCTAGATTCTGCTTTGGGAGTATACCCCAACAGATCAATTGCCTTCATGACAACTGTTCTGGTTTTAGGTTTTACATGCAATGGGAAATTTAATACTCTCGAAACGGTGGCAATACTTACGCCAGCTTCTCTTGCTACATCATAAATGGTAGGGGGCAAACTTGGCATTTATTTCCAATATATTGTAACTACTTTTATGTAAGCTCTTACATTATAAATTAAATAATATTCAGAGTCAATATAGATTTTGTATAACATTCATAATTGCAGAGAAAACCTGGTTTAAACCCTCTTATGAGCTTGGTTCACCACTAATGATACTATGTAGTGGTCATAGATTACATCCCCCACTAGTAGGAGAAGGTTAATCTATCCTTAGACATACTTATATTTTATCCCCGAGTGGTAAGATATACCATGTATGATATTTTCGTATTTACTTTCAAGGATTATTATTCTTCCGGGGTCAAATTTTGTTGCCTAATTCCGATCCACTCATTCAACTATGTGAAGTGGATAAAATCTATAAATCTGCTGCAGGGGACTTCCCTGCCTTAAAGAAGATCTCTTTAGACATCTTTGCGGGGGAATATTTTGGTATTATCGGTAAATCCGGTGCTGGAAAATCCACCTTATTGAATATGATCACTGGAGTGGACAATATCACTTCAGGTGAGGTCATTGTCAACGGCAATGGTAATCCTATTTCCATCCACTCATTAAATGAAAACCAACTGGCGTTCTGGCGTGGAATAAATATGGGGGTTATTTACCAATCCTTCCAACTCCTGCCAATGCTGACCCTGCTCGAAAATATTATGCTGCCGCTTGATCTTTGCGGCACCTATAGAAAGGGAGAGAGCAGATCAAAGGCTTTGGATCTATTACACCTGGTTGAATTGGATGAACATGCGAACAAACTACCTGCTTATATTTCGGGAGGTCAACAGCAACGTGTTGCTATTGCGCGGGCTTTAGCCAATGACCCTCCAATCCTAGTTGCGGATGAACCTACAGGAAGTCTCGATTCTGTGACTGCTGAGCATATTTTTGAAGTCTTCGATCATTTGTTATCCACCGGAAAAACCATCATCATGGTGACACATGATAACAGCCTCGCCCCTCGTTTTTCTCGACATATCCAACTGCAGGATGGGGAAATCGTTCCTGCTTCTGTGACAGAAGAAACGAAGCTGGATGTCAAAAAGAAAAGATGGTGGCAATTATGATGTCCCAGGCTAGATCGATCATTGACCTCAAAAAAGTTGTTAAAACCTACAAAAATGCTGCTGGGGAATTTCAAGCATTAAAAGGGATTGACCTTACTTTGTACCAGGGAGAATTTGTTTCCATTATTGGAAAATCGGGAAGTGGAAAGTCAACCCTGCTCAATATGGTTACCGGTATAGATTTTCCTACGTCCGGTTTGGTCCATGTCAATGATATGGATATCTATTCCTTAAATGAAAGCCAACGCTCGCTTTGGCGCGGGAAAAACCTGGGTATCGTTTTTCAATTCTTTCAGCTTCTTCCCATGTTAACTTTGCTTGAGAATGTCATGCTCCCTATGGATTATATTAACTATCTAAGCTTTGATGAACGCCCAAAACGTGCCATGGAACTGCTGGACATGGTTGGATTGGCAAATTTCGCAAATAAACTCCCGGTCGCTGTATCGACAGGTCAACAACAAAGTGCTGCAATTGCCAGGTCGTTGGCGACTGATCCGCCATTGATCGTTGCTGATGAACCGACCGGTAACCTGGACTCACGTTCCACAGATAATATTATCCAATTATTTGAAAAGCTTGTTGAAGAGGGAAGGACGATCGCAATGGTTACACACGATCCATCCTTAACCTCACGGACCTCAAGGAATATTGTTATAGCTGATGGGCTGCTTATTAATGAATCCATTGTAAGAGCCTTTCCATTGTTGACACATAAACAGATGCTGGAAGTAACAAAATTATTGGAATTCGCTTCTTTCGAACCGGGTGAGACCATCATCAAGAATGGCGTCCACATAGATACCTTTTTCTTAATCCAATCCGGAACTGTTGAAGTCGTACTTCTAGGTTCAAAAAAGGAAGATATTACCATCGCAAGGTTGACTCCTGGTCAATTCTTCGGTGAAATTGAATTAATTCGTGGTGGAAAGACAATTGCAAATGTGCGTGCTGGTCCCGAGGGACCGGTTGAATTGGCTCTCCTGCCTGGCACCAAGTTTACAGAGCTATTACAACAATCACCATTAACACGGGAAGCTCTGTCGCAAATTGTACAGGACAGAATCCAGGAAAACAGAATGTCCGATCGGCGCAGATCCTTCCTGGGTAAATTGTTCGGGGGTGGAAAATAATGCGTCCACGCTGGCGAAAAGTCATCCACGACCTTGTGGACAACAAGATGCGCACCCTGCTAGTTGTTTTTTCAATTGCAATTGGAGTTTTTTCCATTGGAGTAATTGCAGGATCGTATGTGATCATATCCAACGACATGAGCGCAAGTTTTGCTGCGAATAACCCGATGAATGTTGAGGTAAGGACTGGTTATTTTACAGATGATCTGATCGATACCATCAAAAGTATGAATGGGGTTGCAGAAGCTGAAGGCAGGAATATATTTACGATCCGGGTCAGGACTCCGGGCAGCGTAAAGTGGATGAAATTTAACTTTGTTGCAATAGATAATTACAAAGAATCTAGTATTAATCTTTTGAGAAAAATATCTGGAGAATCGGAACCGGGTAAAGGTCAACTTCTCCTGGAAAAGAAAGCAACTGCCAAAATTAATGCCCCTATTGGTAGTGATCTTGAAATCCAATTGGAAGACGCGTCAATAAAGAAGCTGAAAGTTACCGGGATTGTTCAAGACCAGACCACCTCAGCCGGTGATTTCCTGGCTGCTCCATTTGCTTACATTTCCATGGATTCATTAGTTTCATTGCACCAGCCTGATGAATTCAACCGGTTATTCGTTGTTTCAACCGATGGTAAGAATGATGAAGACCATCTGCGGCAATTGTCAGCTGACCTCAAAGATAAAGTTGAAAAAAATAATATAGCCGTTATCCGCACCCGTTTGATGAAAACAAATGAACATCCATTGGCTTCTACAGTTCAGGCGATTCTGGGAATCTTAGGCGCATTGGGGATTTTAATATTATTCCTCAGCAGTTCCTTAATTGCTAATACGCTATCTTCTTTGTTAAACCAGCATTTGCGGTTTATCGGGGTGATGAAGCTTGTAGGTGGCAGGGAGAATCAGATCCTTGGAATGTACATCGTTTTGATCTTAATTTTCAGCCTTATTTCATTGGCAATTGCAATCCCATTGGGTGGTCAAGGTGCTTATGCTCTTTCAGCTTTTATTGCTGATAAACTTAATTTTTCTCTGCTTTATTACCGGATCATTCCGTTGGCCCTTCTGATTCAGGTAATTGTCGGTTTAGGGATTCCACTGCTGGTGGGTTTGAACCCGATCATCAAGGGCTCGAAAATTAAAATTCAACGTGCATTAAGTAATGATCTGGTTCAATCAGAGACTTCCAGTAACCAGGCTCTGGAAAATCAACACCCATCTGAGACATCCCTCCAGGGCCGAATTAATCATTTCTTCTCCAAACGTGGAATCCATTTTCCCAGACCCATGCTGATAGCATTTCGAAATATTTTTAGGCGTAAAGGCCGATTGATCCTTACCCTTTTTACACTAACAATGGGTGGAGCAATTTTTATCGCAGTATTCAATGTCCGGGTGACATTGCATGATTATATTGATCAGATCGGAAAATATTTTACGGCTGATCTGACTATGGATTTTAATCAACCATATAGATTGGATAAAGTGGAGCTTGAAGCGCTTAAAGTCCCGGGAGTTGTGAGGACTGAAGGATGGGCATTTGCCGAAGGAGAAGCCCTCTTCCCAGACGGAACTACAGCAGACAATATGGTCATCCTTGCTCCTCCCGCAAGATCTACCCTGGTATCTCCTATTCTCATCTCAGGCAGATGGCTTCAACCGGGAGATGAAAAATCACTAACCTTAAGTGAGAACATACTTGATAAATTTCCAACCCTTAAGCCAGGCGAATTCATCCATATGAAAGTGAATGGCAAGGAAGATGACTGGTTGGTGGTAGGAATCTTCAAATTCGTTGACCAGGAGGGGACAATTGCTTACAGTACCTATGAATATATATCCCACCTGACTCACCTGGCCAATAAGTCCTATTCCTTCCGCGTGGTCACTTCCAGCCATGATTCGGCATTCCAGCAGTTGATGAGTGAAAAACTGGATGAACATTTCCGTGCGCAGGGTTATAAATAAGAAGAAGCCCAGACAGGTAGTGCTACATTAAAAACTGCATCAGAGAGTTTGGATATCCTGGTTACATTCCTATTGATCATGGCAATTCTGACTGCTTCGGTAGGTAGCATCGGCCTTACCGGGACAATGAGTATGAATGTGATGGAGCGGACGCGGGAAATTGGTATTATGCGTTCCATTGGAGCAGTCGATAAAGTAATTATGCGTATGGTTATTCTGGAAGGTGTAGTGATAGGCGGAATATCCTGGCTGCTCGGAGCATTATTATCCTTCCCTATTACTTATATGCTTGCATCGATCGTCAGTTTGGCCGTCTTCAATTCCCCGATAGACACAAAAATCACCTGGGATGGATATTTGTTATGGCTTATCGTCGTTTTATTATTATCAGCCATTGCATCGATTCTTCCTGCCCGTAATGCGGCCCGATTAACAATCAGGGAAGTATTATCTTACGAATAATGAATTAAATTGGTTTTGGATCAGAAGGAGAAACAAATGAAAATTAAACCGGTATTCTTCATAACATTGCTCATAATGATTGGATTAACAGCTTGTACACCGAAAGTGACACCAACGCCACAACCTTCATCTGAGTCATCACCTGCATCAATTGTTGCTGAAGGTCATATCATCCCGGGCGATAACCTCTTCTTGGCTTTTCAAACCCGGGGTAAAGTGGACAAGATCCTCATGAAAAAAGGGGATAGCGTGAGGAAAGGAGATATCCTTGTTTCTCAGGCAGATCGCGAGAGTGCACAAGCTGCATTAGCAACGGCTTCACTTGAATTGGTCTCGGCTCAACAGGATCTCGATACCTTGAATCGAACCTATGACCTTGCCAGGGCTGATGCTCAGAAGGCTTTCATTGATGCACAGACAATCCGGGCGAAAGCAGCCAAAGATTGGGAAAAATTCGACCTTGAAGCCAATGAGGATGACATTATTGACGCTGAAGCCGATATCGTTACTTATTTGGATGACCTCAAGGATGCCCAGGAGAAATTTGATAAATATGCCAGCCTGGATAAGGACAATTCGAAGAGAAAAAGCGCGGCTGATGATTTGGAAAAAGCCCAGGAAGATTACAATGAATCAATCCGAAAATTGGAGAAACTGGTCAACAAACGGGACGGATTAAAATCCGCTCTGGATGCTGCCCTCGCTGTCGAAGCTGAAGCGAAACGAACGGTGGAGAATACTCAGACTGGTGCTGATAAAGATAAGCTTGCCATTGCTTCTGCCCGTCTTGATAATGCCAAAGCACAAACATCCGCAGCGCAGCACAACCTGGATCAATTTGACCTAAAGGCTCCATTCGATGGGATGATCGTGGATACCAATCTGACTATCGGGGAGTGGATTGGTCCTGAGAAGTGGGCTGTACTCATTGCTGATCTCAGCCAATGGTATGTGGATACCAGTGACCTGACAGAACTGGATGTTGTAAATGTCAGCATTGGTCAAACCGTTACACTGACAGCTGATGCACTGCCGGATTTAACCTTTCAGGGAACAGTTGAAGAGATCAGTCATGCTCCTGAAAATAAAGGCGGCGACGTGTTATACAAGGTACACATCCTTTTGGTGGATCCAGATCCACGTTTGAAATGGGGAATGACCATGCAAGTCACCTTTCCTTCGAATTGAGGTGTAAAAATGAAGGTCCTTTTTATTGGTGGTACCGGCATCATCAGTTCAGCTTGCAGCAGTCTTACAGTTCAAAGTGGGATCGAGTTGTACATGCTCAATCGTGGGCAGTCCTTCCGACTCCCTCCTGTAGGTGCTCATTTAGTAAAAGCAGATATTCGAAAACCGGAAACGGTCACTACAGCTATAAAAGGTATGAATTTTGATGTGGTAGTGGATTGGGTTGCATACACCCCCGAACAAGTTCTGATTGATCTGGACCTTTTCCGCGGAAATACCAGCCAATATGTTTTTATTAGTTCTGCGTCAGCTTACCAGAAACCTCCTAACAAAGTACCCATCACTGAATCCACTCCGCTCGATAATCCTTATTGGCAATACTCAAGAAATAAAATTGCTTGTGAAAACGTACTGATGGAAGCATATCGCATTGAGAAATTCCCGATCACCATTGTACGGCCTTCCCACACATACGACCGCTCGACCATACCCATCCAAGGTCGGTGGACAACGATCGATCGTATGATCCGGGGAAAAGAGGTGATCATTCATGGTGATGGTACTTCATTATGGACATTAACTCACCATGTTGATTTTGCCAAGGGATTCAACGGTCTGCTTGGAAATTCACGTACACTTGGTGAAGCCTATCACATCACTTCAGATGAGTGGCTTACCTGGAACCAGATTTTTGAATCCCTCGCGGCAGCTGCCGGGGTTAAGCCTAAAGTCGTCCATGTTCCTTCGGAAGTGATCAACAGTTACGATCAGGATTGGGGAGCCGGTTTGTTGGGAGATAAAGCCCATTGTGGCATTTTCGACAATACCAAGATCAAAATATTTGTTCCAGAATTTCAAGCAACCACCCCTTTTTCACGCGGTGCAGAAGAGATCATAGCCTGGCATACAGCCAATCCCTTGCACCAGGTAGTTGACAGCCGTTTCAACGATCTTTGCGACCGTATTATTGCAGCACAGAAGAGTGCTTACTCATCTTAACCACTCTTTATTTATCCAAATAAAACGAGACACTTATATGGTGTCTCGTTTTTAGTTTGAAACTACTTGTCTATATCGAGGACTTACTTTCTTCCCGGGTCGATCTTAGCCCAGGTATCCCGCAACGGTACAGTGATATTGAAAACAAGTTTTCCCGGTTTAGAATCCAAATCCACACAGAAAAATCCTTTTCGTTCAAATTGGAATTGATCGCCCATCTTTGCTGAAGCCAGGCTTGGTTCAAGTTTACATCCAGTGAGAACTTGTAATGATTCGGAGTTCAGGAAATCCAGGAAAGTTTTCCCTTCCTCAGTCTTATTGGGGTTGACTTCTGTAAACAGACGATCAAACATGCGAACTTCTGCATCCAGTGCATGCTTCACAGATACCCAATGGATTGTTCCTTGTACTTTTCGCCCATCCGGAGCATAACCTCCGCGAGTCTCGGGGTCATAGGTGCAGTGGATCTCTTCCACCTCGCCAGTCTGAGGATTCTTCACGAAGTCCTCACATTTGATAATATACCCGTAACGCAGCCGAACTTCTTTTCCGGGAGCAAGACGGAAATACTTGGGAGGAGGCAGTTCTCTAAAATCTTCCTGATCAATATAGATTTCTCTGGCGAACGGGACTTTGCGGGACCCGGCGGATGGATCTTCGGGATTATTGATCGCTTCGATCTCCTCCACCTGCCCTTCGGGATAGTTGGTGATGACTACCTTTACAGGATGAAGGACTCCCATCACCCTGTTTGCTGATAGATTCAACTCTCCCCGCACCAAGTGTTCAAGCAGTTCGATCTCGATCATGTTTTCTTTTTTTGCAACCCCGACCTGGTCAATGAATGTACGCACCGCTTTCGCCGGGTAACCTCGTCTACGCATCCCACATAAGGTCGGCATGCGCGGGTCATCCCACCCCCTAACAAATCCTCCATCCACCAGCTGCTTCAGGAAGCGTTTGCTCAGAATGGTATATGTAATATTCAGTCGGGCAAATTCGATCTGGCGTGTATGAAACAAACCCAATTCAGCTATGAACCAGTCATATAGAGGCCGATGGTCTTCATAAGCCAGGTCGCACAAAGAATGGGTCACCCCTTCCACAGAGTCGCTTTGTCCATGGGCGAAATCATACATCGGGTATATCGGCCATTCATTCCCGGTGCGATGATGGGCAGCATGGATGATGCGGTACATGGTTGGGTCACGCATATTGATATTGTTGGAAGCCATATCGATCTTTGCACGGAGGACGCGGGAACCATCAGGAAATTCTCCTGCCCGCATGCGTTTGAAGAGATCGAGATTTTCCTCCACTGAACGCAAACGGAAAGGACTGTCTTTGCCCGGTTCAGTCAATGTCCCCCGGTATTCGCGGATCTCATCTGCTGTCAGGTCATCCACATAGGCTTTACCTTTTTCGATCAATTGGAGGGCGAATTGGTAGAGCTGCCCAAAGTAATCGGAAGCGTAGAGCGGACCTTGATCTCCCCACTTAAACCCCAGCCATTTTATATCCTCTTGGATTGCATCCACATATTCAACATCTTCCTTCACCGGATTTGTGTCATCGAAACGTAAGTTGCAAACCCCACCAAACGTTTCCGCCATTCCAAAATCGATGCAAAGCGCTTTCGCATGTCCGATATGCAGGTAACCATTGGGCTCCGGTGGAAACCGGGTTTGGACATGGTCAAACCGGCCTGTGCGAAGATCTTCTTCAATGGCCTCTTGAATGAAATTACTGTTTGGAGTTGTTGTCAGGTCGTTGGACATATTTTTCTCCTGTTCAGGGTAAAAACAAACGCCCTGATATATTGTTCAGGGCGCTTATTCCAGAGGCTGAGGGCAAAGGATTCGAACCTCTATATACAGATCCAGAGTCTGCAGTCCTACCATTGGACGAGCCCCCAGTGCTTTAACAGAGTGAATTCTATCATTTTCGAGGGTATATGTCCATAGGAGTTAATCAACCTGAACACCAACTAAGGTCCACTGACCACCGGGTTTCCGTCGGCTTGCCATTGAGTAACCCCGCCGGACATGCTTGTCACCTGGCTGAATCCAGCATTAATTAGAATATCCCTTCCCTGCTTTGATCTGTTCCCGGATCTGCAAACCACCACAACCTTTACATCCTTTGGAACTTCGTTACTTCTTACCTGTAATTCACCCAATGGAATTAATGTTGCCCCCGGAATGTGAGCTTGCTCCCATTCTTCCGGCTGGCGCACATCCAGGACAAAAGCACCTGCATCCCGAAGCGTGGCTGCCTCAGATACCGATACTTCCGAAGGGAGTGTTGTTGTTTGAGTTGTGGCTGGTTTTAATAAAAAATAACCGGCGGTTAAAATAAGTACCAAGCCTATCAATATCAAGAACCACGATGATTTCAGATTTTGTTTTTTTGTTTTTTCCATTTTTTTCCTCACTTTAAAATCTAATTATTGAATCAGATGAAAATTATTCAGAAAAGTCACATTGATCTAACGTAGTAATCCAGTCATTAGTTTTCTGTCAATTTGCCGGTATTTTTCAATTTTCCTGGCAGACTTTACACTTCTTATAGTTATTTAACAATAGTGATTGTACAATAGATTTATAAGCATAATTTATAGATATAGAGGAGACCATCCATGTTAGTTGGCGAACGAATGACAAATCTTGTCTTGACAGTATCCCCTGAAGAATCGGTTCAGGAAGCTTTGGTAAGCATGCGCAAGGAACATATCCGGCGTTTCCCGGTAGTGGATAAAAAAGGAAAGCTGGTCGGGATCGTTTCGGAAAGTGATCTGCTGAATGCTTCCCCGTCTGAAGCAACTTCCTTGAGTGTGTGGGAGATAAGCTACCTGGTGAGCAAGATCACCGTGGAACGGGTAATGACGAAGGACGTGATCACCGTTACCGAAGATACACCCATCGAAGAAGCAGCGCGTATCATGGCCGATAAAAAGATCGGTGCACTCCCTGTTATGAAGGGAGAGAAATTGGTTGGGATTATTACCGAGACCAATTTGTTCCGTATCTTCCTTGAACTCCTGGGAGCTCGTTGTGAAGGAGTCAGGGTATCTTTTATTGTGAAAGATGTGCCTGGTAAATTTGCAGAAATAGCCACAGCAGTAAGAGATGTGGGTGGAAATATTGTGGCTTTCGTGAAGACAGCCGGCGACGCCCCGGGATATGGACAGATCACAATGAAAGTTCAGGATGTTCCCCTGGAGAAACTGAGTAAAGCCATTTGGCCAACTTTGGAAAAAGTGATCGATATCCGCTAAAAAAACATGAACCCCTCTCAATAATAAGAGGGGTTCTTTGTAAATACTGTAAATAAAAAATATACAGAAATTTGGATAAAGTTAAAGATAATACGATAGGTTAGGAACTCTTCCTACCCTTTCTTATCCAACCTGCCCTTCCAATTTATCTAACCCCTCACGGTATACAGATGCCCAAAGTACCAGTGAGAAAAGACCAGTCAGCATACCACCTATGATAAGTAAGAATGGGATCAGGCACCAGAGCACTATACTCATATAAAGGACATAATAAACCATCATAAGTATTGTGAATAAACCATACATTAACGTTGTAGCAATTAAGAAGCCACCAAAATTGGACCTAAAAACTTTCCAATATTTTCCTATTTCAAACCCACCCTTAATTGAGCCAGCTGCAATAGTCTGACACCATGCTAGAGGAAGGATTACCGACAATATGATGGCAAATGCTGTCACAAGCATAATGATCAAAAAGAAGAAACTCATGATTCCAATCATGATAAGGGCAACCGTTCCACCTTCCACTCCTGTATTCTCCATCCAGGGAATACTGAAGATCATGAGGCCATAAATGAATATTCCAGCAAAATACAATATCGACATCGGTAATGAATAAATAAAAGATACGCCGAATAAGCGAAAGCCATCCCCCAGTAATTTGCCCCAATTCTGCCATTCCGGTAAAGTTGGTTCTTCACTTTTCACAATTACGACTTGCATGATCTGATAGAAATAACCATAAACAATCAGCGCAGGCAGGATCGGAATGATAAAACTGGCAAATAGAATTCCCATGCCAATAAGAAGCTTACTTTTCCAGCGTGGATCTGCGAACGGAAACGAAAAAACCTTTCGAATGCTTATTGTAGAAAATGATGCAGTCAATTTACCCTCCCGACCTATGATATATTATTTATCACAAATTTCCCACTTTAGTGGAAATATTCAAGCGAAGAGAAGACTATTGCTACCCGATCGAACCTTGTAAATACGCTTTGGTCCGTTCCTGTTGGGGGTTTTCAAATACTTCTTTGGCAGGTCCCTGCTCAACCACATCACCCATATACATATACACCACATAATCTGCCAGGCGGCGTGCCTGCCTGAGTGTATGTGTCACCAGGACGATGGTATATTTCTCCTTCAGTTCTTGCAGTTTCTGCTCAATATGCTGGGAAGATATCGGATCCAACGCGGATGTAGGTTCATCTGCCAGGATCACCTCAGGCTCAAGGGCCAGCCCGCGTGCCAGGCACAGCCTTTGCTGTTGTCCGATGGATAAAGCTGTCGCCGGGTCGTGCAGTCGTTTCTGTACTTCATCCCACAGACCTGCCATCTCCAAATAGTGCCGGATGATGGGTTTCAGGTTGCGGCTGTTATTGATGCGGTGGATACGCAATCCATAAGCAACATTCTCATAAATAGACATGGGCAGGGAATAGGGACGCTGGGCCAATAAACCTATTCGAGTCCGGATCTCGGTCACATCCACATCCGGATCGTAAATGTTCTTGCCGTCCAGCAATACCTGCCCGGTGATCACAGAATTGTCAGTCAATTCTAGAAAACGGTTCATTGTACGCATCAATGTGGTCTTACCGCAGCCTGAAGGACCCAGGATCGCTGTCACCTGCCCCCTTGGGATATCCAGGCTGACATTGTTGATGATCTGGGTATTGCCGATCTTTACGTTCAAGTCGCGAACATTTATATGATATTCCATAAAATTTCCTATTTAACCGAATACTTGGATAATCTGGAAGCAAGCCATCGGGAAACGATACTAATAAAAAGGACAATGATGGTCAGCACCAGTGCTGCGGCATATGCCCGTTGCTGCACTTCAGGGAAAGGTGTTGAAAGTTGGAAGAAAACTGCCAGTGGCAGTGAAGCCGTCGGATCCATCAGGGAGGTTGGAATTCGATCAGTGTACCCGGCAGTAAACAGAACAGAAGCAGCGTCCCCGATACCTCGCCCGAAAGCCAGCATGGTAGCTGTGATCAATCCTGGCATCATCTGTGGCAAAATTACGCGTAAAGCCGTCTCGATCTTCGTTGCTCCCAAACCATAAGATGCGTGTTCCAGGTCTCTGGGCATCAAACGTAATACTTCATCCATCGACCGGATCATGATCGGGAGTTCTACGAGAGCCAGGGTGACAATACCAGCCAATAATGAAGCCCGCATACCCATTGCCAGCATGATCGTAAATCCGAAGGCACCATAAACAATGGAAGGTATTCCCCATAATACATCCAAAGCTGATCTGACAACAATTGCCCATTTTGAGTTTCGTTTAATATAGACATTCAATCCAAGTGCAATGGGTAAACTGAACAATAAGGCCAAAACTGTTCCACCACCGGCAAGGTAGAGTGATCCAATGATCGCATTCAGGATTCCACCCTCTTTACCGAGGTAGAAACCACCTTTGGGTGTTTGTGATATCATGGCCCAATTTAGGGAAGGTGCCCCTTTTATAACCAATGTCAACAATATCCAGCCCAGGCTGCCTGTTACCAATCCAAGGCAGATGTACATAAAAAACTTGGCAACCGATTCTTCAATCTTGCGGCGGGAGATCTTTTTCATTCCTGAGCCTTCCCGGTAACTCTTTTTAAAATAACAGCAGAAGATACATTAAATATTAAGACAATGATCAATAATAGAAGGGCAGATCCGAGTAAGGCTGCATCGTATAGTGGAATGGACATCATCTCACCGTAATTATTCGCAATCAATGCGGGTAAAGGATACGCCGCATCGAGAATGGACTTGGGAATAATTGGGTTATTACCGATCACCATGAGCACTGCAATCGTTTCACCAAATGCCCTGGAAGTACCAAGAATAACTCCGGCAGCCAAACCGGAACCAACCCTTGGAAAAATGACATAACGAACGGTCTGCCATCGAGTAGCTCCAACAGCCAGGGATGCTTCGTGATACCCGCGCGCAACAGTATGCATTACCTCATACGACACAGCAATAATAAATGGTGTGACCATCACAGCCAGGACCAAACCACCCGCTAGTATGCTGTATCCGGTCGGATTCTTCGATTGGAAAAATGGAATGAACCATAATGTTTTTTCAAGAAATGGAGATAAGGTGTTTCCCACCCAGGGGACAATGACCAAAACCCCCCATAGGCCATAAACTACTGAAGGAATCGCCGCCAGTATATCAATAAGTGGTTTGAGGATGGTTCTCGCAAGTGAAGTGGCATATTCAGATAAATAAATCGCGCACATAATACTCACGGGGGCAGCAATTATCATTGCCAGTACTGTAACCCAGACAGAACCTGCGATAAAGGGAAGGAAACCGAATTCTCCCTCAGACGGCCTCCACACTTTCCCCAATAGTAAATCAAAAATACTTTTTTGTTGGAGGATTGGAAGTGACCTGACGATCAACACAACCAGAATGACGATGAATATCACGATTGGAAGGAAGGTTAAACATTTAAAGAGAAGCGAAGCTCCTCTTTCCTGTCTTTTGCGGGAGACCAGTGTTTTACTGGTCTCCCTATTGGTTGGATTAATATTTGTCGAAGGATCTAAATCCATGATTATTTCAATTTATCCTTGGATGCTGCCAGTTGATCTGGGGTAAGAGCAATATAACCAGCTTCAGCAACGTACTTTTGGCCATCATTCAAAATCCATGACAATAAATCTGCAACTGCTCCGGTGGGTTTACCCTTGGTAACCAGATAGAGCGGTCGTGCCGGAGGAGAAGGATATCGTCCGGTGCTGATTGCTTCCACCGCCTGTGTCTGTGTGTCCAATACTTCTTCCGGATCAACAGTACCATTTTCATTGATATCGAGTGGCACTACACCAGCACCGTTGACTGGCTTCCCACTTTTCAGGTCGAATGCATAGTTCAAGTTATTATACCCAATTCCCAAGGGATCTTTGATAACAGCTTCAAGGACACCCGGATCAGCATTGACGCCAATTCCCTTTAACTCTTCCTGCTTCTTACCGCCAAGGTATTTTACCCACATCTCACCTGCACCGCAGGCATCCGACCGAGTGAATACATGGATTTCGTCAGTGATCTCGGGTTTTCCCAGTGCTTGGCCCCAGGTCGTGATCTCACCGGTCAGGAAGATACCTGAAAGGATTTTTTGAGACAACCCCTGCTTTAAGATATCAGCAAGGTAAGGGTTGCTGGCACTGACCGTTCCAAAAACTGCATCCTTCGTAACTGCGATACCATAAGCTCCCTGGTCTGTCTCTTCCTGGGCGATTTCCCGGGAGACCATGCCAATATCCACAGCACCAGCCAGGGTGTCGGACATGCCTTTGCCTGCACCGCCAGCGGAGACATCAATGAGGACATTAGGGTTCTCTGCCTGGTATTTTTCTGCCCACTGGACCATCAATGGATACAGAGCAAACGCGCCGGATACAGAGATTTTTTTCTTAGTCTGTTGCTGAGCTGCACCGCCACCACAAGCGGTAAGTATTAATGAGAGAACGATCACTACTGCAAGAACTACAAATGCTTTCTTATTCATTTTTTCTCCTATTACGGGTTATTTTTAGTTACATCTCTGTGGACGACATCCGCCAGGGTCTTGTGATCGAGAATATCCGAAATCGCATTACGAACGTCAAACATGACACTACGCAACCCGCAAGTGCTCTCATCCGGGCAGCTGCAAGGTTCATATGCCATCTGACTGACACATCGAATAGGCGCAAGCGGACCATCAAGCAGGCGGATGATCTGGCCCAAGGTAATCAGCTCTGCTGGTTTTGCCAGGTAGTAGCCGCCATTCACTCCCATTCGGCTGCTCACCAGAC
Organism: uncultured Leptolinea sp.; assembly: GCA_964387025.1. Lineage (GTDB taxonomy): Bacteria > Chloroflexota > Anaerolineae > Anaerolineales > Anaerolineaceae > PNON01. The sequence continues at coordinate 89,896 of CAYLUZ010000009.1, read as the reverse complement.
CAGCATTTTTCATGGTCAGAAGGATCTGCTCTAGGAATTTGATCGGGATGTTTTCCCTATCAGCTATTTCTTTGATCGGCATATGGCTGCGATCCTGCGTCCAGGATGCCAGGTCGATCATTGCCCTCAAGGCATATTCTCCACGTTTGGATAATCTCATAAATTGATCACATTTATTTTAATGTTCCACAATGTCTATAGTTTTAGTAGAACTTTCAATAGTATATCACAATTATTTCCATAATTCAAGTACTGAATTATGGAAATAATTATTCAGCTTTTTCAAGCATATCTCAAAGTCTCTATCAAACCACTGACGAATCACTCATCCCTAACGACTAATTAGCCCTTACCATTCTAGTATATTAAAAGAGACATGGCAGACCGATCCCATTCTGGTCAAGAAGACCGCAATAGAGCATGAGTCGCCATGTCTTTGAAAAAAATGCCCGAACAGTTGTGGGGACCGTCGAGTCCGAATTCTGCTAGAACGGGTTCTGGTCACTGAGTTGTATTTTGCCCACTTGCCGGTATCCCTGGTTAACCCCGGCAGGGTTCGAGAATTTGCTAAATCAATTGGGCAGTTGGCCAAAACAGACAAGATTGATGCACGTCTTTTGGCTCGCTTCGCTGAGGCAGTCCAACCTGCCAGGATCATTTTGCCAAATGAGCAGGAACAATACCTTTCTGCGTTGATGACCCGTCGCCGACAGGTAATTGATATGTTGATTGCCGAGAAAAATCATTTGCTCAGCACTCCAACTCGCTTGCGCGAACTGGTTGAGCGGAATATTAACTGGCTTGAAAAGCAATTACAAGAATTGAACGATCAGATTGATGATTTCGTGGATCATGACCCTATCTTCCGTTCCAAAAATGTCATCCTCCGTACTACACCAGGGGTCGGTCCTGTTCTGACCAATATATTGCTTTCGGATCTTCCTGAGCTGGGACGATTGAATCGCAAAGAGATTGCCTCCCTGGTTGGCGTCGCTCCCTTCAATCGGGATAGCGGAATGTTTAGAGGTAAACGTCGCATAAAAGGAGGGCGAGCAAATATCCGCTCTGTGTTATACATGGCAACCGTGGCGGCAATTCGATGGAATCCTATCCTCAAGATATTCTATACTCGACTTATCTCTAATGGAAAAGTGAAAAAAGTGGCTTTGATTGCTTGTATGCGAAAGTTCCTGACTATCCTCAACGACATGATTCGAGATATGCAACCGTTTCAAATTTCATTGATCACTTGATTTTTAACACAGTTGCTCGATTTACTAGCAATCCTTTTCTGTTCTCAATTCAACAAATTTCACCAAATAAATCTGATACAATCGTAATTAATGAAAATAAAATTCTGGTGGATGCTCCCACTTGTGTTTTCGATTTCAGGATTAATCTTGATCGGTTTATATCTATATCAGCCGGTAACGATCATAGAAAATAATTCGACTATCACCGTACGTCACCCTGCTCTTACTGTGAATTCACTTCTTCAAGTTTCTGGAATCACGGCTTACTCTGGCGATATCGTTTCTCCTGGACTTCAATCATTATTACTTGATAATCGTCCGATTAAAGTTAAAAACACCTCCACGATCGCTCTTTGGATCGATGGTCAGCGCATTTTAGTCTTTAGCGCAGAAAAATACCCTGCCAACCTCCTCTATCAGTATGGCGTTAAACTCTTTCCCGGGGATATATTAACCGTCGATGGCAAACAATCGCCTGCGACTGATCCCTTTAGCTTGGTTCGTTACCACACGGTCCAATATCGCAAATGGCAGCCTGATGATAATTTGTCCGGGATGAAAGCTGAGGTTTTACCTGATAGCATCGGCAAACAATTAGCCATAAATAGGCAACCCTTGATGGGTTTGGATTATTCCATCCCCTCTGAAGAACAATCTCAACCGGCAGAACCCATCCAAATCCAACGAGTGTCAGACACAATCCAGCTAGAACAGAAGGTGCTTCCATTCGAATATCAGACTCAGTCTGACACCAACGTCGAACTAGACCAACAGATCGTCACACAGCTAGGTGAATATGGTCTGGCAGTTGATTTTACAAGGATCCGTACTGTAAACGGTGTGGAAGATAGTCGAACAACCATCAGCAGGAATATCATTCGTCAGCCAATAAACCAGATATTAAGCTATGGAACTAAAGCCACTCTGAAACAATTGGACATAGGTGGAACAACGATAGAATACTGGCGGTCAGTATCCTTGTTTGCCACATCATACTCACCTTGTCGTTTAGGTATACCGGGTTGTTCTACCGCAACAGCTTCTGGGGCGAAAGTAGCAAAAGGTATCGTGGCAGTCGTCTACCGGTGGTTCGTAAACATGCGCGGGCAGCAGGTCTATATACCCGGTTATGGGTTTGCGACTATTGCAGATACTGGTGGAGGAATACCTGGTACACCATGGATAGACCTCGGTTATAGTGATGAAGACTATGAATCTTGGGCTCAATGGGTAACTGTTTATTTCCTGGCACCCATTCCAGCCAATATTCAATACGTGCTGAACTAGTTATGTCCGAAGGTTCAACACCACTTCTCCCTTTAAATATACCCGCCATCCTGCGTCAGGCTGAAATAAAACCATCCCGGGGACTTGGTCAGAACTTCCTTTCGGATGACCGGATTCTGGATAAGATAGTTACTCTGTCAGAAGTGACGGGAGATGACGAAGTACTTGAAATTGGACCTGGCTTGGGGAGCTTAACTCGTCATCTCGCACTCTCTGCAAAGTCAGTCACTGCAGTGGAGATAGATAAAAAGATCATCCCGGTTCTTTCAGAAATTATTAAAGACTATGCGAATATCAATCTGGTATGTGGTGATATTCTTGAACAGGATATTGGAATTTTAGGTCTTCAAAACGGTTACCTGGTTGTAGCCAATATTCCCTATTATATTACTTCTGCAGTCATCAGGCACTTGCTTGAAGGGCAAATTAAACCAGCTCGAATTGTTTTAACAGTCCAGTTGGAGGTTGCGCGACGGATTTGTGCCATACCGGGCGACCTGAACCTCCTCGCATTGGGTGTGCAAGTATATGGCAAACCCCAGGTGATCATGCGCATTCCGGCTGGAGCATTTTATCCACCCCCAAAAATTGATTCAGCAGTCGTTCGTATCGATCTTTTCCCGGAACCTTTCATACCCACCAGTAAACTCGATCAGTTTTTCTTACTTTGCAAAGCCGGGTTTGGTCAAAAACGAAAAACCTTACGGAATAGTTTATCCCATGGACTGGGTATGACAACCAGGCAAGTGGAAGATAACCTTGCTGCTGCAAAAATCGACCCTAGCCGCAGAGCTGAAACATTGGGCCTGAATGAATGGAAAACCATAGTGGGTGTTTGGTAAGTAAAAAATACATCTACTCAATGAAAAAGTATCCCGCTAATCAATGCGGGATACTTTTTCATGTAAGAGGAGGCGTTAATCTACCTTTTCAAATTTGCTGCCTGGTATACCGCAAACAGGACACTTCTCCGGTGGTGTACCTATATGAGTATGCCCACAAACCGGACAGACATAATACTGAACGTCTTCCTGTGGTTTATCCAGCATCTCCAACGCTTTTTTGTACAATTGTTCATGGGTCTTCTCAACTTCCCGTGCCAAATAGAAAGACCTCTCAGCTTTTGCATCCCCTTCAGCTTGAGCATCAGCTATAAATTCGGGATACATGGTGGTCACTTCATAATTTTCACCCTTCATTGCTTCCTGCAGATTACTTCGGGTATCTTTGATCCCATTTAATACTCGTAAATGATTTCCGGCATGAACTGTTTCAGCCGCTGCTGCTGCCCGAAAAAGCTTGGCTACCTGTGTATATCCTTCTTGTTCTGCTTTTTTTGCAAAGTGAAAATATTTACGTGATGCCTGAGATTCCCCGGCAAATGCATCTTCAAGATCTTTTTGTGTTTTACCCATCTTATCCTCCATTGAAATAATTAAATACCTTTATGATATCCAGGTAAACGCCAAACATTAATCGCTGCTTCTGCCTGAATTTTAAACGACATTTTTGACTTCCCTATTTTTCTGTCAGCAAAATAGAATGGTACCTCCGCAAAATTGCATCCGACCTTATAAGCAACATACAACATTTCGACTTGGAAGATATATCCATTCGAGCGTATTTTATCCAGAGACATTCTATCCAGTAATTTTCTATTCCATACTCGAAAACCACCGGTCACATCCTTAACTGGTAAATTGAGTATGGAACGGGCATAAAAATTCCCAAATCCAGAAAGGAATTTTCGCCAAATCGGCCAATCATTATCGAGGCTACCACCCTCGATATACCGTGATCCAATTGCCAGGTCAACGCCATTCTGAACCGAGGAAAACAATTCAACCAATTTTTCTGGCGGATGAGAAAAATCTGCATCCATTTGACCAATATAATCGTATCCATTAGCCAACCCGTATTGAAAACCTGTGATATATGCCGTCCCAAGCCCTAGCTTACCGGTCCTATGCAGAATTTCTACCTGATTAGGATGCTCATGTTTAAGGTTTTCGACGATTTCACCTGTTCCGTCCGGGCTATTATCGTCCACAACTAATATATGTAGATCTTTAATTGGCAGCAAAAATAAAGCGGAGAGCATAGGTTGTATATTCTCCGCTTCATTAAATGTTGGAATAACTACTAGCAACTTCAAAATTCCTCTATTTTATATAATTTTGGATAGGTCTTCCGCCGCACGTCGCATATCCAAGAATATCAAACCTAGCTTGGCATGATCGCGAGCGAGAGCGGTCAAGACCGCTTCTTCCCCGATCGACATAATGATCACATAACCAGCATCACCCTTGATATAGACCTGATTCAAAGGTCCCCTGCCTAATTCACGGGATATTTTTTCGCTTAATCCTAACATGGAGGCAGCCATTGCAGAAACCCTATCTTCCTCGACATTTTCAGGAAGGTTTGAAGCAATTGTCAATCCATCCACACTGACGATGGCAGATCCCTCAATATCAGGTGAGGAAGACTGCAGTTCTCGAAGCCGATCAGCCATAAGTTGGGTGCGTGATTTTGTCAATTTAACGCTCCTTAATGAAAACCATCAATAGATCTACTGATAAAAATTGTAGATTAGCGGCCCTTTAATGTCAAGTTAATCCGGCACTTAACATTCAGGATTATAACAAACTTATAATTATGGCATTAATTTTTGATACAATATAGAACGATGCGCGTAAATGCGTAAAAGAAGCTGATGTGATAGGAAAAAAATATGCAAAAGATATTTTTTGTATTTTTTATCGGTTTGTTACTTTGCATGTGTCCACAACCCGTAAAAGCTGATTCGCCTGCCCAATTGGAACCTTATTCAGGTGCACCTCTCTGTTTTCCGGGAGTGTATTCAGGGGACCAGCAATGCATGGCTTATGGACCATCAGAGACGTTGAATGAATGGGCAAAAAATGGATTAACCTATCCGATCAAAGGTTTACCAGCCTATACCCTTGACGAAGAAATTACTAAAATGCCATATTTATTTGCCAAACTTAATGTGAATCCTAAAAATCCTGTGAATACCTTTCCATCATTGGATGCTGCAGTAGCTAATGATGGTCCCAGCGGAAGCCTTCCACCGGGAGCAACTCGTTGGGTGGCTTACACCGGCAGTGCAGATGTGAATGGTGGACATTACGTTCAACTAGCCGAATCTGGTGAATGGCTTAGGGCTTCCCCCGCAGAATACACTCTTTTCAGAGGTCTGGCATTTTACCGGACACCTGATAATGAATTCGGATGGCTTGTGGATATAGGAAACAGCCGTACTGGACCTGGTACTAATTACCCTGCTACAGGAAAGACTTATTATCGTAATTCCCTTGTGCAAGTATTCGCAAAAGCCAATGCCAATGAAACAGGTTGGTTCCAGATAGGCGTAAATGAATGGCTAGAACGCAGGTACATCCGTATTGTCCAAATCAATACTACGCCTCCGCAAGGAGTAATAGGCAACCGTTGGATTGAAGTCAATTTATTGGAACAAACTCTTGCCGTATATGATCAGAACCAATTAGTGTACGCGACAATGATAGCCACAGGAGTCGATCCATTTTTTACAAAGCCGGGTCTCTTTCAGATTCAGGTAAAAAAAGATACTGAAACCATGACCGGGGCGTTCACTTCTGATAAGTCCGATTACTATTCTTTCGAAAAAGTACCCTGGACGATGTATTTTGACGGTGCCCGTGCTTTGCATGCTGCGTATTGGCGTACACTTTTCGGCTATGCACAAAGTCATGGATGTGTAAATCTATCCCCCGGGGATTCCCATTGGCTGTATGATTGGGCAAATGTTGGTGATTGGGTTTATGTCTGGGATCCGTCCGGGAAAACACCAACAGATCCAACAAAATACTCTCAGGGCGGGGCGTAATTTCTGGTCAGCTTGATTGACTACTCTAGCATAGAGATCGGGGAATTTTCCGATCTCTTTTTTATTTTTCGATCTGATTATTCAATTTCTCAATGTCTGCTTAATATTGAGCAAATATAGTATTTTTATTTTCAATAGTGATCACAATTTATGGATATAGTTTTAGAATAATGCTGGAGACAGCAACGTCTTTTCCATTACGGATATCCACCTGGTGCATGATCAACCTAACCCAGGTTGCCTTACTGACCTTGTAGGGTAAATCTACATTAAGGGTTTGGTATTCCAGGGAAGGTTGGATTGCGTTTTGTGAAACATAAGAACCAACTACTTTACCGGTTTGATCAACAAGTTCAAAATAAATTGTGCTAGCCGTCCTAGTCCGGGTAATTCCTCTGATCTCAACGATACCATTACGAATGCTATTACCGGGATATGGTGCGCGCAAGGGAAATGGCTCCAATAAATCCAATGCTACAGCAAGATCTCCTTCCCCAATGGATAGTAATAGGATATCTTCAGAAGAAAGAGCCATTATCCTGCCGTTCTCATCCAATGTATAAATTGACAACCGCCCAGCTTCTGCCACCCCGGAGATCGTAATATCAAAATCTTCATCAATTGTCGTCCTTCTTCCATTTGCATAATGAAAAATCCAGGATTTTTCCAGGATTAGCCTGTTATTTTCACCAGTTAATTGCATGTGTACATTTCCACCTGAACCTGGAATAACGGCAACCAGCAGGTTGAATGGAGAGGTAATTTTTGAATAGGATGCAGGATTGAAGATCCGCACCGGATTATCCTGAGGGACCGGTGTTGGAGGTATAGCCGTTGGTTTAGGTGTTCGAGTCGGAACTCTTGTCTTTGTGGGCGCTTTCGTGCGCGAGGGTATTTTAGTAGGTGTATATGTTTTGGAAGGTGTTGGTGATTGATTAATAATTACAATTGTTGAAGTCGGACTGGTTTCCAAACCAGATAATGTAATTTCTGGAATACTGCTTGCAATTGGGATGACAGCAGCTTCCTGTGTTGATGATATTAAACTATATTGAATTGGGGTTAGACTGCCCTGAACAATCTCAGTGAGGATAGGACTATTATTGTTCTGATCACTTGCATCTGTACATGAGGCAGCTATTAGGAAAAATATTATATACATCAACGCGAAATAGGCTCTTCGCTCGCTAATAAATAATTTTCTTAATAGCATAGCTTATGAAGAGGTATATTTTTTAATCGTATCCATCAATGTTTGTAATTGCACTGGCTTTGTCAAGTAATCCTGAGCTCCTGCAGCCTGGCAGACTATCGAATCATCCAAACTGGCACCAGCTGATAGTACGATAACAGGGATCAAATTCGTTTTTTCTTGATTACGGAGGTGACCAAGAACCTGGAGACCGTCCATGTCTGGCATCATCAAATCAAGAAAAATTACTCCGGGATTTTGTTCGCTAGCCTTTACAAGCGCATCTGCACCTGTTCTTGCTAAAATTGCTTGATGGCCGAGTAATCGTGCAGCTTGACCCATCAGTTCAAGGGTCACAGGATCATCATCAACAAAAAGTATTTTTGGCATAATTGGTCCTCACAGTTGATGTAATGCAATCTTTATGCCTGATTATAAATTTGGACGTAGTCTCCGGGGAGAATTCAATTCATGCAATTCTATCCCCGGAGTACCCGCTAACTATAGGTTATATATGTCTGAATACTTCTTTTTCAAGTATCTTAGATATGGTTCCGGAGTGATCTTTGAACCTGTGATCTTCTGTACCATTTCCTGTGGATCATATTTGGCACCATGTTGGTGAACTTTGTCCCGCAACCAGGCTAATAGTTGTGAAAAATCCCCGGATCGAATGTTTGATGGTAACGCTGGAATATCTTCCAGGATCTTTTCCCATAATTGTGCTGAAACCAGGTTGCCTAGTGCATAGGTTGGGAAATATCCAATATATCCCGAGGACCAATGAATATCCTGTAAAACTCCCTTTGCATCATTAGGAGGAGTGATCCCCAGATAATCTTTCATCTTTGTATTCCATGCATCAGGTAGATCTTTAACAGCAAGTTTACCTTCCATTAATGCGATCTCTAATTCCAAACGCAGCATAATATGCAAATTATAGGTTGCCTCGTCTGCTTCAACCCTTACTAATGTAGGTTCAACTTTATTGATCCCTTTATAGAATTTTTCAAGTGGAACATCAGCAAGATGTTCTGACATTAGTGCCTGGTAACGGGGGTAGAAAAATGTCCAAAATTCAAGTGATCTCCCAACCAGGTTTTCAAACATCCGGGATTGTGATTCATGTATCGCCATAGAGGCACCAGTGAACAAAACTGAGCGCCTAAGTTTTTCACTAATTCCCTGTTCATACATTCCATGACCTGCTTCGTGCATCGTGGAAAACAATGACGATACACCATTGTTGAGTAAGAACCGAGTAGTTATCCTGATATCCCCATATCCGAATGTTGTTGTAAATGGGTGAGCAGCTTTATCCTGGCGTCCATTTTGCCAATCATATCCAAACCTAGTGATGACATCCACTCCAAAATCCCATTGTTTTGATTCGCTGTAATCCTTCATGATGAATGAATCATCAACTTGAGATTTTTGGCTGATCATTTTGATCAGTTTCACTTGCTCTTCCCTCAGTCTTAAGAAAATATCCTTTACTTCTTTCGTTTTTAGTCCGGGTTCGTAATCATCAAGGAGTGGATCATAAACATGATCATAAGGAGCAAAGAATTCCGCATATTTCCGTTTCAGATCAACAACTTTCTCCAAGTGTGGTTGGAACTTGGCAAAGTTGGATTCAGTTCTTGCAGCCACCCAAGCATCCTGTGCCATTGCAGTCGCCTGTGCATATTCAGCCACCCATTCAGAAGATATTTTGGTTTGCTTTGCATACTCCCTTGAGGTCACCTTAACTAACCTTGCGTCATCCGAGTTGGGATCTTGTAGTGAAGCTGTCCGGCTAAGGTCATACAATAATTCTCCAATCCGGGGAGATGTAAATTTATCATGAGTGATCCGGGCAAGGGTTGAAAGCTGTTCGCCCCGGCTTTCAGCACCTCCTGCAGGCATATAAGTTTGTTGGTCCCAACTCAGCACAGCCTGTGCGCCGACAAGATCAGCAACTTCAGCCAGGATATCTTTTAATTCCTTCAACTTTTTATTCATATTATCCTTAATCTATGCCACTTTCCAGCGAAGAGGTTGTCCATTTAATGCACGGATGATTTCTGTAGATATATCATAAGCTGCTCTACCTTGAGCTTCCATCGTTTGGGCACCAATATGAGGTGTAGCGATTACCTTTGGATGGCTTACCAGGTCAGTTAATCCGGGCGGTTCAGTAGAAAACACATCCAGGGCTGCACCAGCCACCTGGCCGGAATTTAAAGCTTCGAATAGTGCATTTTCTTCGATCACACCACCCCGTGCCGCACAAACCAGATAAACACCTTTTTTCATTTGTGCGAAACTACTCGAATTGATCATGTTTTTTGACTCTGGTGTGAGTGGAATATGCAGTGTGATCATATCTGCTTGTTTATATAATTCAGCTAAAGAAACAGGCTCGGCTCCCCGCTCTTTGATCTCTTTGGCTTCAATAAGAGGATCATATCCAACCAAGGTCATTCCAAATGCTGCTGCTCTTGAACCCACAGCTGCACCAATCCGACCCATACCGATGATTCCAAGTACTTTTCCGTTCAATTCAGTGCCTTCAAATTCTTTCTTTAACCATTTCCCCTCTTTCATGGAATGGTCTGCTCTCGGAATTTCCCTCACTAGCGCTAACATCATACTCATCGCAAGTTCTGCAACCGCTACGGTAGTAGCCATTGGGGAATTGACAACCGTAACACCGGCAGCTTTCGCAGCCTGTAAATCGATGTTATCCACACCAACCCCAGCTCGACCAACAACTTTGAGTTTCTTTCCCGCATTAAAAATTGCCGCGGTCACTTTTGTGCGGCCGCGGACAATTAATGCGTCATAATTACCAACAATGTTTAATAAATCTTCTGCGCTGATTCCACTTTTATCATCTACTTCAATGGACTGCCGCATTAACGATTGTCCATTTTCTTCCAATCCGTCTGTAAGTAAAACTTTGTAACTAACCATCGTTCTTCCTCCAGTCTGTATGTTGAAAATTTTATCCCCGGGTTAATTCTACCCGATTTTCAACAACTGGAATCAGAATGAAGGGTTATTCATATCTTAATGCTTCTACTGGTTCAAGCGCTGCAGCGCGGTTTGCTGGATAAATTCCAAAGAATAAACCCACTGCTGTCGAGAAAAGTGTAGCCATGATAATGGAATTTACACCTACATTGGGCGTAAATGGTGTGCCACTCGCCAGAGCGACCTTGCCTACAATTAGAGCAATCAGATATCCTAATCCGATTCCTACGATACCTCCAAGAAGGCTTAATAATGCCGATTCTGTCAGGAATTGGATGAGTATATCTCTCCTTCTAGCTCCAAGGGCTTTACGCAATCCGATCTCACGTGTTCGTTCAGTTACAGAAACCAGCATGATATTCATGATGCCAATTCCACCTACAAGCAGTGAGATGGCTGCTATACCTCCCAGAAAGATCGTTAGTACTCCCGTGATAGTCTGTGCTGTCGCCACGAAATCCTGCTGAGAAAAAACAGTAAAATCATCCTCCCCAACTTTTGTGCGGTGGCGCTGACGAAGTATTTGTGATACTTCATCTGAAGCGGCCATAACAGTATCTGCACTTGTTGCCTGAACTAAAAGAATATCAACAGCCTCGTGATTTGTTTTGCGAATCAACCTCGTTTGTGCTGTGGTAAAAGGTATCAGAACGACGTCGTCTTCGCTTCCAAAACCGCTGCCACCTTTCTTCTCGAGCACACCAATTACTCTAAATGGTGCACCTTCAATCCTTATTATTTCTCCATTGACACCTTCCGCTTGACCAAATAATTTGGTCGCCACATTATTGCCAAGAACAACCACAGAAGCATTTCCATTAAGATTTTCATCTGTGATAAAACTACCTTCAAGCAAGGAATAGTTACGCATCGTCTGGTAGTTTGGTGTGATTCCTGTCACAGTTGAATTTGTTTGTTCGGCACCAAATACTACTTTAACAGATCCGTTAATTGCAGCCGAGACATCTTCAACAGATGGCGCCTGGAATCTATCCAATAGTGCCTGCGAATCAGAGATCGTGATCGGTTTTGGGTTGCGAATATCAACATTTTGGTTGCCTTCAAACACGAATAACAGGTTGGTCCCTATACCACTGATAGATCCGGTGATTGAATCTTGAGCTCCCTGCCCTACAGCCAACATCGCAATAACCGCAGCTACCCCGATGACAATACCGAGAATGGTCAAACCAGATCGCAATTTGTTGGAAACTAAGCTTTCTAATGCCTCAATGATAGCCTGTCCAAGGTTCATGCTGCCACCTCCACCTGGCCATCTTTTAATCTAACCACCCTTTGCGTTTGAGAGGAGACTATGGGATCATGGGTTACGATAATAAGTGTCGTTCCTCTATCCCGATTTAGTTTTAATAATAATTCCATTATTTCCTTGCCTGACTTGGAATCAAGATTCCCGGTTGGCTCATCTGCCATGATGATGGCTGGATTATTGACGAGTGATCTGGCGATTGCCACCCGTTGCTGTTGGCCGCCGGATAGCTCAGTAGGTTTATGCTTTATCCTGTCACCAAGTCCAACCAGTTCCAGAGCCTCCCGAGCCAATTGACTCCGACCTTGTTTGATACCTGCATAACGCATTGGCAACTCTACATTGGCTAATGCTGTTTGACGGGGAAGAAGATTAAAATTTTGGAATATGAACCCGACTTTTCTATTGCGGATATCCGCCAATTGATCATCCCTTAAATTGGAAACCTGTTCACCATCCAGATAGTATTCACCTTCAGTTGGGTGATCCAGGCATCCCAAAATATTCATCAGTGTTGACTTTCCTGAACCGGAGGGCCCCATGATAGCGATTACTTCACCACGATCCACACATAAGTCCACCCCATCCAGGGCATTCACTTCCATTTCACCCATTTTGTAGACTTTTCTTAAATTATGAGCAGAAATCACACAATCAGCCATAGATTATCTCCTCATACCCTGGGGAGGACCACCCGCGAACATATTAGTAGGAGGATTAAGTACAATGATGTCTCCGACCTTAACATCACCGGAAATTAACTCGCTGGTAGTATCTGAGTTGGCACCAAGTTCAATTTTTGTTTCAGTAGGAACACCATTCTTCAAAATGTAAATGACACGCTGCCCATCAACCAAACGAACAGCACGATTCGGAATCAAAGTGACGTCAGATAATTGAACAACAACAATATTTACAGCGGCTGTCATCTGAGGTAGAACGAGTTCATCGGCATCCGTTAATTCAACTGTCACGGTAAAATTCACAACTCCCTGGTTGGATGTACCTACCCGTGCGACTGATGTTACTTTTCCGTGATACTCTTTTGAAAGAATCGCGTCAAACGATAGTGTAACATCCTGACCAAGTTTCACCCGGTTGATATCAATTTCTGAAACATCCACATCCACAAGAAGATGACTGAGATCATCCACCCTGAATGCCTGGCTGCCTGCAGAAACGACATCACCCACTTTTACAGGAATATCTGTAATCGTCCCTGCAAACGGGGCTGAAATAAATTCCAGATTTATTGTGGCTTGAGTTGCAGCCACCCTTGCCTCTGCAGCTGCGATATCACGAGGGTCCGGACCATTCTTTAGTCTATCCCACTCTTTTTGTGCATCTTCCATTTTAGCTGTTGCAACAGCCAGTTTGGCATCCGCTTCATTGATCTCTTTTTCAGTAGCATCACGTTTCCCCTTTCTGATACGTGGTCCCAACGCAGTCATCTTGATATATTCATAATTGATTGTCGAATTTAAGTATTCCCGATCCTGCAACCTGTCTTCGTATTCTTCTTGAGCATTAACCAATGCCAACTCCGCATTTGCTGCAGCAAGTTTGGAGGTTTTTAGATCATCCAATGCTTTCTGAGCAGAAACCAAATCAGCTTCAGCCAAAATTATGTTTTGTGATAGAGAAGTTTTATTCAATAAAGCCAAGACATCATCGGCTTTAACTTTGTCTCCGAGTTTGAAATTTACTTCTGAAACGGTACCGCTCGTCTGCCAGACAAGCCAACCCGACTGATTAGCATGCACGGTGCCTGTTGCTCCAACAGTTCCGGTAAGCATACCTTTTTCCACAACTAAAGTTTGAAAGCTGGATGCGCTCTGCTTTTTTGCATTCTGGTATCGAATAAAAAAGAAAGCTCCAACCGCAATAACAACAATTACAATTCCTATATATAGTAGTCTTTTCTTCATTTTCTTCTCTCTTGTGTAATAATGATTAGGTGTCCTAATAATATCACAGATTATAATGGATGTTTATAATATGTACGTAAGAATCAATGGAAAGGTTTTACATTTGTATAAATCATTTGGATAACAGTATGAGATTTTTTAAGCGGGTATTCCGACTATTATTAATCTTCATGTTCCTTTTGCTTGTAATCCAAAGGAGCACTCTACCCTCCACGGATCCGGTGGAAAATATTCGTCGTTTCACCCGTCAAATTGAATTCGATTATATTACCTGGACATTGGATGCCTTTGGAATCAAAGCAGGCGAATCAGCGATAAATTATCCTGATCTGGTAAATTCGGATGAACAGCACGTATTGATCGAAGAATATATCACGGTCATACGTGATTTACGCCAGGTCAACCAGGATCTGGTCACGATTTTTTCGGATCCAGTAATCAATGACCCTAAAACTGAATCGGAGATTCTTGTTGCAAAAAGAGATTCTCTGATCAAACAGGTCAAACAAATTGGTCCGGCTTCAGAGAGTATTCTTCAACGTCAAATTTCTACGGTTTTATATGATCTCTATTTGACTACTGCCGGGAAGCCCATCCCTTCCGTTTTATACCATTCATCCCCTCTGCCATTTGCACTCATCGTTTCGCCTCGCGAATCAATCCGACAGGACGCCAATATATCCATAATACCTGGAATTACGATTGAGCAAATGATCTCATTGGAAAACAATGTCTCGAGCAGCCTGAATGTCTCCGCATTGGTGGAAGAGGTCGGCGGTATCGGAACCTACCCGACCATGGTGCAAGAAACGGATGATCTCAACTGGTTGTTGGAAGTGATCTCCCATGAATGGATCCACAACTACCTGGAACTCAGGCCTCTGGGTATCAATTACGATACGACCCCGGAATTGCGGACGATGAATGAAACAACAGCTTCACTGGCTGGAAAGGAGATAGCCAGTGTAGTGATCGCCCGCTATTACCCTGAAAGAGTCCCACCTCCACCTCCGCCGCAACCAACAGCTCCGCCTTCCGACGAGAAACCAACCGAACCTTCTTCACCCCCGGCTTTTGATTTCCGCGCTGAAATGCACATCACCCGTCTGCATGTCGATGAACTGCTAGCTGCCGGGAAAATTGACGAAGCGGAGGCCTATATGGAACAGCGCAGACAATTCCTGTGGGAGAACGGTTACCAGATCAGGAAATTAAACCAGGCCTACTTTGCTTTTCATGGAGCTTATGCAGATGAACCGGGAGGGGCTGCTGGTAATGATCCCGTCGGCCCGGCAGTGCGGGCATTAAGAGATAAGAGCGCTTCCCTATTTGACTTTATCAACCGGATCGCCTGGTTCACTTCCTTTGATCAACTCCAACGGGCAGTTCAATAGAAAAACATTTTAGTTAATCAAAATCGCCATCAGGGAATCCGCCTTCACTCCCCAGGTCTGGCATTTGTTTTTCGATCTCTTCCGGTGATTCCCCTCTTTCCAACCGACCGACCACCTCATCAAACTCTGGTGGCATCGGTTCACCAGTTTCACTGCTCATCTTCCGCATCATCCTTCCCATGGATTCGGGATCCTGACCCATATTGTCAATCATGGAAGGATCGGAAAACTCATCTGCCCGACTCTCGTTTGACCGTGCCACCCTGATCCGGCCAATTTTCCTTTGGACTTCTGCACTCCCGCAAAAGGAACATTTAATTTCAGCTTTTTCATATTCCGAAAAGCTGAGTAAAACCTCAAACCGCTTTCCACAGTTCAAACACCGAAAATCATAAGTGGGCATATACCTGTACCTCCAAACTGAATTGTCCAGAACAGATTATAATCAGCTATTGAAAAAATGGAATACAATTATCGAACAAACTCTTAAGTCTGACAGGTGCTCATGAATAATGAACCCATATCTTTTGATGTTCTGCATACCCAACCTTTCCTGATCGTTATATCGGGGCCTTCCGGCGTCGGAAAGGATTCCGTTGTGAAGGAATTGCTGCTTAGAAATGACAGTATGGACTTTGTTGTCACCGCTACATCACGTGAAAAAAGGATAAAAGAACAGGAAGGAGTGGATTACTTCTTCATTACAAAATCAGAGTTCGAGCGTATGATCCGGGACAATGAGTTTTTAGAGCATTCCCTCGTCTACGATCAATATAAAGGAATCCCCAAAAAACAGGTGTTAAATGTTTGGGCGAAAGGAAAAGATGTGATCCTTCGCATCGATTTTCAAGGTGCAATGAAGATCAGAGGATTATTCCCTGAGGCACTAATGATTTTCCTGCTGCCTTCCAGCGAATCCGAACTGAGGCAGCGCTTGATGGACCGTAAAACAGAAACACCTGAAACAATCGAACTGCGTATGGCCACCACCCGAAAAGAGATGGAGAGCATTTCCATTTTTGACTACCTTGTATATAACCCGCAGGGCAAATTGGAAGAAGCAGTCAGCAATATCGAAACCATCATTAAAGCGGAACACCACCGAGTCGTTCAGCGCCAGGTAAAAATATGAGTTTTGATCAAAATCCCCCCAACAACCAGCCATCGTCAAGTTTTGACAACCAGCCCCCGCAAGAAATCAATCCACCTCAACCTCGTGTTCAAGTCCGATTCAATGGCAGCAAACCTGTTGTCATCTATTTTATTCTTGCGATCACGGTTCTAGCCTATCTTTTTCAAGCAGGAAGTAAATATTTAACCGGAATTGATTATGGTTTTGCATTGGGCGGAAAGGTCAATGAGTTGATCAGCGCAGGGCAATACTGGCGCCTCTTCACACCCATGCTGCTGCATGGCTCGATCATCCACCTGTTATTCAATATGTATGCATTGATCGTACTTGGCCGCGGCCTGGAGTTCAATTTTGGGAAACTGCGTTTCATATTATTATATGTTTCAGCCGGATTTGCCGGGAATGTGATGTCTTTCATCTTCTCACCTAATCCTTCCCTTGGATCATCCACAGCCATCTTTGGGTTACTGGCAGCAGAAGCCGTGTTCGTTTTCCAGAACAGGAAATTTTTCGGGGGTCAGGCCAGGAAGATCTTGATCAATTCTGCCACCATTGCCGGTGTCAACCTGGTTTTGGGGCTGTCTCCCGGCATAGATAACTGGGGGCATCTTGGCGGTTTATTGGGCGGTATTATCTTCACCTGGTTTGGCGGCCCTCTCTGGGAATTAAAGGGGCTAATGCCGAACCTTGAAATTGAAGATCAGCATACATCCAGTCAAATCTGGTCTGGACTGGGTCTGACAATGTTATTCTTCGGAGCATTGGTGTTGGTAAAGCTTATTTTTCTAAAATGATCGATCAGGGCGCATTTGGCTCTGGTGCCTGATACCGGTTTCTCTCCACGAACTGTTTCATGAGTGCTGGATCAGGTTTGTCAAACTTGAGAATTCTTCCCCACGAAGTCATTGCCAGAGGAATATTCATATCCGTCCAGGGGAAGGCAATTAATTTGGTGCCTCCTGTTTCATCCATCACCTTTTGAATGGTCTGCTTCAATGCTGTACAATCGGTGTTGGGAACCTGGCAGTTGTACCAGAAGATCACATAACCGTGTTCCAGACTGTGCACCAGATACCCCTCTGGATACTTGGGAAGAGTAGCCAGATCCGTTTCCTGGTAAAACTTGGCCGGGAAATCTTCCTCAAAATGATTACCTCCTGCAGGAGGATTTGAATTATACGGACCGGGTTGGATATCTTCAGAAACATGGTCTGCTGACTGAATTAATACTTCTTCACCCATCAGCCCGCTAGGGCTGGGTGTTTTGCTTAGAGCAAGCACTATGATCACAATTACTGCAATGACCGCCAGGCTTATTCCGCCTATTGTGATAACTCTGCGTTGTAATTGTTGTTTCCTTTGTGCTTTACGTTTTGTTTGCCGGGGTGTATTCTTCATTATTCCTACTTTAATTATTTAAAGACATGCTCTTTGGTATCTGCTTGGGTTAGCTACTAATCGAATTCATAAATATTTCCGATTTCAGTGACTTCCTAGTTTTATAGTATCCTTCTTGTAATCATTTGGTATAGCTTCTGTATAGGGCTATTTTAGTATCCATTCAAGAATGGGATTGATGGATTGAAAAAGGTCTTTTTTAATAAGCAGATATATAAAGCAATAATGATATTCTGATCCTGTTATTGCAGTTTTTTTGCAATATTACACCTGGATAGAACATCATACTCATTGGTTAAATAGAAACTCCCCGTTGCCGGGGAGAGAATGATCGTTCACTCTACTTGAATTGTTCCGCGTAATGGCAGGACACCTGGTGCCCTGGTAATAATTCCCTCAGCTCCGGTTCGTTGACTGAGCAGTCCGCTTTGGCGATCGGGCAGCGCGGATGGAAACGGCAGCCGGATGGCGGATTGAGCGGACTGGGAACATCTCCCGACAGGATCATCCGCTGCTTCTTCAATTTTGGGTTTGGCACCGGGATGGCAGACATTAACGCCTGTGTATATGGATGCAGAGGTTTCAAAAATAATTGTTCCCGAGAGGTGATCTCAACGATCTTACCCAGGTACATCACTGCCACCCGGTCGGAGATATGCTCCACCACACCCAGGTTATGGGCAACGAAAAGATATGTCAGTCCCATATCCTTTTGAAGCTGCTTTAGCAAGTTCAGTACTTGCGCCTGGACAGAAACATCCAAAGCAGAGACCGGTTCATCGAGAACGAGGAATTTTGGATTCAAAATCAGTGCCCGGGCGATACCTATACGCTGTCTTTGCCCGCCTGAAAACTCGTGCGGATACCGTACTGCATGATAATCCTCCAGACCGACTTTACTCATGATGGATAATACCATCTCAAATTGTTCCTGGTTTGTACCAATGCGATGGATCTTTAATCCTTCGGCGATCGAATCGCCAATTGGCAGTCGTGGATCCAGCGATCCATAGGGATCCTGAAACACGATCTGCATATTTTTCCGCATCTGTTTCAGCTCTTCCCCTTTAAGGGAAAATACATCCACACCACTGAAATCAACTGTTCCACTGGTCTTTTCCAGCAGGCGGATGATGGTATGCCCGACGGTGGATTTTCCACAACCTGATTCACCCACCAAGCCCAGCGTTTCTCCCTGTTTGATATCAAAAGTAACACCATCTACAGCCTTAACATGAGCCACGACTCGTTTAAAGACTCCTCCCAGGACTGGATAATACTTAACCAGGTTTTTTACTTCAACCAAATTCGGGCTACTTTTTACTTCAACATTCATGGATCGATCCATCCTGTTCAATGATTACCATTAATTGTTCCCTGCTAATGGCGCTTTATGTCCTTCTGCATCCTGGTATAACCAGCAGCGTGTTAGGTGCCGTTCGCCATGGGTCGGACTTAGCTCAGGTTCCACCTCTGTACAAATTTTCAAACCATATTCCTCTCGGGGGATACATCTCGATGCGAACCGGCAGCCCTTTGGCAGGTCTATCAAATTTGGCACATTCCCCAGGATAGTATCCAGGTTTTCTTTAATCTCTCCCATGATAGGAACTGAGGCGATCAATCCGCGTGTATATGGATGCATCGGGTTGTCAAACAGGCTGAGCACATCTGACATTTCGACGATCTTCCCTGCATACATGATCGCCACGCGGTCCGCCATTTCAGCTATGACACCCAGGTCATGGGTGATGAGGATCACAGAAGTATTGAACTTTCCACGCAGGTCAGCGAGCAAGTTTAGGATTTGTGCTTGAATTGTCACATCCAAAGCAGTAGTCGGCTCATCCGCAATCAGGAGCTTCGGATTTAGCGCAAGGGCCATTGCAATCATTACCCTTTGTGCCTGACCCCCTGACATTTCATGAGGGAAAGCGGTTGCCTTTTTGGCTGCATCCGGAATTCCCACCAATTTGAGCAGTTCCACTGCTTTATCAGCCGCTTCTTTTTTGGTGATCTTTCCATGGATCTGGAAGACTTCTTCAATTTGTGATCCGATTGTAAAAACAGGATTAAGGCAGCTCTGCGGTTGCTGGAATATCATCGAGATTTGCGCACCGCGGATATTCTGCATTTCTGTTTCATTCATTTCAAGCAAATTCTTATTCTGGAAAAGTATCCTGCCAGCCACGATCTTTCCGGGTGGTTCAATTAATCTCATGATGGAAAAGGATGTGACACTTTTACCACAACCAGACTCACCCACAAGGCCAATTATCTCACCCGGATATACAGTAAAATCCACTCCATCGACTGCTTTAACAATACCTTCATCGGTATAGAAATAAGTGACCAGGTTCTCCACTTCCAGAAGTGGGGTATTCAATTTTTCCACAATATATACTCCATTATTCCGCTGATCGTAACCTTGGATCGATCGCGTCTCGTAAACCGTCACCCAAAAGGTTGAATGACAGCACTGTTAGCATGATTGCAATACCAGGATAAAAAACCAGATGTGGGGCAGTAAATAATTGATTGCGTTCACTTCCTAACATTTGACCCCATTCTGCCAATGGAGGTTGTGCCCCTAATCCAATAAAGGAGAGGGCGGCAGCATCCAAAATGGCAGTTCCAATTCCCAGAGTTCCACGCACTATTAGGGGTGCTATGGCATTTGGCAGGATCCTTCCAAAGAGGATGTGGCTATGATTTCCGCCCAAGGCTTTCGAGGCAGCAACATACTCGTTTTCCTTAACGGATAATACACTTGCCCTAACCACCCTTGCATAGGAAGGTATCGAAACGATGGCTATGGCAAGCAGCGCATTCTGTAGTCCCTTTCCGAGTACGGATACGATCGTGATCGCCAATAGCAGGGAAGGGAAAGCCAGCAGGACATCGAGAAAACGCATGATCAAATTATCCAACCAGCCGCCAGTATAACCGGCAATAGCTCCTAGTAAAGTTCCAATGATGATGGCAACCCCTACCGTGGAAAAACCCACAAACAGGGAGATCCTGGTTCCGTGAATAATTCGGCTGAATTCATCCCTGACGTTTCCATCTGTACCCATGATATGCTCAGGCTGATCTGCCGGGCATCCCAACAGGTGTATGCACGGTGCCTGGCGTTTATCCACATTTTCAATTCCAATCAATACCTGGTAGGGACTAAAAGGTGCGATGACATCCGCAAAAATCGCAATCAATAGCAGGATTCCAAGGATCACCATTCCAATAATGGCTGACCGTTGGCGCATAATTCTACGTAGTGTCAGCCGCCACAGGCTATTGGAGCGATAATCTTTGATGGTATTCTTATTAATGGTTGTTGTATTAACTGCCATTCGTGCTACTCCAATCGTATGCGTGGATCAATAAAGACGTACGACAGATCCACCAGTAGATTTACAAATACATAGCCTGTCGCAATAACTACTGTGAAAGCCTGGATGATCGGATAATCTCGTGCAGTGATCGCTTCGTAGAGAATTCTTCCGACCCCTGAAAGGCCAAATATCGTTTCGGTCAGTAATGCTCCTGCGAATAATACTCCAACCTCCAATCCGATGATCGTTATAATCGGCAGCATGGCGTTGCGCAGTGCATGTTTCAATATGACAAGGTTTCTTTGCAATCCCTTTGCCCTGGCTGTCCGGATATAATCCTGCTTCAAGACTTCCAGCATGGAAGACCGGGTCATCCGGGCTATGATCGCCATGGGAATGGTGCCTAAAGCTAAGGCTGGCAGTATCAAATGCGTTACTGCATCTTTGAGCACAGCCCAATCTCCGGTGATGATGCTATTAAAAACGAGAAAATTAGAAAAGAATTGCAACATATAATGCCCGAATGATTCGGATATATAAGGAAGATTCCATAATTCATAGAATGGGATGGAGCTGATACCAGCGGTAAGGCGGCCTGTCGGAGGCAACCACAGGAAAGTATCTTTCAATACCAAAGCAAAGAAGTATGCCAGCATTAATCCCAACCAATAAACCGGCATGGAGACGCCGATATTCGATATGACCATTACAACAACGTCAACTGGCGAATTACGCTTAAGTGCGGAAAGGATACCTGCAGGTATACCGATCACGCAGGAAATTAATAATGCAAACAATCCAAGTTCTATAGTTGTGGGTAATCTTTCAATTAGTATTAACGTAACCGGCCGGCTGAAACGAATGGATTCACCGAAATCGCCCTGCAGCATTTTCCCCATAAAAACTGCAAATTGAACCGGTATCGGTTTATCCAACCCGTATTGTTTCGTAAATTGTTCGCATACTTGTGCTGTTGCTTTCTCACCCAGCATAGCCTTGCACGGTTCTCCCGGAATCATTCGGGAAAGCGCAAAAGTTACGATCAGGATACCAAAAATGACAGGAATAGCCAGCAATAAACGGCGGATAGTGTACTGAATCATGATGATATCATTTCATTCACATTAACGAAACATGACAACGCGGTGTGCAGCAATTATTAAGTCGCATACCGCGTTGTCAAATTATATACTACAAAACAATTTGTCTACTACTGTGCAGGAACATTGATCAATGAACCCCAAAGGGTGGTCATGTATTCAAATGCACCCGTATTACCCTTATGCAGCGGGTTGGCTGCATCGAGAGCAACAGCAAAGGATTGAACAACATCGCTGGCATCCAGTTTGGAACCATCGTGGAATTTCACACCATCACGCAGATGGCAGGTGTACACAGTCAGATCTGCATTTGGATCACAGGATGTTGCCAGACCAGGCAAAACCTCTGTTCCGCCAACTTTGAAACTGAGCAATGATTCAAGTACCTGTTCGCAGGCACGCAGTGATTCACCATCGGTCTCATCAGCACAGTATAAAGAGATCGGTTCAGCATTCTGCATCCAGACGAAGGTATCACGATCACCGGGCTTGGCTACAGCAAAGTATTCATTGCCAAGCGGGCTGGCAAGGGCACCTTCAACATCGGCGCGGAAAGCGGCAGCGGAACCGGCATGAGAGACTATGATCGCAGGAACATTTTCTTTGATCGCATTATTGGCAGCTACATAGAATGGTTCTGCCGCTTGAGGATCAGCGAGTTGAGCACCTTTCTGCAGGTTTTCATAGATATCCGCGTATGGAGTGCCAAATTGTGATTGGTTTGCCCCAAAGTGGTAATCCAGGAAGTTGGTAATGTGAGGGTAATCACCGGTCCAACCCAACAAATGTAAACCACCAACATCACCGGCTGCTGTCGCTTCAATAAATGCGCCAGATTCCATCACGACGATCTCAGCAGTGACATTCAGGTTTTCTTTTAATTGTGCTTGAATATCGGTAGCTACAACACTTGGTTCAGGGAGGTAGCCACGGACAACGTCACGCATGGTGATGGTTGTTTCAAATCCATCCGGGAAACCTGCTTCAGCTAAGAGGGCTTTGGCAGCGGTTGGATCAAATTTATAATACTCGTCACCTACACAGCCATTCGGAATGGAGCATGGTGTAAAGTGTGAAGCAACAGTTGATCCTTTAGGAAGGAAGTTATCCACGATCCGCTGGCGATCAATACCCATGGCAAATGCCTGGCGAACTTTGATATTGTCAAACGGCGGGTGTGTATTGGTCATGCCAATGTAGAAAATGTTCAATGCTTCCCTGGGCTGGAATTGTAAAGTTGAATCAGCCTGGATCTTCTCAAAATCATCGGGAGTAGGATTGTCAATACCATCCACTGTTCCAGCTTGAAGCTCAAGCAAACGGGCTGCACCTTCTGCTGCCCACTTGAAGACTAAAGTTTTAGTCTTGGCTTTCTCGCCCCAATATTTCTCATTTCTTGTGAAGGTAATGCTATCTCCACGGGTCCATTTCTCTACAGAATATGGGCCTGTTCCAACCGGTGCTTCCAGGATCTTGCCATCCATCATGGCGTATTCAATGTATTCTTTGGGTTGTACCGCGAATACAGAGAATGCAACTTTTGGCAGGAAGGCCGGGTCAGGGACACACAGGTCGAATTCTACGGTGAGGGCATCCAGGGATTTGATTTCCTTGATGATTCCACCGTAATCACAATTCGGGGCTGCAACACTCAATGGAGCATAAGGTTGCTCTTTATAGGGTTTGGCAGCTGTTTGTCCAGGAGCGCATGATGTGATCACCATGCTCAAAACAACAATAACTGCCATCAGGGTAAATAATGCTTTCTTGTTCACTTTTCTCCTCCGTAAATATTCTTGAAACTAAATGAATTTGAATAGAAATAGCTTAATCCTAACCTGTTTATGACGATTAGGTTCACCTCCTTCACTTTTGTTCACTTGTATTATTTATGTTTGCAGTATTATACAACGCAAATTTAATAATACAACAGTTTTAGCCATTTTGTTACTATTATTTCCGCTTTTTTTTGAAATTAATGAAATCAAAGTTAAATAGATATCGCCATTTAGATCGAATTACCATGATTGGTGTTAATCTTTCCAGAGTGTCGGACTCGGTGTATACTCAAATCTTGCAATTTCATTCCTGGAGGCTAACAAATGAAAAGAGCAGTCAGCATAAGTATTGGATCATCAAAACGTGATAAAGCTGTTGAAATCGAACTACTTGGCGAAAAGGTCAGCATTGAACGTATTGGCACCGATGGAGATATGGAAAAAGCTGCTCAGATGTATCGAGAATTGGATGGAAAAGTTGACGCTTTTGGAGTGGGGGGTGCAGATCTTGGGATTCTGGTTGGGGGGAAATGGTATCCCATGTATTCAGTGCTATCCCTTACCAGATATGTAACTAAAACCCCTGTTTTGGACGGCACTGGCCTAAAACATACGCTGGAAGCAAAAGCGGGACCAGCCCTCGAAAAAGCCCTTAGTGATAAGATCCAATCACGCAATGTTTTTGTTGTCACGGGGGTAGATCGATGGGGAATGACAGAAACCTTTTCGGATCCGAAATATAAATGTATATACGGTGATATGATGTTTGCACTTGGTATTCCAATAGCCCTGTATACAATTAGCTCACTTAAAACGATGGCAGGAATTCTAATGCCTGTTGCAGGTAGGATTCCATTCAAATGGATATATCCGATTGGTGAAGATCAGGAAAAACGAACACCGAAATGGGAAAAGTATTTTGAATGGGCTGGCATCATTGCGGGGGATTGCCATTATATTACCCGCTATATGCCGGACCGTATGGACGGAAAGATCATCGTTACGAATACAACCACCCAGGATGATATGAAGCTTTTCAAGGAAAGCGGTATTCAGTATGTGATGACCACCACCCCGGTCCTTGATGGAAGATCTTTTGGAACGAATATGATGGAAGCAGCGATTGCTGCAGCCATGGGACGCACACAGCCTGTGGACTATGCTCATCCTGGTGATTATTTTGATGTCCTGGGAAAAGTCGTTGACAAGATCGGTTTTGAACCGCAGCTGCAGGAGTTAAAATAATGGATGTCCTTATTACAGCAGGTGGTACCCCCCTGCCAGGCGAGCTTCTATACAAATATACTCGTGGAGCTCCAAAAGCGATGCTTAATATCGCAGGTAAACCAATGGTCCAGTGGGTATTGGATGCAGTCAGCCATTCGAAACATGTAGACCATATTGTTTTGATAGGTTTATCGGAATTGGGAGGAATCACATGCCCAAAACCTTTAACTTTGCTCCCGAACCAGGCAGACATGCTGGCTAACATTATTACTGGAATAAAACAGGTAAGTCGTCTGAATCCATCAGCCGAACATGTTCTTTTGGTAGCCTCTGATATTCCTGCGATTACAACCGAAATGGTTGACTGGCTCATCGACATCGTCGAAAAAAGCGATGCAGATATTTTTTACAATGTGATCACCCAGGAACTAATGGAAAAAAGGTACCCCAAATCAAAGAGAACGTATACTCATTTAAAAGATTGTGCAATTTGTGGTGGTGATCTGAATGCAGTCAGGGTGGATATGGTTGAGAATACTTCAAAATTATGGGTGGATTTGATCGCAGCCCGGAAGAATCCATTGAAGCAGGCATCCATATTGGGTTTTGATCTACTAATAAAATTATTATTCCGTTCAGCCACTCTGGAAGAAGCAGCGAAGATCATTAGCCGCCGATTGGGAATTAAAGGCAAGCTCATTCAAAATACATTTCCTGAAATTGGTATGGACGTCGATAAACCTCACCAATTTGAGATCATTCGAGAAGATTTAAGCCGGGTCGGGATATCTTGACATTACTGAACATCATTCAAAAAGACGAAGAGTTATCTCGTTCTGTACGTGTACTTGAAGGCAACAAATGGATCAAACCATTTGCTGTTGTATTTGCCCATTCCGGGGATTCCTGGTTCTGGTTGGCCGGGTTGATTTTGGTCGTGATATTTGGGGAAAAGACTTGGAAGATCTGGGCATTGATCCTGAGCGGTAGCATATTAGCTCTTGCTGTATTTGTGCTGTCCCTCAAGTTCATGATTCGACGCCGTAGGCCTGAAGGAGAATGGGGGCAAATCTACCGCATTACAGATCCGCATTCATTCCCATCCGGGCATGCCGCCAGAGCTCTCACACTGGGGATTTTGGCTATTGGATTAGGCCCGATATGGTTAGCCTGGATACTTGTCTTTTGGGCTCCACTCGTTGGTTTGGCCAGGGTGATTTTAGGCGTTCACTACCTGTCGGACGTGGTCGTAGGTTTTATAATAGGCATAATTTATGGACTTGTTGTACTATTGCTGCGCCCAGTTTACCTGCCTTATATAATTGGCATCTTGAATTTATTCTAAGAATAATTTTTACCAGGCAATGACTATTATGCCTGGGAAATAGCTTTCCCCACTAATTGATCCACTCTTTCATTCATCTTATTCCCGGCATGGCCGCGCACCCAGCTCCAATTGACCGGGATTTTTTGCGTTAGAACGTCCAATTTCATCCAGAGATCCTGATTCGCCAACGTCCCACCCTTACGCTTCCAACCCCTCTTGCGCCAATTGGGCAGCCATTCTGTGATCCCCTTTTTCAGATATTCAGAATCAGTAAAAACTTGTGCTTCTGATCCGTTTGAAAGTGTTTCCAAAGCCTTGATCGCAGCAGTCAATTCCATTCGATTATTGGTGGTGAGGGGTTCCATTCCAGATATTTCGACATCCCTGCCCGGGTAGCGAATCAAAGCAGCCCATCCGCCTCTGCCCGGGTTTGGAACACATCCTCCATCAGTATAAATGACAACTTTCACGGTTTGATTTTCTTCACTTTCGATAGTCTGAATACGTTTGATCCATTTCATCAATAATGGAGGGAATCATTTCGATTTTGGTTTCAGGCTGGAACAGTTGTCGAAATCCATCGCCTAAGATCGACCTGGCTAATATCCAATATGAAGATGACGGGAAATCACCTGCATTTACTGTCATAAGCCGCAGAGATTCGATTAGTTGAGATTCATTTCCAAAATTGATCAGTTGATCTATAGCCATTTGGTCCATTGGAATTGTGAATTGGTTCGCACCAATATACGCCTGATGTTCTGGTTTCATCATCCACTGGATGAACAGCCATCCTGCCATTTGCTGCTCTTTCGTTTCCGCAAGCAATCCATAGGAGTATCCTTTGCTTACTTCATTCGCCGAGTCCGAAATCTGCGGATAGGGAATAATTGACCACTCATCCTTCATCTTCAATGTTTTTATGTGAATGATAATTTCAGGTAATTCAGAGCTTAATGCACTGACAAATAATGCTTGCCGATTAACAAAATACGGGATCGGGTCACTATTTTTTCCTAGCCAGGCATATCCAAGGTTCTCCTGTTCTTTCAATTTGGCAAACATTTCCTGTACGGCTGGTTGGGAAAATACTTTTTCCTGATCGTTGAAATCAAAATCCGTTCCCATGAAGGCAAGCGCTGTCTCCGGATGGATATCTATTAACCATCCCCCTGTTCCCCGCATCACTTTTTCCTGGTGATAGATATTGGCGTCAAATGCTGCTTTTGTCTGTAACGTGAACTCATCAAATGTATCAGGAGTCGTATTGAAGCCCAGGGAATTAGCCCAACTTTGATTATATAAAAGGATCGTGGCATCTCGTTGAGCTGGAATTCCAACCAAGCTTCCATCATGGGTGAGGTTGTCCCAATTTTCCTGCCTGATTCCTTTTTGTTGATCCCCGGATAAACCAATGACAGGGTCAGACAGATAACCCACAAGGTTGGTTAATGATTTTTGGGAATCCATGGCAAATAGTAGATATGTCTCGCCCATGACGACATCAGGTCGATCCGCAGACTCATTCGTTTCTGAAAGAGCCAGCTCCAGTTGATCATCAGTAAAAAAAGCTTTTTGCACTACTTTGATTCCATCCTGATTGTTAGCATTGAAATCATCTAAGAGAATATTGATCACTCCGCTGCTGCTCAATGGGTATGAATGCCAGAAGGTGACTACCTTTCCTGAAGCAATTTGCCTGGATTCACCCAGGGTAACGGTTGGCGTTAAGGTGGGCACAGGTTTAACTACTGGAGTTATTGTTGGTGGCAGGCAGCTCTCACCCGTACACATAGTCGCCTGGATTGTTGGTGTGACGACAGGTGCACAACTGGCAATAACAAATGAAATAATGCTAGCAAGGATGATTATTTTTTGTGGGGTCAGCTTCATAACCAACAATTATACAAGAATCAGGGGAACAGGGATAAATACCAGGAAGAATAGAATAAGTGCGATCACACCTAAAATTTTTCGCTTATTATCCAGTGGAGTTATTTGATCAAGTAACTCAGCATGCGACCGGCCAAAGAGTAGTATCAACACTACCCACAACCACCAACCATTCCAGATCAAACCAAGGCCGCCCAGGATAATAATGATCACAGGAAGGATTCTTTTCGCCCATTTCTGGTCAAAAAGCACATAAAAAATATGCCCTCCATCCAACTGCCCGGCAGGGATCAAATTGAGGGAGGTCACTAAAATTCCCGCCCAACCTGCCCATGCTACGGGGTGAAGCATTACATCGACGCCGCCCAGTGGTAGAGGGTGCCCGGTAAAGAAGTATTTGATCCAGAATATTATGGGAGAGAGACCACCCATTGTCGCCGGTTCTGGAAGTAACTTGCCGAAAGTAATGTATTTCAATAATAGATAAATGATCGAATTTCCTTCAATCTGGAATCCCTGGCTTGCCGGAAAGGAGGTAGGGATCTGCCCGACTTTTGACAGGGCAAGGCCGATCAATAAAACCGGGACTGCAACGATGAAGCCGGCAACGGGTCCAGCAAGACCGATATCCAATAAATGGTTCCGGTTGCGGGGGATCTGTTTCATTTGAATGAAAGCTCCCATTGTACCAAAAGCACTGAATGGGAAAGGAATGAAGTAAGGTAATGTCACCAGCGTTTTATGGTAACGACCTGCAAAGTAATGGCCAAACTCATGTGCAGATAAAATCGCCAGGAGACTAATGGCAAATGGGATGCCATCTGGTAAATGACGAATCATATCAAGGGCTAAAGGTATGAAACCAGTATCAACGGGGCCTTTGTATGTGAATATTACCCCGCTGATGATGACAGAAATTAATGTCAAAATAAATAACACGAGGTTTACGACAGGGCTTCCGATTTTTAACTTGGGTGTCTCTTTTACCAGGTAGATCACCTGCTCACCAGATTCCATTCTGAACAATGGAGTTAATTGGTAGCTTGATAAGGCAGAATGCAATTCTTCATATGCAGCTGCGGAATCATCTGAATATAACTTACCGGTAAACTTGACTATGTAATGATCGCGCTGTGTTCCTGTGGAATAACTTTGTATGGCAAAAACCTTAGCAATGATCGGGTTGTAGACTTCTACTTGATCCAACATATATCCTCGATATTAATAAAAAAGGCGGGAATGGATGGGTGTCGAACCCACAGCGGCCCGCAACGCGACCCGCCACCGGTTTTGAAGACCGGGGAGCCCACCGGAACTCAACCACTCCCGAATTAAGGATACCCTACCATACCTGCTTTGACAAGCAACCGTGTTAGTTTTATTTGGTATTGTTCAGATTCTTTGATGTTCATACTTTGGGGATCACTTTTTCTCGAATTAACAATTCATACCAATTGCCTCTTATCGAAAATCCCGATTATTATAGTTATATTAATAATTGGTTAAATAGTATTAAAAACCCTTGCAATATTACAAAAAGGACTTATACTCATTTTTTGGTATTACATTATTATCAGGAGTAGAAAAATAATGGATGAAATTAAGATGTACGAAACAGAATCAGAAGAAAGCGATAAACCTCCCAGTAGTAGGCCGCGCCCAGTCAAGAAATGGCGGGTCGCCATCGTAGCTAACGTAAAGGGGGGGGCATCACTACCAACAAATGGACCCGAGGACGCCGGCGCGGAGTTTGACAAAGAAGAGACGATCGATGCAATTCGAGCAGCGATCGAATCGGATGGTCATCACACCGTATTTATTCCAGCGGATATCAACTTACCAAACAATCTGAGAGATGTCGTCCCTGACATCGTTTTCAACATATCTGAAGGTCTTGGCGGCGATGGACGTGAAGCCCAGGCTCCAGCAGTATTTGAAATGATGCATATACCTTATACTGCATCAAGGGTTACAGCCAATGCAATCGCCCTCGATAAAACTTTAACCAAACGCGTCTGGCGTGATGTTGGTTTGCCGGTAGCTCCATTTCAAGAGTTTACTACAGGTAATGAACCAATCGACCCATCGCTCAAATACCCGGTATTCGTTAAACCTTCTCGAGAAGGTACCGGTATGGGTATGGGAGCTTTATCCATTTGCAATAACAGCTTTGAACTACGAGCCAGGATAAAATGGGTTATTGAAAAATATAACCAGCCTGCCCTGGTGGAAGAATACCTTTCCGGTCGCGAATTTACAGTAGGTGTGTTGGGTCGCCCGGATGGCAAACCTTACAGCCTCCATCCTCAGTACTACCAGGAAGATGGATTCCATCGTATGCCGGTACTGGAAGTGGATAATTCTAGATCCATCACGCCCGGTGTCTACGGTCACGATGCAAAAACACTTGTTGTTGGCCAAGAAGGCGTTCCGGATTTTATCTGCCCAGCAAAAATATCCGCCTCATTCGCTAAGACACTCCAAAATCTAGCCATCCGTGGACATCAAGCCATTGGTGCAGTGGATGTCTCCCGTATCGATTTTCGGTGCAATAGCGCCGGAAAACCATACCTGCTGGAGATCAATTCATTGCCAGGATTATCCCCCGGATTCAGCGACCTGTGTGTGATTGCCAATGCTGAAGGAATATCGTATCGCAACCTGATTTTGGAAATTCTCTACCTTGGCGCTTCCCGCTATGGCCTCGTCGAAAAAGCCAGCGAGGTCCAGGCAGAATTGGAAGTGTTCATTCCGTATTCAAATTCAAGAATTTCGAGGCAAAAGACTTCGATCAGGCAACCAGCCACATTACGAGCCAGATCTCTGCTCCGATAGACTAGAAAAAACCTCACTGATGAAGTGAGGTTTTTATATCATTTATATGCTGCTATTTCAAGTAAAGAAACTCGGTGAGTTTCGAAACGAGTAATCCAATTTAAGTATAAGATTTCTTCTCACAAAGTTCGTCGTAATAACAAAATCCTCCCGCTTTCATGAGGAAGGATTTTTTGTCAGTTTAGCATGAGAAAATTAATAAAAGAGAGGCGACGAGGGGATTTTAGCGAAGTGTATCCTGATGAGCTTTAGAAAAATGAGAGGCGACGAGGGGATTTGAACCCCTGATGAGGATTTTGCAGACCCTTGCCTTGCCACTTGGCCACGTCGCCTAAATAATCGGCTGATACAAACGGAACAACCACAATCCACTTGTATCAGCCTCGATCATCTGAGCGGGCAGTGGGACTTGAACCCACGACCTTCTCCTTGGCAAGGAGACGTTCCACCAACTGAACCATGCCCGCAATTTACTGCCATATGGGTCTTGCTGTTGGTATCCCATGTTGTGTTCGTCGTTTACAACGAACGACCGGATTATACTCAAAACAATTTAATCCGTCAACCTTATTATTTATGCTTTTCTAAAAACGTTATCCCGCACAAAAAAAGACACCCCGCTTAATGGATGTCTTATTTTGTGCCGAGACGCAGAATCGGACTGCGGACACTGCGATTTTCAGTCGCATGCTCTACCAACTGAGCTATCTCGGCCAGCATCCATATTGAATGCAGGCGTGATTTTAACAAGGTATCACTTGATTGTCAAGCTTTGGGTCTCCTCCACCTCCGATGAAGAAAAACAAGACTATAAAAAGATAGGAAGAGAGAATTCCATAACAAATGCTCGTAATAATTACATGTCAAAACAAGCTCAATATTAATCCTGTTATCCCAATTACGAGCGCTATACCTATTCCATAAGGTAAAGTTTTCCGTAATACCAATCCTTCTTTACCTGCCATGTTTACGGTACTGCATCCAATGATCAATTTTGCGGGTGCGATCATACTCCCCAAAGAGCCTCCAGCGGTTTGCGCAGCAACGAGAATGACTGGAGAAATTGCAATTATGACGGCTACGTTTTTTTGAAGCGAAACAAAAAGGACATTGGAATTTGAATTACTACCAGTAGCAAAGGACCCTAACATTCCAACCAATGGAGAGACGATGGGGAAAAATCTACCCGTTAGATCGCTTAATCCCTGGGCAATCAGAAAGGTCATTCCAGAATGGTCCATTACCATAGCCAATCCAACTGTTGATATTATTCCAATTGTAGCCGGACCTGCTGATTGGACAGTATCCTTGAAAGCTAGAGCAAAGGTATCGGAAGCAGCCACCCGTAGTTTTCTAAATATAACAAAGCTGGCTAGAATTGCAATAGAAATCAGTGTTGCAGGGTACGCGAACCAGCGAAAAATTTGGCCATACCCGGCCGGGGTAACATATCCTAGCAGGGTGGATACTTCCGGGAATGGATATCTCCATAAAATTGGGAATAGAACATCGCGAATCGGTCCATTAATAAAGATCAGCAGCATTAACACAACCAAAAATCCATAACTTAAAAATGTGGCAATTAATGGGTTAGATATGGGTAGTTTTGGATTATAGACAGATGATTTTTTACTTATAATCATACCTAGTGTTATACCGGAAACGGCAGCACCAAATGCGGATAAAGGAATTAATCCAATAGCTGCCAATCCATACTGGACCATTGCCATAAAAATCCCGATAATGATGACTTCTTTCCACTTCCTTATTTCTCCCAGTACTGATGCAACAGCCAATCCAGTCAGGATGCAGGCAATACCCATCATGAGAGCAATTGTTGGAACAAGAACTATTTCTTCCAGTCCGGAAATACCAGTAAGCACCTGCATGACCATTCCCATATTACCTAAGGATACAGACCATGTATTCCCTATTGCTGAAGCAACTACAGCGATAAGAGGAGATACTCCCAAACCTGCAAGCATGGGCGCTGCAACTGCAATGGGCAATCCAAATCCTGCAATCCCCTCCAAAATACCAGTGAAAGCCCAGGCTAGTAGAATTTTTAACAAGGTGAGGTCAGGGATTTTCGCTTGCAACCATTGAGTCAGAGCTGAAATTCCGCCTATTCTATTATTGAAGTTGTAGAGCAACAAAGCTGACCAAAGAACAAGTAAAACATAAGTCGAGAATATTAATCCTTTGGCTTGTGAGACCCAGAAAACATCAAAAGATAATCCAAAAAATAAACTGGCAATGACTACTGAAAATAACCAACTTACTGTACCAGCCAGCTTTCCACTCCACTTAAAAATTGTCAGTAAAGCAAGTAAAAGAATAATAGGAGCTGACGCCAGAAGGTAATTCATAAAATGTTGGTTCCTATCTTTATTGGGAAATAATACTCTTAGATATGTTCCAGTAATTAATTTGACAATAATTATTCATCTTGTAAATTTATCAGGGTGTTCCACTGTTATCATCATCTGGAATAGGTGTAGGGACATCTACTGGCTCACGAACAAGATTGAGTTTGGCTTGATATTCCTTGATCATCTTCTGGGAAGCAGGATCATTGATCAGGTTATTCAATTCATACGGATCTGTTCGCAGATCATAGAACTCACTAATATCTCCCTGCGTTTCAGCATAAACATAATTTCCAGTATGTAGAGCAGAATAGAAACCCCGTGGCGGCCATCCTTCTATCAACAAACTGTCGCGCCAGGGTATAGTCTTATTCAGAAGACCCACCAGGGATATACCGTCCATGGGTAATCCTCGTGGTTTCACTTTGGATAACTCATAGATAGTAGGTGCAATATCGATATTAGCAACCAGGTGGTCATCAATAAAAGGTTGTGGAATCAACGGAGGGTAACGAATGGCAAAAGGTACTTTTACTGCTTCTTCATAAAAACTATTCTTGGATGAAATTCGGTGTTCTCCCCAAAATTTTCCATTATCCGAAATAAAAAGCACAAAAGTATTCTCCAGTTCCCCTTCAGCTTCAAGTGAATCCATCAGTGCCCCCACTGCACGATCTAAAGATACCAGGGAAAGGATCTGATCACGCCTGAATTTATCAATGGCTGCAATTTCTTTCTCATCCATTAACGGTTTTTTCTCCAGCCAACCGGGCTTATCTGATACATCTGCTTCGTTAAAGGAAGGAGGTCGGTAGGGTTCCAGGTCGGTGTACAAGTTTTGATCTCCCACGAATGGTTCTGCAGAAGCGTGGGGTGCAATTGGGGTGTATACCAGAATCCAGGGTTTATTTTGCCCTAGAGCTTCTTTAACAAACTGAAGCGAATAAGTACCCAGAATGTCAGTTATATAACCCATATGTGTAAACCAGCGTCCGTTGGAATTCAAGATCGGGTTTACATAAGGTGATTCGCCTTTGAAGTAGGACACCCAGAAGTCATACTCCGGGCGGGGATCGCCTTTCCATGTATTAAGATACTTGCCCACCAGACCGGTGAAATAGCCTTGCGCATGCATATCCTCGATAATTGTTTGGTTGAGGTTTTCTTCAAAATTAGTTCGTACTAAAGTATCATGTGCGTAACTTCCAGTCAGGATTCCGACACGTGAAGGACAACATAAAGGGGTGGTAATATATCCATGTGTAAAAGTCACTCCCTGGTCAAAAATCTTTTCCTGGGTTTGCGGCATATATTGCATGGTGTCAAAGCGCTGGTCGTCAGTGATAATGATCAGAAAATTGGGCCGATTATCCGGAAACACTTTTTGAACGGCATGTTTTATGGTCGTGCAACTTTGCAATACCAGGGTCATAACCATAAATATGCCAATAATTGACGCAGATCTTCTTTTCATGTAATCCTCGATAATAAATATTTCATATTTGAAGATGATTATACTGGTAAACTGTTCATCTTTTTAGGAAAAACCGACTTATCAATGATTATCCTTGACATCGGGGCAATGTGAAGTAGAATCATATTCAATGTTATGAATATGATTGAAGAATCCACAAAAAAGACCTCCCTGGAAATTCAAATGCAGTTTTTCAAGGTTCTTGCCCATCCAGCCAGAATTTCTATTCTTAATATTTTGCGGGATGGCGAACATTGCGTTTGTCATATGGAAGCTTACCTGGGATTAAGACAGGCTTTTATTTCCCAACAACTGGCTGTTTTGCGTGAAGCAGGCATCATTGTTGATAGAAGGGATGGCTGGAACATTTTCTATCGAGTAATTACTCCCCAAATTTACGATCTCCTGGATGCTGCTAACAGGATGACGGGTATAGTTATTGATGTAACGATTAACACCAAGGTTAAATGCAATTGTCCGCATTGTAACCCTGGGATAAATAATTTACATAGTGGAGGATAATATGGTGAATATTAAAGTGCTTGGTTCAGGTTGTGCAAATTGCAAACGACTCGAAGCTACAACCAGGAAAGTTGTTGAAACACTCGCCTTGGATGCTGAAATCGAAAAAGTGACTGATTATGCAGAGATCATGAAATACCCGATCCTATCAACCCCAGGTCTGGTTATAAATGAAAAATTGGTCTCGGCAGGCAGAATCCCCAGCGAAAAAGAAATAACAGATTGGCTGACTGCATAAAAGGCTTTAAAGTGGATAGTATCTTATCCACTTTATTAGGGCTTAATCTTATTCGATTGTTTGAATATTCTAGGGTTTTTATATGAATCAACCAATTTCCCAACCAGCCAGACTTCCTCAAATTCGTCTATATATATTCCTGGGTTTCGTTGTCGCCGCCTGGTTTGCAGCATACCAGATCATCCAACCACTTTCGAATTGGATCACCTACTCTGTATTGCGGTTTGAGGCTGGATCCCACCTGGCTGAATCGATCGCTTTCTTTTTATATGATGTTCCCAAAATTCTTTTGCTGTTATCAGGGATGATCTTCCTGATCTCGATCCTGCGGACTTTCTTCAGCCCTGAACGCACCCGTGCATTATTGGGGGGAAAACGACAGGGAATTGGTAATGTTTTAGCTGCTCTGCTTGGCATCGTGACTCCATTCTGTTCGTGTTCAGCAGTACCGCTGTTTATTGGTTTCGTTGAGAGCGGTATCCCTCTTGGGGTGACCTTTTCGTTCCTTATCGCCGCACCAACTATTAATGAAGTAGCGATCATCCTGCTTTTTGGACTGTTCGGATGGAAAGTTGCCGCATTATATATAACCTCTGGCTTGATCATCGCCATCCTTGCTGGTATGGTGATCGGACGGCTCAAACTTGAACGTTATGTAGAGGATTTTGTATGGAAGATGCAGTCTACTGGAATAATCGAAGGAGAGAAATTATCATGGTCTGATCGACTGCATCGTGCCTGGGAGTCAGTGAAAGAAATTGTGGGCAAAGTTTGGTTATATGTGGTGGTAGGTATAGCTGTTGGAGCCGGTATTCATGGTTATGTACCTGAATCAGCCCTGGTTGGGATTATGGGTAAACAAGCCTGGTGGTCAGTTCCTGCTGCAGTATTATTGGGAATCCCTTTATATTCCAATGCCGCAGGAGTCATCCCCATCGTTAGTGCATTGATGGAAAAAGGAGCTTCTCTGGGCACAGTATTGGCATTCATGATGTCTGTAGTTGGATTAAGCCTGCCTGAGACGATCATCTTGCGACGGGTACTCAAACCACAATTGATAGCAGTATTTGTTGGTACTGTCGCTATCGCAATTATCATCACCGGGTATATATTTAATTTGGTAATTTAACCTTTTAGCATCCTCTGATTTAAATAAATATTTTTATCATTCTCCAGGGATTACCTGGGAAAGTAGAAAATTTACCTAGGAGTTTCCAAAATCCTGTATTTTTTTTGGAACAAACCAGGATGTACAAGTTAACCGATCGTGTAATATCGGGAGACCAATATTTTAATTAAATTGAAGATTACTATTCATGGGCATTGGATAAACCCTTGTGCCCATAAACATCCCCCGCATGCAGGTTGAACGTTTCCAAAACAATCTTCAAGATTGGCTTCCGCCATCTCACAGCTATTGCAATATGTACAAGGTGAAAAATCAAAAGACCTTAAAAGGTCCCTCAACTCCTTATAAGGTTGATCTTTCCAAATTTCATTTAAGCTCTTCTCTTTGATATTACCAACCGAAAAAGAATACGATTTTCTTATAGTGTCATCTAAATAGCTTTCGTGACTATGCAATAGTGCCAGGCATGGACTCACAGATCCATCCCACCGAATTGAAGTGCTGTTGCTTTCAATAAATGGACAAAAATTGGATTCTGTGGAAATATCTTTTCTTGCCAGTCCGAAATTGTTTCTGCCCTTAAGCACCTTAAGCAAAGGAATCTGGGTATAGTCATTTAGATCCATACGCGGAAGTTGGATCTTGGGAATCCATTGTGGTGGAGTATCATCCATAAAATATAGCGATTTTTGATATAGAACTTCCTGTTGCAATTCTTTTGTATAGGCCAAAACATTACTTATGGAAAATATATCTGCACCCAAACGTTTTCCCAGCTGAATCACAGCTGGAAGATCTGCAATATTTCTTTTCATCGCCACAAAAGCTATACCAAGTTTTGGAAGTTCTGGCAAAGAAATCGTTCTTAATCGCAACAACTCTTCCAGGTTTGCTATCACCTGAGGCAGCTCATCACCCAGTCGTACATCTGCATAACTTTCCCGTGTCGAACCATCCAAAGAAACCCAGATCCTATCCACGTATAAACTCACCAATTTAGCAGCGACTGCGGGGTTTAATAAGGTGCCATTGGTGATCAGTTCAACTGTAAATCCCTGATTTTTTGTTATTTCGATCATATCCAGGATATTTGGATGAGATAATGGCTCCCCATACCCCCCGAAAAATACCATTGGTTTTGGATCGAATTGATTCAAATCCAGAATAATTTTTGAAAAATTACCTAAATCCATGTATCCTGGATTTTCATCCCACACATTCCGCATACATGTCCTGCAATCCAGGTTACAGGCATTGGTTGGTTCGATATAAACCTTTGCCAGCTTATCGGTTGTGTTGGAGGATGGGTCCCTGACCATTTTTCTCTTATCGGGCTGTTATAAAGTCAAATTGAGTTAATTGCAATAGTTTTTCGGCAGAACCATAGGTATATAGCCAATCATTATCGCTACAAAATCTGGTATTGGTTAGTAAAGTAAAAACAATGAGTGGTCGGCTTGCTTGGTCCGGCAGCCCATTTTTTATCCCTAACAAATATCCGGTTTTGGAATTCCTGGTGTGATTTGATTTTTATATACCCGCTTTTGCAGCCAGAAAGCCACATTGACCAGACCGATCATTACTGGCACCTCAACAAGAGGACCGATCACAGCAGTGAAAGCTTCGCCTGAATTAATACCGAATACTGCCACGGCTACAGCGATCGCCAATTCAAAGTTGTTACTGGCAGCAGTAAATGAGAGTGTTGTACTTTTTTTATAATCTGCCCCGATGGCTTTGCCCATCATAAAACTGATCAGGAACATGAAAACAAAGTAGATCAACAATGGAATGGCTATGCGCACGACATCCAGTGGTATGGTTACGATCAGGTTGCCTTTCAAACTGAACATCACTATTATCGTAAAGAGAAGAGCAATCAGAGTGATCGGACTGATCTTTGGAATGAATTTTTTGTAGTACCAGTCCTTCCCCAACGTTCGGGTGAGGATGAGATTGGTAATAAATCCGGCAATGAAGGGAATACCAAGATAAATGAAGACGCTTTTGGCAATTTCGCCAATGGTGATTGCCACTAAACTACCCTGAAGCCCAAACCAGGTGGGCAGAATGGTGATGAACACATAAGCATACACACTGTAGAAAAGAACCTGGAAGATGCTGTTGAATGCCACCAATCCGGCTGCATATTCCGTATCGCCCTTTGCAAGTTCATTCCACACGATCACCATGGCGATGCAGCGAGCCAGGCCGATCATGATCAATCCGACCATATAATGCGGGTAGCCCCGTAAGAATACGATTGCCAGGATAAACATGAGAATTGGACCGACAATCCAATTCTGGAATAGTGATAAACCCAGCACTTTCCAGTTCCGGAAGACATCCCCCAGCTCATCGTAATGGACTTTCGCCAGTGGTGGATACATCATTAAGATCAAACCGATCGCTATGGGAATATTAGTGGTACCGACTGCAAATTTATTAATAAAGCCTTCCACCCCAGGCAGAAGGTATCCCAGACCGACACCAATTGCCATGGCCAGGAATATCCACAAAGTTAAAAATCGATCCAAAAAAGATAGCCGTCTGGTAACACTTTTATTTTCCATATTTCCACTCCTGTTTTTTGGTTAAATTATTAAAAATGATCTCATCAGTAAACTGAAATATCTACCCAAACTTCTTACAAGTTAAGTTCGGATCCATATCCGGATTGCATCTGGGGCATGGACAATTTTGAAATGGCTTGGTGGAGAAGGCTGCCAGGCTCTGTTGTGATATTAGTAAAACCCTGGCAACATTGTTAATGCTCTGGATAATGTCCGGGTGGGAAAGAGAATAGAAGATATTCCGCCCTTCCCTCGTAGCCTGGACCAGGCCAGCCTTCCTTAATATCGTTAGTTGTTGAGAAATGGCTGCCTGACGAATTCCTGTAACCGCTTCAATGTGGCAAACGCATGCAGAATCATTTACCAAAATTAATAAGATCTGTATTCGGACAGGTTGACCGATCAATCTTATAACATCAGCCAGGTTCACTACGTCTGTCGATATATTCATATTCATGAATATATTATATCAATAATCTTTCTGTGTTCAATTTCTACCAGTCACTAAAACGCTATTACATCAATCACTCTATAACAAGAACACCCGGAAAAACAGTAATTTCTGCGGATCCGGGTGTTTTATTCTGTAAAGGCAAACTTCTGGAATTATGTATGGGCTACCTTAAGTTTTCCCTTTTCCTTACGGGTTTGGACAAGGACATCAGTATAAAATTTGTTATAGGTACAGCAACCGATCGGTCTTTGTTGGATTAACAATTCCAGGCAGTTATCGCAAACCGAGCACCAGTTGATCTCTTTCTCGCGGCCTTCACGGTACTTGAGTGGTAACAGCGGGTCGGCGAAGGATTGGCGGCCAAGAGCGACCATGTCCACATAGCCTTTCTGAATGTTTGTCGCCCCATAAGCAAACAGGTTGCTGTCTTCCGGGTTCACTGCACATAACTTGTTCTTGCCATCGCGGAAAACCGAATAGTTGGAGCCGATCACGACGGTTTCTTTTTTAAGATTATCGCGCATTAATTTAGCATAATATTGGTGAAGGTATGCCCAGTATTGAGCGTTTTTATCTGCCTGGGTCAAGCTGATCGTGATGGAAGGGCTGCCTGCAGATTGAATAAAGTACTGTGCGCCGCGTTCTTCAAGACCTTTGACCAGGTCGATCGGTTCGGTCGGGTCGAATACAGGAGAATCCGGTCCTGTAGTACCGAAACCACCAGGGAATCCTTCCCAAACGGAGATTTTTGAACCGATCAGGAAATTCTTATCATTAACAGCTTTCTGCATACGCTCGTATAGATCAAAAGCAAACTGACGCCGCTTTTCCCATGGTCCGCCGTATTTCCATTTACGATCGTTGTAAGGACGAAGGATCTGTGAACCCAGGTAGCCGTGGCAAAGTTTCATGTCAACGCCATCCGCACCGGCATCATGGGTGAGTTGGGCAGCCAGGACAAAATCGTCAAAGATCTTATCCAGTTCTTCTTCGGTCAGTATGTCTGATTTATAAGTTGGGAGAGGTTTCACAGAAACACGCTGCGAGAACTCCGGATTACTTAATTCGCCTGAATGGGTTAATTGGAAAAGGAAAATCGTTTTCGGGTTGATCTCTTTGAGATGTTTCACGAACCTGGTTAATGGCTCGAGATTCTTTTTCATGATCATGAGCTGGTCAATCCGGCCCCGGCTGCGCTGGCTGATTGAGATCGCTTCCAGGACCACCACGCCTGCTTCCCCTTTGAATAGGTTCT
Organism: uncultured Leptolinea sp.; assembly: GCA_964387025.1. GTDB lineage: Bacteria > Chloroflexota > Anaerolineae > Anaerolineales > Anaerolineaceae > PNON01. The sequence continues at coordinate 48,626 of CAYLUZ010000009.1, read as the reverse complement.
CATAACGCTTATAGGTGAGATCTGTGGGGTTGCCTTCCGGATCAGCATCTGTACATTCCATCGGTTGAATGACGAAACGGTTCGGGCTTACTTTATTCCCTATCTTGATGGGTGAAAGGAGAGAATTTTTATATTCCATTGCTTTTTCTGCATCCATTGCCATTTAATGCCTCCTGATCTAATTTACCATTATAGTTTTTCGCAAAACTCAAGAATAACACCATTAGGGTCTTTGAATAATAACACGCGCACACCAAGGTTTGGAAGGTCACAAGTGGGTAAGGTAATTTCTACCCCTTGCGCGCGTAATTCCTTTTCATGCGAGGCGACATCCTCCACCTGAAATGCCAGGTGTCGTAGACCTGCATCGCTTTCTTCATGGGGATTATCTGCTGACTTGCCTTTATAGTCAAATAATTCCAGTCGCGATCCGCCCGGCAAACTGAAGTAATGAATAAAAAAATCACCGCAGTCTACAGACTCTAATTGTTTGAAACCCAGGATACGACCGTAGAAATCCTTTGACTTTTCAAAATCATAGGAATTTATGGAAAAATGTTCGATATTCTGTATTTTCAAAATTGACACTCCTAAAAAAGGCAGGCTGATTAACCTAAAGAATCAGCCTGCCAGGGATTTTTATAGGATTTCGCGTTTTGTGATATCGGGTGAAACGAAGATCTTGAACAAATCCGGGTCTCTTCGGAGTTCATGCAGTGCCCAATCCAGGTCTTCCAGCGGTACCTTCATTGAGAACAGGGGTTCCGGTTTGATGCGGCCACTCGCGAGTAAAGTGATCGCATCAGGTACATCCTGGCCGACGCCAGCGCAGGATCCGGTAATCTTCTTTTCTCCAAGCACGAATTCAAACGGCCGGATCTGCATGGTATCTGTTTCGCCAGTTATACCAAAGGCGGAGAGAACACCCCCACGCCGCAGCATCTTGAATGCCTGTTCATAGGTGGAGACTTTACCAACGGCTTCAATGGCATAATCCACACCACGGCCATCTGTGATCTTCATCACTTCTGCGACAGGATCAGCCACTTTGTGAATATCAATGATGTAGTCAGCTCCCATCTCTTTTGCGGCTTTCAGACGTTTTTCATTATCGCCAATAACGATCACCGGAGTACAGGCGCGCAAGACACCCAATCGTGCATGCAGAACACCCAATCCACAGCCGATAACTACCAGGCTACTTCCCAGCTTCGCATTGAGTGCTTTGGCAGCATGGATGGTGCATGAAACGGGTTCCACAAAAGCGCCTGATTCGAAACTTAAGTTATCTGGTAGTTTGTGTACCTGTTTCCATGGGGCTTTCACATATTCAGCAAAAGTGCCATCCATGTGGATGCCCAACTGGCTGAAATGATCACATAATAATGGTTCTCCATGACGGCAGTAATAGCAGGTGCCGCAGTTAATATTTATGTCGGCGGTTACTCGATCACCAGCTTTCAAACCCATTGATTTTCCGCCTACCTTCTCGATCGTACCTGAGAATTCGTGTCCAGGAATCATGGGAAGTTTATCAGATGAGTACCAGCCATTGTAGATGCTCCAATCAGTACCACAAATACCGGTAAATTTAACCCTGATCAGAACCTCATCATCATTAATTTCTGGCACGGGTACACTCTTTACAACAATAACACCCGGTTTCTCAAAAACAGCAGCCTTCATAGTAGCCATATGTATTTATCTCCTTTCGAATTAGTTAAATAAAACGTCGTTCCGGCCTTCGTATGGTTTTTCAATTAGTAAAGGCTTCAAATAGGCGATGGTTTTAGTAATACCATCATGACGACTCATGGTTACATCTTCATGCTCGTAGCTCATAACATAATCATAGCCAATCAAAGAAAGCTCCGTAATCACTTTCTTCCAGGGTACTGAACCCCAACCCGGGATTCGGAAGCGGAAACCGCGTCCAAGCCTCTGCCAATCACCCTGAGGGATGACCCCGGAGCGTTTAACATTATGTGCAACGACTTCTCCATCTTTTGCATGCACATGATATATGCGGTCGCGTAGTGTGTCAATGAAGTTTTCAACGTCGATTCCAAGATAGATCAAGTTGGCTGGATCGAAGTTGAAACCAAACTCCTTACGGCCGCCCATCAGTTCTACAGCCCGCACAGCCGTTTCAACATTATAAACGAGCTCATTGGGATGTGGTTCATGCGCAAACTTGACACCATACTCGCCAAATTTATCCAGGATCTTATTCCACCTTTCGACAAATTCCTGCTCCATATCAGACCAGCCTTTGGAGTATGGCCAAGGGAAGAACCGCCCAAAATTCTCACAGCCAATAAAACCTGTCACGACGGGTACTTCCAGGGCGTTGGCAGCCTGTGCTGTTTTGATCATTCGCTCGGTACCAAATCTGATCTTTTCTTCCTTAGTTCCCTTGAAAATGCCATCTGTATCTTTTCCATACGGGCCTAATACAATCTGACCTTCAGGGTGGTTGGCTAGGGCAGAGATGATCAATCCATGGGACTTAACCAGTTTTTTGAGTTCGGCTGCCTTACTAGCTTTGACAACATCTTCTATATCCAGGTGCGGATTATTAGCAAATGCAGGCATCTCAACGGCCTGATAGCCCAATCCTGACGCGAGCTTGAATACTTCTTCCAATTTCATGTCCAAAAATGTAGCGGTAAATAATCCTATTTTCATTTTGTTTTCCCTTTCGTAAGATTTAGTTTAGAAACCCGGACTGTTAACTTACAGCATATATCTTTATATAATTGGTTATGTTTCAATACTTAAAGTTTAATTTCCCGGAGTGAATCGCTGACCTTTGCTTGATATCCGGCTGCGAGCTCGAAGACCGGCAGCAATTTTTCATACTTTTGATAATTCTCTTTGTTAGGCTTTACCTTTTCAACGACCTTGTGGATTTGATCGATCCTGTCAAAATTTTCCCATAATCCACATCCAACAGCCGCGATCGCAGCCGCTCCAAGTGCGCCAGCATCCTGATCAATATTGGTTTTAATGATGATGGTGTTAAAAACATCTGCAAATATGCCGAGGTAGAATCGGCTTTTTGCTCCGCCACCCACGAAAAGGATTTCATCATCCAGCCTTGTGTATTTACGCAGCAGATCAAGGCGGAGGCGGAGGTTCATGGCTATGCCTTCCATGGCAGCCCGAATGAGTTCTGGTTTTCCATGTTTCAGATCCAATCCGATATATGCCCCGCGAATATGTACACTAGCGTCCTGGGAGGTTCCACCTGCCAGGCTGGGGTTGAATATCAATTTATTCGAACCCACCGGAGCTTTCTCGGCTTCACGGTTCATCAGCATATACACGTCTTTTTTGTCTTTCTCTGCTTCTTCGATCAACTCATTGCATAAATTATCTTTTACCCAGGTGAATGATGTGCCGGCGGAAAAAATGCTGACTGCTGAAGTGAACATGTCGGGAATAACATGCGCAAACACGTACGGTCGATACTGCTTATCGAGGACTGGCTGCTCAGCTGAAACGGCTATCCAGGCAGATGAACCCAGTGAAGTGTAAACTCTCCCGCTGCGGATATTCTTTGCCCCCAATGCCATGCAAGAGTTATCCACACCGCCACACACTACCTGCACACCATTACTTAAGCCCAACAATTTTGCGATTTCTGGAAGGACTTCCCCCAGAATTTGGGTTGACGGAACGATATTTGGCCAAACCTCTGCCGGAATCCCACTGGCAGCGATAAATTTTTCATCGTACTTCCAACCCTTGAGATCGTAAATACCTGATCCTGAAGCATATGAGTAATCTGTCATTATCTTGCCGGTCAGTTTGTAATTGATAAAGTCCTTGGTCCCAAGGATCTTGTCAACATTTCTCCACATTTCCGGCTCATGGTTTTTGTACCACATAACCTTGAAGATCGTGTAACAGGCAGCCGGAAATCCATTTCCTGTGGTTAAGTACCATTGATCCGGGTCCACTTTCTTAAAAAAGTCTTCCACCTCCTTTTGTGCGCGAATATCAGACCAGATGGGGGTTTCTTCCCTCAGCAGGTGGCCATCCTTATCGATGGGAACAGCTCCAAGGCTATGACCGGAAATGCCGAGACAGGTAATATCCTTTTCATTCACTCCGCTGGATTTGATCAATTTACGGGTGCTTTCTACAACTGCATTCCACCAATCTCCAGGACGCTGTTCGTGCCACCCAACTTCGGGATATTGTGTTGTATATGGAACGAATGTGCTCTCCAGGCAGTTCCCCTCCACATCATAAAGTGATGCTTTGTTGCCGCCCGTTCCGAGGTCAAAAGAAATGATTTTTTTACCCATTCTTCACCCTTTGATTACCGATTTACGATACCTCGATACCAGATCCGAGTGCAAGGCACTCTTCAAGTATTTTGATTCCGCTGTTCAAATTTACACCGAATCGCCTTGCACCTGCTTGATACATTTTTGCCAGTAAATCCAGGTTGCGAATTCCGCCAGATGCTTTGATCTGGATGCTTTCACCAACATAAGCCTTAACCAGGCGAACATCTTCAACGGTGGTTCCGCGATCTGCCCAACCAGTACCTGTTTTTACGAATGCAGCTCCGGTTTTCATGCAAATGTCGCAGGCCTGTTTTACCTCACTCGGAGTCAGATACATGATTTCGATGATCACTTTCACCGGTAACGGATGAACGGTATCGATCACTGCACGAACATCTGATTCCACTTCGACCAGATCGCCTGACTTTAGCATTCCGATATTCATGACCACATCAATCTCGTTACAACCGGCTCCAATCATCTCTTTTGCCTGGAAGACTTTCAAAGTTGTTGAATCGGATCCTGATGGGAAGCTGACATTACCAACAATATGAATTTGTGGATTGTGAATTAATAGTTGTTTTGTGTACGGGATGAAACACTGCATGACCGACACTTGACCAAAATTATATTTTTGAGCAGCCGCAACCATCGTTTCGATATCCATCTTGCTTGAAATGGTTCGAACGCAGGAGAGGTCGATCATTTTTGCGATTTCTTTTACTGTCAAGAGCATTATTTCATCGCCTTTCTAATATTGAGAAGGTTTTCTTGCATCCATTCTTCTTGAATACAATCAAATTATTATGCATATTCATTTTCAATTGTGATGCAAAAAAGTCAACTCATGAAAGTAATTTCACTTACCTCTGACTGTTGAAGCAGCTTCATTCAGTTTGTCAAATAAAGCGGGAGTAAGATCAAAATGAAGAACCTGGGCGACAACCTGAGTCCATCCGTGGACAAAATAAAGCCAGCCATCTTCCACTTTAACATTTCGGCTTTCGACCTGTGCCAGTGACTGATGTAGAAAATCCAGTTCGCCACGGTAGTTGAATTCCCACGAAATACTATTCATGGGGAATTTCCCCGCCCATGTTATCGGCGATCCGGGAGTATCTTTGCCCATGCCGGTTGCGTTGATAATAATGCTTCCAGGCGCAAATTTTTCCATTATCTTATCGTTGACAGCCGGGTCGGAATTGCATATGTATTCAATTTCGATGTCTGTATTTAATCCACCCACCATCCCTTTTGCATGGTCCAGGCGGCCTTGAGAACGGTTTACAAAAGTGAATTTGCGGGGACGATCGTTCTTATCTTTTTTATTGATGAGGTGCAACAGGGTAGCTATGGCAGAACCACCTGCGCCAAAACACAGTACATCACCATTTGTTTTCGCAAAGTAACCTTTTTCGATAATCGCATCCAGGCTGGCTCCGGAAGTGAGCGGGTCTTTCGCATGTCCTTCCAATCGTCCTTCCAATTTGGAAATGCTCGATACTTCATCGGTGATCATGGCATATGGATCAAGATAATCAAACATGTCACGCGCTGCTGTGAGAAGATCAATTTTATGTGTTGTTACAAGGGCTCCAAGGGAAAGTGGATCATATTTGATCTGGGCTACCGCTTTGCGATATTCCTCCGGGTCATCATGGATTTTACAATCCACACCTTCCATGATCACTTCTTCTCTGCCAAGCACCTTCATCCATAATGGAAATACCTTCATGATGGAAGATTTACCAGTAGTAACCCCAATAAAATAAAAAGTAGGGTCTGTCTTTTTGACTATTGGATAGTTTACATTATTCATATGATTGCTCCCAATATTTATTTACTATTTCTGGCGGAATTAACAATCTGGACGAAATCGGAAGCCCGTTTTGAAATTTCCTCAAACTTTCCTTCCTTTGCCAGTTGTGGCGGACAAAGTTCACTACCCGCACCTACTGCCACAACTCCGGTGGCAAACCATTCTGCCACATTTCCAGCACTTACTCCACCGGTTGGCATCATCGGAATATACGGAAATGGTCCTTTTAAAGCTTTTATATATGCTGGTCCACCCAGGGAACCGGGGAAGATCTTGATTACATCCACACCCATGTTGTATGCCTGTAATACTTCGGTCGGAGTTAGTGCGCCAGCCATGGTCAATAATCCGCTATCAACCATCCCTTTCACCAGATTTGGTTCACAAACCGGACTTACAAGGAAACAAGCACCTGCTGCTTTCGCAGAAACTGCTTGTTCCGGTTTGGTAAGGGTCCCCATTCCGAGGATAATACTGCTGCCAAATTTCTTGGATAATGCCTGGACAACTTCTTCAGCATTTGGAGTGCTATAGGTGATCTCGATTCCCAATACTCCACCGGCGATCAATGCTTCCACCATTTTTATGGTTAACTCAGGTGAAGGTCCTCGAATTACAGCCAGTACACCCAACTCTATTACTTTATCTAAAACTTCCTTCTTATCCATGTTTTCTCCAATAATTAATTAAATGATATGGTCCTAAGATACTCTATATACCGGTTCTTCATTTCTTAACACTGCCAGGCAGTCTTTCATGGCAAACCAACCCATGTTGCTTGTAGCTCCATCGGTTTGGGCGCCCAGGTGCGGAGTAGAGATCACCTGCGGTAACGATAAAAGTGGATTCTTTGGATCCGGCGGTTCAACGCTAAAAGCATCCAGCCCTGCTCCTTTAAGTTGACCGCTTTGAAGCGCTTTCAATAATGCATCCTCATCTATAACTTCTCCCCGTGATGTGTTGATCAGGAAAGATCCCTTTTTCGTTTTTTTCAGAAAAGAATCATTTACTATACCGCGGGTCTCAGGCAACAGGGGGAGGTGAAGACTGATAAAATCTGATCGTTCTATAACTTGATCCATGCTGCCGAGCTCAATTGAATTCGCTCTCGCAAAAACTGTATCCACAAAGGGATCGTAAGCTATTATGTTGCAGTCAAAGCCAGAAAGCCTCCGCGCAAGTTGTTTTCCAATTGCACCAAGACCTAAAATTCCAATAGTTTTCCCTTCAAGGCTTACCCCCGAATAACGTGGCCATTTTCCTTGATGCACTGCTTCGACAGCTTCAGGAATTTGGCGCGCTAACGCCAGCATTAACCCAAGAGCTAATTCCGCGACAGAAACAGAATTTGCGCCAGGCGTGTTTGTGACAACTATTCCTTTTTTCCGGGCAGACGTGAAATCAACATTATCAGTGCCAACCCCATAACGGGAAATCACTTTAAGCCTGTCAGCAGTTTCCAGTGCATCTGCATCGATGCAATCCAACCCGGCTATGTATCCATCAATTCCAGGGAGCAGTTTAGCTACTTCTGCCGATGAAAGTGGTTTTCCGGTAGGATTGTAGATAACCTCACCAACCAGGGCTTCCAATTCTGTTTTTAAGCGGGAATCGTTCTTACCATATGAAGTAGGTGTAACCAGTAAGCGGCATTCTTTAAGATCCATATCTCCTCATTGTTGAACACGTGGATTATCAATAATTTCTGGGCCATTGTCACCATCTACAACCAGCTTTCTAAAACCAGACCGTTCAATAGTGCCGTAATCATGTCCGGCATTGGCTGGGTATGCAAAGAAAGTGACCAGATCTTCCAAACGTGAAGTGCAAACTGAGCGGTGAGCCCAACGTGGAGGTACATAGAGTACTTTCCCGGGAGATAGCGCTTCCACTGAGGTGTCTCCCTCTGGAGTTTCCATCACCATAAAACCCTCACCACGCAGACAATAATAAATTTCGGATGTCTCGAGAACAGAGTGGAAGTGACCTTTTGTCATAAAGAATTCATTTCCGACCTTCCCGGGATGGACAATTGAAATACCCATCAACATTTCACCCTCCACTTCCGGGCGCTTAATTTCATAAACTTCATAGATCAATCTATCTTCATCAGCCAACATTTGATCGAAGGTTTTCTGGTCTAAAAACTGCCCTTTTAATGCTGATAAGGTTCGAATGATATGGTTATCCACCCGGGAGGGAATCACATCGGGGGAGGGTAAAGAAAAAGAAAATGGTATATCGATCATCTATAATCTCCGTGAAAAATTAATTTAACCCAGCAAGACGTCGGGCAATGTTCTCGCCCAACATTTGCTGGATATTATTTTCTGAAACATGCATTCGGATTAATCGTTCCCGGATAATTCCGGGCAAACTGGCCAAACCTGGTCCACCACCCAGATTATGGTAATATTCTGCTTCAGCCATGTCAGTCGCCAAAGCCAACCTGTAGGATAATCCTGAGTCCACCATGGTTTCAATCAGTCTCCAAACATTCTCTTCCGGGGAATATTTTGTCCGGAAAAATGTATCATACTCCAGGAGAATCCCAGCCTTGGCCAATTCGGTATGTAATCCGATATCTATGCGTTTATCCATGTGACATAATACGATCTGAGAAGAATTCACACCTTTATTAAGGAAGTATTCAACGATCTTTTCAGCAAGAATGCCTTTTTCCGTATGGAACTCAAGCGCTGCACCTGTTTCTGTTGCTGCGTTTACCGCACCATTAAGAGCTGATTGAGGTGTTTCTTCCCAAATAGATTCCAAAGCAATCTTTATAAAGCCAGCTTTTATTAATTTCAGGTTTTGTTTCGACTCTTCGACTCCTTCTTCCAATTCACTTATCAAGTAGTCTGTCCATTTTTGTTCCGACCACTTCCAAAATGGATGGTTTTGAGGATAGTATTTACAGCGATGGAATCCTGTACATGCGATGATATTTACTCCACTATTTACGGACAAATCCAGTAACATATTTGCATCACGTCCGCATCCTCCAGGTTGACAATCCAAAATCGATCTTCCTCCCGCTTTTAAATATTCACCTAATTCCCGCGTGATCATATCTTTATCATTGAGAACCGGACTTCCTTTTGAAGATCCATCAATTGGATTAATCCAAACGTGATTATGTGCGTCGGTGATCCCAAATACAAGATAAGAGAGCGGCCCAAGAACGGTATTTACCAGATGAGGTTGAGTAATCGGATTAGAGATTGACATGATTTTTAAGGAGTAAGCACAATCTTCAATTCCTTACGGTCCTCCGCTGCGGCAAATGCCTGAACTGCTTCCTTTAATGGAAATCTTTGGCTAACCAGTTCACTTAAGTCGATCAAACCGGCATTAACAAGAGCAGCGGCTTGCCAGCAATCAGCCGTGCTGCAGGCTGTAGTTGCGGTGATTACCAATTCTTTGTAATGAACCAGGTTTGAATCAAAATTTATTGTTGGCCGGTCCTTGGGAAGGCCGCCAAAAAAGTTGATCCTTCCCCCTATTGCTGCCAGTTCCAAAGCTGATTCTTGAGCTGCATGGACCGGTGCGGCAACGATGATCACGTCCGCTCCCTGACCATTAGTGACTTCATCCAGGACTTTGCGTAAGTTTTGTTCGACTGGATTAATCACCAGATCAGCACCAATTTTTCTAATTTGATCTGCGCGGGTGGAAATGGGTTCGCTGACGATCACCTTACCTGCTCCACGTGCCTTCGCCAGCTTTGTATGCATAACCCCGATCGGCCCAGCTCCGATCACTAACACGACTTCTCCAGGTTTGATATGCAATGCATTTTGACCACGGAGTACACACGCAAATGGTTCCATTAATGCTGCCACTGCAGGATCAACTTCTTTATTCACTTCGATGATATTGCCCTGCCGGATCGAATTTGCTGGTACCTTCATGTATTCAGCAAAACCACCATTCATTGTCACACCCAGTGCCTGGTAATTTGCGCACAGGTTATTGTCTCCAGTAATGCACTGCTTACAATGTCCACAGCCCATATTGGGTGCAATAAATACACGTTGACCGATACTATAGCCAGTAACTTCTACGCCTAAAGCTACTATATCCCCAACAACCTCATGTCCGGGAATTCGAATGGTTCCTGGAGGATATAGACGGTGGTTTCCGTGGAAAATTCTCAAGTCAGTTCCACAGATACTTGCGCTCAAAACTTTTACCAATAGCTCATCTTTGTTGATCTCAGGTTTTTGGACATCTTCAACCCGAATATCATTGGGTCCGTGATAGACAGCAGCTAACATATTTCCTCCAGAAGCCATTCTCACCTTCCCAATATTTCCTTCAGGTAAACCGGCCGTTGTTCCAGGAATGACCGGGTACCAGCAAGTACCCCTGCCACAGCCCAACGTCCTTCTTCCCCACCAGCTTTTGGTGTAGTGTCAGTCTGAATACAGGATATGAAGTGTTCCATTTCGTAGATGTAACCCCAGATGAATCTTTCCGGCCATGTACGGAAAATTGGGGTGATCAATCCCTGGTCACGATTCGTACAAACAACGACTGCCTGCCCCTGCAGCTCGCCTATTTGCATAATACCTTTATCACCAATGATCTCCACCCGGGCATCATATCCATAACCACAAGGGCACACACCAGAGATCATACCCAAGCCGCCATTTTGGAACTTTATATTTACGAGGACGTTATCATAAAAGTTAGGTGTTTCGATGTTATTTGCTGCTCCTTTAAAATTCGCGATTTCTGTGTACACTCGTTCGTAATTGGATCCCATTAACCAACGTGTGGAATCCCAATCATGGCTATTCACTTCGGCCAACATTCCATTGGATGTCTTAAGATCCCTTGCCCAAGGAGGAGGCAAACCCGGACCGTGGGTTAGTGATTTAACCATCATGGGCTGCCCGATTTCTCCGGCTTCGATCCTTGCAGCGGCTGCCACAAATTCAGGATCAAATCTTCGCATAAAACCAAGCTGAAGCAAAATCCCATGCTTTGTGGTGATGCGAATTATTTCGTCGCATTCATCAATATTGAGCGCCATTGGTTTTTCCAGGAAAACATGCTTACCGTTTTCTGCAGCAAGTGCTGTCAATGGTAGATGGGTCGGAGTTGGTGTGGTAATGATAACGGCGTCGAAATCAATTTTTCCAATCGCCTGTTCCAGGGTATCAAACTCACTTTCGATTCCAAATTCCTTTGCTGTTTCATTTCGGATGGGAATGACCGGATCAACTAAAGCCACAATTTTTCCACTTGGTACATGACGGGTAATTGCACGGGAATGATTTTTCCCGACCCGGCCGGCTCCGATCATACATATTTTGATTTGACTCTTCACAATTTACTCCTTGATTAGATAATTACCAGTATTTTCAATAATTTACGATCAATAGCTTGAGTAATAATGTTCAAGTTGCTTTTCCATTTCGATATAACGTTGAATGAGAGGCTGGTAAAACTTGTGAATATCCGGGTCTGGAAGGACAGGTTTCCCTTTAGCTGCTGCAGCTTTTTCAGAAAATTCTGCAAGGTCGTGGATTAATCCTGCTGCTTTACCAGCGATCATTGCCGCACCCCATGTGCCAAATTCATTTTTTCTTAGTCTTTGGTATGGAATATTTAGAACATTCGCTTTGATCTGATTCCATGCAGTGCTTCTTGCACCACCGCCGATTGCGCGGGCTTCAACAAACCGTAGTTCCGGAAGCAGATCCTTCATAATTTGGAGGTAATAAGCATACTCAAAAGCTATGCTCTCCAGAATTGCTTTACTAAAATGTGCCTGGGTATGTCCCCAGGAAAACCCCAGCCATCCTCCCCGCATGGCTGGACTGGATGGACAGATTCTTCCACCGAGGTGAGGAGAAAAGAATAAACCATCCGACCCTGGAACAACTTTTTCCGATTGCCGGATCATTTTTTTATAGAGGTTTTCATTACTTTTTAGTGAATTCCCTCTGGAAGTATTATAGAATTGGTCTCTAAACCACCTGAGTGCGATCCCGCCACCACCGATGTAAGCCAATGGATTCCATAACCCCGGGAGGACAGAACGCATGGTAAGTAAAGCTTGATTCTTGATATCAGCTACATATTTATCAGTACAACCTGCCAGGACTGCGGCAGTTCCGGCAACATCAAAAACCATTCCAGGACGATTGATACCTGCACCGAGTGCGTTTGAAGCTGTATCACCGGCTCCAGCAGCTATTATTGTTCCTGGTGCCAAGCCAAATAATGCAGCAGCTTTTTCCTTTACTTCTCCTATCACATGCCATGGTTCAACAATTCGAGGTAATTTTGAAATATCCATCTGGAAGGTTTCGCATAATTCCTGAGACCAAGTTCCTTGCCGCGCATTTGAGAAAGTAGAAAAGTGAATGAAGGTGTAATCTATATAAGCCTCATCACCCCTGAGACCGGCCATAGTCCCTGCCACATAAGCAGATGGCATTAAGAATTTTACGACCCGATTGTAATCTTGTGGGCGTTCATTCTTCCACCACAACATCTTTGGACCATGGTCACATGTCGGCGGGCATCCGGAAAGCTGGGTGATTTTTTCGCCGGCTTCTTTACTCATCCACTCAATATATGGCTTACAGCGCATGTCCAACCAGCTATCAAATCGAGTGGCTGGTTTGAACTTTTCATCGACCGAACCGACACCAGCCATTTGGGAATCGAAAGCGATCGCAGCAATCTCATGCGGATTGATACCACTTTCATCTATACACTTTTTAACAGTGTTAGCTGCTGATTGATAAAAGTCGTTGTTCTCCTGCTCTACTATTCCAGGATTGGGATAATAAATTGGAACTTCCTGACTAAACTCCGAGATCAGCTTTCCATCGATCCGATATAATGCAGCCTTTGTTCCACTCGTCCCAAGGTCGACCCCGATGAGGAAGTTCTTTACCATTAATTCTCCATGAAATATTCTGGCCGATTTTTAATAAACAACTACTCAGGAATTTTGAGTGGTTAATTCTGTTTCAGCTTCAGATAACCTTAATAGCTCTACTTCAAATCTTGATCGATCTCCGCGATGCAACGCATGATAATACTCAACGGGTCTTCCTTCCTGCGAATAACTAACACTATCCAGCATGAGCAATGGGGCACCACGCTCGATTCCGAGGATCATTGCTTCAGTTTCATTTGCGATCACAGCTTCTATATATCTTCGACCACGGGCGATAAAAATGTTGCAGTCTTTCTCAAGAAATTCATATAGAGATCGGTTTGTCAGATCAACTAATGCCAGGCTCGGGCAAACATCGAAGGGTATATATGTGGTTACCAATTGGATCGGTTCATCATTGATGAATCGTAAACGCTGAATATCTATGATTTGCGTTCCTGGCGGCACTTCCAAATATTGAGCCACTTTTTCGGTAACTGGTTTTACTTCCTGGTGTAAGACTCGGGTGACAGGTTTTAAGCCCTTCTCAATCATGTCCTGGTAAAAACCGGTCAGTTTTTGAATTAATCCTTCGCTGATTTTTGGTTCAGCTACAAAGGTTCCTTTTCCTTTTCGCCGGGTGATAACCCCTTCAAGTTCCATTTCCCGTAACGCTTGCCGCACCACGGTTCGGCTGATGCCATAATTCTCACATAGATCTTGCTCACCGGGTATTTGCATCCCTGCCAGCCACACTTTGGCATTGATCTGATCCTTTAATAGGTCGATCAATTGTATGTAATATGGAATATGACTTTCAAAATTAATTTTTGTAATTTCCATAATTGTCCAGATCCTCAGGATGCATTCTTGTAATCCTGTTATTACAACCTATTATAGAAAGAAATCGAAATAGTGTCAATAGACTCAGAACAACACCACTATTACGTCACATTTCCCGATAAAAATCAATACTTGATGCTAACTCTTGAAAAAAAGGCATTAATAGTTATAATAACGTTATCCTGTAATGACAGGTTTATAATAAGGATTTGATTTGATCACAATCCAAGATCATATTTATTGTATATTTCGTAAAATAGTGTCAGAATCAGGAATAATAAACACTCCAAATTGTTGTTCAATTTAGTCTGATCATTTAACATTCATACTTTTTCAGGAGGAAAAATGAAAGTCGGAATTGATAGTTATTGTTACCACAGGTTTTTTGGTGAAGTTTATCCTGACCAGAAACCCCCAAAAAAGAATATGACGATGGAAGATTTTCTAAAGCGAGCAAAAGAACTTGACGTGGATGGCGTTTCGCTCGAATCCTGCTTCTTCCCAAATTATGATGCAGGCTGGTTTAAAAACCTAAAAGCACAATTAGATGATTATAAATTTGACCGTGTTTATGCCTGGGGACACCCTGATGGTCTGGAACGTGGTCAGAATTGGACAGCATATGATGAGATGGTCGCCAGTGTTCCACGTGCAAAAGCAATTGGCGCTGATGTGATGCGGGTTGTAGGTAGCAGTTTAATGTTCCGGCATGAACCGCATGGACCACAGATCAAAGCCTTGGTAAAAATGTTTAAAAAAGCTGTAAAAGTGGCCAAGGATCATGGGATTAAAATGGCGGTTGAAAACCATATTGATTTCACAGCAGATGAAATCCTCCAATTACTTGAAGGTGTAGATTCTGAATATTTCGGACTTAATTTTGATACTGGTAACTTCCTTCGGCTGCTCGACAACCCTGTAAAAGGCATGGAGAAACTTGCACCGTTTGTTCTTGCCACCCATGTAAAAGATCTTATGCCCGACAAGAATTTCTCTCCAACTGATTGGCACTTCTTTGCCGGGGTCCCTGTTGGACAAGGTTTGATTGACAATGCGGCTCTTGCCAAACTGCTCCACAAAGCTCATTTCAAAGGCTTTCTGGCTGTTGAAATTGACCACCCCCATACAGACTGGACCGAACGAGAAGACGAAGCTGTGGCTTTGAGCATTAAGGAACTTAAAAGGATTGCTTCTCCTCTAAAGTAATATCAAAATAATTTACATCAAGGAGATGACTAAGTGAAAAATGTAAATGTAGCCATTATTGGCACAAAATTTATGGGTAAAGCCCATAGTAATGCCTGGAGTTCAGCGCCTAAATTCTTTAGTCTTGGATTAAAGCCGGTCCTGAAAGTCGCATGCGGTCAGGATGAAAAAGGCACCGGTGATTTTGCAAAAAACTGGGGCTGGGAAGAAACAGCCAACGATTGGAAAAAAGTTGTGGAACGGAAAGATATCGACATTATTGATATCTGCACTCCAACTTACTTGCATAAAGATATTGTCATCGCTGCTGCGAAAAATGGTAAGCAGATCTTTTGTGAGAAACCTGTTGCTCTAAATTTGGCTGAAGCAAAAGAGATGTACGAAGCAGCTGAGAAAGCCGGAGTGCTTCACTACCTGAATCACAACTACCGCCGTACACCGGCCATAGCATTTGCCAAGCAACTGATCGAAGAAGGAAAAATCGGACAAATATTCCATTGGCGGGGAACTTACCTGCAAGATTGGATAACTGATCCCAATTTTCCATTGACTTGGCATTTGCAGAGTAAATATGCCGGGGCTGGACCACATTACGACCTCAATTCACACAGCGTCGATCTTGCCCGGTACTTGATCGGAGAAGTATCCACCGTCACAGCAATGCTAAAGACTTTCGTAAAAGAGAGACCTTTGCCCGGAAAAGATGCAGGAACATTTAAATCCGGTACGGGAGCAGCGGAAAAAGGTAAAGTTACAGTAGATGATGCTGCCTTCATGGTAGTGGAATTTGAGAATGGCGCCCTTGGTTCTTTTGAGGCTAGTCGATTTGCCAGCGGCCGGAAAAACTATAATTATTTTGAAATATATGGCAGTAAAGGCAGCCTGATCTTTAACCTGGAACGAATGAATGAGCTGCAGTATCTCAACCTTGAAGACCCGGTAGACGAACAAGGTTTCCGCACAATCCTCGTTACGAATTCAACCCATCCCTACGTGGCTGCCTGGTGGCCGCCGGGACATGTGATCGGTTACGAACATGAGTTCACTCATGCTGTGGTTGACTTTCTCACCGCGATGGAAAAAGGAACAAAGATCACTCCCAATTTACTCGATGGAGTAAAAGATATACAGGTGCTTGAAGCCGGGATCATTTCCTCCAACACCGGTCGAAAAGTAACCATATCAGATGTCAAATAATTGTTGAAACAACAAAATTGGGTTCCTCAGGGAAGAAGTATTACTGCTTCTTCCCTGAGAATGCAATTTGAGGAAATTATTTAATTAGCTGTAAATAGATTTATTATCCGTTAGCTAAATTTACCCACAATTTACCATCAATGTGTAGACCAAGATTGCACCTGGAGAGACCATGAAAGCTAAGATCGTACCGGTATACTTCCACTCCGCAGAAGATCCAAATTTTAAGAAACAAACAGAAAATCTTAGAAATCTTCTGGCAAATGAAGCCGAATTGCTTGAACCGGTTGCGTTGGGGGGAAAACTCCCGCCGGCAGATGCGGTCATTTTTCCCCAAATGCTTGGTGAAGCCTTCCGTATGTTGGATCAAATAAAAGCCTTGCCGCAGCCCATCCTCGTGGTGACGTCTGAATTCGGAACAGTTTCCATGTGGGATTGGGAGATCAATAACTATCTATCCAGAAATGGTGTTACCGTGATTGCACCACCAAATCTGGAAGATACCCTCAAAGCATGCAGGGCATTGGGTCTTAAAAGAGAATTAAAACAGTCAAAATTCCTTGTATATCAAGATAATCCCGGGGAAGGCTTCCAGGCGGAAATCTTTAAAAGGTTTTATTGGTGGGAAAAAGAGTGCATTGATACTATCTACGATCGATTTGGGGTAACGGTAGTAAAAAATAGTTTTAAAGAATTAAGTGCCAGAGCAAAACAAATACCAGATGATCAGGCGGAAGAAGTCTGGAAAGCCTGGAAAAAAACAACCTTTGTGGAAGGAATCAGTCCACGTGCATTATTGAGTGCAGTAAAGATCTATATTGCTGTGAAGGAGGATTTGGATCAAGACCCTTCCTACCTGGCAGCAGGGATTAACTGCCTGAACGAATCTGCATTTTCCGACACCACTCCCTGCCTGGCCTGGAATATGCTTTTTGAGGAACAACGCCTCGTCTGGGGTTGCGAGGCAGATATTGTATCCATGTTAACAAAGGTCTTGATAAAGAAAGTGCTTGGAGTTCCATTCATGATGACAAATCTTTATCCATTCATGATGGGAATGGCTGCCTTGAAACATGAAAATATTCCTTACTTTCCACAAGTCCCTTCCAACCCTGAGAATTATATCCTGGCTGCACATTGCGGATATCTTGGTGTAGTCCCGAAGTCATTCTCTACACAATGGACATTGCGTCAAAAAGTTCTGGCGATCGTAGACGAGAATGCCACCGCAATTGATGCACGACTGGCAGAAGGTGATGTTACATTAATAAAACTTATGCCCCCATTTGATGCCCTATCAGTGATAGAGGGTTCGCTTACAAATTACGCACAATTTGAAAACTCCGACTGCCGTAACGGAGCTGTAATCAAAGTTCCAAATGGTCCCCGCCTGGTAAATGAATTGGCTTCACATCATTACATCCTAACAAATGGTCATAATTTAAATGACCTCCAATTGCTTTCCAGGGTTTTTGATCTGTATTGTCGGGTAATAGATTAGGAACGCTAACCATTAATAAATATGCTCATTAACCGATTAGTCTTTACGAGGTTGATAACCATGGAATTATCAAATATATATATTATGCAATGTTTTGTCGTTATATGTCATAAGCTAGAGATAATAAATCATAACTTATTGACTTTTAATTATTAGTTGTTATAATGATGTTAATATTGAATTTGGCTAATAAAATTCTCTGTACCCCGGTTATTGAATTGCTGTATTGTGGACAACGGCATCTGTGTTAAGAAGATTATTTATACTTGTTGTCACTTGAAGATATATTCTTCTAAACCTTAACCACATTTTGATCGCAGAAAGAAGTTTCAAGGATTAAATGGGCATCGGGCGCGAAGTAAGTAAAATAATCAGCCAATCCAAATCATCCATTACCCAACCGGTGTGGAATCGTTCAAGTAATCAAATATCTGAACGCCTTTGTATTTCCCCTTTAGAAAATGAACTTATCTTATTAATCCGGAAGCATGGTAATCTTACCAAAGCCGACCTGGTGGAGCATACTGATTATTCCAGGACCAAAATAACACAGTGCATTGATTCTTTGGTCGCAAAAAATATAATCAAGTCAAATGAATCAAGCGATTTCACGGGTGGGCGGAGATCTCGAACTTACAGTTTTAATGGCGAACTAGGATTGGTTGCTGGTGTGGATATCGGAGCCACAAGCATTGATGTTGTTCTATCAGATTTTTCAAGGAATGTCATTTCCCGAAAAAGTATTTCCGCAATCGTCAGGGAAGGTCCCCAATCAATTTTAACAAAAGTTTGTGATATCCTATTTCAGATCTTTCGCGAAAATAATTTAAAACCTGAAAAATTAACTGGTATTGGGATTGGAGTTCCCGGTCCAGTTGATTTTTCATTAGGAACAGTATTATCCCCACCGATCATGCCCGGTTGGGATCGTTTTCCAATCATATCCACCATGCAAAAATCCTTTCCCCTGGCAAATATCGTAGTTGATAATGATGTCAACATGATGGCTCTAGGAGAGGTCACTCATGGAGCTGCCAAGGATGTCAATAACATCATTTTTCTAAAAATTGGTACTGGTATTGGCGCAGGCATCATCTCCTTTGGAAAAATTTACCGTGGGTCCAATGGTTGTGCTGGAGACGTTGGCCATATATGTGCAGATAAAAATGGCCCAATTTGTTCATGCGGCAATGCAGGTTGCCTTGAAGCAGTTGCCGCAGGTCCGGCCATTGCGGAAAGGGGACGAAATGCTGCAATTTCTGGAAACAGTACAATACTTAATAAATATCTTGAAAACAACGGAGGATTCCTTAAAGCGGAAGATGTAGGTGATGCCGCAAGAGAGGGAGATCCATCGGCCATAGAAATTATTCGATCGAGTGGTGAATTAATCGGTGATGTCCTTGCGAGTCTGGTTAATTTTTATAATCCCGACATGATTATTATTGGTGGTGGAGTAAGCAATATTGGTAATCTTCTTTTATCGTCTATTCGGCAAGGAGTGCTAAACCGATCTTTACCTTTGGCTACGCGTGATTTACAAATTGTTTTTTCAGCCATTGGGCCAGAAGCAGGAATTACTGGTGCTGTAAGTCTGGCAATTGAACATATGTTTACTGTTGAATGCAATAATGCCCTTAATATTTTGAGGTAGAAAATGACTGTGAAATTTGGTGTAAACACATTTGTCTGGGTCTCACCATTCACTACACAATCAATATATGAGTTGGCTCCAAAAGTCAAACAAATGGGATTTGACATCATTGAATTATCCATCGAGAATCCGCAATTGGTTGATGTAAAGCAAGTAAAGCTTGAAATTCAAAAGGTTGGTTTGGATGTGATCGTTTGTGGTGCTTTCGGTCCTGACAGAAATATATGCAGTGATGATCCAAAAATTCGGGAAACCGCAAAACAATACATCCGCTGGCTTATCGATGCGGCCGCAGAATTGGGATCACCAACAATTTGCGGTCCGATGTATTCGTCGGTTGGAAAAGAACATAAAGAGGATGATAAAAGCAGAAAAGCTGAGTGGGATCTATCGGTTACTGGAATTCGTGATATGGCTGGTTATGCAAACACGAAAGGAATCAACCTAGCTTTG
Organism: uncultured Leptolinea sp.; assembly: GCA_964387025.1. GTDB lineage: Bacteria > Chloroflexota > Anaerolineae > Anaerolineales > Anaerolineaceae > PNON01. The sequence continues at coordinate 28,748 of CAYLUZ010000009.1, read as the reverse complement.
GAACCACTCAACCGCTTTGAAACCGATATGATCAATATCGTTTCACAAGGATTGCAATTTATCAAAGATGTCAATAAGGACAATGTCGGATTACATCTTGATACCTTCCATATGCACCTGGAGGAAAAATCATCTCCGGCTGCGATCCGCCTGGCAGGAGAAAGAATCTTTCACTTCCATGCCTGCGAGAATGACCGCGGCGTCCCCGGTACTGGCCAGGTTTACTGGGCAGAAATAGGCAAAGCATTAAACCAGACTGGCTATCAAGGGCCGGTGGTAATTGAATCTTTCACTGACCAGGTTAAAGAAATTGCCAGAGCTGTTTGCATCTGGCGGGAGATTTCACCCAGCCAGGATGCAATCGCTGAACAAGGTCTAAAATTCTTAAAAACAATTTTTGCATGAACGGATAACCCAAATCATTAAGGTTGGTGTTGATTATGGCTGAAGAACAGATAGAGTTAAAAGAAAACGAGATAACAAAAGATCAACCTCTACTTGAGGTCAGGAACATTCACAAACGCTTTCCTGGCGTTTATGCCTTGAATGATGTTTCTCTTAAATTCATGCCGGGAGAAGTTCATGCAGTAGTCGGTGAAAATGGCGCTGGAAAATCCACCCTAATGAAAATTATGTCAGGTGCATACATCCCCGATGAAGGTGAAATTATTCTCCAGGGCGAGAATGTCCATTTTTCTCATCCTGTTGATGCACAGCATAAGGGCGTAAGCATTATGTACCAGGAGTTTAACCTTCTCCCGGAAAGGACTGTTGCACACAACATATTCCTGGGAAGAGAGCCTTCAAAACTGGGAGTAGTTGATATACATAAGCTTAATGAGCAGGCTAAAGCAGTCCTGAGCGAACTTGGTGTGGAGAAGATGATCGCTCCTACCACCCAGGTTAGCAACTTGTCTGTAGCACAACAACAATTAGTTGAGATTGCAAAAGCAATTTCTTTCAAAGCTAAAGTACTTATCATGGATGAACCAACTGCGGCATTAACCTTTACTGAGGTAAAACTTCTCGGTGAATTGATTCTCCGGTTGAAAGGTATGGGAATGGCGATTGTTTTTATTTCCCATCGCCTGGCAGAAGTTTTGGATATTGCTGAAAAGATCACTGTGTTGAAGGACGGTATGTTTGTAGGCACAGTCAATAAAAAAGATGTTACTCCCGAAGACCTGGTTTTTATGATGGTTGGTCGATCCTTGGACCATTATTTTCCACCACTTGGTACTAAGGAGGATTTTGGAGAAGTTGTCCTGCAGGTAAAGAATGCATCCAACAATTTCCTAAAAGAAATTAACTTTGAGTTACGTAAGGGAGAAGTCCTGGGTATCGCAGGATTGCAGGGATCTGGAAGAACGGAAATGGCTCAGGCATTGTTTGGAGTCGTTCCTTTCAAAACAGGAACTCTTTTGCTTCATGGTAAATCCATTGATATCAAATCCCCATATCAAGCAATTAAAAATGGTATGGGATTTGTCACAGAAGACAGGAAATCCGAAGGAATTCTACCTAATCAACCCATCCGGGATAACTTGCTTTTAACTATACGGTCTATTCAATCCATTTTTAGTATTATTTTTAAAGACGGTATACGGAAATCACGAAAACTGGTTCCAGATCTTGGGAAACAGGTGGATATCAGGACCGATTCATATGATCGCGAGATACAGTTTCTCAGCGGAGGTAACCAACAGAAAGTGGTACTCGCAAAATGGCTGGCATCAGGATCGAAAGTATTTATTTTTGATGAACCAACACGCGGTATCGATGTGGAAGCCAAAGCGAGCATTCACGATATGATCAGGGATCTCACCAAAAAAGGAATAGCTGTTCTGATGATTTCTTCAGAGTTGCCAGAAGTAATTGGTATGAGCGATCGAATTTTGGTTATGAGGGACGGGCGAATTTCAGGTGAATTGCCAGCCAAATGCACAGAACAGGAAATTATGTTGGTTGCGACAGGACACCATAAAGATCAAGACAATAATATTGTGGATATGGGAGAGCATTAAGATGACGACACATACTCCTTCAGGAAATGTCTTTAAACGAATTTCAACTACTTTCCGTATCCCTCCGGTTTTCTATTTCCTGATCCTTGTCTTCCTTTTCACAGGAATCCTTGATCAAATTAAAGCTGATGGGCAGATTTTTACGAATCCGAGCATCATGTTAAACATCATTGTCCGGTCTGTTGCCTTGGGTATCGTAGCTGTGGGCCAAACGCTGGTTCTGATCGGAGCTTCCATCGATCTTTCTGTAGCTTATACGATTAGTATCACTGCAGTCATGTCTTCATATATCATGCAGGGAAAGACCGAGAATGTCCCTATAGCACTAGCAGGTGTATTCCTGATCGGGATGACGATCGGTTTAGTCAACGGATTGGTCATTACCAAACTACGGGTTAATCCTTTTATAGCGACACTGGGAACAAGCTTGATCATTAAAGGAATTATCAATGCTACTTTCTCTAACTACACAGGCAGCGTTCCTGGATCCTTTGAATACTTTGGTTATGGAACACTTGGTCCAATTCCAGTTTCGATAATTATCTTATTATTGATTGTCTTAATCGGTTGGTTCATCCTGGCCAGAACGAAATTCGGTTCTCATCTTTATGGTGTTGGTGGTAATGCTGAAGTTGCCCGCCTTTCTGGTGTACGCACAGACAGGGTGTTGATCGGTGCTCACATTTTATGCAGTATGTCCGCAGTACTTTCCGGATTATTCCTGGTAAGCCAGATGCGATCTGGTGCACCATGGGTTGGACCAAATGGTGTTTATGATCTAAATTCTATTGCAACAACTGTCATTGGTGGTACAGCTTTATCCGGTGGGAAAGGTGGTGTGTGGGGAACATTAGCGGGAGTATTGATATTTGGTGTCCTGAGCACCGCCTTTAACCAACTGGGAGTAAATCCGTACATGAAGAACGTTTTCCAGGGATTAATTATCGTCCTTGCAGTAGGAAGCTACACCTTGCGCCTGAATAAAGAAGTCTCTTAAGGAGTGAATCGAATGACTGCTTCAACAATTACTAAATCTGGTTCTACTAACAATTTCCTTAAGAAATCCTGGGCCTTGTTCAAGAAGATTCCTCCTGTTTACCCAATTTTTATTGTTATTTTTGTGACTTTAGGGTTTCTCAATCCTAAAGGTTATCAGTCAATGAATGGCATCATGACCTTTCTCCGTCCGGCTTCCCCTTTAGCAGTACTCGCTATTGGAGAAATGGTCGTGTTAGCTCTCGGTGGTTTTGATCTATCGATAGGTGCGATAGTAACGTTTTGCGTATTAGTAAGTTCAAAATTCCTGGCGAATGATCCGGCCAATCTTGTACCTAACATATTTATTCTTCTCTCCTTAGGGATATTGGTTGGTGTAATTAATGGGATTGTTGTGAGTTATTTGAAAGTTCCATCTTTCATTACTACTTTGGGTATGATGATGGTAGTTCGTGGGGCAGCCCTGTACTATGTTGGCGGTGCTCCTCAAGGATATCTTACAGATAACTTTCGAGCTTTTGGGCGTAATTATATTCAGGATGTTCCATTCTTTTCCAGAATACCTTACTCTTTTATTATCCTGATTGTTCTAGCAACTATCGCATATTTTGTTTTCCATAAAACTAATTTTGGCCGCTTTGTATTATCTATTGGCGATAATATGCGTGCTTCAGGTCTATCAGGGGTCAGGGTAAAACTGATCCGCATTTTGAGTTTTGTATTCTGCAGTGTTTTTGCGGTATTGGGTGGAATCATGACAGCTGGCTATGGAGGTGTAAATGTAACCATAGGCGAAGGCATGGAAATGCAGGCGATAGCTGCATGTGTTATTGGTGGCGCAATGTTAGGCGGGGGAAAAGGTAATGTTATTAATGTGATTTTTGGAGCCTTTACTCTTCAGGCAATTGTTAATTTATTAAATCAATTGGGATTACCCAAGCCATATACGGATGCAGTCCAGGGCTTGATAATAATCGGTGTTGTAGCTTACTCAGCGCTTAGCACCATGAAAAAGCGGTAGATATTTCCATGGAGCCACTCTTATGCTTGGAAACAAATTATAAAGCGAGTGCAAATACAGTTGAAGGAGGTGATTTACGGAAAATTTACGATGATTAAGAAGATGTTGAGTATAGTTCAAGAAAATCAAAGTTTCCTATATTAGGAGGAGTAAAGATAATGAAAAAAAGTATTTTTGTCGTCTCAGTATTAATGGTTTTGGCCATGGTTTTAGGCGCATGCGCCCCAGCAGCCCCAGCAGCCCCAGCAGCACCCGCTGAACCCGCTGCTCCTGCTGCAGCAGCCAATCCTGGTTTACAAATGGATTCAGCTAAAGTTGCCCCACAATTCTTTAATGATGCAGACTATGCAACAAATAAAGATTTGATGACAAAGGCACCACTCAATCCAAATGATCCAATATACCTGCAGTACCTGGTAGAAAATCCGACCGACATCAGCAAATACCCGCAGTATGCTGAATTCGCCAAGAAAGTAGCTCCTTATAACATCTGCTTCTCCAATGCTGGTGTCAACAACCCATGGCGTGTTACCGGTTATGTAACCATGCGCGAACAGGTTGAGATGCTGCGTGCCGAAGGCCTGGTGAAGAACTTCTATCACCTTGATGCCGCTGGTGACGATGCCAAACAGATCGCTGACATCCAGGATATCATCAATACACCCGGGAAATGCGACATCCTCATTGTTGCATCCAACACTTCCGAAGCTTTAACACCCATCGTCGAAAAAGCTTGCGCAGTTATGCCGGTAGTTCAATTTGACCGCTATGCATTAACTGACTGCCCCGTCGTTTCCGAACGCACCATCGGTGGTTATGCCTTCGGTATCTCCGGCGCTGAGAAAGTCGTAAAAGACCTTGGCGCAAAAGGTGGTAACGTTCTTGCCTTCCGCATCCTACCTGGTGTGGACGTACTTGAACAACGCTGGGGAGCAGCCCGCAAGATCTTTGAAGAGAATCCTCAGATCAATGTGATCGGTGTTGAATTCGTTGCATACGATTCCTTCAAAGCCTCAACAGTTGTAAGCGATTACCTGGCGAAATTTGGAACCATTGATGCAGTCTGGATGGACGCCGGTGGTACAGCAGTTACAATCCTCGAAGCCTTCAAGGATGCTGGCGCTGAATACCCGTCTGTAATGGTCGGTGAAGATCAGCAGGACTTCCTTGAATACTGGAAGACAAACAAGATCAACGGTATTGCCCCCACTTTCTCGACCTTTATGTGGCGAACGGCTGTCCTCTCTTCAGTCATGTTCCTGCAGGGAAAGACTGTTCAGCACAACTGGGTACTACCACAACCAGATGTCACCGCTGAAAACCTTGATAAATACACAGGGACTGGAATGCCTCCTCTGTATTACGTCATGAGCAGCGCCGAAGATATGACCAACTGGCCGGATGCATGGAAAGCGCTTGATATTAACAAATACGTTGATGTCATGCCGTAGTCTATAAATCCATTTATTAAGAAGAAGCCCGCTCGTTTTTCGGGCGGGCTTTTTCTAATATAATAGCTTATCCATGGGAGGAGGTTGAAAATGATTGAAATTGGTTTTCATACGGATGCATTTAACAGCAGCTATTGGAGTTTTGAACAGTCTCTGCAATGGGCACAAAAAAATGATGTGCATTGGATCGAATGTGGAATGATCGATGGTGTCAGTTGGATCCATGGTTTAGGGTACCAACCTCATGTTGCCATGTGGGAAGATCCAATGATGTGGCGCGAGAAAGCAGCCAAGTATGGTGTTCGTTTCTCCCAAATTGATGCCGCCTTCCCTATGTCTTTACCCGAAGGTGCCTCACTCGGAGTGGAATATATATTACGCACAATTCGTTGGGCATATCTGGCAGGCTGTGATCATATTGATACTACCGATGACCGCTTTGCACCAAAAGGCCTTACTAACGATCAATCAATGGAAATGATGAAGCGATCTTACAGTCAAGTTATAGAGATCGCTGAACGCTATAAAATGATTATTGACATCGAACCGCATGGATATTACACAACAAAACCTGAATTTATGGAGAAAATGCTGGCTTTTGTTGATAGCCCGTATCTGCGTATGAATATGGATACCGGTAATACTTTCATAGCCGGTCAGGATCCGGTTGTTTTTCTGCAAAAATTTAAATCCAAAGTCAGCCATGTCCATGTAAAGGACGTAAGTGATACCCTTGCTAAGTCTTTACGGGGTGAACTTACAGGTATTGCCGTCAGTCAATGTGCCATCGGTGATGGAGTGAACAAAGAAAACATTGAAAAATGTTTCGATGTTCTGGCAGAAATTAAATATGATGGTGTTATCAGCCTGGAATGTGAAGGCCAGGGTGGTCCGATGATTGAAAAAAGCCTGGCATTCGTCCGCCAGCTTGTTGATAGAACAAATAAGAAGATGGTTTTATAATTCTACAGAAAATTAATCCGGTTAGGAGGTAATAATGGGTAAAGTTCATATTGGCGTGAACATGGAATTCATTCGTTCTGCAGATAAACCTTTTGCATGGGGCGTGGCAAAAGCAGCCGAGATCGGATACCAGTATATTGAACCCATGGTCCATTGGGGCCGGGAATTATTAAGTGAAGCAGGATATTTTCATAGCGTTTCCATGTATGATGATCCTTTATGGGTAAGAGAGCTTTGCGATAAGCACAAAATTAAATTATCCGGGCTTTCGTCCCATACCCCGCTCTGTAAACCTGAAATTAGTGTGGAGTATTTAAAACTTGCTATTCGCTGGGCAGCCGATGCTGGCGCACCGGTTGTTAATACAGATGAAGGCCCAAAACCACTGTGGACATCCAAAGATCAGGATTACATGTTGATGACATACACACTAAAAGAAGCATCGCTTGTGGCGGAACGGCACGGAATTAAGATCGGTATCGAACCCCATCAACAATATAGTAAATCAAAAGAAGGATTGGATAGTATTTATATCCTGGTAAAATCACCGGCTATTGGCATCAATTATGATACTGGTAACAGCTACCTGGCTGGCACGGGTGACACATATGAGTGGCTGTCCCACGTCAATGATCGTCTTGTTCATCTACACGCAAAAGATATTGATATCAAACACTCTGACGCAGAAAGAGGCAAAGTAAGCGGTACACCAGTCGGATGTGCTTGCGGAGATGGTGTAATTGACTGGAAACGAGTCATTGACATTATTAAGAAATGCCCGAATGATATCGTCATGAGTGTGGAATGTGGCACAGTTGATCAAGCGAAACGAAGTTTTGAACACTTGAGCAAATTAATCTAAGGTCTTCTTATAAACACATGGTAGTGTTACTATCGCCTTACATAAAATGCTCATTTGTAATTAACCGGCGGTTTCAATGTATCTCGAACTCAGACCTTGAAATCGCCGGGATTAATAATTCTGCTTTGATTTCATAATTATCCAGGCATAATTGTGAATAATGCAATTTATGATAATTTATATCGGTTTAGTTTGGAGGTAAGATGAAAAAACCGAAAGTTGCTGTAATTGGTCTTGGTTTTATGGGCGGAACACACATTCAGTCATTGAAAAGATTGGGTATCGAAGTATACGGTGTAGCTGGCATAACTGAATCTGAAGCTGAAAAAGCCGCTAATGAATATTCAATCCCAAAGTGGTACAAGAATTTTGATGAAGCAATTTCGGATCCGGAAGTTGATGTGGTCCACCTCTGTACACCAAACAACCTGCACTTTAGCCAGGCAAAGAAAGCCCTTGAGGCTGGTAAGCATGTTTTTTGTGAAAAACCGCTGTCGATGTCTGTGTCAGAGTCTCAAGTTTTAGTCGATCTCGCAAAAAAGAAGAACCTTTTTAATGCAGTGAATTACAACCTTCGATTTTACCCAATCTGCCAGGAAGTAAGAGCCAGGATCGTCGATGGTGATCTGGGTACACCATACCTAATTCATGGGGCTTACTTACAGGATTGGTTATTCAACAAAACAGACTGGAATTGGCGATTAGAACCTGAAAAGGGTGGAAATTTACGTGCTGTAGCAGATATAGGCACCCACTGGATGGATCTTGTTACTTATTTGACTGGATTAAAAATTACTGAAGTAATGGCAGATATTTCAACAATACACTTAACCCGGCTTCAACCCACCTCAGAAGTTGAAACGTATGCAGGAAAAATAAAAGAGAATCTGTCAACGAATGAAGTTCCAATAAAAACTGAAGATGTAGCTGTAATTCTATTTCGGTTCGAAAATGGCGCTCTTGGAAATGTAAGCCTTTCGCAGGTAAATGCAGGAAGGAAAAATTATTTTTGGTTTGAAATTAGTGGTTCAAAGTCAACTTTTCGCTGGGATCAAGAGAACCCGAATGAATTATGGATTGGTTATCGCGATCATCCAAACCAATTATTATCCAAAGATCCATCATTATTTCACCAAGATGTCCGTAATCTTACTGGATTTCCAGGTGGTCATGCTGAAGGATATCCAGATACTTTTGTCCAGGTTTTTAAACAATTCTATAAAGCCATTGCAACCGGGAAGATGCCTGAGACCGGTAGATTTGCCACATTTGAAGATGGTCACCACGAAATGCAGATTTGCGATGCAATTCACAGGTCAGTGATTGAAAAGGGATGGGTGAAAGTTTAAAGAGTTAATTACCAGGTTAGAATAAAAATATTCCAATACTGTGAAAAATAAACTACTAATTTACCAAAGGAAGAGTAATCATGGCGGATGCTGTTGTTGCAGGACACCTTTGTCTCGATATAATACCTGATTTATCAACGCAAACATCCAACCAATTCGATGCAGCTTTTCGACCTGGGCGGTTAGTGAATATCGGGCCGGCTTCCATTTCCACCGGGGGTGTTGTTTCCAATACAGGTCTTGCTTTACATCATTTAGGTATCGACACCCGGTTGGTAGCCAAGGTAGGCGCAGACCAATTCGGCAGTACCATCAAACAGATTCTGGCAAAGCATGGTTCACATCTTACAGATGGGATTGTCACCAGCCCTGAGATAAACACCTCGTATTCAATTACAATCAGTCCTCCTGACAGTGATCGTCGCTTTTTACATCATCCTGGAGCTAATGATGATTTTTGTGCTGATGACGTAAAAGATGAAGATGTAATCGACGCACGTTTGTTCCACTTCGGGTATCCTCCATTGATGGCTCGCATGTTTGCAGATGATGGAGCGCAAGTAACAGAATTGTTTCGTCGCATGAAGTCATTAGGGTTGACTACTTCACTCGATATGGCATTCATAGACCCCACCTCACCTGCAGGACGAGCTAATTGGCGCCTAATCTTGAAGAATACTCTTCCGTTTGTAGATATTTTTCTACCCAGCCTGGATGAAATCTCATTCATGTTGGGTCAAGGTACGGATGCACCCGTAAAAATATTTTTGCTAACTGATGTCAGCAATGAATTGTTGGAAATGGGCGCAAAAATGGTGATCCTGAAACTTGGTGACCGTGGATTATATTTGCATTCAGCTTCTGCCAGCGTCTTAAACGGTTTGGGACGTGCATGTCCTTCTGACCTAATAACTTGGGGAAATTTTGAGAGTTGGCAACCTTGTTTTGAAGTAAAGGTTGCCGGTACTTCAGGTTCAGGAGACGCGACAATTGCCGGCTTTCTAGCAGCCATCTTACATGATCGAACTCCTGTAGAAGCGCTTACAACTGCGCTTGCTGTAGGGGCTTTGAATGTGGAAGCCAAAGATCAACAAAATAAAACCCGATCATGGGAGGAAACCTGGCTGCGGATCAATTCGGGTTGGGCGCGTAAAGCAGAGCCTGACCAATTTACATGATACAACCATTAATTTAGTATCCCTTTGGATTAGCTACTGGGTGGAAAGATTGATGATTGGATTTCTATTATGAATAGGACGGTTGATCAGAAGTTGATATTTTAAAAAGAAGATTCTTTATCCCTTAGAGAGTTTTTGAAAATAACTTCAAGATACTATCTTAAGTCATCGACACGAATATGGAACACCCAAGTCATCTTTCCAGCATTAATGCTGGAAAGATGACTTATTTAAACCGGGTTAACTCTTTTTGATTAACATAGATTTTATTTAGAATATTCAATATAATGAAACAGCTATTTGCTGGTAGGATAAAAAATTAATAACGGAAATTATCAATGAAACTTAAAGGCTTTTCTCTTATTAACGTAAACCTGCGATGGTTTATGCTGGCCATGATCCTGGCGAATATCGCCGGGCAGATGATCTATAGCATGTTGTCACTTTACCTGATAGATCTTGGTGCCAGCGTAGGACAGGTAGGCCTGGTTTTCACTATTGCATCACTCATTCCGATTATTTTGCAAATCTTTGGCGGCTGGTTGTCCGACACAGTGGGACGTCTACGCGCGATAGCAATAGGCAGCGCAATCTCTGTCTTTGGTTACCTGGTTTTCTTCATTTCGCCATCCTGGGAATGGGTGATGCTCGGCCTTTGCGTAGAATTCGTCTCCAGTTCATTCGTTGGTCCAAGTTTCAGTGCTTACATCGCTGAGCAATCCGATGAAGCAACACGCGGACGTGTGTATGGGCTTACGAGTGGTATTTATATGGTAGTAACAGTCATCGGTCCAACACTGGCAGGAATGCTGGCTTACCGCATGAACTTCAGATACATGTTTGTGGTGGCATTTATTTTCTATGCCCTGGCGACTGTTGTCCGAATCTGGATGGCACTTTCTGAACGTTTTAAACCTGCACGTGCACCAGAAAAACCGACCTGGAATGGATTATCAATCCAATTAAAAGCCATGTTTGGGCTTCTATTTGCGGGAGGTATCCTGACATGGATCTGGATCACTGATGCAATCGGTGATACAGCTTTCAATATGATCGGTGAACTTTTCCCTATTTACCTGTCTGATGTAGGTAAATTGACAGTGGAGCATATTGGTTTACTCGGTTCCGCCTGGGGAATAGCCAGTATCCTTGCCTCTTTCCTTGGTGGGTGGTTGTCTGACAAATGGTCCGAACGTTCGATCATAGCCAGCGGTTTCCTGCTTATCACATTGGGTTTGTTTACGATGGTGATGTCGCGTTCTTCTGTGGGATTCCTTGGATCCCGAATCCTCGATGGCCTGGGGTCAGGTCTGCTTATGCCTTCTTATAACTCACTGATTTCAAAAGTCGTCCCCGAGGATAAACGAGGATTGGCTTTTGGCTTTTTTGGTACCTCGCTGGGTATCCTGTCCTTGCCGATGCCATGGATTGGAGCACAATTATGGGAACGATTTACACCACAAGTACCCTTTTGGATCACTTCGATTGTTTGTGCCATCACAATACCGATAGCCTGGGTGAAGTTCATACAACCTAAAATCAATAATCCAACACCAGTTGAACAGCCATCGGATCGATAGAAAAGGTTCCTTATTGAGAATACATTGAAAAAAACATATGCTGGTGAATGATGAATTGATTCTGAAGAAGGATCAAAGGCAGTTGATAAATCCTTACCCAGAATGACATTAATTTGAATGAACATCCATTTGATCTTTACTTTTCAATTTATTGAGAGTTTTCTAAGGGGACAATTCCATTACCCTGTGCTCTCATTGATCCAATTACAGCCCCGCCAATGATCAGTACCAATGCAATAACATTGGAAGTGGTCAAATGTTTTCCACCAAATAGAATCAAAATTAACGTGGAAAGTAACGGGGTCAGAAAAGCCAGTGAACCGATCGTGCGAGGATCGCCGTGCTTTAATGCATAATCCCATAAAAAGAATGCTCCCCCCAAAGGTCCGATACCGATTAATATCATAAATAGCCATTCCAACCCGGTAAGCTGGTTAAATTGTGCAATCGAGCCGCCTGAAACAAAGTAAAACAGTAAGGAGAGAATTCCGGAAATGAATGTAAACACAGATACTGCACTACTATCAAATATAGGAAGACGTTTAGTAAGTAGTGAATACAGTGCCCAGGTGAAGGCTGCCCCCAACGCAAGCAGGTATCCCGGGAAATATGAAATCTGCGGTTGAAAGCTGCCCCCTGTGACGATCAGACCTGCACCCATTAATCCCAAACCCACACCCAAAAGATGATGAAGATGTAGTTTGTACCCGGAAAGTACCAAAGGTGTAAGTGCCACGATCAATACTGGCCACAAGTAATTGATCAGGTTAACTTCCACAGCCGGAGCAAGCGTAAACGCTAAGAAGTATAGAAAGTGATACCCAAAAATTCCACCACTCCCGATGAGTAAGGTTATTAACGGAATATGCCATGCTTTATGATAGACCAGGCTAATGGATCCACTGATCAAGAATGCCACACCCAGCACCAGAAAGGATGGGATTGAAATCACCTGTATTCTCAATGTGGTCATCGAGCTCCAGATCAAAACTGCGGCAAGTGAAGGGAGAATACTTTTCATTGGATAGTTTTCATTTCAATTTTATGGTAATGTTTGGTTGAATAATATGGATGATTTTACTCTATTCAGAGATTAACTCAGTATCCGGTGGAAACATTGTCTATTTCCACCGGATACATTGTATTAATCCCTCCCCCTTCTGACTGTAGGGATTTGGTAAATTCAATTATGATGCCGGGTTATATCCAAAATAATATAGACCTGACTATGGTTAAGACTAAATTCCTTTTGCCAATAGATAATACATTTCATTCCAACGTAGCTTCTCTTTGAATTCCTCCACCTTAGTGGTCTCATCGATCAGCAGGAATTCTATTCCTGCCATGGCAGCAAAGTCTCGCAAATGATCTGTAGTAAGAGCATAGCTGAAGCTGGTATGGTGCGCACCGCCGGCGTATATCCATGCGGCGGCGGCAATTTTCAGGTTTGGACGCGGCAGCCAAAGAGCACGTGCTACCGGCAATTTTGGTAATGGTGCCTCAATTGGAACTACATCCACCACATTGGCAACCATTCGGAAGCGTTGTCCCATGTCCATAATAGAAACGCCAATGGCTGGTCCGGTGTTAGCATCAAAAATCAACCGAACCGGATCTGCCTTGCCACCAATTGAAAGTGGCAGAATGTCCAATTTTGGCTTATTTGCCGCAATAGACTCACATACTTCAAGCATATGTGCTCCAAGAATCTTTTCACTGCCAGCAACAAGATGGTAGGTATAATCTTCCATGAAGCTCACACCTCCAGGCAAACCTGCACTCATTACCTTCATAGCCCGAACAAGAGCTGCAGTTTTCCAGTCACCTTCTCCACCAAAACCATAACCATCTCTCATCAATCGCTGAACTGCCAACCCGGGTAATTGCTCTAAACCATGCAAATCTTCAAAAGTGGTGGTAAAAGCCTTGAAGTTCCCATCGGATAAAAAGTTCCTTAAACCAACTTCTATTCGTGCCCCTTCCCATAGTGAAGAGTATCTTTCCCCTCCCGGTTTAAGCTCAGGTGCAACAATATACTCATTCTGGTAGTTCAGAACCATTTGATCAATATCTTCATCAGCAGCTTCGTTTATCTTTTTTACGAGATCCCCAACGCCATACCCGTATACTCCATAGCCAAATTTGATCTGCGCTTCTACTTTATCCCCTTCGGTCACTGCAACACTGCGCATGTTGTCGCCAAAACGCGCAAATTTTGCCCCTTGCCAATCCGCCCAGGCAGATGCAGCACGTGTCCAGACTCCCAGGCTAACTTGTACATCTTCATCCTGCCAGTAACCAACTACCACTTTTCGCTCCAGCCGCATTCGGCTGCCAATGAATCCGAATTCACGGTCTCCATGCGCAGACTGATTGAGATTCATATAGTCCATATCGATTTCAGCCCAGGGAATCTCACGGTTGAATTGGGTGTGAAGGTGCAAAAAAGGCTTCTTTAGAATGTTTAATCCTGCAATCCACATTTGAGCTGGAGAGAATGTATGCATCCACATGATAAGCCCTATACAGTTTTTGGATGCATTGGCTTCCATACATAGATCCCGAATTTCATCTGCAGTGGTAAGTGTTGGTTTGTAAACCACCGTTACTGGTATATGTAAGGAGGAGTTAAGCGCATTCGCAATAATCCGTGAATCCTTTGCCACATGTTCCAATGTCTTTGGACCATACATATGCTGGCTGCCAGTAACGAACCACACTTCATTCTGTTTTAAATTTATCATGATAACTCCAATCAATAATGCAATAATTACTGTCCATAAACATGTGTATAACGGTCGTGTAGTTTCTCAATGTTTTTAAATGGTATGTTTTCAGGTGTTCCTAACTGCATCGCCATCCAGACAGTCGCTGCTGCATCTTCTGTCATCACGGCTGCCTTAACTGCTTCGATTGACGTCTTTCCAATTGTGAATACTCCATGATTCTTCAATAATACCGCTGGAGATTTACCTATACTTTCCAAGACTACCTTACCAATTTCTTCCCCACCGATCAGGGCGAATCCGCCGCAAGGTATTGGACCGCCAAACTCATCAGCCATGGCAGTCAGTACACAAGGAATGGATTCTCCCAAAGCTGCAAATGCTGTTGCATACCTGGAATGTGTATGGACAATTCCACCAACATCCGGTCGGTGCCGGTAAATGTACAAGTGGCTTTCAGTATCAGAGGAAGGTTTGAGCTTGCCTTCTATGATGTTTCCATCCAGATCCACAACTACCAAATCTTCAGATCTTAATTCCTCATAACGTATTCCACTAGGTTTGATAACTACCAAACCGTTCTCATGATCACGGCCACTGACATTTCCCCCGGTCCAGGCTACAAGATTATTCCTAGGCAGTTCCAGGTTGGCTTGCAACAATTCTTCTTTCAGTTTTTCAAGCATTTATTCCTGCTTCCTTGCGTTTATTTTGATCGCTTTTAATCGCTTCATGACATCGTTTTCACCACGTCCAAAATAGTCATGCAAAAGAATGTATTCAGCATAAAGTTTGTCATATACATTCTGATTCTGCGGATTGGGGGTGTAAGTTTCTGCATTAAGATGTGCCATCACTTTGGCAGCATCATAAATTGAATCGTATCCGGCTGCAGCTTTTCCAGCAGCAACTGCACCAAACATAGCCGAACCCAGAGCCGGTGTCTGATTGGACGCACTCACGCGAATGGGTAAACCGGTAACATCCGCATATATTTGCATAAGCACTTTATTCTTTTCCGGCAATCCCCCACAGGCGATTAATCCATGGATGGGTACTCCATTATTCTGAAAGGTTTCGATGATAATGCGTGTTCCATATGCTGTAGCCTCGATCAAAGCACGATAGATTTCTTCAGGGTTGGTTGATAGAGTTGCCCCGATGAGCAAACCGGTCAAATCAACATCCACCAAAACCGAGCGGTTTCCGTTCCACCAGTCAAGTGCCAGCAGACCACTTTCACCCGGTTTTATATCCTTGATTTTTTCTTCAAGCAGTTGGTGAATGTCAATATTCCTTCCAATAGCTTCTCCATGATATGTAGATGGAATGCAATTTTCTACAAACCACGCGAAATGATCACCCACGCAAGATTGTCCAGCCTCAAAACCGAAATAACCGGGAATGATGCCGTCTTCAACAAAACCACAAATACCTGGTACGGTATGCTCCTCTTTTGAAAGCACCAGGTCACAGGTGGATGTACCCATGATCATGACCATGGTTCCCGGTGTGGTAACTGTTGCGGCTGGAACTGCCACATGTGCATCTACATTAGCAACGGCAACTGCAGTGCCAGTTTTCAACCCTGTCCATTCTGCAGCTTGTCGGGTCAGTCCACCAGCTTTCTGACCTATTGGTAAGATTTCATTGGACAATTTTTCTTCAATAACATTTGCCAGACTTGGATGCAGGGCACCAAAATACTCTTTCTTGGGAAACCCATCCTGTTTTGACCAGATCGCTTTGTAACCTGCTGTGCAGCTGTTTCTGGTTTCTTTGCCAGTAAGCTGCCAGACAACCCAGTCTGCAGCTTCTATCAGGCGGTCTGCAGCGTTGTAAATTGCTGGGTCTTCATTGAGTATTTGCAATGCTTTTGCAAAAAACCACTCAGAAGATATCTTCCCGCCATAACGGTCCAACCAGCCTTCGCCCATTTTTCGGGCTGTTGCATTGATCTGATCAGCTTCTGGTTGAGCAGCGTGATGTTTCCAAAGTTTGACCCAGGCATGTGGTCTTGTTCGGAATTCTGGCAAGGAACATAGCGGTGTACCATCTGCCTTTACAGGCAACATTGTGCATGCAGTGAAATCGATCCCGATTCCGATGACGTCATTTGGGTCAACTCCCGACTGGTGTAATACAGAAGGAACTATGTTTTGAAATGTACGAATATAATCTTGGGGATCCTGAAGAGCCCAGTCTGGCTCAAGACGTGGACCTCCATCCGGTAGGTATTCATCGATCACAGAATGGGAGTAAGGGTAAATAGCAGTTGCGACCTCAAATCCGTTCGCAACATCCACGAGAAGTGCCCGCCCGCTTTCTGTGCCAAAATCGACACCAATTGTATACTTACTCATCCTTGCTCCCTCTTCTATTTATCCGTGATATCGAATACATAATTATTGAAGAGCCTTGTACCAGTCTCTACACTCACCATGAGATATAAGCCTTTGACTTCTTGAAGAACATTGACCGTTGTCGTCCATTCTGTTGTTTTACCGGGGCTGGTTAATGGAGCGGATACGCTTCCAGGGTCCTTAAAAATTCCATACAAAATACCATCCTCACCAAGAACTGGTGGAGGTCCAACATGAAGAGCAGATGGATAATCACTGGGATTGAAGGCTTGCCATTGGAATTCAAGCCCATTCTTCGTGCGTTTGGCATCAGCGAGGGTGAGAGATACTTCATTGAGCCCAGCAATCTTATCCCCTGGCTTAATAATCAATCCTTCTACTGGTGTCACAATTGGATACTTCAAATCCTTGGAGACGTTGTCCAAATCAATATCCAACTTCGTCTTGGATTCACCTGCTGTTTTATCGTAATAATTGTATTGCCCAGTAACATAACTTACATCTACAGTAAGTTTCGATCCCGAAACTAATTTTGCGCCTTTACATTCAATATATAAAAGCTGTGTTTTAGGTTTAGCTGCAGTACCGGAGGTGAAGCCTTTCATTTGAAAACCAGGAGCCAGGTAATGTCCTCCTGTGCTGATGAAGACAGATTCGCAGTCAGAAGTTTGACCATCACCAGTCTTCAGGACCGCTGGTTTTTCAGGAACAGCTTGCATTGAGCTCCACTCGCCTGTCTCATTGAGTATAGTAAGGTCGACCCGTAAATCGCCTGAATCAGATGTGCTAACATTCGTCGCTGTAGCAATCCAACCTTTTGCCAGTATCGAATCACTACCACATCCCCAGCCGTGATCATTAGGATCACAGGGAGGGATTACTACGTAACCACCAGCAGCAAGAATAAGAACAAGAATACCTGCAGCAATCGGGATCAATAAAGGTTTAATAATTCGCATTTTATTCTTCTTTCTCTTTTCCAAGCCAATTATTGAGAAAAATGAGGAATAATCTCATCAATCAGGGCAATTACCTTCCAATACGCAGGAGGGGTATCAGTTCCGCCATTTACGGCTTTTACTGTCTTCACTTGGCCTTGATCAGAAACCGTCAGGAAAAAGGTGTAACATTGCCCACAGGGTTCATGTTCTGTAGAGTACAGCGTATCCGTAAACCACCCCAGACCATTAATACCCGACAGCAGCATAGATACATCTGATGATGTCGCTTGTTTCTCAAGTTCTTTCGCGCCATCCTTTGCTATGATTTTCCCGTCTGGATAGATGGCATACAACTCATCGACACAACTTGAACCACCATTATGTTCGTATACAATTACTGCACCTGCCTCAATAAGAGCCGGGACCTGATCTTGCTGGAAGGGTTTTAATGTGCACCTTGTGGGTATGTTCGGCATGAAAGCATCCACCCCAACCACTATGAGAATAATTCCTAAGATCATTCCACTACCATATAATAGCGTCTTGCGACTACGGCGCAATATATCGGTCAACCCTTCTCTTTTTCTCTCTACTCTTCCAGTCCGAACTTTCTGGGAAGCCAAAAAACTTTGAATTCCAATGAAAATGAGAGTAAGCGCACCTACGACGATATTCGTCCACCAGGAACTAAGGCTACCGTTAAATTGAATCAGGGTTTGGGTAACACCTAGCACAAGCACGCCAAACAATGTCCCAAATACATAACCTGTCCCACCGCTCAACATTGTCCCACCCATCACAACAGCAGCGATGACAGTCAATTCAAAACCCGTTGCGTATAATCCATGTCCCGATCCCACATAAATGTTCAGTGTAAGGCCTGCCAGGGCAGAGCAGAATCCAGCAAGTGTATACACAAGAACTTTAGTTGAGTTTACTGGCAGACCCATCAACCGGGCAGATTGTTCATTGCCCCCGATTGCGTAAATCGTGCGGCCAAATCGTGTGTATTGTGTAATATATACTGCCAATGCTAAAATAACCAAAGCAACGATGACAAGTAAAGAGATGTAAGCTCCTTCTTTTTTGATTGGGTCGCTTAATCCAGGAATTAATATTTTCGTTTGAGAAAGTATTTTGTAAATGCGATTGTCTACTGCGATAGCATCGTCACTAATAAAGAAACATAATCCACGTGTAAACCACAATCCTGCAAGGGTGGCAATGAATGGCTGCACCTTCATATAGGTAATAAACGCTCCGAGAACAGTACCCAGGGTCATTCCCATGATCAGCATTAGAAGGAACACAATCCACGGGTTCCAACCTTCCCGAATTAATGCCGAGGCAGCAACTGTTGTCAATGCAACCACGCCACTAACCGATAAGTCAATACCACCGGTAAGGATAACAAAAGTTCCACCTATTGCAGCGATCAGCAAAAATGGAGAGGTCCTAAATAAGTTAAGAAAAACCTGCGGATCCCGCATACCTTGATAAAAACCTGCACCTACTGCGTATGCCATGAGGAACAAAACTGCAGTTGCAAAAATAGGGACGAATCTTCGATTTTTGGTAAATAGGTTAACTATCGTTTGCTTCATAAGTGAACTTCCTTCTTGGGTGCGGAAATTCTCCTCAATAAACCTCTAACTTGTTCCGAATACAACAAAAGAACCAAAAAAACGACCACTCCTTTAACCGCCAATACAGCATTCGGAGGTACACCAATTGCATACATTGACGTAGTTGTCGCCTGCATCACCAGTGCACCAATTACGCTGGCAAACAATGAAAAACGTCCACCAATCATTAAAGTGCCGCCAATAACGACAGCCAGAATAGCGTCAAGTTCAAGAGCCCAACCAATGTTGTTTGCATCTGAGGTTTTAATATTTGCGCTTGCCAATACCCCGGCCATACCTGCAAAGAGGCCACATAAGGTATATGCTAATAATTTAATTTTCTTCTGATCGATCCCGCTAAAAAAGCTGGATCGTGCATTTACACCCACAGATTCAATAAACAATCCGATGGACGTTTTTCGTGTAAATAGCCAGAGGATAGTAAATACTAGGATCACAATATACAAAGGAATCGGCAGGATTGCCCAACCATTACCAATAAAAGCATAAGGTTCATAAAATATTTGTATTCTGATTCCATTCGTAATTAATTGGGCGATACCACGGCCAGCGATCATTAGAATAAGTGTGCCTACCATGGGTTGGATTTTTCCATAAGCAATTAGTATCCCATTCCATAAACCGCAAAGGGAGGAGACTATGAGTGTTACCAAAAGCACAGCCCAAAGAGGTGCATATGTGAAATTTGGATCACTAACTAGTTTTTGAAGGTTTTCTGGTAATTCTTTCGCCATTACGTAAGGATTCATCATCAACGCTGCGATGGATGCCGCGATTGCCATGACAGCACCAACAGAGAGGTCCACTCCACCAGTAGCAATTACCAGGGTCATACCGAGTGCCAGCAAGATCACAGTTGAACCACTACGAAGGATGTCAATCAAGTTACCATAAATATTGCCATCTCTGACTTCAATGGCAAAAAAACCACGAATAAAGACAAGATCGAAAAGCAGAACCAGTAATAGGGCGATGAACGGAAAAAAGAGCCTACTCTCCGTTATCTTCCTCCATTCGAAAGAAGATTTTGACTGTCTCATATTTATTCACTCCCTGCCATCGCTTGCATGATTTTACGCTCGGCTACTTCACCACTATACTCGGTGATCTTCTCCTTTTCCTTTAGAACAACAATACGATGGCTCGTGCGTAATACTTCCTCCAACTCGGATGAAATAAAGATACAAGACTTACCTTCTTCGGCGAGTTTTAAAACCAATTTTTGAATTTCAGCTTTTGTTCCAATATCAATGCCTCGAGTAGGTTCGTCTAGAATGAGAAGCTGAGGGTTGGTAGCCAACCATCGAGCAAGGATCACCTTTTGCTGGTTTCCTCCGCTCAGGTTCTTTACAAGTTGATCAGCGGAAGGAGTTGCAATGTTCAGTAATTTTATATACCTGTCTGCGATTTCATTTTGTTCGGAGGAATTCAGGTATTTGATCCAGCCACGGTTCGCCTGCATCGCCAGGATGATATTTTCCCTGACAGTTAAGTCGCCTACTATCCCTTCAACCTTGCGGTCTTCCGGGCAAAGCGCAACTCCTCGACCAATCGATTTGATGGGCGAGAAATCTTCAATTACTTTACCATTCATCGTAATTGATCCACTGTCCGGGTTTTCGATACCAAATAAAAGTTGCGCAATTTCTGTGCGTCCTGAACCAAGCAAGCCTGCCAAACCTACTACTTCCCCTGGATGCAGTTCCAGATCGAATGGGTTAATGGCACCCACACGGCCAAGTCTTTGAGCATCCAGCAGTACATCACTTTTAATGTGCTGGCTGCTTTCTAGTTTGTACTTTGACATATCGTCTAACTCGGTTAATATTCGACCTATCATTTTTGCGATCAATTCAAGACGTGGCAAGTTCTTTGTTTCATAAGAACCAACCAGGTTTCCATTCCTGAGAACTGTAATTCTGTCAGCAATTTCATACACCTGGTCAATAAAATGGGTGATGAAAATAATTGCCATCCCTTCGCTTTTTAGTTTACGCATTACGTTGAAAAGTTGCTCGGTTTCATGGGTCGTCAGACTGGATGTGGGTTCATCCAAGATAAGGATCTTTGCAGATGAAACTTCAAGTGCTCTGGCAATAGCCGCCATTTGTTGGATAGCAACCGAGTACGAGTCTAAAGTTTGAGTCACATCAATATCAACATCCAACTCCAAGAGAAGCTTTGTTGCCTGGTCATTTGTGGTTGCCCAATCAATACTCCCAAATTTCATTGGAGCGCGGCCAATCATGATATTTTCAGCAACTGTTAAATTGGGACAGAGATTAATTTCCTGGTAGACAGTGCTGATGCCTAACATCTGGGCATTTTGAGGTGATTTGATACTGACTTCTTTCCCCTCAATATTAATCGTCCCTTTTTCGGGATGCTCTACACCAGTTAATACCTTGATCAATGTAGACTTACCTGCGCCATTTTCCCCCAGTAAGGCATGAATCTCCCCTTTCTTGAGGGAAAAATCGACGTTTTCGAGCGCTTGAACACCCGGGAATGATTTATTGATGCCCCTCATAATCACGATTTCATCATTCATACTAGCCATTCACTTCCTCGTCCTGGTTTATCATCGCTTTTCTGCTTTTAGGAAGATTAGGTGAGAAGCGGCGCTGACGCCGCTTCTCAATATCCTTACTAATTCAATCTTTGCTCATATACTCTTAGAAAAGTCAGCTATTCCATTTACCAATTAGTAAGTGCGGCTTGGGAAAATCGATTCAGCATCTTTCTGGTAGAAAATACCTTCTTGTGAAGGGATCCAAGCTGGCAGTTTTTCGCCATTAAGAGCCTTCAGTGCAGCTTCAAAGGTTTGCGGTGCCAGTAGGGGATTGCATTCAAGGACTGTATTGATATCTCCGGCAATCATACCTTTGAAAGCGCCAGCAGTACCGTCTACTGTAAGAATCTTGATATCTACGCCAGGTTTGAGACCGGCTTCTTTGATAGCTAATGCTGCGCCGAGACCCATTTCATCATTCTGAGCAAACACACCCTGGATGTCAGGATCTTTCTTCAGAAATGCTGCCATAACATCTTTACCCTCGGTAGCACTCCAGTTAGCTGTCTGTGATTGAGTGATAGTAATTCCGCATTCAGTCATTGTTTCACGGAATCCAACACCGCGATCTTTGGCAGCAGAGGATCCAACGTTTCCTACCAATTCAACAACATTTTTCTTTTCGCTGCCTTCCAATAATACGCACATCTCTTTACCAGCATTCTGACCTTCGAGAGCGAAATCTGCACCTATGTATGTCGCATACAGGTCACTTGAAGCATCAATACGGCGGTCTTCAATAACCACTGTTTTACCAGCAGCTTTTGCTTCCTTCAAAACATCATCCCACCCAGTGGTCTCGAGGGCAGCAAGGACAATGACATTAACTTCAGGATCGGCAATGAAATTGCGGAAAGCCGAAACCTGATTCTCAAGTTTATTTTGAGCATCGTAGAATTTCAGGTTGATACCCAATTTAGTGGCAGTTTCTTTGAATGAAGCTGTATTAGCTGCACGCCAACCGCCTTCAGAGCCAGTCTGAATAAAGCCTACAGTCATATCAGCATAGGTATAAACTTTTACTGCAGGTGCGGCAGGGGCAGCCGGTTCGGCAGGGGCAGCCGGTTCAGCAGGGGCAGCGGGAGCAGCTGGTGCAGCAGGTGCGGCTGGTGCGGCAGGAGTGCAGGCAGCCAGGAACATTGAAACAATGACTAATATCGCGAAAAGTTTAACACGAAACATGGTTATCTCTCCTTATTATTTTCTTATTTCTCCTCACGGAGTTTTGAATGCGCTATAATTGAGTTGGCGGAATGAGGTTTTAAAAAACTCATTCCCCTGCTTTGAAGTGCCTGCTTTGAGACCTCAATCACTTGGCAGGCACTTCGTGCAATCTATCACCAAAATAATTTGTATCACCTCCTTTTTCACTTACTTTATGTTTCAATGAACTCTGCCTTACGATTAATGTTGGGGTCAGCATGATTGGAGTTGGAGAACTAATTTCCTGATCCTCCCAGTTTAATCCAATCTTCTTTATCATTTCTTCCACAGCTACCCTACCCACGATATATTGTTCTGATTGGACTGTGGTCAATGGAGGGCAAAAATAAGCAGACTCAGGCATATTATCAAAACCAACCACCCCAATATCTTCAGGTATGTTCAGGTTCTTTTGGCATGCTATCTGGATCACACTGAGGGCCATCTGATCATTTGCAGAAAAAACAGCATCCATTTCAGGATACTGTTGGAATAATACCTCTATTGCTTGAGCGCCACTGGCGGAAGACCAATTCCCCTCTACCCAATAATTATCACGAACATCAAGTCCTGCCTCGACCAGGGAATCCTGCCAGGCGGCTTTTCGTTGACGAGCTTCCCACCAATCCAGTGGACCGGAAATATGCCCGATGTGGCGGTAGCCTTGCTCAAGTAAATGAGACATAGCCATACGCGCACCCTGGTAATTGTCGATAGACACAACAGAGATCTTTTCACGTGGTTCCATGGTGAGGAATACTATCGGAATTTCTAAGTCAGTAGGAGGATTGCTCAGCCATTCCCGGTTTGCACCCACTTCAGGCACTGCCCAGATAACACCATCAGCATGGTGGGAGCGAAATTCTTGTAGGAGAGGTATAACATTATTCGTATTAAAACTCGGTAACTCCTTGAGTAACAATGAGTATCCAAATTCTTCCGCTGCATTTGTAATACCGCTTAACGTCCTGGATGGACCTATATACTTCAAACCGGCGGTCACCACCCCCAATGTATATGTCCGTTGCTGGATCAAACTGCGTGCAAGGGCACTCGGCTGGTAGCCCAAATCCTCAACTATCTTTAGCACTCTTCCGCGTGTTTCTGAGGATACATCGGGGCGGTCGTTCATTACACGGGAAACAGTCTGCGTTGATACCCCTGCAGCAGAAGCAACTTGTTTAATTGTGGGACGTTTATGTTTGCCATTCATATGTTATCGTTCCCGTTATCGTTCCCGTTATCGATAACATATTAGCACGCGATTTTTAAAGAGTCAATAGGGAATCTCAGCAATTCCTGAACTATATATTTTTAACCAAACTATGAATTTACTAATGCATTGATTGTCTTGAAAAGAAGTAGACCCATTTGGGTGGATTCTTGATATTATATTTGAGATATGGAATTACATCTCGATGACTGCTTTGATAACTCCATCACTATAATGTGTCAACAGTTCCATCGCATCACCAACTCCAGTTATCGGTAATCGGTGCGTGATCAATGGTTCTAAATCCACCTGGCCAGTATTAACCATTTCAATGGCTCGAGGGTAGGTGTGCTTCATCCGCCTGACAAGTTTGATTGTCAATCCTTTGCGCCGTGCAATGGATGCTGAAAATGAAAGTTTATCATCAGCTGGAATTCCCGCCAGAACCACCTTCCCCCCAAATCGGACGATGTCAGCAGCCTGCTGAGGTGTTTCAGTGGCTCCTGCTGCTTCAAAGACAATATCAGTGCCCCGTCCTCTTGTGGCACGATTAATTTCAACCTCTAAGTCCTGATTTACTGGATCAAAGCATTCATCCGCAGTATATTTCTTGGCAAACTTACACCGGTATTCCAATGGATCAGTCATAAATACCCCGCCGGCTCCAGCTGTTTTCGCTACTTTGGCAATAAGCAGTCCAATTGGACCAGCACCCAGGACAGTCACAGTATCTCCCGGTTTTATGTGGGAGAGATTCACTGCATGAATTGCCACACCTAATGGCTCTAACAATGCACCTTCATCTTGAGAAATATTTTCTGGTAGGCTAAAGCAGTTTTCCGCAGGCATCACTGTGTATTCGGCAAATACTCCATTGACGGGTGGAGTTCCACAAAACTGGACATTTGGACAAAGGTTGGGATGATCCAGGTGACATAATTCACATTTTCCACACGGAATTGCCGGATCAACAGCAACAAGTTGACCTGGATTCAAATTCTCAACCCCTGCACCTAATTTGACAACATATGCTGAGAACTCATGACCCATTATGATCGGAGAATTCACGATCTGGTTCCCGATTCGTCCTTCAGAATAATAATGCACATCCGAACCGCACACACCAACCGATGCTATTTGGAGTAAAACCTCGCCTGGACCCGGTCTGGGGACAGGACAACTCTCCAATTTTACATCGCGGATGCCATATAGAAATGAGGCTTGCATGGAAGATGGCGGATTAGGGATAAATATTTTTTTCATTTTGCTACTATATCATAAAATGCAATTGCCTTTAAGTTCTAATTGTGTATTCAATTTTTTATCTCACAGATCAGCTATGAATTTGGAATGATTGGATATTTACTGGTGCTGTTTTTTATGGATCTTAATTCGTCTCAAGTCCTCCCAAGTGAACCTGAAAGTAATGATAGTTACCTTTCTTATTACAAATCTCCATGGTGTTATGGTTTATAATCACTTTTCATCATCCTTAGTTAATTGAGCAATTATGTCTTCCTTTTCACAAATCTTTTCGCGCCTAAACATAGGACTTCACGCTTATGGGGATAATGTTAGAGCATTCTCGCGGAATGCTTCCCTCTACTTACTGAGTACGATCATCAGTTCAGCAGCTTTCGGTGTCTTCCGTCTGTTGTTCAATTTTTACGTATTGAGTCTGGGGTTTGATCAGGCACTGCTTGGAAACCTTGTTGCCACCAGCAGCCTGACAGCTTTGATCGCTGCCATTCCAATGGGTTACCTGGCAGATATATTGGGGCGCAAGGTTTCATTGATCGGTGGGACGCTGATCACCATCCTGGCGATAGCTGGAATGCTGATCTTTCCATCAGCAACTATGTTCATCCTTATGAATGTGATGCTGGGTTTAGGACAGAGCATCGTTGGTGTGACCATGGGGCCATTCCTGATGGAAAACAGCAGCAATAAGGAGCGTACTTATTTATTTAGTTTTACCTCTGGTATTTCCATGGCTGCCTCCTCTCTGGGCAATTGGCTCGGTGGAATATTACCTACCTGGTTTGCGTCCTTTGCAGGGGGGAATGCTACGAGTTCTACTGCTTATAAACTATCATTAGTTTCCATTGCAATTGCTGCCAGTCTGTCAATCATTCCACTTTTCTTAATGAAAATCAAGAAGGGAACTATCTCTGAACGTTCATTATTCAAGCCATTTTCCTATTTCAAAGAACAGCCGGTATTACTTGCAAAATTGATTTTGCCCATGCTGGTTACTTCGATTGGCGCAGGTTTGATCATGCCTTTCATGAATGTTTTTTTCCGGCAAGTCCATGGTCAAACAGACGGTGCCATTGGCACTCTCTTCGCGTTTGGATCTCTGGCGATGGGAGTTGGATTGCTGATCGCCCCACCGATGGCTGAAAAGTATGGCAAGATCCAGTTTGTGGTGATCACCCAGCTCCTATCCATTCCCTTCCTGGCGCTACTGGGTTTTGCCCCCTGGTTCTGGGTATCTGCCAGCGCTTATTACATCCGGGTCGCTTTGATGAATATGAGCGGACCGGTTTATCAAACCTTTGTGATGGAAAAAGTGGATAGTTCAGCCCGTGCCACAGTGGCCAGCCTGGTGAGTATGGCTAGTTCTTTTGGGTGGGCATTCAGCCCCACCATAAGCGGTTGGCTGCAAGTGAATTATGGATTTGCCCCTGCTTTCGTACTGACTATCATTCTATACGTAATATCCATTAGCTTGTATTGGGGATTCTTTTGGCGTAAACAACCAGGCATTGAATCTCATCCTAATACTGAAATCGTCGCAACCTAAGCCTGTATTTCATTGAAATTTTATGAGTTCTCGGTTTCAATTTGAGGGTGATTACATCATTATGCTTGGAATATTCTTCTAAACGGGAAGATTTCACTAGCATCCTTTCTTTCGGATAGATTATTTATCCAATGCGTAGATTCGAATCTTATACCCGACAATGATTTTTTACCTGCGGATTATATTCAACCTCATACCCTTATTTGGATCTAAAGTATCCACAGTTTATTCTGAACCAAGCCTGAGAAAATAATCAGACGATTCCAAGTCAACTACATAAATTGTAGCAAAATAAGGATTATGCGATAATCAAACTGAAATGATCGTTACTCGGTCAGCTATTATCAGGAGAAAAACAAACAAATGGAAACTAGAAAATATTCAAATATCGACATCCGCGTCCCTACTCACCACAATAGTCTGGTGGAAAAATCCCTGGAAGTGATAAATAAAGACGTAGAAATTAAAACTTTATGGCGAGTAATCAACATTAATGCCATCGATCGGCTTGGTATGACTGACCATGGGGTTGTCCATTTCCAGATCGTTGCAAATATTGCTCTGAGGCTTGCGCGGATCCTCGATAAGAATAAGGTTGTGATGTCAGTCACTCAAAACTATAACCTTTCAACCGATCATGCTGAATTGATAATTTTACTGGCAAGCCTTTTTCACGATCTCGGCATGTCCATTAGCCGTGAGGGTCATGAAGAGTTTAGCCTGATCCTTGCGAATGCCATCTTGCATCGGATTCTGGATTTTCTCCCGGTCGAAGAAAAAACCATCGTAACTTCAGAAACCTTGCATGCAATCATTTCTCACCGAAGTGGTGGAGAACCGTATACAATCGAAGCCGGGGTTGTTCGAGTAGCAGATGCTCTGGACATGAGCCAGGGTCGTTCGCGTATTCCCTATCAAGCCGGAAAAATGGACATACATTCCGTTTCAGCCGCCGCAATCGATAATGTTGAAATCCAGGAAGGAACTGATAAGCCCATTCAAATAAATATCTGGATGAATAATATTGCTGGTATTTTCCAGGTTGATGAGTTACTCCGTCGTAAGCTGTTGGGTTCAGGAATCGAAAAATATGTAACGGTCAGTGCTTATCTCATAGAGGGAGAAGAAAAGCGGTTGGTTAAAGAGTTTCAAACTGTGTAATTTCTCATTTCTCCTATGGTACTTATGAGTTCATAAGAAAATTGCCGGAACATTTTTTGCATTCGGGTTTGATCCCAGATATTTCGATAGGTTTCACTGGACGATCATTAAAAACTGTCAATATCGAAATATTTGGTAGTAACCAATGGTACTATAAACAGGCAAGGTTTGATGATCCAGGTAATAGGCTATTTCAGCCTCTATTCAGGAACGATATATAATTAATCTTAGAATGACTGAGTCTCTTCTCCTCACCAAGCTATTTATTCCCCCACCCCGGCTTAAGGTCATTCCCCGCCTCCGCCTGATCGAGCAGTTGAACGAGGGTCTTCACCGCAAGCTGATCCTTATCTCTGCCCCGGCCGGTTTTGGGAAAACCACTCTGGTCAGCGAATGGCTTTCAGGTTGCCTGCAACCAGTCGCCTGGTTGTCACTTGATGAAGGTGATAACGAACCCACCCGCTTTTTGACGTACCTTGTCGCTGCCTTACAGACGCTTCCCTTGAGTAAAGTCCAAGGGATTGCACCAAAAATTGGAGAAGGGATATTAGCTGCTCTCCAAACCCATCAGCCACCACCCACTGAAGCGCTGCTTACTGACCTCCTCAATCAAATTACCGTTATCCCGGACAATTTTGTCCTTGTTCTGGACGATTACCATGTAATTGATTCCAAACCAGTTGAAGAAGCACT
>CAYLUZ010000008.1:0-180567 GCA_964387025.1 uncultured Leptolinea sp. | reverse complement strand
CCATAACGGCCTTTATTCTCGACACAGATCTTTTGTATCTCATCCCGTTCGCTGTCATGTTTTACAGACTCACAGAGATGCTTCAGGTGATACTAATAACTGCTCCTGGGGATTTTTACTGTTATCAGGAGCCTTTCCAATGGGTATTTCTGCCTTAGTTCAGAGATAACAACTACTTTATCCCTTTTTCGCGCTTTTCCCGCTCTGCCACCAAGGCGTTCAATTTTTTTAGGTATTCAATTTCCATCTGCTGATCTTGTATCTTCTCCAGCAGTTCTTCTTCTCTGGTCTTCGGTGGTTTGGGCTTTGGCGTCCTTGGCTTTCTACCCTTTACCTTGTCCTCTAATCCGCTTATCCCGTTTTCCAAGTATCTGCGCTCCCAGTTCCAGATTGTACTCCATCCGCTTATCCCAAATTGTATCCCCGTTTCTACACAGGATAAATGATTCTCGTGCATATACTCCAGCACCTGGTACTTCTGCTCTGCTGTCCATCCATAAGCATGATTTGTTAGTCCCGCTTCACCGTGTTCTTTATATAGCCTTGCTATATACCTCAATGGTCTATTGCTTATCTTGTATCTTCTAGCTACTCTCCCAATGCTCTCTCCTGCCTTTACGGCTTGTGCTGCTGCTATTCGTTCTGCTGTCGTTAATTTGCTCATAAAAACTGCACCTCCTCTGGTTGGTTTGTGTCCAACTTTTGGGGTGCAGTTCAGATAAGGGTTCTGTTTTTATTTATAACTTTTGTTAGTAATTTCTCTTGATAATATATAAGGCTAACTCTTCCAAGGCGGATCTTTCACCGGAAGCCGGGAAGTTGGCAAGTGCGATCAAGGCCTCATTTATATATTTTTTTGCTTCTTCATGGGCAAATTCAATTACATTACTGGTTCTAATATCGTGGATGAATGCATTCATTTGATTGCTGTCAGTCAGGCAGCCATGGCTTTTTATGTGCAGTGCATTTGGATCTGATGGAAATTTATCTAAATAGTACAAAACTGGTAAAGTCAAAAGTCCTAGCCTAAGATCACTTCCTATCGGTTTTCCAAGAGTTCCTTGTTCACCAGTAAAATCGAGAATGTCATCAATAATTTGGAAGGCGATACCAATGTTATACCCAAATAAACCAATTTCAGATTGAACTTTCAGGCTACAATTATTGAGTAATGCCGCAGCTTTACAAGCTGTCTCGAAGAGAGATGCGGTTTTGGCATATATCCTTGAAAAATAAATATCTCTATCAGTCAAGAAATTATTTGAAAAAAGTTGAGCGATCTCACCGTTAACGATAACTCCCAAGGTTTCCGCGAAAATTCTCATCACCTCGACATTATAAGTGTCGGACGCCAATTTTGCTGCTCGCGCGAAGAGAAAATCACCAGTTAATACAGTCGCTCCTGGTGACCACTGAGAATTAAGTGTTGGCATTCCTCTTCGCAAGAGGGACCCATCTATTAAGTCGTCATGGACAAGGGTTGCGGTATGCAGTAATTCAATTGCCGAAGCCAGGGTAATTATCCCATCTTCTTCAGTTCCCAATACTTTTCCTGCTAACAACGTCAGAGTAGCTCGAATACGTTTCCCGCCAGAGCTCAGGATGAGATCAAGAGCGTTTTGAAGATCTGGGTGATAGTCTTTTGCCTGGGCACGCATTAATGCATCTACTTTGGTAAGTTGTCCTTGGACGAGCGTGTAAAAATCAGTTGAGATCAATTTCTTCTCCAATATTAAACAATGTGCGAGCATTTTTTGATGTTTGGTTCTCTACTTGTTTTATATCACATTCTTTAAGTTTTGAGATTATTTCTGCGATTATTGTAATATTCGAAGGTTCATTTCTTCTTCCCCTTAATGGTTCAGGAGATAAAAATGGACTATCTGTTTCAAGTAAAATTGAGCTCAATGGTATCTTTTTAACAACACTCTGTTTCTGTAATGAGTTCTTGTAAGTAACAGGCCCTCCAATGCCAATGTAGAACCCGTATTCAATTGCCAGCATAGCTTCTTCAACATCACCTTCATAAGCATGTATTACACCGTTATAAGGATATAAGTCGTTATGTCCAGATTTTGAATAACAACCAGTTATGATGTTAAGAACCTCTTTTATTGAATCCCTGGAATGTACGATAACTGGAAGATGATTTGACAAAGCGAAATTCAATTGAAGTAAGAAGATTTGTTTCTGGATTTCAGGATCTACGACGTTATGGTAATAATCCAATCCGATCTCACCGATGGCAACCAGTTTCTCGTGTCCAAGAAATGATGATAAAGCAACAATGATTTCATTATCAGAGATACCGTTAATTTCGTTTGGGTGTACTCCAATTGCTGAATAAACATTTTTGTAGTTCTCTGCCAAAGCCATGCAATGAGTGGAAGAATCTATATTTACCGAAGGATTTATGAAAAGATCGACTCTAGATTTTTTTGCACGCGAAAATACCTCCTGCAAATCGCCGGAAAATGTATCGAAGTCCAGGTGACAATGAGTATCAACGAACACAATAATTAATGTTATCGAATACCGGCTAAGATTAATCCATCATTCAAAATGGATTGCACGCTCTCTTTATGTGTTGTTTCGCAATAAACACGGATAATTGGTTCCGTCCCTGAGAAGCGGATCAATAGCCATCCACCATCTTCAAGAGAGAACTTGTAGCCATCCGTAGTATTCAATCCGGTAACTAATAATCCACCTATTATTTTC
This sequence comes from uncultured Leptolinea sp., assembly GCA_964387025.1. Classification (GTDB taxonomy): domain Bacteria; phylum Chloroflexota; class Anaerolineae; order Anaerolineales; family Anaerolineaceae; genus PNON01. The sequence continues at coordinate 177,846 of CAYLUZ010000008.1, read as the reverse complement.
GGGTGCGCATTGAGGATCAGTTGTTCTTTTTGGGAACGATCACCCGTAAAGGATGTATCAATACGATCGTAATAATGGGCACCGACTTTGTCAAATAAGATTTGCAGCAATTCGGAAGGCTTTTTATTTAAACGAACCATGAGGTCTAGAAAATACAATCCGGCTAGAATTCCATCTCTTTCAGGAACATTTCCTTTGAAGGCATAGCCGCCTGATTCTTCTCCTCCGATCATTGCCTCTGTTTCAATCATTTTTGGGGCTACATATTTAAAACCAACACCGGTTTCATAAACAGGAACGTTATAAAGTTTACCTAGCTTATCTAACATACTGGTTGTTGATAAAGTCTTTACAATAGGACCGCTAAGCTTTCGGACTTCTAGCAGGTAGTATGCAAGTAGTGCAAAAACTTGCAGCTGGTTCAGGAAGATCCCATTTTCATCGCCGATGCCAATCCGATCAGCATCACCATCGGTAATTAACAGCACAGCTGAGTGAGTATCGACTGTTGTCTTTAGTCCCACATTGATGTTCGGAGGTATGGGTTCTGGCCTTTTCATCTCAGGGTAGATCGGATTTCGTTGATTATGGATTTCAAGAATGGTGGTTTTTCCACCGTCCAATAACCTGGTAAACCAACCCGCTCCATTGCCCCACATGCAATCTACAGCTACCTTTAGGCCGGCCTGTTTGATAGGATTTACATCGATTAACTTATTGATATGTTGAATATAAGCCGAGGCAGGGTCAAAAACCACAATATTCCCGGATTTTGTGCCTTCAATAAATGGTAATTCTTTCACTAGAGATGAATCATCTGGGATACAATTTTCAATTTCAAGCAATCCTTCCGGGTCAATTGCACCACCAAATTCGTTCCTTACTTTAAAACCATTATCTGTAGGAGGGTTATGAGATGCAGTAATGTTTATAGCACCAGCAGCCTTAAGGTTTACAACAGAAAATGAGATCACCGGAGTTGGTGTAGCTGTATCAGTCAGGAATACTTTAAATCCATTACCATATAATACCGACGCGACAGTACTAGCGAAATTTTCCGAATGAAACCTTTTATCATAACCGACAACAACCGCTTCTCCAGTCTTACCATGATTAACCAGATAAGATGCATAACCTTGGGTACATCGTTTTACATTGGCAAATGTATAATCATCTGCAATGACGGCTCTCCACCCATCTGTACCAAATTTAATTTTAGAATTCATCTTTCCTCCACTATAAAGTTCAATTAACCTAATTATAACAATGATGCTAGATGGTGCCAGATATTCGTGAAGTATAATTATAGGATCCTATCCTAAGGTTTTGAATGAATAACGTTTACTTGGATTTTGCAGCTACTACCCCGATAGACTCAGAAGTTTTGGATTCAATGCTTCCATATTTTTCTGAGAATTTTGGTAATCCTTCTTCGATCCACTGGTATGGTCAAAGAGCTGAGGCTACAGTGGAAGAAGCACGAAGATGCATTGCAGGATTAATAGCATGCGATCCTTCACAAATTACTTTTACATCTGGGGGTTCAGAAGCTAATAATTTAGCCCTTAGGGGTACTGCATTATTTAGAAGACGTGAAATGGGTGCAAATCGAATATTAATTTCACCAGTTGAACACGATGCCATACTTAAAACCGCCAAACAATTGCGCGATATATTCAATTTTCAATTGGAATATATTCCGGTAGATGGCGAAGGGAAAATCATCCTTGATGAGTTCCGGAAAATGGCTGGGTATGATGTGGCAATTGTTTCTGCAATCTATGGGAATAATGAAATAGGAACAATTAATCCCATAGAAGAAATTGGACAAATCTGCACTACTTATGGCATTCCATTTCACACTGATGCTGTACAAGCAATGGGTTATCTTGACATTAAAGTAAGCGAGAATATAAAGTTATTATCCGCTGGCGCTCATAAATTCTACGGACCAAAAGGTATTGGATTTCTCTACAAAAGTAAGTCCATAAAATTAATTTCTACCCAAACTGGAGGCGCACAAGAAGGTGGTCTCAGGGCAGGAACCCATAATGTTCCATATATAGTAGGGATGGCAAAAGCTCTGGAAAAGGCCAGGAGATTGCAGAATGAATATAAGAAACACTATTTAGATATGCGTGATCTGATAATTAATGGTGTGATGGAATCTTCTCCGATGGCAAGACTTACGGGCAGCAAAAATAACCGGCTTTCCAACCACGCCAGTTTTGTATTCAGTGGGATTGATGGTAATGATTTAGTTATGGCTCTTGATTTAGAAGGTTTTTTTTGTTCATCAGGTTCAGCCTGCAAAACAGGCAATCCTGAACCTTCAGAGGTATTATTGGCTATTGGGATGGATCCAATTCTTGCTAAAGGGTCATTAAGGATAACCGTTGGCAGGTCAACGACTGTGGAGCAGGTAAATCAATTTGTCAATGCATTTTCTGGAATATTATCTCGTTTAGTAAAATAATAAATATAATGGCAAAACAAAAAATTGTAGTTGGAATGAGTGGAGGTGTTGATAGTTCATTTGCTGCGGCGATCCTTAAACAGGATGGATATGATGTTGTTGGAGTTATGCTCAACTTATGGACAGAACCTTCCCAAAAAGAAGATAACCGGTGTTGTTCCACTGATTCCCAATATCAAGCCAGGAGAGTGGCTGCGCAATTGGATATACCGTTTTACATAATTGATGCAAAAGATAAATTTCATAGCATAGTGGTTGAGAACTTTATTAATGAATATATAAAAGGGAACACGCCAAACCCGTGTGTAAACTGTAATGCAAACGTAAGGTGGATTCTACTTTTAGAAACAGCAAAAAAATTTGGAATAGATACCATTGCGACAGGTCATTACGCGCGAATTAAAGGATGTGATGGCGATCATGAGGGGATGCAGCTATTAAAAGGGTTGGATACCGATAAGGATCAATCATATGTTCTATCAATGGTAAATAAAGACAATCTACGAAAGACCTTATTACCTTTGGGAGAGTATACAAAGAAACAAGTACGAATTAAAAGCAGGGAATTCGGACTAATAAGTGCAGAAAGACCAGATAGCCAGGATTTGTGTTTTTTAGGAAAGATGAATTATCGAGAGTTCTTATTGAAATATGCTAGTGACAAGATATTTCCAGGTGATATTGTTGACGAAGAAGGTAATATTCTTGGTCAACACGAAGGCTTACCTTTTTATACAATCGGGCAAAAGAAAAAATTGCGTATAGCCAATAACCCTCAATATTTTGTCATTTCTAAAAATATTTCTTTGAATATACTAATAGTTCGAAAATCAATAATCTCTGAATCCATAGAATTTAGTGTAAAAAATATGAATTGGCTTGCACCCGGTAGAAAAGCAGATCAAATCAACTGTATGGTAAAAATCCGGTATAGATCGCAAGAAATACCGGCAATTGTTAATTTTGGACCTTCCGAAGCTGTTTCAGTAACATTAAATAACCCTCGTAGCTCAGAAGTCACTCCCGGACAGGTCGCTGCATTCTATATAGACGAACTTTGCATGGGTGGTGGGATTATTGTATAATATTGTGAAATGACACTTCCTGCCTTTTTATTTGGTTTCCTGGTTTCGATAATGTTTGGCGCTGGTTTTCACCTATGGAAGAATGGCGGGTTGAGTCAATTGTTATTATATGAATTTCTAAGTGGTTTTGGTTTTTGGAGCGGACATACTATATCGAGTATGATCGGGTGGGATTTTTGGAAATTAGGTCCTCTTCACCTAGGCTTTGCAATCGGTGGAACAATCTTGTTTTTAGGTGTGGGCTACTGGTTGTCAATGGGAAGAAAAACCCTTAATGTAAAAAAATAGCCCTCAAATGAGGGCTATAAATTTGTTAGCCTGTTTTCTATTGAATTAATACTACTTCAGTCGCCTGTAATCCTTTTGGCCCTTTTTCGACCGAGAATTCCACTGGTTGGCCTTCTTCGAGATTCTTGAAACCATCTCCCTGAATAGCTGAATAGTGGACGAATACGTCGGGTTCACCAGCTCTTTGAATAAATCCAAAACCTTTGCTTGTGTTGAACCATTTTACAGTTCCTTGAACTCTCTCACTCATCTCTCACTCCTTATTGACTAATCCTTTTGTAGCCTTGTGCTGCTTATTCATTTATTCATGACATTTTGAAAACAAAAATGACCTGAACGTGTTCTTAGGTTCAGATCTAATTATTTTCAGTCACTGCAAACACAAATGCCATATACGTTGAAATTATTATACAACTACAATTGCATAGCTGTCAATAAGTATTAATTTTGGATTAAAAAAATGGTTGATACTAAATTCCTTTTATAATGATCAGGATTGCTTAATACTCCTCTTCATCATCCATCCAAGTATCTTCATCTTGATCGTCTTCCAAATCCAGTTCGTCCCATTCTTCCAGTTCTTCTTCTTCATCCCAATCATCTTCCGCAGCTGCTTCAGCATTCGGAGAATAAGTTGCACAACCTGAATCCGGGTCAATTTCTACAGCAGCCGCAGTACAAAAGCCTTCATCAAGAAAAACGCAATCTAAGTAGTGGCAGCGAATTCGTGGCATATGACTCCTATGTCTTCCTTAAGAATTTATTTCTTTGGCCATCATAATGGTCGAAATAATGAATAAACATGATGTGGTTACAGCTGACAACAAACAGTATGGACAATATGCATGTAATATACCAAATTGCACATAAGTCAGATAACCCGAAAATAAAAATCCGGTTAATGTGATTCCAAATAAGAGAAACGGAATACTTGTTGCAAACATTATTGTGGATCCACTTGAAACCATGAGTATAAAAATAAGTATATATGCCAACAATCCAAAATAAGCGATAGGAATTTTGAAGATTTCAGAATATGCGCTTGAATTTACTAATGCACAATTCCCTAGTCCAGCAATGCATTTTTCCTCACTGTGGCTAAATTTTATCCAGGAAAGATAACCTGAATCAAGAATTCCCATCAGCGAAAAAATAATTCCCCATCTTTTCACATATCGCATGTGCAAAATGATCCTATCTTTATTAATCAAGATGCGATTTTACATTAGTTGATAATTTTCGTAAAGGTATGAATATACAAGTAGATTTGCCTAATATTTAAATCCCTGATAAGTATGATCCAAATGTCACCCGGGTCTCAATCGATGAACTTCCATAACATTCTGTAGACTCTCGATCCTGATTAGTATTCGGCTTAATTGAACAAGATCTCCAATTTCCAATACTAGCTTTATAACGGTTAGATTATGATTAACTTTAAGGCTAATGTCAATCAGGTTAACGGATTCATTGTTGAGGACACTCGAAATATCCCCAAGTAATCCCTGCCTATCATAGGCTTTTACTTCAACAGCTACAGGAAATGTATTCTTAATTTCACCCCATGAAACCTTAACTATCCTCTCCTGATCTCCCCTTAGACGGAGTATGTTGGGGCAATCTTGCCTATGGATTGTCGCTCCTCGTCCTCTTGTAATATACCCAATAATTTCATCACCAGGAACGGGGTTGCAGCATCGTGCAATACTGGTGAGCATTCCTTTCAGTCCAAGGACTGTGATACCATCTGGATTTGGTTTTGTATCAGTTACCGGACCAGGAGTTAGAATATCCTGATCGTTTTCCTTGGTTACATCTGAAATTTTTGCAATTAACCTACCAAGGGATAGATCCCCACAACCAATCGCTTCGTAGAAGTCATCCAAATCTTTATACTCATAATCTGCAGCATAACTATGCAGATCTATACTTTCAATTCCTAATCTACGCAGCTCCCGATCCAGTTGTATCTTTCCCTGGGAAACATTTTGATCCCAATCCTGCTTTTTAAACCACTGTTTTATCTTTGCCCGACCACGTTGTGTGTTAACCAAACCAAGATTCGAATTCAACCAGTCTCGGGATGGACCTCCTTGTTTTGCAGTAAGTATTTCTACTTGATCACCCGTTTTGAGTTTGTAATCGAGGGTTACCAATTTTCCATTTATTTTTGCTCCCCGGCACCGATGACCGATTTCGGTGTGGACGTGATAGGCAAAATCGATCGGTGTAGATCCGCTGGGAAGATCGATAATATCTCCTCTGGGTGTAAAAATATATACTCTGTCCTGGAAAACATCAGTTTTCATGACGTCAACAAATTCCTGGGCATCATCAACATCTTTTCGCCAGTCCATTAGACGTCGAAGCCAATTTACTCGTTGTTCAAATTCGTCATCGCGTTTACGGCCTTCTTTGTAGCGCCAATGGGCAGCAATTCCGTACTCAGCACTCTGGTGCATTTCAGAAGTACGGATCTGAACTTCCAATGGTTTACCGTCATCATAGATCACAGCCGTGTGTAGAGATTGGTAAAAATTATCCTTTGGAGCAGCAATATAATCGTCAAACTCATGCGGAATGGGGCGCCAATGTGTATGAATGACGCCTAAAGCGGCGTAACAAGAGGGGATATCTGCGACAATCAATCTGACAGCCCTTAGATCGAGGACCATTTCGAATGATTTTCCCTTTTCCATCATTTTCTTATATATTGAATATATATGTTTGGGTCGGCCAGTTATTTCTACTTTTATTCCAGCTTGTTCTAATAATTGTTGGAGTTTTGCTATCGTTTTTTCAATTTGTTCTTCCCTATCCACCCTTCTTTCAGCCAATTGCTCTGCGATTTCCTTGTACTTTTCCGGATATGTATAGCGAAAACCAAGATCTTCCAGTTCCCATTTCATTTGCCAAATACCTAGGCGATTAGCCAATGGAGCAAAAATATCCAAAGTTTCTTTTGCAATGCGTTTTCGTTTATGTTCCGGCATATATCCAAGCGTACGCATATTATGCAGGCGATCGGCAAGTTTAATTAATACAACCCGGATATCATCTCCCATTGCGAGAAACGTTTTACGTAACGTTTCAGATGCCAGGTCGCGTTTACGTGATCTTTGAGATTGGGTTTTCTTCTCTTCCTCTGCAATTTCATCACTTGATTCTGGATTGTCCTCCAACGATTCTTCAAGGTGTTGATCACCCCTGGATACTCGTGGTAAATTTGTCAGTTTTGTAACTCCATCAACCAATTTTGCAATGTCATCACCAAATTCCTTTTTCAAATCAGATAAGGAGATCTCTGTGTCTTCTACGGTGTCGTGCAGAATTCCAGCTATTACTACCTCTGGAGGAACTTTCATTTCCACCAAAATGGCTGCTACAGCCAAACAGTGTGATATGTAAGGTTCTCCGGATACTCTTTTTTGGTTCTCATGTGCTTTTTCTGCAATCTGATAAGAGCGCGTTAATATCTCACGATCTACGAGAGTGTAATATTCAGGCAAAGACTCTAAAAGGGTTTCAAACTTCAAAGACTGCTCCAGTTAATTTAGATAAAATCAGAATAGGTTAATGAAATATTATAACAATAACAAAGATAAATAAATTTAATAAATAAATATTATATTAACCAAACATTTTAGAAAGTTGTTCCAAGTTAATCAATAAAGCTGAAGTAACGACCAAATCTGCAGCGGAAAAATCCAAGTGTTGGGTTAGATGGGATGGAATGGCAATTGTAAAAATACAAGCCTTCTTTGCTGATTCAACACCATAGGGTGAATCTTCAAGTGCAACCACATCCTTTGAATCAAGGGCAAGTTTTTTTAAGGCAATTAAGTACAGATCTGGTTCTGGTTTAGTATGTTTTACGTCCTCCTGTGTTGCATAACAGTCAATAAAATCGTGGATCCCGAAAAGTATGGTATATTTTTTTACCCAGTTTATTGGAGAACTGGATGCAATAGCTAATTTAAGTTGCCTTTTTTGCGCAGCTTTTATTAATTCAAAAATACCTGGCAATATTTGTTTCTTTAATACTAAACCTTCTACTACTTTCCTATAAACATCCACAATCTCTTTATCATTTATCACTGAGTGGGAAATTGAATGTAAATAGATTAGAGGATCAAAATATTGGTCATTAGTCCCAATAGAAGATTTCCATAAATTTAATGGTAATGTACATCCGTATTGAGAATATATTTTTTTCCAAGCTTGATAAGCCGGTGTCTCTGTATCCAGTATTAATCCATCAAAATCAAAAATTAATCCTTTGAGCATGAGCTATAATCATTAATAATGGTATATAGGAAGATTATGTTTTAGAGCTATTTGATTTAATTCAACTGCTAAATTACTTGAAATTTCTATACCGTCACGATATGATTTAATAGATTCTCCTGCTTCTTTTTCGCCTGCCGTATAAATCCTTTCATGACCAGAAGCACGTTTCGAGTTTCTTAGTGCCCTTACAATATCCCCGGTTGTCTTCTTAAATTCTGCGGTAGAAGTAAAAGCTTCAATCGAAATCGCTTGAAAGAAATGACCAATTCCAAATGGCTGCGTCTTACCATTTTCCGAAAAACCCGTCAGACCTGTTAAGAAATTTCCATTTTGAAGGCTTGCAGAAAGAATTTCTACTATTGTCGCCAAGCCATAACCTTTGTATCCGCCAAATTCTTCACCTTGACCCCCTAGTGGCAGGAGTGAATTAACCTCATTGCTTAATCCGGATAATATGTCATGAGGATTTACTGCAGGATTACCATATTGATCTAAAACATATCCTTCAGGCATTAGTTTGTCTTTTCTCGCATGGATTTCCACCTTGCCACGCTGGATGATTGTCGTTGGTCCATCATATAAAAATGGTTCACTTTCATCGGTCGGTGCTCCAAATGCTATCGGGTTTGTGCCCAGCATTGGCTGAACACCAAAAGTGGGTGCCATCGATGGGCGTGTATTCGTCACACAAATTCCAATCAGGTCTTCTTTTACAGCCATCAATGGATAATAGCCGGCGATACCAAAGTGGGTTGAATTTCGCACTGCAACAGTTCCTGTTCCCACTTCTTTTGCTTTTTTGATTGCCAGAGACATGGCTTGTGTAGAAATGACAGCTCCCATGCCGTCATGGCCATCTATTAATGCTGTAGACGGAGTATCTCTATCAATAGTGAGGTTAGTTACGGGTTTTTGACGCCCATCCAAGATTCTGTCTATATACATTTTTAACCGGCTCATGCCATGCGATTCTATTCCACGAATATCTGATGTAATGAGAACATCAGCACAAATAACTGCATCATCGTGTGGCACTCCTACAGCGATAAATACATCAACAGCAAAGTTTCGTAATACATGGACTGGAACAATAATTGATGTCTCCATTGGTCCTTAATTATTTTAATAATTCAATTTGAGAGAATGCCCTATATGGGGTCAGTTGTTTGAGAGTATCTTCATCGTCGCTTGTGATGGTATTGTTAACCATCCGTGTAATTAATTCTCCAATGCTCGGGCCAAGCATAAAACCCTGTCCGCACATTCCCCCAGCGATCAAATAGCCTGGATTAACTTCTGACCATCCAAGTAATGGAAATCCGTCTGGCGTCATTGGATACAATCCCCGCCAGGTTCTTCTCACCCGAATATTTTTTAATCTGGGCATCAATTCAACGATTCTTCGAGCAACCATGGGGAGAAAATCACTAGTTTCCTGAATATTATCCCCCCAAATACTTGGATTAGGTGTAATGCAAAAGATAATCTGTCCAGTACTGTGTTGGTAAAAGTAATAGTTAGCTGACCCGGGAGAAGGCCTGATATCAACGATCATTGGGGTTAGAAACTGTGCAACCGGTTCTGTAATGGCAGACTCATGTGAATCTGGTGTAACCGGAATGTCTTCATTGAATAGGCGGGAAACCGATCGTGCCCAGGCACCCGCAGCATTAACTATCACTTTGGCAAAGTATTTCCCCTGGGAAGTCCGTAAACCAATAACCTTACCTGATTCAGATATAACTGAGATCACTTTTTCATTGAATTTGAATTCTGCTCCTTTTTGAAGTGATTGTTTATAAAATGAATGTATGGCGAGTAAGGGTGAAGCATTTCCGTCATCGGGGCTGAAAGTACCACCTATCAATCCAACCGGGTTAAAATCAGGAACTAATTCTAGAATTTGATTTTTATCCATCCAGGAAATATTCAGGTCATAGTTCTTCTGAAAAGTAAGCAGGTCTTTCAGGATAATTTCTTCCCTCTCCCTGTATGCTACAAAACAATATCCACCTTGTGACCATTCTATATCATCGCCTGTATTTTCCTGCCATTGCGAGAAGATATCGATACTTCTCAAGCCCAAACGTATTTTCGTTGGATCAGAATGTGTTGCCCGAACACCGCCTATTGCTTTTTTATTCGAACCTTGACCTACACTTGCTTCAGAATCCACCACAAGCACTTTTAAGCCATTACATGCCAAATAATAAGCCGATGGCACGCCTATTGAGCCAGCGCCAATAATAATGACGTCATATGAATTGCTAGAGTAAGGAAGGTTACTCATTTTTCCCTTCATCTTTAAGGTGACTATTTGCAAAAACACCTAGAGGTACTTCTATGAAAATTGGCCGTTTTGTTTGGTCCTTTACTTTTGCTGGATCTATTCCCTCATCGGAGAATAAACGGTAGATCAAAGAATGGCAGGTTTTAGAGCCGCACGCCCCCATCATCGCCTTGGTAACTGTCTTTATTTCATTGAGATCGCGATAACCATTCCTGATTAATGCTCTGATCTCTCCGGCAGTAACACGCTCACACCTGCAAATGATCGTGTCATCTTCTATATGCTGTACATAATGGTCCATAGGACGCGATACTTCAACTTCCTGGACTCTTATTCCAGCAATTTGCCTGGCAATCCTGGCCGGGGCTTTCACCCGAACAAGAATGGTCCTGTCGTTTCCAGAGATTGCGGTAACATCCTGTATCTCAACTATTCCAAGCTCATTACCAGAAGTATCCATAACTTGAATATTGTCCATTTTTTGGAGAATCCCATATTGAAACTCATACGGAATTGTGACCACTGGCATTTCTTTATCATCACGATAATCAACCAGCGTTATTGCCAATCCAGGACATACTGTTACACACTTTTCGCAGACTCCGCAACAATAACTATCCCCTAAGAATTTTGGGATGTTGCGAATATCAGTTTTATCGATATAAATTAATCCTTGAGGGCATATTGAAGCACAAGGATTGCATGGAATTTCTTGTGAACAATGGATCACCGGCGAAACACCTTCATTGTTTTCAGGTAATTCTTCCTGGTTGCTTGTTCCGGGCTTTGATTTCAATACCTCGGCTGTGTGATACCAATCTTTCGGAATTGGTCCAGTTGAATAACCGAGTAAACTGGCCATTTCCAAGCCCTTGATCTTGCCAGAGAAAATTGCTGCAGACGCTTCAGCAATATCTTCAGCATCTCCTGCGGCGACCACAGGTAATCCAAATTCCTTTGCCTTTTGGTAAAACTCATTTACTGATTCCAGACCAACTGCCATCAGAATGGCATCACATGTAAAGGATTTTTCAGTACCTTTGATTAAATTAAACTCTTGATCAACTTCTGCAATAGTGATGGACTCTACCTGATTCGATCCGTTTGCACTGATCACGGTATGTGATGTATATATCGGTACACCCATCCTGGTGAGCTTATCTCTGTGAACTTTATAACCACCGCACTCCGGAAGTGCTTCAACAAGACCCACAACTGAGATATTTGCCTGTAAAGCGTGGTATCCCGTGATTAATCCAACATTTCCGCCACCCACAATAAACAATTTTTCTGCAGGCCGAACTAAATCTCGATTGAGTAATGTTTGGAAAGCACCTGCCCCAAATACACCGGGGAGTGAATTACCCTTGAATGCGAGTGACTTTTCCCTTGCTCCAGTTGCGATAAGTAGAATCTCCGGTTCGATCAGGTCATATTCCTTATTATTCCTGAGAATACCAACTTTTTTATCATTGAAAACCGCAAGGACAGTGCTATTTAGCCAGATTTTTATAGAAGGAAATTTGTTTACTTCCGCCTCAAGGATACTTGCAATATCAATTCCCCTTGTGCCCGCATATACTGCATTAATTGAACCGAAAAAGCGATGGGTTTGAAGGACTAGTTTTCCACCAAGTCGATGTTTATCATCAACTAGAATGGTTGGTATTCCGAGTTTACCAAGTTCTATGGCAGCAGATAATCCAGCCGGGCCACCGCCTATTATAAGTGCGGGAATTCGATATTCCGTAATAGGGGAGGTAACTACTTCACTGCTTTCGTGTGGAAGCTCTGGTAGACCGTCAATTGGCCTAAGTTTAACTTCTGGAGATACCTTTTCCATACAGGCTTTGACAGGAAAACCATTTGCCAGGACCATGCATTGCGAACATTGACCATTTGCACAAAAAATACCCAATGGTGCTCCATCTTTTTTATGAGTACCAAAAGTGTGGATCCCATGGGCAAATAAAGCAGCTGCGATCGTTTCCCCCTCATTTGCATCTAGGATTTCATCCTCCCAATAAATCGCGACTTTTCTTTTTTCAGGAATTTGGAGAATTGGGTGGGAAGTTACTCTAAAATTGACCATACCTATCCTTATAGACCAAATGCGTAAAATAATGATAAGAAGTTCCTAATCATACCATGCAGATGTTCCATTTAATCCATTACAATAGATAAAATACTCTTAATACGATATGATTATGCGTTTGTTATTGCTGGAGGAATTATGAAGAAAATAGCAGTATTAACCAGCGGAGGCGATGCCCCTGGTATGAATGCCGCCATCCGAGCAGTTGTACGTTGCTCGACCAACAATGGGTGGGAAGTAATGGGTGTCAGGGGTGGTTTTGCTGGTTTGGTAGATAATCAATTTGTCAATTTAGGCACACGGGATGTGGGTGGAATAATTCAGAGAGGTGGAACTATTCTCGGTAGTGCCAGATGTCTGGAGTTTAAAACACCAGAAGGTCAGAGGGAAGGCATCCGTAATCTGAATTTGAATGCAATAGATTCATTGATCGTGATTGGCGGAAATGGATCTCAAAGCGGAAGTAATGCCTTAAGTAAATATGGATTCCAGGTCGTTGGCGTGGCATCCACAATTGATAATGATCTCTATGGTTCTGATATTACCATTGGGGTTGATACAGCATTAAATATAGCCCTTGAAGCAATTGATCGATTGAAAACAACTGCTTCATCCCATCAAAGAGCTTTCCTCATCGAAGTTATGGGCAGGAATTGCGGATATCTGGCATTAATGGCTGGAATTGCTGGCGGCGCAGAATCAATCATCGTCCCTGAAGTGGAAATTGATCCTGAAACGATAGCTCAGAAACTGTCATCTTCTTATGAAAAAGGTAAACCCCATGCAATTGTCGTTGTTGCTGAAGGCGCGAAATACAACGCTGAAGCATTGGTCGCATATTTCAAAGAGCATAAAGAAAGGCTGGGTTTCGATCTGAGAGCTACAATTTTAGGCCATGTTCAAAGAGGTGGCGCACCTGGTGCTTTCGATAGGATACTGGCAACCAGGCTTGCTGCAGTTGCAGTTGATTGCATAAAAAACAACGAATATGGAGTGTTGGTAGGTCAGTTGAATGGCAAAATAAAGACAACTCCACTAAGTGAAGTTGCCAATCGTAAAAAAGAACTGGATTTCAAATTGCTAGATTTAGCAAGAATTTTAGATTAATTATGTGAGGATTTACTTCTTAGAAATGATTCTATAAAAGGATCTATTTCTCCCTCCAGAACAGCTTGAGCATTTCCAATCTCAAAATCAGTCCTATGGTCTTTTACCAGTTGATAAGGGTGCAAGACGTAGGATCGAATTTGACTTCCCCATTCTGTCTTAACATAATCTCCCCTTAATTCCGCAAGGTGTTTTTCATCTTCTGCTTGCTTCATTTCCTGTAGTCGGGCTTTTAATACCCTCATTGCATTTGCACGATTTTGAAGCTGCGAGCGTTCATTTTGACAAATAACCACTAAACCTGAAGGAAAATGGGTTATGCGTATAGCTGTTGCGTTCTTTTGAACGTTTTGTCCCCCCGCGCCTGACGATTTAAAGATGTCAATCTTCAGGTCGTCAGGATTGATAACTATTTCATCATCGCCGCTCACATCGGCCGGTAGGATTTCCACTGATGCAAAGGATGTATGACGGCGGTGAGCCGCATCGAAAGGTGAGAGGCGAACAAGTCGATGTACACCTTTCTCTGAGCGCATATATCCATAGGCATAAGCTCCTTCAACAGCAATCGTGACTGTTTTTATTCCAGCTTCTTCGCCTTCAGCTTGGTCAATGATCTCTGATTTGAATCCTCTTTTTTCGATCCAACGCAAATACATACGCATCAACATGGATGCCCAATCTTGAGCTTCTGTGCCACCTGCACCGGATTGAATCATCAGTAGGGCATTACCCTGGTCGTATGGCCCCGATAAGAGTGCTGTAATTTCTTTTTGAGACAGTAATTTTTCGATAATTCCAAGTTCAGTTTCTAATTCTGGTCTCAGAGCCTCGTCATCCAGTTCAGCCAATTCATAAATATCTTTGAAACGTCTTTGGACTTGTTTCCATCCATCGATCATAGAAGATTGATCGTTAATTTTTTTCATTAAGGACAGTGCATATTCACGATCATCCCATAAATCTTGTGATTCAGCTTTAGCTTTAAGCTTAACCAACTCTGTTTCTTTTTTTTCCAGGTCAAAGATGCTCCATAATACTGATGATTGTATCTAAACCTGTTTGAGCACGATTCATAATGTCTTGCATTTTTTGACCTTTCCAATATTAATTCGTTAGAATGCCATCAACAAATTTTACTTTATCAAATGGCTCAAAGTCTTCCGGTTGTTCTCCTAAACCGGTATATAGTATGGGTAAACCCAGTTGTTCCTGTATTGCAAATACCATTCCGCCTTTTGCTGAAGAATCTAATTTTGCTAAAATGATCCCATCCACGTTTACAGCCTGTTGGAAGACCTTCGCCTGTTGAAAAGCATTTTGTCCTGTGGTTGCATCCAATACCAACCAGACAAACTGTGGTGAACCTGGTAAAGCTTTATCACAGACACGATAAACCTTCTTAAGCTCTTCCATCAAATTATATCGGGTGTGTAATCGACCAGCTGTATCAATGAAAATTATGTCAACCGACTTTGATTTTGCTGCTGAAATAGCATCGAAAGTAACTGCACCCGGATCAGCATCTTCCTGTCCTGCAATGACCGGGATATCCAGTCGGGAACCCCATTCTTTTAATTGTTCTACTGCTGCTGCCCGAAATGTATCTGCCGCCCCGAACATAACTGAATATCCAAGTTTTTTAAATAACTTGCCTAACTTGGCAATACTAGTTGTTTTACCAGAACCATTTACGCCAACGATTAATACCACAACAGGTTTACTGGGTGGAATAATTACATCATTTGTCATAATTCTCGAGACCAATTCTTCAGTCAGAATATTTTGATATTCCGTGGATTTGATCACCCCTGCAGAATCGATCTTTTTTCGTAAAGAAACAATAATTCCCTGCGTGACCTTATTTCCTAAATCTGATTGCAAAAGTAATGCTTCCAACTCATCCCAGGTATCTTCCGTTATCTCACTTCCACCAAATAACGAGGCGATACGCCCAAAAGTTTGTTTTTTAGTTTTGGTTAAACTTAATTTCCATTTATTAAAGAAATCTGCCATGGTATCCTGTCAATTACTTTGTTGATGTGGCCAGTTGACCACAACCAGCGTGTATATCGATTCCCCGCCTAAGCCTGATGGTGCAGGGAATCCCTTCCTGTTCCAACGTGTCTTTGAATTTCTCAGCAGTATCTTTGGATGACCCTTTTCCGGAATATTTATTGGTCGGATTCAATTGGATGAGATTCACATGACACAGTAATGACCGCAATTTATTGGCTAATCTTCTGGCCATATTCACCGAATCATTTGTCCCATCAATTAATGCCCATTCAAATGATACCCTCCGATTAGTCTGATTGATATAGTATACACATGCCTTTATGAGATCATTTACCGGGTATTTTTTATTCACTGGCATCATATTTGATCTGATTTCATCATCTATAGAATGCAGGCTGACAGCCAGGTTGACCTGGCGTTTCTCATCGGCAAATCGCATTATCTGCGGAATGACCCCGACGGTTGAAATTGTCATACGCCTGGCTCCCATGTCATACCCATCAACATCTCCGAGAAGATCAACAGCCTTTATGGTAGCTTCATAGTTATGAAATGGTTCACCCATACCCATAAAAACAATATTTGTCACTTTTTCATTTATTAATTTTAATTGCCTGGCAAAATGCAAAACTTGTTCCACAATCTCACCTGCAGACAGGCTTCTAAAGAAACCCATTTGCCCCGTGGCGCAAAAAACACATCCCATCGCACATCCGCTTTGGGTGGAAATACATAAGGTGTTGCGTTCGTCATATTTCATTAACACGGTTTCAATTTTTCTATTGTCCCTAGTTTCAAACAGAATTTTTGTGGTCTGTTTATCATTTGAATTCACTTCGGCAAGAGGTGTTAAGGAATTGAACAAGAATTGTTCATCCAATTTTTGACGTAGAGATTTTGAGAGGTTTGATGCGGATTTGAAGTCTGTAATCAGAGAATGATAGATACCTTCCCATATTTGTTTTGCTCGGTACTTAGGCTCTCCCATTGATAACAGTTTCTCTTCCAACTGTATCAAACTAAGATCCGTGATCAAAGGAATTTCTGATGAATTACTCATGTCCTACGATTTCAGCCAGGTCATTAAAGATAAAATCTGGTTCAGGTTGCCATTGCTGAGCCATAGCCAATGTAGTGACACCTGATAAGACTACAGCTGTCTGGCAACCATAGTTCTGTCCGGCTGCAATATCTGTGTCTAGCCTGTCACCGACCTGTAAAACCTGTTCTTTTGTAATCCTATGAAGGCGTGATAAAGCCAGATCCATCATTATCCTGCCTGGTTTTCCTACATACAATGGTTCTTTTTCAGCTGCTGTAGCTACAGACGCAATAATTGATCCTGCCCCAGGTTCCAATCCTCGCGGGGTGGGGAATGTCTTATCCGGATTTGTTCCAATGAAGTCTGCACCTTCACGTATTAATTTACTGGCAATTCTAATTTTATTATATGAAATATCACGATCTACTCCAACAACAACAACGGAGGCCATATTTTCGTCTATTATATAGCCTGCATCTGTAACAATCGATTTTAAGCTATCCGATCCCACCACATAAACCTTCGCTCCAGCGGGATACGTCTTTCGAAGGTAATAAATTACAGCTTGCCCCGAAGTCACAATTTGATCTTCTGAGAGGGTTACACCCATATTACTAATCTTCTGAAGATATTGACCCACGGTTCTGGTGGCATTATTGGTTGCCAGGACTACATGGACATTTTCTTCTGAAAACCGTTGGAATATGAATGGTAAATCACCGATCGGTTCCGAATCCTTCCACAAAACTCCATCCATGTCCAAAATAACAGCTTTGATCCCATGTTTTTTAAAATCAATCATCCTGGTGCTCCGAAAGTTTATTCTATAATACGCAGCCGGATAGAAAAAACTATCCGGCTGTGAAATCAAACGAAACAACAATTCTATTGTTCAGTTTTATTTTTTAATACTTCATCAACCAAACCATATTCAACAGCTTGTTTTGCATCCATGAAGAAATCACGCTCGGTGTCATGCTCGATCGATTCTAAAGTCCGACCAGTGCTTTCTGCCAGGATTTCATTTAGTCGAGCGCGTAACCTCAGTATCTCTTTTGCATGGATCTCAATATCGGATGCCTGGCCTTGAGCACCACCTAATGGTTGGTGCATATGGATGGTGGCATGGGGCAGGGCGTATCGCTGACCTTTTGTTCCTGCTGCGAGAATCACCGTGCCAAAAGATGCTGAGAAACCTATTGCATAAGTGCTTATCGGGTTGGAGATCATTTTCATTGTGTCATAGATCGCCAGACCAGAATAAATCTGACCACCCGGTGAGTTGATGTACATGTGGATAGTCTTTTCTGGATCTTCACGATTCAGGAACAAAAGCTGGGCTACAATAACATTGGCTACCTGGTCATCAATTGGTGTACCTAGAAAGATGATCCGTTCCTTAAGTAACAAGGAATAGATATCATACGCTCTTTCTCCGCGCCCGGATGATTCGATGACCATCGGAACGACATTTTGGAAATTAGGTAAAGACATAAATTAACCTTCCTTCGAGTCGACTACTTTCTTGCTCTTTTTGGCTTTTGGTTTTGCCTTGGCAGCATCAGGAGCCGGCTCATCAATAGAACCTTCTTCAACCTTAAGTGATTCTGCTTCACCGCTGGCGATTTTTTTCAATGATTCAAATACTCTGCGATTCATAGCACGAGATGCCGCCTCCATGGCTATGGCATCAATCAACTTCTTTTTGGGCATCTTTTTCTGAAGTTTCTCAAAATCAGGCGTCCCGACCATCTCATTTAAAGTTTCGGTATAACTTGCCTGCATGTCTTCATCCGTTAAGACGATATTTTCTGCTTTAGATAATTCATTCAGAATTAATGACCTCTCCAGGCGTTCTGTTGCAGATGGTACGACTTCCTTCTCAACAAATTCCTCCCGGGTAAGCTGGCGAATCTTTAAGTAAGATTCCAGATCCATTTTCTGGTGAGATAGGTCGTGTTCAATGCTTTTTGTAACTTCAGCTTTTTCATCATCCAGGAACTGCGGTGGATATTTTATAGTAGCGCCAGACTTAATTTTATCGATGATCTGCTTATAGTACTGATAATCGTAATCAGCCAGATTATTTGCTTCCAGTTGTTTTGTGATCTCAGCCTTGAAATCATCGACGTTTTTAAATTCGCCAAAATTCTTTATGAATTCTTCATTTACTTCAGGTAAAACCACTTTTTTGACAGCATCAAGCTTGACATGATAGCGAAATTTCTTACCTTTTTGATCCAGCCGTGTGTAATCTTCAGGATAGGTAAACTCCAGGTCTTTCTCATCGAGTGCTTTTGCTTTCAGAAAATTTCGTGAAAAACCGTTGAAAGGATATTCTGCTTCACGTTCTTCATCCTTTTTCAAGATAAGCACCTGTAGAGGTCGATCCTCGAATACCATTTCTTCGCCATTTTCGGTGACATTATAGGCAGAATATGTAATGCTTAAGACATCTTCTTCCTTAGCAGGACGGTCAACTGGTTCGAAAGTTGAATAAGAGCTGCGGAACTTCTCGATGGCTTCTTTAACTTCTTCAGGAGACACCCCCGGGTACGCATATGGAACTCTGACAGTCTGGTAATCACCAAGTGCAACTGCTGGTTTTAATGGAACGATAAAGGAGAACTTGGGAGGATTCGTGCTGAGGATCTCATCCAAAGATCCGATTGTGGCTGGTTCTATATTTTGTTCTTTCAGGGCTTCCGGGTAAACTTCATCAACAAGTAATTCAATTGCTTCCTGCTGAACCCGTTCTTCGCCAACAACTCTCAATACAATATCATAAGGGGCTTTACCAGGCCTAAACCCGGGGAATTTATTCTGTTCAGAAATTTGACGGGCTGCTTTGTGCATTTTGCGTTCGAGCATTTCAGGCTCTAATTCGACAATCAATTTCACTTGATGATCATCACGGGTTTCGGTTTCGATTTTCAATTTATAATCCTTCCAACTATGATATTTTTTCCCAGGTGGGGAAGGGGGTATTTTAACCCTCTCGTCTTGTGACATATGATCCCAAGTCAGAATTTAGTTACTACACTCTTCCCAGTTTGTTAAAAGCGTACCAATTGTACCAAGAATATACCTTTTTAGGGCTAACTGTGTAATAAAAACACCATTATTAACAAACTTCTTATATTGCTTTTTGTAAAATGTGATTTTTAAAATAAGACTTGTGGTTTTCGAAAGTTCTATTGGAAAAGGGAATCTCACCTTCATAGAAGTTTCTCAGTACTTAGGTCAGCTGAATATCAGCTTCTTTGAAGATAACAAATAACGAACCAGTTTGTGGCTCTGAAATTTCCTCACAAATAATTGAATAGCTGATCTCTATTTTTTTATCCAATACTTCCTGATTAATAAATATCTCTATGGGGTGGAATCTGGTCTCAGACTTTGTATGGAGAAGTAAATCTGCTTCATAAGTAATTTCTTTATTTTTATCGCTATAAATTGGGCCGTTAATATCTTTGTGGGTATTAATTGATCCAATTGGGTCAATAAAAGTTTTTGAAATCATGGAAAGGCCAAGGTTGGCAGAATTAGGAAATCTCTCAGGTTTGGTTGGTTCAATTTGGTCGAAAAACCATTTCTCTCTAGTATTGGGATCCCAAATATAACCCAAGTTTGGAATACATATCGTGATTTTTATGTTTGTGGCCTTGCTATGTCCATTATTCTTTAGGGAAATTTGAATAGATCTATAACGAGCTTTATTAGCATTATGGTTCCAGACTCTTTGAAAATATCTTTTATATTCTAAAAGGTGTGGATCGGCCGCTATGGAATTACTACGCGAGAGGAGAAATGGGAAAGGATCCCCTTTACGTTCTGCATTCATTATTGTTCTGTTTCGTAATTCCAATTTTATCGGCTCTAGTTCTTTTTCAATATCAATTGGAGGGGGAAATTTATCAACATAAATATTTATTTCTTTAACCGATTTTATTTCACCCTGGAAAAATAAATCTAATTCAGGTTTACTTGTCTTTATTGTATTTAATTCAGCTATTAACCTCAAATTTTCCTTTTTATTTTCGCGAAAAATTGTGAAAGTGGCATATATTAGGACAATAATATAAATTATTAGCTTTATCCAATATGTATAAAAGATGAAACCTAATAACTGAAACTCGGGAGGAATATTGTCAAGATTAAATAAATCTGTTAATCCAAATAAAAAAGTAACAATTATGATCCATTGTCTACCAATCTTATATATATATTCTCTAAATAATTTCATGTGAATGCTATCCCTTTCAAAATGCATCTTTCCAGGGTACCGACTCAGCTAGGAAACATTTTTACAAAAAGTTGTGAACGTAGATCAAATCTCGTATGTTCAATAAGTTGACTGGAATGTGGTTACAAATTTATGACTCCGTAGTTAATGAAAAAAATGAAGAGCCTTCACTTAATTTGACTTCGATTATTTTCCAAGCATTTTCTGGATTTAAAGGAAGCTTCATTGCCTTAAAAACCATTATCGAAATTTCCATAAACAATTCTTTCACTTCAAATTCGCTGAATGATAATTTAGTTATCAATTTTTTTATTCGATCGATGATACCAGGAGCTAAAAAACCATCATTTGGATCAAAAGGCGGATACATTTTTAATAGATCTACATCGGTAATTGATCCGCAGTTATTCGGTCCGTTTACATCAATATAACAAAGTTCAAGATATGTTCTTAATGCCGGTTTTAGTTTATTTTCTATATTTAATATTTCAGCCATTTCCATTTTAGTATTACGGCAAAGTCCCCAATTATTCTCTTGAGCATGTTTGATAGCATTTCTGTTGCATAAAGCCCATACTACATCATACATAGATGGTTGTGTCCCCCATTTTTCACGTAAGCTCGCTTCTAGTCGTTTAAATTCTGGATCGTCCTTATATCTTTCATATTTCTTTGCAGCATGGTATTGGGTCTAGAGATCTTCAACAATAGGAAGTTGATCTAAAGTAACTAAAATCCTCTTACGATCGGAAGGCCGCGTCCGAACATAAATATCCTTCCCGCAACATGGACATTTCTTTTTTGATAGGGGTTTCTTCTCTAACTCTCTTTGGCAATAAGGACAGAAAGGATCAATATTGCCGACGTCTAAATTTATATTCAACGCAACCATTTTTCCCTCCTAATTAACCGAATAACATGAAAATTGAAGCAAGTAAAAAATTATTCTGAGGTTGGTTATAGAGCAAGGTCGCTAATCACAGCTAATTGAGAGTCTTCATATATTCGATTGATTTCCAAAATTAGTGAAGTAAAGCTATGGCAATGATTCGAATTGAGTAGAGTGTATATATCGTCAATATTAATTTCCGCAACTAGTTTTTCATAATCTGATTTTTCTTTTTTATAAGTGTAATTTACCAATTGAAGTATTTCACCTAATTTATTAGCAGGATGAAAGCAAACTTCTTCCGGATCCATAATTGCTAAATCCAAATTCAATTTGGATTTAATGAGGTCTATAGTTAACAATGGGAAAGTTTTTTCGAGACTTTGATATAAACCAATAAACCAAGCTTCTAATTCCATTATCGAATAAAAAAGATGTATTTTATGATTATCCTTGAACTCATTAAAAAGCGTGATATCGTTATTTATATAAAATTCATTTACAGTATTAGAAATTTTACCTGATGGTAGATTCATCCTTTTTAATCGATTAATATACCTTTCTGAATACATATCTCGCAAACCTAATACCTCAAAACCATTATTTAGAAAATATTGAGCTCGTTCTTTCATGGTACTGAGGACTTTTTCATCATTACCAGCACAAATTAACCGAAAATGTAATATGGAATTATCGGGAGAAAACTCATAAGGAAAGTATTCCATATTATCTGATTTTAAGATGTAACAATCAAAACTGAGGTCATTACTATTAATTAATTGAAGTAATAACCATCGTACAAGGATAAGTTCCCCAACTCCTTCTGTGAAAATTACCACATTCTTCATACTATTTTCCCCTTTTATAATACCCGGACGAAAACAGGTCAAAGTTATTTAATCCTGTGTCTAAAAAATCATCGAACATATCTTTTGAGTTTCGGTAATTCAAATTTTCAACATTTCCTCCATTTCTATTAAGAATTAACCAATACTCTAAAGGTACAGTATTCATAACAAATCTATCGTTTGTGGACATAATTAGCTGAATATTAGTATCTTTGGTTATTTCCACCAATCTTTTAATAAGCGATGTTGACCTTTCAAAGTCTAATCCTTCTCCAATGTCATCGACCAATATGCAAGTCGAAATATTCGATAATAATCCGTAATTGATTTGAATAAATAAAGATAGGGCTCTAAACATACCTTGAGAAATATTGTGTTGGTATATCCTTGTATGTAAATCGTGTTCTTTTAGGAAAATGCCAGACACCGGTGTTGGTAATACACCTGGAAATGCATTATTAAAAGTTATTCCTTCAACAATATCAATTCCGACCTCATCTATTCCAAATCCAATATGTTTCATGTCTGTGGTAATTAAATCCTTATACCTTTGACCAAATTCTTTTTCGCCTGCTAAAAAGATGTTGTTTACTTTCACGGTATCTTGAATATTTAGTTTTTCCTTAGGTTCTTGGTTGTTGTAATCTTTCACTCTGACAACTAATTGATCTTTACCCAAAGGTGAGCCGAATTCAAATAATGTTGTACCTTTCGCCCATAAAACTAAGTCTTCAATAAAAGGATGTTGAATGGAGTCTCGTTTTGCTACAAGTGTTAATTTATCGGTTTGAATTTGAAATTTAATTAACCTATCAAACTCACTAGAATAAATTTCCCCTGAACCATCTTCTATCCTTCGTAGTTTTAATTCATTATCGATAGATAATTCCTCTTGAATAACAACTTTATTGTGGTATTCGATCTTATAGAAAATCCTTTCCTTACCATTACTAAATTCCACTTGGTACTTTCCTTCTTCAAAAGGAAGGACATCGAAAGTAGCAATCAAACCAGCTAGACTTCGCAATAAGGCTAATGTTCTCGATTTTCCTGTCGCATTTTTACCAACAATTAAGTTAACTTTACCTAGCGTACATTCTTCGAATTTCCACTCGTTTGGTTTCGACTCAAATTCAATATAAGAAAATTTGTTTAGAATCATATTTTCCTCGATTTTCACTGCAACTTATTTTGTATTTATTATACAAGAAATATAAAAGTATCCTCCGAAAACCTTTTAGAGCTTTTGCTTTAACCTAAATTTTCTGCACATATAAACATTGGTAAGCTTGGTAAATTGACTCGGTAAATTTCCACCTGTTATTCTAGCCTTATTCACGTTATTACATGGTAAGTCTAGTATTTATTGGAGGAAATTTCAGACATTTTAAAGCAAAATTGCCCGATTTTTGAGTAAATTTCGAACAATTGTGCTTGATTTATGTATGGTGGGGAAGGGGGGACTTGAACCCCCACGCCTTGCGGCACATGATCCTAAGTCATGCCTGTCTGCCAATTCCAGCACTTCCCCGACGAAGTGGAATTATAAGCGCAAGAAAGTAGCTAGTCAATAAAGCCCGGTCTCAGATATAATAACCATATTCAATGTTGGAGAGATTAAATTGTCCAGAGTAATCAACACGAGCGGTCCAGGCAAAGAAAGAAATGCGTTCACGCGGGGAATAGTAGCCGCTTTAAGGGAATTAATGAAACAAAAAGAGCCTGATGCGCATAGCTATGATTTAGTTGCCTTCATTGGCCTCAGCCTGGTTGCTATAGATACCAATATAGAACAAACGGTGGCTCCCTGGGAAAAACGAGATTATTGGGTAAAAGCTGACCGATTCCGGATGGAATGGGGTTGGGCAGGGCAGCTAGGACGTGAAATACTAAATGCTCTGAAAGTAGGAGATTGGCCAACGATCGCTCTATGGTCAGCAAAGATCGGGCAAAAGTTATCTAACGTCAAAGTGACAGAACGCTCTAGAATTGGAACACCATGGATAGGCGCGTGGGATAAATATAAGGCTCAATAATCTCTCATCTTTTGTAATTCCAGCACAAATAACCAAATAGAAGAAAGAAAATACGGGGGAGGGGAAGTTATTGACAAATATTTTCTTATTTTATATAATGGTTTCGATAAGTACTATTATCATAAGCAAGGATAAGGAGAAACAAAATGCCATTAATGTTATCTTCTGCCATAGAAGCATATTTGCAAATGGTTCAACATTCGCGCAGCGAAAATACACACCTTACTTATCGTAAAGCCCTGGAACATTTTTCGTCTGTTGTCGAATCACATCATTTGGATCCACAGAACCTGCCGGTGAAAGACTTATCGGAAGACACGATATCCTGGTCAATTCAATCATTAAAATTCCATGCTCCCTCTACAGAAAGGCTTTATCTGACAGCGATCACAGGCTTTTTTGAATATCTTTCTGCAAACAATTCAACAACGATCAATCTGCAAAAAATTCGATTATTAATCAAACAAAGAGCCAGGAAACCGGGAATACGATTACCGCAATTCCCAAAAGATGCCATCGCTACAGTTCTTGATTCTGTAGAATCGTATCCAATCTCCGATGAAACTGAACTTAATGAAAAGCTGCGCTTATTACGCGATAAAGCTTTTCTGCTCACTCTTGGAGAAACCGGTTTACGGGTTCACGAAGCCTGTAATCTCATTCGAGGAGACATGGATTGGAATGAAGGACGCGCTCAAGTGATCGGGAAAGGCAATCGTGAGGCTATTGTTCGATTCTCACGCAGGGCTCAAAATGCCCTGAAAGAATATCTTCAACTACGCGCAGACCTGGACCGCCAGGCCGGCAAGAACATGGGTGCCCTGCCCATCTTCGCCAGGCATGATAAGGGTGCCGGCAAGAAGATCAAACCTATGACAACGACTACCGGGCGAAATATTGTGTCAGAATGGGTGGAAAATATCCTTGGTAAGGATGCCGTGGGATCCATTACACCCCATTCCTTCCGGCATTATTTTGTGACCCGGGTATTGCAATCTTCTGGCAATCTCAAGCTGGCCCAGGACCTTGCCAGACACAAAAATATTGCAGTCACCCAGCGCTATGCCCACCTGGCGGACAATGAACTGGATAAAGGTTATTGGGATGTTTTTGAAGCTGATTCCCACGAAAAACCTGGATAATTCTCTCTTTCACTCAAGCAAACACAATTCGTGTCATTACTGATACATCGAATATTTACGGCTACTTCCGCTTATCTTTACCCTGTCTTTACTGGAATTAGATCCAAATATTGCTAAATTAATGATGTTAGATTCTAAAACCACATCCCATTAATCTATCAATATGCGGAGCTGCTTCATGATAAAAAATTTTACACGAGTAATAATTTCTTCTTTCATCATAATTAGTCAATTTTTTTCCCCGATAAATACCCATTCAAAACCTGTCCAGGCAGCTCCGTTGGGAGTCCAGTCAATAAATGACCCATGGTACACGCATAAAAATGTAAACCCACCTTTTCCATATTCCGATGCAGGAGATAACACAGATGATACAACCGCTGCATCTGACCCCTATTTTTCATGTTTAGGTCCAACGGATCAAGGATATGGGTCTGTTTGGTATAGATATATTCCAGTTGCAAATGGCATATTAACTGTGGATACTTTTGGCAGCACTACCGACACAGTACTGGGTGTTTGGCAGCCACCCGCTGGAATGGATCCACAAGACCCATCAGATTGGCCTCCCTTTACAGCAGACCCCGCAGATTCCTGCAATGATGATTTCGATTTCCTCACACATGGGACAGATTCTCAAGTGGAATTCCAGGTTAATTCTGGTGATGATCTATTTATTGAAGTCGCTACGGCGAGAGATGGACAAGGATCCTATACTATTAATGTCAATTTCTCCGATGGTTCATCACCTACAGCTACTGAGACAGCGACACCGACTCCAACAGAAACTGCCACTCCCACCCTTGTCCCTACTGCCGCACCTGCAGTACTTTATGTAAAACCTGTCGGGGTGGGCTCAAATGATTGCTCTGACTGGGAGAATGCGTGCATTCTCCAATTTGCTCTTACCAATGCGAATAATGGTGATGAAATCTGGGCCGCTGCAGGAAAATACACCCCCGGTCTTCTAAATACCGATACTTTCCAATTGAAGAATGGTGTAGCCATTTATGGTGGCTTCTTTGGAAATGAGATTGTCCGGAATGACCGTGATCTGGCAGCAAATGCCACAATCTTAAGCGGAGATATCAACAATGATGACTCCCAGTCACCGGTGGTAACAGATATAAATTCAGTCACTGGAAATAATGGAAATAGTCTACATGTCGTCACCGGCGCATCCGGCGCAATCCTGGATGGCGTTACCATAACTGCGGGTTTTGCAATCGGATCTAATCCACAGGATAAAGGTGCTGGTATGTACAACAAAGACAGCGATCCAACTTTGACCAATGTTGCTTTCAGAGGCAACTACTCGGATGATTTCGCCGGTGGAATGTACAACGATAACAGTGATCCAATCCTGACAAACGTGTCCTTCAGCGATAATAAGGCGCAGAATTATGGCGGAGGCATGGCTAACAGGTTTCTTAGCAGCCCATCCCTAATAAATGTGACCTTTTATGGGAATACTTCAGCCTGGAATGGTGGAGGTATGCTAAATGATGATAGCAGTCCATCTATGGTGAATGTAACCTTCTATGGCAACTCCTCTGGAACTGGTGGAGGTATGCACAACGGTAATAGTACACCGGCCATTTATAATACAATTTTCTGGGGTAACATAGCATCTACTGCGGCACAAGTATATAATTCCTCAAGCATATCAACAATTAGTGATAGCATAATCCAGGAGGATTGTCCTGAAGGCAGCACTTGCTCAAATATCATTTCAATAGACCCACTGCTTGGAGCAATCGGACTTAACGGTGGTAATACACAAACAATTCCCCTCCTGACTGGTTCTTCCGCTATTGATGCCCTTGTTACAGGTACAAATGGATGCGGTACAACCATCGCCTTTGATCAGCGTGGAATGCCACGTCCTCAAGGATCTGCCTGCGACATCGGAGCATATGAAGTTGATGCTGAATTACTTCCGACACCTTCATCCACTTTTACCACGACAGCAACAGTTACACCTACAGAAACGCCAACTGAGACTCCGACAGTGACATCAGTACCCACAAGTACTGATACACCTACACTTGTACCTTCGGAAACAGCGACATCAACACCATCATCAACACATACACCGACTTTTACAGCAACAGAAACTACAACTCCTACAGCAACAAATACTCATTCTCCAACGAATACGACCATCCCCACCAGCACCCTTGGCCCATCATTAACTCCATCTCCACTATACGCATATAATTTGGTTCAAACCGGAAATTTTGGCAGCCAAACACTCGCCAATTGTCGTGTTCTTGGTTATGCATCCAAAGTCAGCGGTTCAACCGGAACTGTTTACATTCGGATTTATCTTGATGATGTTCTGGTCGCTGGCAAATACACCGCAAAAGGCGGTGGGATCAATTTCGACCTTCTCACCCTGAACGGGAATCCATTTTCAATTGACGTCGCACATAACATCAAACTTATGGCAATTTTGGAAAATTCGTTGCCTTATTATTTGATCAATTCAACCACTGGAGGACCTGGTGGAACGATCACTTGTTCTGGTACCGTTCCAACTGCCACACCAGTCAATACTTCCGTACCACCCAGCAGTACTCCAATTGGACCCACAGCTACACCTGTTACCCCGACTTCAGTTCCTCCAACTGCAACTACAGCCCCAAGCAGCACCCCTGGTGGACCAACTGCCACTCCAAGACCCCCTTATGCTTACAATTTGGTTCAAACCGGAAATTATGGCAGCCAAACTCTTGCCAATTGCCGTGTCCTTGGTTACGCTAACAAGGTAAGCGGTACAACTGGAACAGTCTACATTCGGATCTATCTTGATGATGTCCTGGTAGCAGGCAAATACACCTTAAAAGGTGGAGGTATTAATTTCGATCTGCTCACCCTACCAGGGAATCCATTTACCATAGATGTGGCACATAACATCAAACTCATGGCTATTTTGGAAAATTCGTTGCCATATTATTTGATCAATTCCTCAACTGGTGTTCCTGGAGGAACGATCACTTGTTCAGCTTCCGCTGTGACTGCCACACCAGTCAATACCTCCATACCACCTAGCAGCACTCCCGTTGGACCTTCAGCTACACCTGTTACCCCGACTTCCGTGCCTCCAACTGCAACTACAGCCCCAAGCAGCACACCTGGTGGCCCAACTGCCACACCAAGACCCCTTTATGCCTACAATTTGGTTCAATCCGGAAATTATGGCAGCCAAACGCTCGCCAACTGCCGGGCCATCGGTTATGCCAACAAAGTAAGCGGTACAACTGGAACAGTCTACATTCGGATCTATCTTGATGATGTCCTGGTAGCCGGCAAATACACCGCAAAAGGCGGTGGGATCAATTTCGACCTTCTCACCCTTCCAGGGAATCCATTTACTACAGGTATCCAACACAATGTAAAGTTAATGGCTTTTCTTGAAAATGGTCAGCCATATTACTTGATTAATTCTTCAACCCATGAGCCGGGAGGTTTATTGACTTGTGAATAGTCTGGATAATTAATTAGTAGATCTACATATAACCCTTATCAGAAGATCTTCTGATAAGGGTTTCTTCATAATTATCCAGAAATTTGACGATCATGCTTATAATAGTATTACGATTTATCGAACATTGGAGGACTTATGGATTTAATGACTGCTCTGCAAAAAAATACCGTTCTTATAGCTGATGGTGCTACAGGGACACAATTACAAAAAGCTGGTTTACCCGCTGGATGCCCACCAGAACTATGGAATTTAGAAAATCCAGCAGCTATTATTGCTCACCATTTGTCCTACTTTGACGCAGGATCAGATATTGTATTAACTAACACATTTGGTGGTAATGGCATCAAACTGCGCGCAAATAATCTTGAAATCAAAACAGCTGAAATCAACACACGGGCTGCTGAATTAGCGAGGAAGGCAGCAGGACCAAATCGATTCGTTTTTGGGGATGTAGGACCGACTGGGCATCTTTTAACACCCCTGGGAGACCTCTCTGAAGAAGAAACCACTTCCTCATTTGAAGAACAAATTTCGGCTCTGGTTTCTGGTGGGGTGGATGCAATTCTTATCGAAACGATGAGCTCATTGGATGAAGCTAAAGCAGCTATAAAAGCCGCGAAAGCTGTAACTAATCTCCCCGTGTTAGTAACCCTCAGCTTTGATACTCGCGGAAGAACAATGATGGGAGTCAAACCCTCACAGGCTGTCAAAGAACTTTGGCTGATGGGAATACAATTAATCGGTGCAAATTGTGGCCGTACACTAACTGAGACACTTACTGCCATACAAGAAATGAAATCTGTTATGCCGGATGCTGTTTTAATGGCTAAACCAAATGCAGGCTTGCCACATCTTGAAAATGATGAATCAGTTTACGATGTATCACCCGAAACAATGGCAGAATATTCTTTAATGTTTTTGAATGAAGGTGTTAAAATCTTTGGTGGTTGTTGTGGAAGTAATCCGGATCATATTCGAGCTGTTGCAAAAAAGCTAAAATAGTGTACTTGCCCCCCTCCCCTTTCAGTTGGAAGGGGAGAGTTATATAATATACCTATGCGCATTACGTTCCAATTACAATTCCACCGTCCACACTAATAACAGCTCCATGGATAAATGCTGCCTCTTCCGAGGCAAGGAAAGCATATACATTGGCCACATCCTCTGGAGTCCCTAACCTACCCAGTGGTGTGTGAGTTTTCATGTCATTTATTACGTTTTCCGGCATTTTTTGAACCATTTCTGTTGAAATAAATCCAGGGGCAACGGCATTTACCCGAATTCCATACCTTCCATACTCTCGAGCCCAAACTTTCGTCATTCCTATCACACCGCTTTTCGTGGCTACATAATTTGTCTGACCAAAATTCCCATAAATACCGACTACTGATGCAGCATTTAAGATCACTCCACCTTTATTTTCGATCATTAACGGTACAACAGCTTGAGCACAATTAAAAACTCCTGTGAGATTGATGGAAATCACCCGTTGAAATTCTTCAGGTGTCATTTCTTTTACAACTTTGCCCTCTTTCCATTTGACCATTTGGGAATCAGCCGTGATTCCTGCGTTGTTGATCAAAATATCCACTCTAACTTTATTATTCTTTAGTTCATTTAATGCAGAATCAATTTGATTTCGATCAGTAACATCCACCTTCTGGTAGTGGATTAATTGCCCGGAGGAACCGTTGTTTTGGGCATTTACTGGAATTTGGACATCCCAAACGATCACGTGAGCACCTTCCTCAACAAATTTTTTTACAGTGGCAGCACCAATTCCAGAAAATCCACCCGTTATTATTGCGGTTTTATTTGTTAATCTCATTTTTATTCTCCCAATAACAATTGAGATTTCGTTTTATATATTTATACATTCGATTTGGATAACCTTCATTAACACCTGCAGTATCAAAAATTACTTTCTCAAAATTAATATACTAATAATAAATATCTATACTTTATTTATTCTTTGAAGATGGTAAATTTGTATACAATTCATCTATTCGTTTCTGGATTTTTGATTGATATTCCCGAATGTTTTTATCATCAAATATTCTATTTTCATTGTTTGCTATTTTATACGACTTAATTTCATCTAGTTCTATTTCAACCAAAATAGTATCGTTAATTATGTCTTCTTTCTCAAAAAGGATTGGAGAAATGGTTGCATCGGGTTTCCCCTCGAGATTAACGAATTCAGTGTTCTCTTGGGTCGCTCCAAATCTTTTTTTTGCATCAGCTTCACTTGATAAAATCTCAAATCCCAAAAGCGAGGAAAAAGCTATTTGGGGACGATGTTTATAACTGGTAATAATTCCAGTTGAGGAAATCCATTTATTACGAAAGGTATTAATATCCATTTTTTGTTTATTAATTTCATCATATGCATCACCCCAAAGGACGACTGTAAAACATCTCCCCTTCCAATTACCAAAGTTCAAGAAAAGGTGAGGCTTTCCATCCTGGGTTTTACCATTAAATACTTCAGTAACTTTTCCTACAACTGTGACAATTTTTCCAAGATTATTCATTAATAATAGTCTTCGCCCAGAATCGAATGCAATATCGTGGTCCTTGCGAATATCTAAATTAACTTGAATTTCATCCCT
Source organism: uncultured Leptolinea sp. (assembly GCA_964387025.1). GTDB lineage: Bacteria > Chloroflexota > Anaerolineae > Anaerolineales > Anaerolineaceae > PNON01. Next base: position 145,891 of record CAYLUZ010000008.1, on the reverse strand, counting down.
CGGGAGGTTGATATTACGACCAGATATTAAATCGGCAATGGTAGGTACATTTTCAATCGGGGATAGACAAATTTTTCTAAATAGGTAGATAATTTCTCGTAGGGATGCACATGTTTCTAATTCTTGCAAAAGCGGTGATTGGTAAGGATGAAGAAAATCTTGTTTTCTAAAGAGAAGACCTTCACCGCTGGATTCGTAACGCTTCCAAAGATCAGGATTAATTGCTAATCCGGCTAATGCAAGGTAAATAACAATGGAAGAAAATCTATCGATTAATAAATTGAACCATAGATAATCTCTTTTGGGATGTTGAAAATTAACATGTCCTATTTCATTGCTTGGCTTACCTTTAAATTCTTGAATAAACATTCCATCATAGTCAACTAGAATTAACTCCGATCCATTTACCATAATATTTTGTTGGGATAAATCTCCATGAGCCATATTTATATCGCTCATTGATTGAATTAATTGTTTGAACTTTTGAGCAATTAAAAATATTTTTGTGGGATCGTTGATATTTGTATTAATATACTTCTCTAAAGTGACGCCTTCAATCCAATCCATATTCGTTATTGGATAAATTTTTCCGCTTATGCGAATCCCTTTGTGTATATATGTGATCGGTGTTAAGTATGAGCTATTAATTTCCTTTATAAATCTACTGATGTATATGTACCGTCGAGATCGATCCTCAACATCCTTATGGAAGCATCTAACTGCCATACATCTGTTCCGCCCACAAACTTTGTATGTGAGGGCAAATCCTCCAGAACGCACACGGGGTAATCCCCAAAGGTCCTTTTCAATAGTTCCATTCTGAAGCTCTTTAATCGTAAAGCACGTTTTTGGTGATTGAAGTGTTGCTTGATATTGATCAAATGTTGGGTAATTCATCGTTCTAATAAACCTTGATCCATATGACTGTTGTATCATCATTCTTAATTTCATGTGTGAACCGTAGATGATTGATCCAGTCGGAGAAAAAATTAATTTTGGATTTTCTGGTTAATTTATCTTTTATCACTCCCGGAATATTTACGTTATTTTTCATATTCCTGAATGCCCACTCTGCAATTGCATCCGTCATTAATAAAAAATCGTCCCCACTTTTCCAAGTCCCATTGAATTGACTACTTCCAATTTCTTGGTTAGCTTTATTTGACCCAATTAATTTGGGGCGATTATTAAAACCTTCACCGATATCTTTCGGAACAGAAGTTACTAAAACTTCTCTTCGGTAATGAAAAAGATAACTATCTCCTATGCAAATCGCAATCCAATTACCTCCTAAGGGGTAAATTACATCGGGGTCACCAGCTAACAGATCTAATCCTAAAAATGTTGCATGAGATCCATTACGTAGTTTTTCCTGGGCATGCCAAGGCAACACTATCGTATTGACCTCATCCTTCAATTTACGAATCGCAGAAGAGATAAATTGTGTTGTCGATGCATCTGATTTGGAATTAATGAATTCCGTTACCAGGTAATTCGCCCAACTTTGTGAAAAACTGGATTCAGTCGCTCCATCAGATAGAGCACAGCGAAAATCTTTTCCTTGATAAGTTGCACCATTGGCTAAGAGAGGTGCGTATTTGTCTTCATTTTCTACGATCAGGTTCCCGGATTTTTGAATAGTCGCAGAATACCATTTTACTAGAATGCTTTTCATTATTGATTAGGTATAGTAGATGGTCGAGTTCCTATTTCTAATGCCTGGACGATTCCAGATATATCAGCATTATAAACAAACCCATGAGCATCTTCTGATACATCAAATCCTGTCAATTCGCTTGCGATTCTTTTCATTCCATCAGGTAAAACTGAGGACATTGAGTACATCGATCTGGAAAAATGGTCCGGAAGTGGAATATCGGCTCCAGGAAAAAAGATTTGCTCCCCATAAGGATTTGATGAAACGTGTACTGTCATCAGAATGACTTTACCATCCGATGTCTGTATATTCCGAATACCATCTGCGATGTCCTTGGGATCACCATCATTTGCTTCACCATCTGTGATATTGATTACTGTTGGTGGAAACGAATCGGGAAATTCTTCCACCCATTCCCGTAAGAGTTCTTCAGCCAAATTTAAGGCTGCACACATTTGAGTCTGACCCCTAGCTACTGGCTCCACCCAAACAGGATATTTTATAGGAATTTGTACTTCATTTCCTTCTTCGTCAATTTCCATTCTAATTCTCTCTTCAATTTTGAGGGGATTCTGATAAATATCATCTATCCAAACAAGATTCTTGCCTGCTAATTCCCCTGTCCACAAAGATTTAACTTCAAATCCGTAACCAATAATTCCTACCTTAAAGTAGTTTCTTATCTCAAGATCTTTTGAAGAAGAAACAATAAGACTTTGGATTACCTTGTTTAATGCATTTGCAGCGAAATCAGATTTTTTTGGATTTCCGGCTAATCCTAGTATTGGATCTTGCATGGATGTTGAATGATCCACTAAAAATATAAAACATGTTGGGTTTGCCCTACTTATTTCAGCTTGATATCCCATATTTTCTCCTTAATATGTAAATCTCGAAGTAATTAATTATACAATTTCTACTTAATATAAGAATGAAAGTCAGATAAAAATCTTGTAAATAATTCGGAATTGTAAAATTTGTTACCATAGTATAATTATTAAATCGTAATATTAGAATATTTTTGGGGATCATCATATGACAGGCAAAAAAATACTTATTATTGAACCGGACGAATTTGTATCATCCTTAATTAATAAAAGTTTTGTCGGTTACGACCCTAATCTTCTCGTTACCACTTCTTCAGACACTGACGAAATTTTCAAATTGCTTAGCCAACAAGAAGTGGAAATAATTATCTCTGATGCTTTTTATTTACTTGAACAACCCGCCATCATTTCAAATCTAACTGATCCGAATAATCGCGCAATTCACATCATCCTTACAGGCTATGGCTCATTAGGTGATGATTATCCATTAATAGTTGATGGGAACACTCATTTCCTGGCAAAACCCATTGATGCCAGAAATCTCTATGCACTCATAGAGAAGATCCTTGGACCAATTCGGGCTAGAGATCTGGGGCATTTCAGCTTATCAAAAGATCAATTTGCCAAGTGTAATGAAGCATTAATCAGACTCCGGAATAATATCAATGCTCGTTGCATCATGGTCAGTGACCCGGTGGGAAGGGTATTAATATCAACTGGTTCCCTTGAGGGTATTTCTTCAGATACGATCACATCACTATTAGGAGGCGGACTAGCGACATTATTGGAAGCAGGGAGGGAATTAGACCGGGATGCTGTACTTAATTTGTCCTACCGTGAGGGTAAAAAAACAGATCTCTACGCTCTAAATGTTGGTGAGGTATTAATCCTAATTATTATCATTGATAAAGGCCGTTTTTACAGTAAACTTGGGACAGTTTGGTACTATGCCAGACAGACTGCTTTGTCACTGGACTTTGAAATTTTAAAGAGCAACGATGCCCCTAACCAACCAATCTTTAATGATGTAAATAATGAAACCATAGCAGATGAAATAGACCGATTGATCAATTTTTAATAGAACTGGAGCTAAACATGTCTGAAGAAGCTGAAAATTCAAATTTGATCAAATTGAGAAGTGGTTTTTCTCTCTCTGTACATCAAATATCCCTAATTGAAAGTGAATTGCGCCATTTATTTGAAATGATTCCAGCAAAGTACATCTTATTGGTGGATACATCCGGTCAATATGTCACATCGGTTGGAGAAAAATGTGGGGTAGATCCGGCAATAATGGGTTCTCTTATTGCTGCTGACCTTGCTGCATCCCAGGAAATTGCCCGTTTGACAGAAGAATATCAAGATTATCAGATGGTCCTTCGTGAGGGAAAGAAAACCCACATCATCATTACCGAAGCCGGTAAGCAATTGATACTGCTAGTATTATTTACAAAAGAGACTCCACTGGGATGGGCGCGGAAGCTAATTCAGAAATCATCCGCGACGATATTTGATTACACAAATATTCCTCAGCAAACCACTATTATGATAAGGTCTTCAGAAGATACTAATTCTGGTGGCGATTTACCAGAACTATTTAATAACGCATTGGATCAAATCTGGAAGGAATAGCTGGATGTTTATTAATTGGCAGCTACGCCAGATCAATATAAAGATCGTATATTATGGACCAGCTCTAAGCGGGAAGACAACAAATTTGGAGCAAATTCATATGAAAATTGATCCATCCAGGCGAGGTGATCTGGTTTCGCTTAAAACTTATGAGGATAGGACCTTATATTTTGATTTTTTGCAACTTGAATTAGGCAAGATTAATGGATTAACCCCGAAAATCCAGTTATATACTGTACCTGGTCAAGCTTTCTATGAAGCTAGTAGACGGTTGGTGTTAAGAGGTGCAGATGGGGTAGTCTTTGTCGCTGACTCCGGTGCCAACAGGATCAATGAAAATATAGAATCATGGAAAAATATGAAGAAACACCTGATCTCGTTGGAACTCTCTCCGGATACATTACCCACAGTTGTGCAATTGAATAAGCAGGATTTACCGAACGCATTGCCGCCGGCATTCTTACAGAATATTTTAAATTGCCAGGGCTATAAAACAACTACAGCAATTGCAAATATAGGTCAGGGGATTTTTGATACCCTAAAAGCAATTATCTCAAGTGTTGTCACTAATATTCAACGGGAAACAATGTGAGAAGAGGTGCATATGATGGAAAAGCCAATAGTCAATAATCAGCAATTCTACAAGGAATTATTCACCGCAATCAACCAGGAAGGCGGTTTTAGCGAAGTGTTGCTAACAGATGATTCGGGTTTGCCCATTCTTTCCTCCAGCAACGAGACTGAAGACACCGAAGTCACAGCAGCAATCGTATCAAAAATCCAACAATCAATATTTAATACCAAAGATCATTTACAAATGACTGATCTTGAAGAGATATCTTTATATGATAATAATGGAAAGAGGTTGATTATCCGCCCATTTAAAACTGGATCATCAACCATGTTCCTCGCAATATTAATGCCTGGAAAAACTATGACTTACAAGCGATTATTAAAAAAGACTCTTCGGGAAATCACCAGAAATTGGGAGATATAGGAGCTACTTATGGGCCTTCAGGGAAGTCTACGCGATATGTCGGTAGCTGATATCATACAAGTGAATTGTCAGGATAAGAAAACTGCTTCAGTCACTTTGATTTCCAATGGGAAAGAAGCTGTCATCTATTTTAAAGAAGGTTCTGTCGTTCATGCGACAATTGACCAAACAAGTGGTGAAGAGGCTATCTACAAGATCTTATCCTGGGATGAAGGTGAATTTGTTTTAAATGTAGGAGCTCAATCCCCAGAAGTAACCATTAAAAGGAATTGGTCAGGTCTATTACTGGAAGGTGCTAAACGACTGGATGAACATGCAGATCAGGGTTTGGATTTGGGAAAAATCGCAGAAGATAGTTCGCCAGAAAAAAGTGAAAAGTTAAACACTTTATTAAATCAATTTATTAATGCTTTTAAATTTGTTGACTTGGCGGCAGTCGCAGGGATTGATGGTTTCGTTAAATCTGGCGCTTATAAAGAAAGTATTGAAGAGGCAGTGCTGGGGGGAATTGGTGCAGCTGCCTATAATTTCGGGAAACGTGCGCTTGGCCTATTAAAGATGGATCAGTTTTCCTATACTTTATTAAAAGGTGAATCCAACACTGTTTTCGTCAGCGCTTTAAATAAATATACTGTATTAATTGTTGTATCGGATAACAGTGCTGAACTGAAGATGGATCAAATTACTAAGTTAATGGCTGCGGTAGCACCATTAGTTTAATAACTATTAGCGATGGATGGATCCATCCGGCATGATTGTTCCAGTTAATGATGCAGCATAAGAAAGCTGCTCAAAAGTAATTTCAGTATCCCTTAGATTAGCTTTCGCCAAATTGATTCCATCTAAATTTGCGTTGGAGAATCTCGCTTTTTGTAAATTTGTGCCGTAGCAATTTGCATTCATCAGGTTCGCACCCGTAAAATTAGCGCCTGTCATATTGGCGTTTGAGAAATTAGCTTGATAACAGCTTGAACCGAGAAATTTTGATTCATAAAAGTTTGTCCACGACGCATCACATAAGTTAAGGATGGCTGAATTAAAAATCGCCCATCGAGCACTGGATCGAATGATCTGTGTTCCTGTCATGTTAGATCCGGAAAAATCCACTTTGTCTAAGTTTGCCTGGCTGCAATCGCAGAAATCCAGCCGGGAATTAGTCATGTTTGCACATAATAGGTTTGCATTTGTGAAGTTTATCCCACGAAGGTCCGCATTATTCAAATGAGAATTACTAAGCATTGCAAATGAAAAATCCGCAAGCATTAGATTAGAATTATTCAAGTTAGCTCCAATAAATATGGAGCCATGCCCTGCCCCGGCGACAATATTTACATCAGTTAAATCAGATCCTGATAAATCTGCATTTTCAAGTGCGCTACAAGCCATAACAGCATTGCTTAAATTTGAAAACCTTAAATTCACCCCATTTAATTCAGCACCGATGAGTCCTGCCCTGGAAAGGCTTACCATATCCATCATTGCATTACTAAGATTTGCATAGTTCAAATCTGCATTTGGCTCAATTTTTAACCCACGGATAATCATAAATTGTTCCTTTACCGAAAAATATAAGACGATATATGTATTATTATGCAACCATTATGCCAGAATACACTACTATATATTTCGACTGAATTCGGAAATCCTTTATCGGCATTATTCTTGCATGTCTATTTTACATTACTCTTTTTGAATAGGTGACATATGAAAAAAACAACCATTTCAATTACTACTATCATAGTGTTAGCCATGTTTCTCGCCTCCTGCTCACTGTTGCCAGGATCCAGGCCTGCATCGGAAAGTGCGATGCAGACTGAAATTGCTCAAATACTTACAGCGATGGTCACAGAAACCGAGGTTCCATTAATTGAATTTCCGCCCACTGAAGAACCTATTGTCCCTACTGAAGTAATAATCGAGCCGACCGAACCACAAGTTATTGATCTGACTCCAACAATGGAAATTGGTCAGCTAATTACCAGTACACCCGAAGAATTGATTTTTGAGTCAACTCCTGCTCCCCTTCCTGATGAGGGTAACCCACCAGCTACTTTAGAAGCCATTCCTACCAGTCACGATTTTGGCACCACACCGACAGTTGCGAGCACTCCAACTCAAGCTCCTAATGATCCCATACTTGCCTTAGGTGCACCGACTTGGAAAGATTCTTTCGATAATGGAGACAATTGGCCTCTTGGAATTGATAAATTTGTTGATCTCAAATCTGGAGGTGGTACTCTGCAAATGGTTGGATTGACAAATAAAAATGGTTGGAGATTATCCAATCAAAAAGCAGTTAATTTTTACCTTCAACTGACCGGAAAAATGTCTGTCTGCTCTGGCGCAGACCATTATGGATTATTCTTCAGAGTACCCAATCTGTCCCTGGCAGATCGTGGATATCTATTTGGGATCTCTTGCGATGGTAAATTTGCTCTCCGAAAATGGAGTATTGACAAAATGACGGTCCTGGAGAATTGGAAAGCAAGTGATGCCATCCTTAAGGGATCTAATCAAACTAACCGCTTGGGTATCATGGCCAAAGGGAATGAACTAAAGTTGTATATTAACGGTGTCCTTGTGGATACGATAAAAGATTCGAGCTTTAGCCAGGGATATATTGGTCTTTATGTTGGTCCAAAAGAAACAACCAAACTCACCGCAGTCCTGGATGAGATAGCATACTGGGTAATTCAATAAACAAAAGATATATGATTTATCAAAAGCCGGTTATTGCTAACCGGCTTTTTGTATGTTAATTCTTGTGAGATTTGATCAATTGCACTGCATCCGGAAAATCAATCCCTAAGCGTTTGAGGGTCTCCAACGTTGGAATTCCTCGCTCATCCCAGCCTCTTCGCTTATATACCGCATCCACTAATTTCTCGTATCGATCTTCTCGATACCCTCTGACCGCTTTCACTTTCTCAGAAGTAGAGTGCCCTTTAGGGTCAAATCCGACTTGCTCCAGTAATTCTTTGTCATACCTTTCGACCCGGGAAAGGTATTCCTCATCTGTAACAGGACCCATAGCCCTATATGGGGGGTAGTCATATTCTCTGGTGCCGTAACCCAATTTCAGGTTGAAAACACGCTGAAAATTGTAAACCCTTTCCGATTGCAGCATGAGATCTTCCGGTGTTACTTTTATTCCCGTAACGCCTTCATAAAGCCAGGTATAGTTCTCAACATGTTCGGGGACTTTGGCGGGTTCTTTGGCCGTTTTATTGGATTCCGGGATAATGTCATTCCATGGAAGCTTACATAACCCATGCAAACTGAACCATGTTCTCCATACCGGGAAGTAATGTAATGCTTCTGCTTTTGCCTCAAAAGTAGGTAGAAGTTTATGCACCATATCAATAAAAATCAACCATGCATCGTCGTGTTGTGCCCCTTTATTGGCCAATGCATAACCGCCTTGTTGGGCTAAAGATTCTTTGGTCATGTATTCAGAGAATTCCAGCCCTTTGTTTTCCATGCCAATATCCTTTAAGAATTGGGCATTAGCCTTATTTTCAGAGGCGAATATCTCCTTCATAGCTCGTACGCCCTGACCAATAACCATTCCGAAGCCATCTCCTCGCGCCATCTGATGAATCAATTCTATGACGGCGGGATAATTTCCCCAAGTGAGGTCCAATCCTCCTGTGTTTTTTGTGGTGATAATGCCATTCTCATAACATTCCATTGCAAATGCAACAGAATTAGCCAAGGATATGGTGTCAATACCATAGGTGTCGCAATAAAAATTCATTTCCAAGATAGCCTGAGGATCGTATATCCCTATGTTTGTTCCCAGTCCGCCTAATGTTTCATACTCTGGTCCGTCGACGATTACAACCTCACCGGCATAAGGGCCGGTTTGTATATGAAAATGATCCACCAGGTGTGCACAAGCTAGTGTACAACCAAACCAACAGCCATCTGGAGCTGATAAGTCAAACTTGCTTTTCCATATATCCCCGGTGATAGTTTTTGAATCCGCAACAGCACCGAATTTATAATTGTGGGAAGGTAGAAGATCATAATCATTCATCACACCCACAAGATACGGGGTACCTATTTGCCGCATATTATTTTGGACTGCATCAAAATCTGTTATTTCTTTATTTATCCTCTTTCCCGCTTTTCGTAAAAGCTCCATATTTGCTGCACCATTGTTATCTCCCGATAAACTGGAGTATTTAACAACGATCGCTTTTATCTTCTTGTCGCGCAGAACTCGGCCAGCTCCACCCCTGGCAGCTTGTTTGATCCTGATCTCTTTCCTTTTAGGATCATAAAAACTAATATTTAATCCTGTGATCGGTACATTATCCGCAGCTTGACCTGCAGATATCACCGAAATTCCTCTTTTTTGTTGTTCATTCTCCGCATACATATCAGTTAATTGCCGGTTTATGATATGTGTATCCAAAGCTTCCAATGGAGCTTCTTCAATTGATACTGTTCCATTATCTCCATCAATAAAGATGATAATCTCTTTATCAGATTTCCCCTGTACCTCAAGAGCATCAAAGCCGGCAAACTTTAGATATGGACCAAAATAACCACCGCTATTGGAATCAATGACCGAATGAGTTAGGGGAGATACAGTAACCACTGTTGCCTTCCCACTACCCGGGTATTGTGTAATTCCTCCTATCGGACCACCTGCTATGACTAACTCATTTTCTGGTGAGTTCCACTTTGTAGCTGTTGTCACAGCATTCCAAAGCAGCCAAAGACAGAATCCTCTTCCCCCCGTAAATATTTCTTTCATGTTTGGCGAGACCGTTTTTTCCTTTATCACAAGATCTGTTATGTTGATATACAAAGTCCGGTTTGTGTATCCCCGCTCCACAGGCTTTTTAGAATATTTATGTTGTGCTAATGTTTTGTGACCAGCTCGAATACTTTCGATGTCAGTTATTAACATAATTTTCTCCATATGATCGTGAAACTATTATAATTGGAATTAAGAATAATGATAAATAACTATGCGCATAATGTTAATGTAAATGGAATTATTAATGGAACTCCCTCGATAATGTTTTATCATAATCATAGAGTATATTATTATATATTGACAATCTGATGTCCATTAATGATAACTATCTTTGGTGCTGGTTGAGAATTATATGGGTTTCTACAAATTAAAATACGGCAATTCCTATATAGATATTCCAATAAATTGTCCAATAACCACGGAAATTATTGAACCTCCGGTTGTAGCTTCGGTTAGTGATCCTAATGCAGCTGTTATTAAGTCTTTAAATAATTCGATATTTTTCAAACAACCAAAAGCAATTTCGCCTGCTCAAACAATTGGCATTGCAATCAATGATAAAACCAGGCCAGTTCCACATGACTTACTTTTACCACCTCTTTTAAGCTATTTACTTTCTTTCGGTATACGACCAAACGATATTACCTTTTTTATTGCTTCAGGAACTCATTCTCCAATGCTGGAGGTTGAGTACTCAAAAGTACTACCTAACAACCTTTCCAGTAAATTTCGAGTGATCAGTCACGATTGTGATGACCTGGACTCCCTGGAGTATTTGGGAAACACCCAGATGGGTACACCTGTTTATGTTAACAAACACTATTTCCGGTCTGATATAAAGATAGTTGTGGGAAATATCGAACCGCATCACTTTATGGGTTTTTCCGGCGGCATGAAGAGTGCTGCAATTGGGCTCGCTGGAAGAGAAACCATTAACCAAAATCATTCTCACCTGGTGGATAATAATTCAAGGATAGGATCTTTTTCTACCAATCCATGTCGTAGCGATGTTGAGGAAATTGGTCAATTGATGGGGATAGACTATGCATTAAACGTAGTATTGAACTTAAAAAGAGAAATTGTTAACTCCCTTTGGGGAGATCCTTCAGAAGTAATGTCGAGGGGAATTGAACTCTCCAGAAGCATTTGTCAGGTCAAAGTATCACAGCGTTTTGACTGTGTTATTGCCTCTGCCGGTGGTTACCCAAAAGACATTAATTTATATCAATCCCAAAAAGCGCTAACAAATGCTGCAGAAATAACAAAGGATGGTGGAGATATTTACCTGATCGCTGCTTGTGTAGAAGGTGCCGGCAATTCTCTATTTGTAAAATTTCTTGAGGGTATCGCTACTCCTCGCGAAGCCCTTGAAAAATTTATTTCCACAGGTTTTTGTGTCGGTCCACATAAAGCCTTCCAAATCGCACGCATAGCTGCAAGGACCAATATTCATCTGATCTCTACCATGGACGACATATTGGCACAAAAACTTTTATTTGATCCAATTTCAATAAATGACCTGGTGGATATAGCAAATAATATTAAAAGTGATCATTCTTTGGCCATTATGCCAAATGCGGTTATAACTATTCCGCTGGTAACGGCTGAATAATGGAAACAGAATTTTTACTAAACGCTGATCTTGATGGAAATTCGTTTACCTTCGAAGGAAATCATACAGGTATTTTATTAATTCATGGTTTTACCGCTACAACTGCTGAAGTCAGATTACTGGCTGATAACCTATATAAGCAAGGATTTACAATTCATGCACCTCTACTTCCAGGACATGGTGCCACACCAAACGAACTGAATAAAACCACTTATCAGAATTGGATTGAAACTGTGGAAGAAGCTTATTCTATTCTGAGAAATAAATGTTCTAATATTTTTATTGCCGGCGAGTCCATGGGCGCCTTATTATCCCTTTATCTGGCTGAGAAACACAAAGAAATAGCTGGAGTTATATGTTATTCACCCGCAATATCAGTCCATTATTTGTGGGTTTCATTATTTGCTCGTTACTTCATATCTGAAATTCCTAAAACAGGGCCTTCAGATACTCTTCCCTGGAAAGGATATAAAGTAAATTTAACACGAGCGTCATCTGAATTATACAAATTGCAAAAAATAGTAAAAAATGACTTGGGAAAAATCATTCAACCAGTTTGTGTATTCATCGGTGGAAAAGATATCCGAATTTCACCAAAATCAGGCGAGTATATTCTTGATCATATCAAATCGTTCCGGAAAGAGATCCATCTATTCGATAACAGTCCTCATTGCATGATATTGGCTCAGGATATACTGGAAATAACTAAAATGACCGTTGCGTTTATACAAAGTAATTCAACATCAGGCTGATCTTAAAGTGAGCAAGGTAATTCAGGATATAATATTCGTATATTTCGATTCGAATGGTATGGAGGTATCATGAATGAACTATCACGAGCTCAAGGAAAAACAACCATTGCACCAGATGTATTGATCTCGATCGCCAAACTTTCAACATTGAGCGTACCTGGTGTTTATCAACTGGTGGATGCTCCTACTGATGTCACAAAATTATTTAAGACACACCAACATAATGGCGTACAAATCATTGTAGAAAACAATACCGTCTATATAGACCTATATTTGATCCTCAACAGTGATGTCAATGTGATTGAAGTCAGTCATGCGATCCAAAACCAGGTTGGTAGATCTATATCTGAAATGGTCGGGATGGAAGTAGGTAAGATCAATATCCATGTCGAAAATATCCATTTCGGCGAAGTTTAAATATGAAACCACGCACCAGGGCACGCAGTGTTGCCTTGCAAGTACTTTATGAATATGATCTTTCAAATCATCAGGTTGGTTATATACTTGAAAACCGCTTGAAAGATAATCCCTTGGATGATAATTTATTAGATTTTTCCCAAAAGATCATTAGTGGAGTGTTTCCACTCATCAAGCACCTTGACGAACAAATATCAAAATATGCTCCTGAGTGGCCATTCGACCAGGTCGCATTTATTGATCGAAATATATTGCGAATTGCTCTATGGGAAATTGTTTTCGATCCTGAAACACCCATCAAGGTGATCATTAATGAAGCAGTTGAATTGGGAAAACTGTTTGGTTCTGATGGAACACCACGGTTTGTGAATGGTGTTTTGGGGAGTGTTATAGAAAACCAAAATGAAATTAAACAAAATCTATTAAATATTAACCTTATCCCGTAATCAATATTTATTACCTCATTAACCAGAGCGCTCCGGTTGCAATTGTTATGAATGGAGCGTAAGCAATATATTTTAATAATGGATTTTCACTTTTGCGGATCATGTTGGTTAAAATCATCCCAACGCTCCATAATCCCCCAAATATGATACTTAAAAATATTCCACCAATTATCCCCGGCCACCCTAACAACAAGCCACAAACTGCTGATAAACTGACATCACCAAACCCAAGTCCATCTTCCACTTCAATTCCTCGTTTCCGGGAAATATAGCGACTGTACAACTGTCCCAAGAGAAAGAACAAAAACATTATTACAAATCCCATCACCCCACCAATAAGGGTGGTAATCCAACCGTGAGTAATTACTCCAATAATTCCAAAAACAAATATCCCAACCAGGGATACCATATTTAAAACCAAATGGTGCTCAATATCGATAACGGTGATCAATATTAACAAAGAGAAAATAATAGTTTCTGAGAATAATTTTTCATTATTCCCGGTGGAAACAATTGATTCGTAAATAAATACCAAACTTATGAGAACATTTATAATCCAGAATCTTATTTTGCGTGATTTTCCGCAATTGTGACATTTATTACCCACGTAGTAAGCGAGCAAGGAATTGCGATTTTGACAATAATTACAACTGGGATAATTGAGCCGCCTATATACCGGGAGAGTATCGGATAAATAGTTTATAATCACACCAATGGTCCAACCACAAAGAATAAGGAATAGTAATCTCAAAACTATCATATTGGCTTTTCCATTCTCAGATTATTATAGTACAGGAGAATAATATGGAGCAATTTATCATTCAAGGTGGAGTTCCACTGAAGGGTGAGGTTACCCCATCTGGTAATAAAAATTCTACCCTACCCCTTCTCGCAGCCTGCTTATTGACAGATGAGCCTGTTGTTTTAAATAATATTCCTCTCATCCGGGATGTTTTTGCGATGAGAGCTTTGTTGGAAAGTTTAGGCGTCGAAATTACTGAATTAGCTGAACATACCTGGAAAATCCATGCAGCTCAAGTTCGACCTGCTGACCTTGACCCGGATCTTTGCCGTAAAATCAGAGCTTCCATTCTATTGGCGGGACCTATGGTAGCAAGATCAGGCGAGCTTCATTTACCTCCACCGGGTGGGGATGTTATTGGAAGGCGCCGTGTAGATACACACCTGCTTGCAATAAAAGCACTTGGAGCTTCTGCAACCTATGACCGCTCTTTTCACTTCATAGCAAAAGAACTGATCGGTGCAGATATCCTCTTGGATGAAGCCAGCGTAACTGGAACAGAAAACGCGATCATGGCCTGTGTAACTGCAAAAGGACAATCAATCGTCCGAAATGCGGCTTCTGAACCTCATGTACAAGAATTATGTCATTTTTTGAATACTTTAGGGGCAAAAATCGATAATATCGGATCCAATACCCTGCATATCACTGGAGTTCCGAAATTACATGGGGGAGAGTTTACAATCGGTCCGGATTATTTGGAAGTAGTCAGTTTTATTGGCGCAGCTGTAATGACACACGGCTCAGTCAAAATAATTAATGCTGGAAATAATTATCTGGATATGATCAAACTTGTATTCAAAAGATTAGGTGTGATTTGGGAAACGAATGGGGATGACATTTTTGTCCCTAGTAATCAGCCACTAGAGATAGAACATGATCTGGGGGGGGCAATTCCATTAATTAGTGTGATGCCATGGCCTGCGTTCCCCACCGATCTGATGAGTCTCGCAATAACTATCAGCAGCCAATCTAAAGGCACAGTGCTATTTCACGATTGGATGTACCCCAGTCGTATGTTCTTTACAGATAAGCTTGTGTCCATGGGAGCTCAAATAGTTTTATGTGATCCTCACCGTTGTATTGTTCAAGGCCCAACACAACTCTATCCGGAAAAAATGGAAAGCCCGGATATCCGGGCTGGCATGGCGTTAGTTCTTGCAGCGTTATCTGCGAATGGCAAATCAATTATTCGAAATATTGGTCAAATCGATCGAGGTTATGAAAAAGTCGATCAAAAATTAATAGCCCTTGGAGCAAACATCCAAAGGCTTAACGAAAGCTAAATGAATATTGGATTATCTACTTAGGACAGCTCTTTTATTTTTCGACGCCTACTGCTTCTAAAAATTGACCGACTGCATCCCTTATCAATCCTTCTGGGAGTGCTCCTACTTGTCGATGCACGATCTTACCATTGGCGATAAACAGCATCGTCGGTATACCTTGCACACCATATTTTCCTGCCCATTCAGGATTGTCATCTGTATTTACCTTGGCAATTAATAATTTTCCATCATATTCTTTTGCCAATTTATCGAGAACCGGGGCTACCATTTTACAAGGCGTGCACCAGGGTGCCCAAAAATCTACAATAACTGGTATTGTGGATTGAAGTATAGTTTTTTCAAAAGCTGCATCACTTACATGAACTGGTTCATTCATCTTAACTCCTTAAATTATTAATTCCAATAGTTTTGTATTATTATTAATTTAGATGCATAATTATTTAAATTGATGCATTAATTGTCGTTCTTTATTGTAGAATATAACTATGGAAATTCAAATAGCGGTTGCAAAAATAAATAAATATGCAACATCAGAAAGTGGAGACACTTTGGAAGTGGTCGAGCGCCCCAATGGCGGTCTTTCCGTCGTACTAGCTGATGGACAAACATCAGGTCATGGGGCAAAAGCAATTTCCACGTTGGTGGTCCGTAAGGTGATTTCGTTACTGGCAGAGGGTGTCCGTGATGGCGCTGCGGCAAGGGCTGCATCTGATTATTTGTTTACAGAAAAAAGCGGCAAAGTTTCAGCCTGTCTCAATATTTTTTCTATTGATCTGAATACAAAAACTCTTGTCATCACCCGCAATAATCCTGAACCAGTATATATTGCACTTGGGGAAACGGTTGATGCCCTTTCACAAGTCAGCCAATCAATAGGCACTAACAGGAATATTCGGCCTTCCATTAGTGAGGTTGGAATTCAGAAAGGGTTGACTGCTGTAATGTACACCGACGGCCTCACCACAGCAGGAGGTCGGAAAGGTACTTCTCTAGATATTTGCACAACCCTGGAAGCCTTATTGGAAGACCAGCAGCCAACACCCCAATATCTTGCTGATTCATTATTGAACCAAGCATTAAAACTGGACGATGGCCGACCTATGGATGATATTAGTGTCGTGGTATTAAGAGTTGTCCAAAATGTTGGTGATCAAGTGCGGAGAATGCTCGTCAGGCTGCCTGTCCCGGATATATATCAATAAATGGAAAGATCCCGTAAACCCCTTATTGGAGTTGTGGGACCTTGCGCTTCCGGAAAATCCACCCTGGTTAATCGATTGTCCCTAATAGGAATTAACGCTAGGCATATCGCGCAAGAGCATTCCTATGTACCATCAATGTGGGAAAAAATTACCCAACCGGATATATTAATTTATTTGAATGTCTCCTATTTAACGACAATTAAGCGAAGTAACCTGGATTGGACAATTTTGGAATTCCAGGAACAGTTGTATCGGTTAAGGCATGCAAATGAGCATGCAGATTTACATATTGATACAGATAATTTAACACCAGAATCGATAGGGAAGCTAGTTCTATCATTTTTAATCCAAAAAGGGATAATTCTTGAAGATATTTTGGACAATTGAATCCCTATTCACTCATTCTCAATAAGAGTATAATATTTTCACAAGCCAGCCATCGCTGGCATTTGTGTGAATTAGAGGAGAAAAAGCAAAATGGATCGACGAAATAATTATATATTTTTATTGATCTTGGCCCTGGTAGCTGTTGTTATCTGGATAGATGTTACGCCCTCCATTCAGATCGGCTCTTTTTCAAGATCCCTTGAAACGAAACTAGGGTTGGACCTACAGGGTGGTTTACAAGTCTTAATGGAAGTCG
Source organism: uncultured Leptolinea sp. (assembly GCA_964387025.1). Lineage (GTDB taxonomy): Bacteria > Chloroflexota > Anaerolineae > Anaerolineales > Anaerolineaceae > PNON01. Next base: position 128,844 of record CAYLUZ010000008.1, on the reverse strand, counting down.
ATAAACCAGCAGACTATGTTGTAGATCCACAGGCTTTACAGGATGCCAAACAGATCCTGGAAAACCGAAGCAACGGTTTGGGTGTAAGTGAAGTCGTCTTCCAGATTGCAGGGAATCGTCGTATTGTTGGAGAATTCCCTGGATTAACCAACACCAGTGAGGTAATTGCGGTATTAAAACAGACTGGTGAACTGGAATTCCTGGATTTGGGCGATACACCTCTAAATGAAGGAACTGTTGTAAAAACAGATTCAGGAAGCGGATCGGCAGAAATCATTCCAACTCCTACAGTTGCAGCTACGCCATCATCAGGTGCTGCGACTCCAACGACAGTTGCGCTGGAAGATAAGGTTTATCATACCGTTATGACCGGTGCTGATTTAAAAGAAGTCGGTGTAGGCCGAGACACAGTCACCGGGGAGTATTATATAAGTTTTGTTCTAACAGATGAAGGAAGAACTGTATTCTCAGAATATACATCAAAAAATATTGGTAAATACCTTGCAATTAGTTTAGACAAAAAGCTAATATCTGTTCCAGTAATAAAAAACGCTATAACTGAAGGATCTGGACAGATCTCAGGTTCATTTACCGAACAAAGTGCTAATAACCTCGCCATTCAATTGCGCTATGGTTCTCTGCCAATTCCTTTGAAAGTTGTGCAAAGCCAGGCAGTTGGTCCTACCCTTGGGCAGGATTCAGTCAGAAAGAGTCTGATTGCAGGGGCAATCGGTCTGGCTATCGTAATGTTATTTATGGCTTTGTACTATCGGCTTCCTGGATTACTGGCAGACCTCGCGCTTATTATTTATGCGTTGATCACTTATGCCCTTTTCCGCCTTATCCCTGTCACACTCACTCTCCCGGGCATTGCTGGTTTTGTCCTGAGTATAGGGATGGCTGTCGACGCGAATATCCTGATCTTTGAAAGACTAAAGGAAGAATTGATCGCAGGCCGAACATTAAAACAAGCCGTAGATCTTGGATGGAAACGTGCCTGGTCTTCCATACGAGATTCAAATATATCCACCTTGATCACATGTGTCATTCTTTTCTGGTTTGGGAGTACTTTTGGCGCCAGCCTGGTGAAGGGTTTCTCACTTACCCTTGCATTAGGAGTTCTTGTAAGTATGTTCACAGCTATCATCGTCACCAGGACATTCTTACACATAACATTGGATAATCTAAAGTTAACTGGCCACAATAAGTGGTTTGGTCTGTAGGAGAAAACCGATGAATATAATTAAACGCCGTTATTTGTTTTTTGCCATTTCGTTGATCGTGATCATTCCTGGAATTCTGGCTTTAATTTTCTGGAAATTACCACTGGCGATAGATTTTACCGGTGGATCAATGCTTGAGATTCAATTCCCCAACGAACAAGCTCCCCTGCCAGCTGAAATCATTGCTGTATACAATTCCCAGGGTGTAAACGATCCTCAAGTTCAAAGTTCCGAAAAAGGGGTTGTGGTTATTCGTTCCAAAGAAATTTCTGAAGTAACCAAAACCCAAATTGTGAACGAAATAAATACTAAATTTAGCACTGAGGTAACACTGCTGCGATTTGACACAGTCGGACCTTCCATAGGTCAGGAAGTAGCAACCCGTGCTGCAGGTGCAGTTGGTGCCGCTGCTTTGGCCATCCTCATTTACATTACATTTGCATTTAGAGGTGTTCCCCACGCATTTCGATTTGGAACAGCAGCCATCATCGCTATGCTGCATGATGTTCTGGTCGTTGTGGGTATCGAAGCAATATTGTGCCATTTCCTGGGATGGGAAGTTGATTCTCTCTTCTTGACTGCCCTTCTTACTGTAATTGGTTTCTCCGTGCATGATACGATCGTGGTTTTTGACCGAATTCGTGAAAACTCCTCGATCTATCGTAAACTTCCTTTCGAGACAGTCGTCAACCATTCCGTCGTTCAGACCATGGATAGATCAATAAATACATCACTCACCGTTATGCTAACATTATTAGCACTAACATTATTTGGTGGTGTAACCATCAGGCACTTCGTCCTTATCCTCCTCATCGGTGTATTCAGCGGAACGTATTCATCGATCTTCAACGCTTCCCCGATTTTGGTGGTTTGGGAGAATAAAGAATGGAAAACCTGGTTCAAAAAGAAAGATAGTCTTCCTGCATAATGTGATGCAAAAATCGATTATGGATCATCATATTTACCTGTTATTAATAACAACTGCGACAATTTGCAGGAAATAATGTGCAATTGAATAAATGGGCTCTGAGTAAATTCTCGGAACCCATTATTTTTTCTAAAAGGAGCCTGCTGATGAGAAAAGAAGTGATCTTAATTACGGGTGCAAACGGTGAGATTGGGCATGGATTAATCTCCCACCTTTCACAAAACTGCTCCACTCCGATCCTTGCCTTAGACGTCCAACCCCTTGACGAAGAAATATCCAAATATTGCCTGCGATTCATCCAGGGTGATATTATGGATCAAATGCTACTGGGGAGGCTGGTAGGTGAGTATGAGATCACTACCATCTATCATCTCGCTTCGATCCTTTCCACCAAAGCTGAATACAATCCCGAAACCGCGCATCGTATCAATGTGGAAGGGACATTGAACCTCCTCAGGATGGCCGTGGAACAGTCCCAATGGCAGAACAACCCGGTAAAGTTCATTTACCCTAGTTCTATAGCGGCATATGGATTCCCCACTGTAGAAGCGAAAATGGCAGCAGGCAGAGTCTCCGAAGAAAACTGGTGTTTCCCGACTACTATGTATGGTTGTAATAAACTGTATTGTGAGCATCTTGGACGTTACTACAGCCGGCACTATAAACAATTGGCTACCGGTATTACTCAGGAAAACCATGTGGATTTTCGCTGTCTGCGGTTTCCCGGATTAATAAGTGCCTTTACAACGCCTACAGGAGGTACGAGTGATTTCGGACCTGAAATGCTGCATTACGCCGCGCAGGGGTTGCACTATAACTGTTTTGTTCGCCCTGATACCGCATTGCCATTCATGGTCATGCCGGACGCAGTTAAATCTTTGATCATGTTGGAGAATGCTCCTCGGGAAGATCTTTCTCAACTGGTCTATAACGTCACCAGTTTCAGTCCTACTGCACAGGATTTCTATAAATATGTTCTGCAAGCCTTCCCAGCAGCCAAGATCGATTTTGTCCCAGATGTCAACCGCCAGAGGATCGTTGATTCCTGGCCGGCAGATTTGGATGATTCTGCTGCCCGCAAGGATTGGCATTGGCAGCCCGAATATAACGAAGCTGATTCATTCAATAACTATCTTATTCCTGCTATCCGGGTGAGATATAAATAAAACTTTTTAGTAACATCCCTGTGGAAATTGCAGGTTGGATAGAGGAGCGAAACCCGATATAAGAGAAAGCATTGGATTTCGGGTGGAGCCCTCAATCCAACCTATTATCCTATTCTTTCTGCTTCCTCTTTAGCGATCTGACACCATCGAACTGCATTATTTGGGTTATCTCCCAGGGTATGGTTGTCTTTCATAATGATCTCAACCCTGCACCCTCGGGTCACTTCCAATGATTCTCGTAAAGATTTCCGGATGCTTTCCTCATCAATTTCAGGCGCAGCCAGGGGTCCGGGATGTGGTTTCATTGAAAAAACATATTTGTCTTCCAGGTACTCTGCCATTTTGGTCTTATTCGCCCACGGTGAGACGGATACTCTACGTAACCTGGGTATCTTTTTTATTACATTCCATCTTGAATCCAACGGTTCGCAGCAGCCGTAACAGTTCAGTCCAAACCTGTTCATGATCGGCAGATGATAATTAAAAACGAATTCCTCAAACATCTGCGGCGAGACACCCACTGTGGATTGTTCCTCTCCAAAACCCCATAGATCGGAGCAACGTACACGCCCGATAAAATCTCTTTGTGGAAGTTCATGTGACCAGCCGAATCCACCTGAAGCTATATATGTTCCATCATTATTCAGAGACATCAGGTTATTCTCTTCCAGATAATCCAGCATCGCCAGATTGCCATCGCGGAGAAATGCCATTAAGCTCTTCAGTTCAATAGGATGATCAATAAAGTCGTAAAGCAACTCTTTCAATCCGCGGATTTCGGTAAATGTCCTGGTTAATCCTGTTGACCACCACCAAACTCCCTTTATTCTGACTTCTAAAAACTCGCCCATTACTTCTTCTGCCAATTCTTTTAATTCTTTTGTCTTTTGAAAATCTACGGTGATCTGAGGAAAATGGAGCTTATGCATTTCGCCATAATCCTTCAGTGGCGCATCCCACGCATTTGCTCCACCATCTTCTCCGCCATAAATCTCAGGACTCATACCCCAATCTGTTATGGTTGATATATATGGGATTTCAAATAATGCCTCGATCACCCTATCATCCAGCATGGTTTCGCCATTAAATATTTGCTTTTTCAACTTCATTTCCCAGCGCTTGCCAAGCTGGGATTCGCAAATTAATTGATCTAACGGGATGATTTCTCCCCACCCATTTTCGGGGTCGCAAAATATCAGTGGTCGGCAAGGCTGAAGGCCGTTTAATTTATACCAAAGCGCTTTTTTATATCCCTCTTCTGGTCGGGCAGCCAATTCTGCGACCCTGAAAGCAAGACTTTGTAATATTTTCTTATCGTTTACTGTTAACGAAATACCTTGATAATACTCAAGGCTATCTCTACTTGAAATAGTTGGTAGTAATTGGTCAAGCATTTTAAAAACTGGTGTGCCTAGTTGATCTTATGAAGTAAGTATTTTACTAAACCATCTTCAGCCAATGTCTCCTGGCTGCTGTTCAACAGATCCTTAACAACTACCGTCATATTCTGAACCTCATCAGGACCAATGACAAGAATGAATTTAATCCCTATCCGGTCGGCAAACTTAAACTGCTTCGGCAGCTTGCTCACCTCTGGATAGCAAATTGTATTAATTCCTGCCCCCCTAAGTTTAACAGCAATGGAATTGGATTTTCCGGCAGTAAATTCATTAAAAACAGTCACTAATACTTGAGCTGGATTGACTGCTAATTCTGGTGACCGATCATATTTTTCCAGTATTAGCCTAAGAACCACATCCCCCATGGCAAATCCAATCCCACCAGCTGGCTGGCCGCCAACATCCGCTACCAGGTTATCGTACCTGCCTCCGCCAAATATTGCCCTTCCACCTTCCAGATCCCGAGCTTCAAACACAATTCCGGTGTAGTAATCCAGTCCCCGTATGATGCCAGCATCGTACCGAATATATTCAGAAATCCCCATTACCTCAGCCAATTCAAATATTCTGACAAGATCAGGTGATTGTTTCCAGAGTTCACTATTCTGTAACAGATTACTGAGTCCAGTGAAATTAGCTTCGCTGATACCATTCTCAATGGCATAGATCCTCCAATTATCCGGACTCATTTTATCTTTTCTATCGATCAGTTTGAATACCGATGGCAGTTGGCTGTTTTCTATCCCGAGCCTGAGTATTTCTGTTTCCATCAGCTCACGATTATTGACGTTGATGACCACCTGATCCGGGGTTAATCCAATTTCTTTAAATAGAGTGCATCCGATTGCCAACATCTCAACATCCGCTTCTCTTGAATTCACACCGATCAGGTCAATATTCCATTGAAAGAATTCCCTGGAACGACCCTTTTGCGGCCTTTCATAGCGCCAGAATGGGCCGAATGACCACCACCTGATAGGAAATATGAGCACGTTTTGTTGTGCTGCCACCATTCTTGCCAGGCTGGGAGTTAGCTCAGGGCGTAAGGCAATAAGCTCTCCACTTCGATCAGGAAAAACAAAACTTTGCTCTTTTACCAGTTCTTCACCGGATTTTGCTGCATATAGTTCAATTTTCTCCAGAAACGGTCCATCATATTCCTGGTATCCGAAGCTTTTAGAAATTTTGCCCAGCTTTTGGTACAACCAGGATCGAAAAGCCATATCTTCCGGGTAAAAATCCCTCGCCCCTTTTACACCTTGAATGGTAGGTTTCATAATTTTTCAGCTTTCCTGTTTTTAAGAATTCTTAATTTTAACATGCAATGATGTTACAATCATCCTTCTAAATTGCACATTTAATAATATTGAGATTTATATTTAGTATTGTATACTAACCAGAAGAAAAAAATACTTATTAAGCATTCGATAGGCAGTCAGTTATGAATACAAAAGATTTAATTACAATTATTGATGGAACATTAATTTCCGATGGGTGTGATCTTAATCGTGAAATAAAAGGTGGCTGCGGAGCTGACCTAATGAGTGACGTTCTGGCATCCATCCAACCTGACGCTGTTTTATTGACCGGATTATGCAATCCACAGGTTGTCAGGACTGCACAAATGGCAGATGTTGCGGCAATCGTTGTCGTTCGCGGTAAGCAGCCTCCCCAGGAAACAATAGACTTGGCCAATGAGGAATGCATTCCATTAATTTCAACACCTTACGGAACTTTTGAATTATGTGGAAGATTATTCAGAGCTGGGCTTCCATCACTTGAGAGTCCGGTCGGTGATGGTCCTTGTTCCTGTGATGATTAATACCCTGGAGTGATCGAATGAATCAGAGCGATAAAAAAGGGATTGTAATTACTGATGAGATCGCTGATAACATTTCGAAGGTTGAAGAATTAGCATATGAGCTAAAGATCAACCAGGTGATGACCAGCAATATATTGATCATACAACCGGAAACGTCAATGGAAGAGGTCTCTGAACTTTTCCGTGCCAAAAGGATTTCTGGTGCGCCAGTTGTAAAAGATGAAAATTTGGTTGGGGTTCTCAGCATTGAGGACCTCATTCGCTGTTTAAGGGAATATGATCTAAAATCACCAGTCAGTAAATATATGTCTCCAAATGTGATTTCAGTCAAAGAATTTGACCCTGTGATTGAAGCTTTGAAAACCTTTGTACACAGCAATATTGGCCGTTTACCTGTGTTGGATATTGAGAACAAGCTCGTTGGAATCATCACCAAAGGAGATGTAACCAGGGGTCTCCTTAAGAAATTGACCAATGAATTTCAGCAGGAGGAAATTCGCGTTTATAGGGCAAGCCATTTATTTGATGATATTATTTCCACGCGTACCAGTTTGGTTCTCAGGTATAACATTAAACCAAGGGATTTTATTCATGGCGGGGCAGCTTCCTCTTACATAAAACGAGCATTAATGCGGCTTGGAGCCTCACCTCAAATTGCCCGCAGATGTGGAATTGCAATATATGAAGCTGAAATTAATTTGATCATACATTCAAAGAACGGCGGAATAATTAGGGTTGAGATAGAACCTCACCAAATAACCATGGAAGCAATAGATGATGGCCCTGGTATTAAAGATATCGAGTTGGCGATGAAACCGGGTTTTTCTACAGCATCCGAACAAGTTCGAGAGATGGGGTTTGGAGCTGGTATGGGGCTGGTTAATATCTCACGTTGTGTGGATCAAATAAAACTGGAATCCACCCTGGAAAAAGGGACCCGTCTAAAGATGAAGTTATTTCTAAAAGATCAGGATAGTTTTGGAGAAATCTCATCATAATAATTGGAGGCCAATCAATGAACCTGCAAGATATCATTCAAAAAAACCAGTTGACCATTCTTACTAACGCTAAAGACTTCTCTACGATCCAAGCATCCAGTGCATACTGCTCCGATTTGCTAAGTTGCGTAATGGCTGGCGCAGGGCATCAAGGAATATGGATCACACTGCAGTGCCACACTAATATTGTCGCCGTGGCCGCCCTGCTGGACCTTGCAGCAATAATCATCACCGAAGGCGCTCTTCCTGAACCAGAAACCATTGAAAAAGCAAATTCAGAGGGAATAACTTTATTATCTACCTCGGAAAAATCTTTCGATGTCTGTGGAAAAATCTGGGAGTTGGGATTACGGGGATAACAATTTCAGTAATCTGGAATAGTCATGTTTAAGTATCGTGCAGAATTACACGTCCATACAGTTCTGTCACCTTGCGCTGAAGTGGAAATGATACCACCTTTAATTATTCAATCTGCCTTTGATCTGGAGATTAATCTACTTGCAATTACTGATCATAATAGCACTGCAAACATTCCTGCCCTGATGGATGCAGCGGTTAACTCCGGTATTACCATTTTACCCGGCATGGAATTGCAAACCCGTGAAGAAGTGCATCTTTTATGTATTTTTGACAATCCAAGGCAGGCATTTGCATTACAGCAATTAATTGATCCATTATTACCACCAATAAATAATGATCCCGAACATTTCGGAGAGCAGTTTGTAGTTGATGCCACTGGTGAATTTCTCAGAACCGAATCTCGCCTTTTATTGGCATCTGTTGATCTTGGGCTCGATGACGCTGTTTTGGAAGTTCATAAACTTGGAGGTCTCGCCATCCCTGCCCATGTTGATAGAAAAGCATACGGGTTAATCAACATGTTGGGATTTTTTCCTCCCGATGCACAATTTGATGCTGTTGAAATATCCAGATTTACATCTCCGGAAAAAATTGCTCTATTACACCCTGGAATAAAAAGATTCCCGGTAATACAAAGCGGTGATGTCCATCGTTTGAATGAATTTATGGGTAGTTGCTGCTTTGAGATGGAATCCTCATCCGTCGGTGAAATGATCAAAGCATTCAAAGGTATAAGCAATCGAAATTTCTCACTGCTCTAAACAAGTTGACAACTCGCGTTAGAGAATATGACATTTAGTATCTGACCAAACTATCATCTCGCATGTACACTTTTATAGACTAATTTTATACTTTCTGGCTTTCTACCTGCCAGTTGAGAGGATGTACTAAGAATGTTCAATGTAATTGAAAATGCGCCAGCAACAAACCCGATTAATATTCCCGAACAAAAAATTGTTATTGACAACATAATTCTGAATAATATAAAACGACCTGGGGCTACCATGGTAATTTTAAATGAATTACAGAGTCAGGTTGGTTATATTTCTGAACCCATGCAGGCTTATGTTTCGAAAGAACTTGATATTCCCGTAAGTGCGATCCATGGAGTTGTTTCTTTCTACTCCTTCTTTACCACCAAGCCCCGTGGAAAACATACCATTAAATTCTGTATGGGTACTGCCTGCTATGTTGGAGGCACCCCTCAATTGATCGAAAAAGCAAAACAATCTCTTGGAATCAATCCAGGTCAAACAACCGAAGATGGAATGATCACATTGGAAGTATGCCGTTGTGTTGGTGCTTGCAGCCAAGCGCCAGTTGTTGTAGTGGATGAAGAAACTCACGGGCGGGTAAAACCAAACAAATTCCCCCAATTTATCCGGCAGTGCCAGGAATAGGAGATTGTGCGAGAATTAGCACTGCATATTCTTGATATAGCGGAGAATTGTGTGACCGCACAAGCAGATCTCGTTCGGATTTCTGTCCATGAAAACTTGCTTACAGATAAATTATCTTTTTCGGTAACGGACAATGGAAGAGGAATGAGCGAAGAGATGGTCCGAACAGTGACCGATCCATTCGTTACTACCAGAACAACCCGCAAAGTAGGATTGGGAATTCCATTATTAAAAGCAGCAGCTGAATCTTGTAATGGTAGCTTAACAATTAATTCCGTTCCAAATAAGGGTACCAAAATATCTTGCATTTTTCAGCGAAGTCATATTGACCGTATGCCTTTGGGTGATATTGTCAATACGATCACGATACTTGTAATTGGCTACCCCGATATCCATTGGATATTTCGGTATGAGTATAATGAAGTGATGTTTGAATTTGATGACGAGTTTTTTAAAAGCGAATTGGGAGATATTTCTCTGTCAGAACCATCTGTAATTACGTTCCTCAGGGATCACCTTAAAGAAGGAATTGCAGGGGTCCAACATGATGTTCTCTCAATTAAATAAATATTCGGTATTCATAAACAGGAGTGAAAAATGTCAACTGTTAAAACACTAGAAGATTTAAAGAAGATCCGTGAAGAAGCTCTTGAAAAAAGGAAAGCAAAAGCAACTTCCGGAACTGCCCAGGTCATTGTTGGTATGGGAACCTGTGGAATTGCGGCTGGAGCTCGTGATGCTATGAAATCCATTTTGGATGTTATTGAAACTGATAACCTATCAAGTATTCTTGTCACCCAGACAGGCTGCATTGGACTGTGCGAGAAAGAGCCGATCGTTCAAATAATCATTGGTGAACAACCAAAAGTCACCTACGGCAAAGTTACCCCCGAAGTAGCCAAAAGGATTATGAAAGAACACGTTGTCAATGGTAAAGTTGTCCAGAGCAATCTTATCCAGCTCTCCTAAAATTAAAGATTATTAAGGTTTATATGAAGTATTATCGTTCTCATGTATTAGTTTGCATAGATCCTGAGTGTTTATCAAAAGGCGCTCATGATGTCATGGATGCCATTCAGGATGAATTGGTAGCTGAAGGTCTCATTGATGAGATTCAAGTCTTGGAGACTTCGCGTATTGGCGGATGTATTCATGGACCGGAAATTATGGTTTACCCGGAGGGTGTTCACTATACCAATCTGACTGTTGATGATATTCCCTATTTGGTAGAAGAGCATTTCTTGAAAGGTAGAATTGCCGAGAAGTTCCTTGAGTCAGATACTACTGTTGCGGATGAGGAATTACGTGCTCCAAAATCAAAAGAAATTCGTGTGGTTCTGCGCAATTGCGGAGTAATTGACCCGGAAAATATTGAAGACTACATTGCAGAAGATGGCTATCTTGGTCTTGGAAAAGCCTTATCCGAAATGACTCCTCCCCAGGTGATTGATACTGTACTTGCTTCCGGTTTACGTGGACGTGGCGGTGCTGGTTTCCCTGCTGCAAAGAAGTGGTCTTTCGTTGCAGCAAAAAAAGACCCGATCAAATATTTAATTTGTAATGCAGATGAAGGTGATCCCGGCGCATTTATGAATCGGCGTGTATTGGAAGGTGACCCACATTCTGTAATTGAGGGCATGATTATCGCCGCCTATGCAGCTGGCATTCATCAGGGCTATATTTATTGCCGTGCTGAGTATCCTATAGCCGTCCGCACTCTCAATCTAGCGATAAAACAGGCTCGGGCAATAGGTTTTCTCGGCAAAGACATTCTTGGATCTGGTTTTGATTTTGACCTTGAAGTAAGGATGGGCGCAGGTGCCTTTGTTTGTGGTGAAGAAACAGCATTAATGGCTTCCATTGAAGGCAAAAGGGGAGAACCTCGACCAAGACCACCTTTCCCCGCCGACAGCGGGCTTTGGGGAAAACCTACAAATGTAAATAATGTCGAAACCTATGCGAATGTCTCTCAAATTATTCTTAAAGGCGCGGAATGGTTTGCCAGCATGGGAAATGAAAAGAGTAAAGGAACGAAGACCTTTGCCATTGCTGGTGATATCAAGAATTCCGGTTTAATCGAAGTTCCATTTGGGATCACCCTGCGAGACGTTGTTTATGACGTGTGTGGTGGAATCAAAGACGACAAAGCTTTTAAAGCCATCCAAACAGGTGGACCAATGGGTGGCTGTTTACCGGCAACTTACCTTGATCTGCCAATAGATTATGAGTCCTTAACTGCGGCAGGGTCCATGATGGGGTCCGGTGGCTTGATCGTAATGGACGAAGATACCTGTATGGTGGATATCGCCCGCTTTTTTATGGAATTCACTCAGGATGAAAGTTGTGGAAAATGCACCCCTTGCCGTGTTGGAACCCGCCGTATTTTAGACATACTTGAAAACATATGCGCTGGTAAAGGTAAGGATGGAGATATAGAAACACTGGAGATGCTCTGTAATGAGATCAAAGTGACCAGCCTTTGTGGCCTTGGTCAGGGAGCACCTACTCCCGTAGAAAGCACCCTCAAACATTTCCGGGCTGAGTATGAAGCACACATCTATGAAAAGCGATGTCCATCGAAAGTTTGTAAAGCCCTAATTCGATATGAAATCCTTCCTGATGTCTGTACTGGTTGTACAGTTTGTGCCCGCAATTGCCCGGTCAATGCAATCAGTGGTGAACGCAGACAAGCTCATCTGATAGATCCGGATATCTGTGTTCGATGTGGCATATGTATGCAGGTTTGTAACTTTAATGCGATAGAAATTCGATAAACCGGATTCACCCGGTCGTGATCTGGAAAAATATAACTGCAGGAGGAGTATGGCATCAGATTTAAGTATCACCGATAAAGTACACACAGCAGTACAGAGCGCAATCAAAAAATATGGCGCAAAAGATGACGAATTGATTCCCATTCTTACGCATGTCAATCATGAGATCGGATATCTCCCCAGCCAAGCCCTGGAAGAGCTTAGCGTATTGCTAAGAACACCAAAGAGCAAGCTCTTCACAGTGGCCAGCTTCTATGAAATGCTTTCTACAATTCCTGTCGGAAAGCATGTCATCCGTTTTTGTGAATCTGCACCCTGCCATGTTGTTGGTGGTCGCCTTGTATATCAGGCTCTACTTGAGCATCTCGAGGTGGAACCTGGACAGACTACCAAAGATGGAAAATGGACCCTCCTGACTACCAGCTGCCTGGGAATTTGCGGTGTAGGTCCTGCATTTATTATTGACGATGATGTGTATGGCAACGTCACTGCATCTCAAGTTCCAGATATCCTGGCTAAGTACCAGTAGAGGAGGATAAGAATGAGAGCCGTACGATCAATGGTCTTAGTTTCAGGTGATCCAGAAAGTCTTGGACGTGGATCTGAAAATATATATAAAACTTTTGAGACTGAATTCAAGAAGTTTGGATTACAAGATGAAATTTCTCTCTCAATGATGAGTGATGCCGGACGTCATGATGCCTTACCTCTTGTGATTGTTTATCCGGAAGCCGTAATTTATGGTCCTGTGACACCCCAGGATGTTCCGTTTATCGTTGAAGAACATCTTTTTAAAGGTCGAATAGCATCAAGGCTGGTAGCTTCTTCCCATGAATTATCAGGACGAATTGCCTGGTTATCTGCTCGAAAAGGAACCCTCCCCGCTGAAAAACGAATTGTGCTGGAACGTGCCGGGATAATCGATCCTGAAGATATCCAGGATTATATTCTTCATGACGGTTACCAGGCATTGGGCAAAGTATTGACCGAAATGACTCCGGTAAAAGTCATCGATGAAATTGATACTTCCGGATTAAAAGGACGTGGTGGAGCAGGTTTTCCAACCGGACAAAAATGGCGGTTTGTATCCAAGGCACCTGGAACGAAAAAATACGTTATTTGTAATGCTGACGAATCTGAACCCGGGACATTTAAAGATCGATTAGTCCTGGAAGGGGATCCACATAGCATAATTGAAGCAATGACAATCGCGGCATTTGCTGTAGGAGCTGATGAAGGATATATTTATATTCGCGGAGAATATGCCTTAGCTCAAGAGAGATTGAAAGTAGCAATTAAACAGGCTGAAGATATGGGCCTTCTCGGTGAAAACATCTTTGCATCTGGCTTTAACTTCAAGCTTCATGTTCATTCAGGTGCGGGAGCCTATATCTGTGGTGAAGAAACCTCCTTGATAGAATCAATCGAGGGTAAACGTGGAGAACCTAGGTCACGACCACCATATCCCACCACGCATGGATTATGGGGTAAACCCACCCTGGTAAATAATGTTGAAACTCTGGCAAATATTTCCGCCATCCTTAATCATGGCTCTGCCTGGTATAGGGGTATTGGCACTACCAAAAGCCCTGGAACCAAGGTGTATACAATTCTAGGAAATGTAAATATCACAGGTTTGATCGAAGTTCCGATGGGTATTACCCTCCGGGAAGTGATCAGTATTTACGCCCGGGGAATGAAAGGCAATTCTACATTCAAACTTGCACAAACAGGCGGTTCCTCCGGTTCAATCATTCCAGCCAGCTTGCAAGATACACCCATGGATTTTGAGTCGTTTAGTAAAGCCGGTGTATCGCTAGGTTCAGGTGCACTCCTCATTTGCAACGAAGATACTTGTGTTGTGGATTTGTGCAAGGTTCTAATTAATTTCTTCAAAAATGAGAGCTGTGGAAAATGTAACCCCTGTAGAATTGGCAACGACCGGGCTTATCAGATATTAACAAATATTTCTGAAGGAACCGGTTCATTACATGATCTGGATGATCTGGAACAGATCAGCGATTTTCTTTATCAAATGTCCAATTGTGGTCTAGGACAAACAGCAGGAACCCCAATCAAAGATATATTGCATCATTTCAGGGCTGAGGTTGAGGCTCATATTAAATTAAAAGTTTGTCCTACCGGTGTCTGCTCAATGAGCGGTCGCAAAGTAAATTCATAAGATACCTGTAAAGAGAGGTTAGAGAATGGTCAACGTAACAATTGATGGCAAACAGATTCAGGTTCCAGAAGGAACTACCGTTTTACGGGCGGCGGAAAGTGCCGGGATAAAAATTCCAACACTTTGTGATCACAAAGAATTGACACCTTATGGTGGATGCAGACTTTGCCTAGTTGAAGTTGAAGGTGCCCGTACTTTGCAGCCTTCCTGCACTCTGCCTGTAAATCAAAATATGGTTGTAAAAACTGATACTGAGAAGGTAAAAGAAGCCAGAAAATTTGTCCTCACACTCATCTTTAGTGAGCGCAACCATTTCTGCATGTTCTGCCAGGTAAGTGGAGGAGATTGTGAGCTGCAAAATTCCGCTTATGCTGAAGGGATGACTCACTGGCCTTTACAACCCAATTATTCTCCTTTTACGGTGGATGCATCCAATCCATTTTTCGTCCTGGATAACAATCGTTGTATCTTGTGCCGTAGATGTGTCCGTGCCTGTGGTGAGCTCGTTGGTAACTATACCCTTGGTATTGAAGAACGTGGCGCAAATAGCCTTCTGGTAGCAGATCTCGGCACACCACTGGGAGAATCAACTTGTATCTCATGCGGAACCTGTATTCAGGTATGCCCGACAGGTGCTCTAATTGATCGCCAAAGTGCTTATTATGGTCGTGACAAAGATGTCACCCACATTAAATCAGTATGCACCCAATGCAGCCTGGGATGTGGAATTAATGTGGTTACTCGGGACAACCGCGTCGTTCGTATTGATGGGGATTGGGAGTCAGAGATCAATCATGGCTTGCTCTGTTCTTTGGGCAGGTTTGAACCCCTCGTGAATGACCATGAACGTGTTGCAACTCCACTTGTGAGAAAAGATTCCCGATTAAAGGCAGCAACTTTTTCTGATGCTGTTGATTCTGCTTCAGCATTATTAAAAGCAAGTGCAAAAGATGGTACTTCGGTTGGAGCTTTGATCTCTTCCAAAGTTTCAGCTGAGGCTCTCTCCACATTTAACCAATTATTCAAAGGGATGAAAAATGTTCAATTCGGTACTTTGGATGGCACTGGTTACTCGGCTGCAAACTCTTCATTGGATGGTAAAACCAAAGATGCTGCAGTAGATCAAATAGATCAAGCAGATTGCATCGTGGTTGTTGGAGCCGACTTGATTAAGGATCATCAGGTAGCAGGTTTTTTGGTAAAACGTAGTTTGCCTCTTGGTTCAAAATTGATATTGGTCGACACAAAAACGAACAAACTAGCATCTTATGCTGATGCAGTACTTGAACTAGGTAAAGATTATTCTTTGATATTTGATCAATTAAAGGACGGCTTACAAGCTTCGAAACACGAAGAGAAAACGGATCTTGGAAAAGCGATTTCCTATATAAAATCTGCAGGAAAAATAATGCTGATAATTGGTAAATTACCTACAAATATTGGCAGCGATAAAATTACCGGATTTGTGAAAGCCTTAAAATCAAAAGACCAAACTCTGGATGTGATCACCTTAAAAGGTCAGGCAAATTCATATATGGCCTACCTTTTTGGACTTGATAAACCTGTCAATCTTAAGGGTCTGAAGACCGTCTTTGTTTTCCAAGGCGATGAAGAGATCGATCAGAAATTAGCCAAGGAATTGGAGCTGATTCCAAATCTTGTGGTCCAAAGTACATTTGTTTCTGGTTTGACTACAAAAGCCCAGGTTGTTCTACCTGCGCCAAGTTGGTCTGAGACAGAAGGAACTTACCTTAGTGCCGATGGTAGAATTCAGACTATCAAAAAAGTAATCAACCCATCAGAAGATACCAGGGCAACAGTTGAAGTTTTACAACGATTTGCAGCCTCCACTGGTACAAAATTGGTTGAAGGCTGGAAATCCAGCCTGGATAAAACCAGGGTAGCTGTGGGCCTTGATCTGAATTGAAGAGTTATCGGTATATATATCGAAAGGAGAAATGATGGCAAAACCCAAGATATCATCTGATTGGTTGGCTGGCTGTGCTGGATGCCACATGTCATTGCTTGATATTGATGAAAGAATTTTGCAGGTTATCGAACTTGCAGATTTACGATCGACACCTATCACTGATCTTAAACATCCTGATGATTCTGGTGTTGATGTAGGTATTCTTGAAGGCGGTGTTAATAATACCGCTAACGAAGAAGTTGTTCTTCGAATGCGTTCCAAATGTAAGACACTCGTCGCCCTCGGTGATTGTGCTGTATTTGGTGGTGTTCCAGCCATGCGTAATTTCTTCACAATAGAAGAATCGTTGCGTCGGGCATACATTGAGACCGAGAGTACGGATGAATCCGGTAAGATCCCTTCGGATCCTGAACTAGCTGTTCCGACAAAAGTAAGAGCTCTCAGCGAAATCGTGGATGTAGACCTGTTTGTTCCTGGTTGCCCACCTGATGCTGATACCATCTTCTATGTTCTTGCTGAACTGGCACAGGGACGGATGCCGGAATTAAAAGACGAAAAATTGCAATGGCATTAATTGGAGGTTCTTATGGTTGCACAAAAAATTACAATTGAACCAGTAACAAGAATTGAAGGCCATGCAAAAGTTACCGTTCACATGAATGCGAACGATACAGTTGATCGTGCTTATTTGCATGTAAATGAATTTCGCGGATTCGAAAAATTCTGCGAAGGCAGAATGTATTTCGAAATGCCGTTGATTACTCCCAGAATTTGTGGGATTTGTCCGGTATCACATCACCTGGCGTCTGCAAAAACTGGCGATCAGATCGTTGGAGCCGTCCCACCACGCCCGGCAAATCTCTTGCGGGAGTTAATGCACATGGGGCAGATAATCCAAAGCCATGGCATGCATTTCTTTGAACTCGCAGGTCCAGATCTTTTACTTGGTTTTGATGCTGATCCCGCTATACGTAATGTTGTTGGTTTAGCTCAAGCGAATCCAGCATTAACTGTGAAAGCTGTCCAGTTACGAAAATTTGGACAGGAAATCATTCACACACTTGGCGGTAGACGTGTACATCCCAATTTTGCTGTACCCGGAGGAGTAAATAAAGCTCTCCAGGGTGCTGAAAGAGATAATATCCTTTCTGGAATAGATGATGCCATTGCAACCATCCAAACCGGAATTGTAATTATGAAGGATTGGGCAGCAAAGAATTCTGAAGATATTAATAAATTTGCTGTTTTCAAAACTGGATACTTTGGTCTAATTACTCCCAAGAATGGTCTTGAACTGTACGATGGTAATATCCGTCTGGTCAGCCAGGATGGTGACCAGTTGGAAAGGTTTGACCCAACCCAATACCTGTCTTACATTTCAGAACACGTGGAAAACTGGTCGTACCTCAAATTCCCATATTACAAGAAACTTGGTTATCCAAATGGCGTCTATCGGGTTGGTCCTTTAGGTCGATTGAATATCTCTGATCATATTGATACACCGCTTGCCAATGATGAATTAAAAGTTTGGAAAGCGATTAATAATGGCAAACCGGTTGAAAATACTCTTTATTATCATTATGCTCGTTTGATCGAAGCCTTGTTCGCCGCAGAACGAGTAAAAGTATTATTGGATGACCCAGATATTCTCAGCACTGATATTTTAAATACTCACCAAAACTTTACCGGTCACGGTGTAGGTGTGGTCGAAGCCCCGCGTGGAACTCTTATTCATGATTATAAAACCAATGAAATGGGTCAGATCACAAGTGTCAACCTGATAGTATCTACAGGTCATAATAACTGGGCGATGAGCAACGCTGTCGATTCAGTAGCGAAAACCTACGTTCATGGCCCAGATGTCAAGGAAGGTATGCTAAATCGGATCGAAGCTGCAATTCGGGCTTATGACCCCTGTCTTTCTTGTTCCACGCATGCTGTCGGTAAAATGCCGATTTCCGTAGATATTGTCGATTCAAATGGTGAGTTGATTCGGACTTTATCCAGGAATTAATTCGATATTGGTAACTCATATGACGATGCCAGTTTTATCTGGCATCGTCCAGCTTAATCTCATGAAACGAAAACTGATCATTGCGTATGGAAATCCAGACCGGCAGGATGATGGTGCTGGTTGGTATACCCTTGAGAAAACTGCCCAGAAGATTGGGGTGGCATTTTCTGGCTATAATGATGATTTTTATGCCAGGCTGGGAAATTCTCCCGATTTCTTCTTTTCATTACAACTTACACCAGAGATGTCGGATCTGATCAAGAATTATGATGAGGTTTGTTTTATTGATGCCAGTGTTGGAACTGGCTCAAGAGAGCTGGAAATCCTAAAGCTTATTCCAGGATATCAATTTTCACCTCTCTCTCATCATATGTCTCCACAATCACTGCTGGATATATCCAAATCAATGAATGATTACAGCCCGGTTTCATTTTTACTAACCATTCCCGGAAAGGATTTTGGTTTTATAAATACATTGTCCAGCCAGGCTTTGAACGCCTCTGAAACTGCTATTGAATGGTTGTTGGATTGGATCAATCAGGATATTGAGCAGTAATTATAATTCCACCTGTTTTTGTCCAATTTAGATTATAATTCGCCCATGCATGAATTGGCTGTCACTGAAAGTATTTTAGCAATCGCATTGGGGCATGCCCAAAAAGCTAATGCATCCCGTGTAACGGAAATTAATCTTCTAATAGGAAATTTATCCAGTATTATTGATGATTCAATAAGTTTCTACTGGGAGATAATAAGCAAAGACACGATCTGTGCTCAATCTACATTGCATTTCACGAGAATACCCGGTCATTTACAATGCAATAATTGCACGAATGAATACGATCTAGTAGATGAATTGATACCCTGCCCCAAGTGCAGCTCATCAAATGTAACCATCCTCAAGGGAAATGAATTCAGGGTAGACAGTATAGAAGTCATACAGGACGAATAATTATGTCACAGACGATCCATATTAATGTCGTTGAAAATATCCTGGGAGTTAATGACCAGATCGCAATAAAAAATGCGTATTTGTTGAAAGCTAATGGCGTGATGGCGTTCAATATTATGGCATCGCCTGGTGCTGGAAAGACAAGTTTTATTTTAGAGATCATCGAAAAGTTATCAGATAAATACCGAATCGCGGTCATAGAAGGTGATACATCAGCGGCCACGATTGATGCAGATAAGATCTCCAAATTGGGATTGCCGGCAGTTCAGATCAACACTGGCGGAGATTGCCATCTGGATGCGAATATGATAAGGTCAGGATTGGATAACCTTGATCTGAAATCTCTCGATCTTGTGCTTGTTGAGAATGTAGGAAATCTTGTATGTCCCGCGGCTTTTAAACTGGGAACTTATAAAAATATTTTAGTCGCCTCAATTCCAGAAGGTGATGACAAACCCTATAAATACCCGGCTATGTATTCAGCTGTCGATGCTCTCATCATAAATAAGATCGACCTGCTTCCTTATGTACCTTTTAAAATGGATTATTTCGTAAGCGGTGTAAAAATGCTCAACCCAAAATTGGTCAATTTTCCAATATCCTGTAAAACAGGTGAAGGAATGGATGATTGGGTAAAGTGGGTCACTTCCGTTCATGTGGATTTCAGAAGTAACTAGTATGAGATTAGGTTATATTTCGACCAGGATCAAGATACAGGGAATAGTGCAGGGGGTTGGCTTCCGCCCATTTATTTATAATTTAGCCAAAAGACTTGAAATTTCAGGTACAGTTAGGAATACGTCTTCTGGAGTGATCATTGAAGCAACCAGTTCACCGGATGTTTTAGAAATATTTTACAACCAGATCCAATCCAATGCTCCACCGCTATCGCGGATTGATACTATCTGTCGAGAACCGATCACACCTTTTGAATATGCTGGATTCACAATCCTTGAAAGTGACATTTTTCCTGGTGCCTATTCTCTTGTTCCGCCGGACATGGCTATATGCTCGGAATGTCAGGCTGAATTATTTGATCCAACAAACAGGAGATATCGCTACCCATTTATTAATTGCACTAACTGTGGTCCACGATTCTCCATTATTCGGGAGATGCCGTACGACCGTGCATTTACATCCATGGCAGGCTTTCCGATGTGTCCAGAATGCCGTCATGAATATTCTGATCCGGGAAACCGCCGGTTTCATGCAGAACCTATAGCCTGTCATATCTGTGGTCCAGAACTAACATATTATAAGGATAATCAGCCAGTACTAAAACGTGAAGAAGCATTACAAATATCAAGAACCTTGATCCAGAGCGGTGGAATACTTGCTCTGAAAGGGCTTGGAGGATATCAACTTGCTTGTGATGCTTCCAATCCAGAAGCGATCACTCGCCTAAGGAAAGGGAAGCTGCGTAGCGATAAACCATTTGCGCTTATGGCATATGATGCCCCAACTATAGGGAAATATTGCTATCTATCAGCAGAGGATGAAAATAAGCTCCTCTCACCTCAGCACCCTATAGTTATTCTTCCCTCAAGACCATCTGCACTGCAACAAAATGCTCCACGACAAAATACGCTTGGATTTATGCTTCCTTACACACCACTACATTTCTTGATCACAGAACCGTCAACAACCTACCCTGATGTTTTGGTCATGACAAGTGGAAACATTAGTGATGAACCTATGCTTATTGAAGACGAATCTGCAATTAACCATCTTAATCATATTGCAGATGGTTTTCTTGGCCATAACCGGCCAATTCTTAACCGCGTGGATGATTCAGTGTATCAATCTAATACCAACTATTCTATACCTATACGCAGGGCACGCGGTTACTCACCTGACCCCATTTTGATCGCGGAAGATCTCCCACCAGTCTTTGCAACCGGCGCTTTACTAAAGAATACTTTCACACTAGTTCAAAATAAACAAGCATTCGTAAGTCATTTTATCGGCGACCTGGACAACCTTCAAGCATATAAGGATTATGAGATATCCATCCAAAAATACTTTGATCTCTTTCAATTCACTCCAGCAGTTATTGCTTGTGATCTTCATCCTGACTATTTATCCACCCGCTTTGCAGCTATTATGGCGGAAGAGAATAAAATTCCAGTCACGCAGATACAACATCACCATGCCCACCTGGCTTCATGCCTAGCTGAGAACAATTATCCTATGGATAAAAACGTGATCGCTCTGTGTTATGACGGTACCGGTTATGGTCAGGATGGTAATATCTGGGGCGGTGAGATTCTTGTAGGAAATGCTTTATCATATAAACGAATCGGTCATTTACAATATCTTCCATTGCCGGGAGGTGACCTGGCGATAAAAAAGCCCTATAGGATTGCCCTGGCATATTTGACTGCCCTCGGTTTAACCTGGGACTCCAGTTTTGCATCGGCACAATATTGTTCCGCTAGTGAAGCCGGGTTGCTAAAGGATCAAATCGAAAAGAAAATCAATATATCTCAAAATTCATCGATGGGCAGGTTATTTGATGCAGTCTCCTCAATGATCGGTGTCCGTCAGGAAGTAAGTTATGAAGGTCAGGCAGCAATTGAGCTGGAAGCCTTGGCTGATCCAGATGAAGACGGAATCTACCCCTATACGATCCAAGATGGAATAATTAATGTATTACCCATTATTAATTCGATCATCGCTGATCTTAAGAAAAATGTCCAACCAAAAATAATTTCTGCCAGGTTCCACAATACTATCGCTCATTTATCCATTGAATCAATAGAAAATGTCATGAAAGAATTTGATTGTGATACTGTAGCATTAAGTGGTGGAGTTTGGCAAAATAGTTTACTTCTCACTAAAACCGTTCGTTTATTCAAGAAGAATGGTATAAATTTCATATTCCATAAACTTCTCCCGCCTAATGACGGGTGTATCAGCCTAGGACAGGCAGTGATCGCTGGGCTAAATTACAAAAGGGAAATATAACATGTGTCTTGGAGTACCAGGAAAAATTACTGAACTGTATCATAAAGAATCACTATTAATGGGTAAAGTGGATTTTGGTGGAGTTGTCCGTGAAGCTTGTTTTGAAACACTTCCGGACGCACAAATCGGTGAATACGCCATCATCCATGTTGGTTTTGCCATTTCCTTACTCAGTGAATCGGAAGCCATGGAAACACTAAGCCTTTTAAAAGAGATGGATGACCTCGGTGCTTTGGAGGATCAGAACACATGAAATTCACTGAGGAATTTCGGGATGCCAACCGGGTTAAGCTATTAGTTATAGAATTACAACAAATAGCAAAACACCCATGGGTAATAATGGAGATCTGCGGCGGGCAAACTCATTCATTTATGCATTATGGTATCGACCAACTCCTTCCAGATAATATTGAGCTGGTTCATGGTCCAGGTTGCCCGGTTTGCGTTACACCACTTGAAATGATTGATAAGTCGATTGCCCTGGCATCTGATCCAGATTTCATTCTCACCAGCTACGGAGATATGCTCCGTGTGCCTGGCTCCGAAAAAGATCTGTTTACTGTTCGTGCAAATGGTGGAAATATTAAGGTTGTGTATTCTCCATTGGATGCTGTGCAACTTGCAAAGAATAACCCGGATAAACAGGTAGTTTTTTTCGCGATCGGTTTTGAAACAACTGCCCCGGCAAATGCAATGAGTGTAATTCAAGCAGCAGCATTGGGAATAACAAATTTCTCCCTGTTAGTATCTCAGGTACGGGTTCCACAGGCGATAGAAGCTATACTATCATCTCCAGCAAATAGGGTTCAAGGATTTTTGGCTGCAGGTCATGTTTGTGCTGTGATGGGTTATTGGGAGTATCCTGCCATTGCAGCAAAGTACAAAGTACCTATTGCAGTCACAGGTTTTGAACCAGTCGATCTCCTGACTGGTTTGGTGGATTGTGTCAGGATGCTTGAAGGGGAAGAATTCAAGGTGTGTAATTCTTATTCAAGAGCAGTTACAGAACCTGGAAACGTGGCTGCACAAAATATTATAAATAGAGTATTTCAGCCGGTTGACCGCAACTGGAGGGGAATTGGTAACATTCCCATGAGCGGGTTATCTCTTAACCCTGAATATGCAGATTATGATGCTGAAAAGAAATTTAGGTTGGGTCATATACAAACAAAAGAATCAGAGATTTGCATTTCAGGTCAAATCCTGCAAGGCAACAAGAAACCATATGATTGTCCAGCTTTCGGTACCCTTTGCACGCCGGAAAATCCGCTTGGTGCACCAATGGTTTCAAATGAAGGCGCCTGCTCCGCCTACTATCGTTATAGAAAGATCGCCACAATATGATTTCAAATATTTCAAATGGTCCTGTTTGCCCTGTGCCATTATCACATAAAGATACAATCATCCTTGGTCATGGTAGTGGCGGAAAATTAACTCATGATCTTATCCGATCTGTATTTCAAAAGTACTTTTCCAACCCTTTTCTGGATCAAGGTGATGATGCTGCTCGAATGGATCAATCACTTTTGCAGGGCACTCCGGTTATCAGTACTGATGCACATGTAGTTAATCCCATATTTTTTCCCGGGGGTGATATTGGTCGATTGGCTGTCTGTGGAACTGTAAATGATGTTTGCATGCTTGGTGCTGTTCCCATGTATTTAACTGCTTCATTCATTTTGGAAGAGGGTCTTTCAATTCTCGAACTTGATAATATTGTACATTCCATGGCTGATGCAGCGAAGGAAGCTGGAGTACTTATTGTGGCAGGAGATACAAAGGTTGTTGAGAAAGGGAAAGCAGATAAATTATTTATTTCCACAACCGGATTCGGGGTTATACCATTTAATCGAGGAACAATTTCCGGGTGTAATGCTAGACCCGGAGATAAAGTTATTCTTTCAGGATCCCTTGGAGATCACGGTATAGCAGTTTTAAGCGCAAGAAATGAGTTATCATTTGAAGTGAAGATTAATTCAGATGTCGCTCCATTAAATTCATTAGTCGAGCAGCTATTGGAAAAAGCCCCCAATGTACATGTATTACGCGACCCAACACGTGGTGGATTAGCAACAACATTGAATGAAATTGCTAAGCAAAGCCATGTCTCAATTCGGATCGATGAGAGTATGATACCCGTGAAACCAGCCGTGAAGGCTGTATGTGAAATGTTGGGTTTCGACCCGCTCTACCTTGCCAATGAGGGAAAACTAATCGCCTTCGTTCCTCCTGGAGAAGCCGAATCCGCATTAAATACAATCCAAAGTCATCCGTATGGTAAAGATGGTGTCATTATTGGGACTGTTGAAAGTACTGACCCAGGTTGTGTGGTTTTAGTTACCCCTTATGGTTCGTCCAGAATAATAACAATGCTTGCAGGTGAGATTTTGCCGCGTATTTGTTGATCGTTTAACTGATCTTGTTTGAAAAAAAAGTATTACAGCAATAATAAGGATAGATGGGAAATATATGAACGGTGAATTTAATATTGATGCTGTCCTACCGATGGATATGGCTATAAAAGCTGAAAAAGTGGGTATTAATAAAGCGACGATGCCCTTTTGGAATAGCTTTGTTCTTTCCGTCCTGGCAGGTGCCTTTATTGCCCTTGGGGCAATTTTTGCGACAACTGTAAGCGCAGGTTCCATTCCCATTAAAGATGCTACAGGTGCAGTAACTTTTAGCACCGGCCTGCCCTATGGCTTGGTCAGGCTATTAGCAGGTCTGGTATTTTCACTTGGTCTTATTCTTGTTGTTGTGGGTGGCGCAGAATTATTCACTGGAAACAACCTGATCATGATGGCTTTCATGAATAAAAAAGTGTCTTTCGGTAAACTAATGCGTAACTGGGCAATCGTATTTACCGGCAATTTCGTCGGATCAATTGCGACAGCAATTATCATGTTCTACTCTAAGCAGTATACATTTGGCGGCGGAGCAATTGGTTTGGCAGCATTGAACACCGCAGAATCAAAAGCCAGTCTTGGTTTTGTTCAGGCAATTACCCTTGGAATTATGTGTAACGCACTGGTTTGTTTGGCTGTATGGTTGTGCTTTTCTGCTCGTTCAACCACAGATAAGATCCTCTCTATTATCCCTCCCATCGCAGCTTTCGTAGCATCCGGTTTCGAACACAGCATTGCGAATATGTATTTCATACCAATAGGTTTGTTTATTAAAACAGGTGGTGATGCAAAGTTTTTTGAATCAATCGGAAAAACATCTGAGAATTTCCCAAACCTTACTTGGGCAAATTTTTTCGTCAAGAACCTACTCCCGGTAACAATAGGCAACATTATTGGTGGTGCCTTAATGGTTGGGGTTGTTTACTGGTTTGTGTATCTTCGCGGGAAGAAATAATCTTAGTAACCGGTCATCGCGTGCAATGGCAAATAATGGCCACTTATCAACCCGGTGGATCTTATTAGTCTTTGGTAAGAAGCAATATGAGCAATAGCCATACCACTTTTGAATTCAAGCAATACACCTCTAAAGGGATCGAATTGATTCCAACCAATATTGCTATTGAAACTCCTGTATCCTTAACTGTAAATGGGAATATTTGGTTAACTTTCCAATGTACTCCAGATTACTTGGAACAATTGGCCATCGGTTTTTTATTAAATGAGGGTTTTATCAAAAAGATAGAGGAAGTAGCGTCAATTCAAGTTTGCGAAAAAAGGGATAATGTGGATATCTGGCTAAACCACGAAGCCGCGAAACCAGAAACCTGGCGTCGTGTTTCTGGTTGTCATGGAGGAACAACAACTGTAGACCTTAATCGAGAAAAAATCGAACCAAACTTGAGCCAGTCGCCCCTTCATATCAACCAGATATTGGGTCTTGTCACTTCATTTATCTACAACCAGCCACCTCATTCTGAGACGGGGGGAGTCCACACATCAGCAATTGCTGATGGAGAAACGATCCTATTCTATCAAGCGGATATTGGGCGCCATAATACTATTGATAAGATCGCCGGCCGCCTCCTCATGGAAGGGATAACTCCACTACTTCCAATAATACTGACGACTGGGCGAGTCAGTTCGGATATGATGCAAAAAGCAATCCGTTTGAGAACTCCTTATTTAATCTCTATGCGGTCAACAAGTTCTGACAGTATCCGTCTCGCAAATGAATGGGGAATTACTCTCCTAACTGGAGCCAGAAAGATGAGGGTCAATGCCTTTACTCATATTGAAAGAATAATTGTTGACTAAATGAATAACAAGGTGTAACAACAGTTATTACAGGATATGGAAAAAATCCAATTTATGTGGATTTCAAAAATACTTAAATTTGTAAATCTGGTAAAATGGACAGGCTGTAAATAATTTATAACTTTGATGAGGATGCATGAAAATTGATTATAGAGAAACAACCAGTGACTTATTGAAACGTATCGATATTCACAATAAATTTGGCAGCAAAGATATAGACCAATGGATGTTGGCTACATTAGGTTTACAGAAAGGCAGCAAAATCCTGGATGTCGGTTGCGGTGCCGGGAAACAATGCTTTTCATATTTTAATTATTTGAAGGGTGATTGCGATATAACCGGCGGCGATGTCTCTACCGAATTATTAAGTCAGGCAATTGAAGAGAATAAGAAATACAATAATCCGGTAAAGTTCGTTGAATTGGATTTCAATAAACCATTTAATTTCCCATCAGACCAATTTGACCTTCTTTCCTGCTGTTTTGCCATCTATTATTCGGAAAATATACCATTCACAATTCGTGAAATGCACCGTGTTATCAAACCTAATGGAAGATTATTCACCACAGGACCCATGCCGGATAATAAAAAAGTCTTCTATGACATTATTCGTGAGGCAACCGGTAAACCCATTCCACCCATGCCAGGCAGTTCCCGCTTCGGAAGTGAAATACTTAATACGGTCAAGAGTCTATTTAGTGATGTGAAGGTTGAATTATTTGAAAATCCATTGGTTTTCAATACAGCCGAACCTTTTGTAGAATACACACGTGCCTCCCTGAGTGAGGATCGCCGTCTTTGGACCAGTCTTTTTGATAATAAAACCGGTTTTGAGCAGGTAATGGAAAAAATCAATAATGTCGCCGTTCAACGAATAGCGTCAGAGAAACAGATTGTGATGACAAAAGTTGTTGGTGGAATCCTTGCTACAAAATAATCAGTCATGGGATAGAATAATCGTATGATCTTTTCAGGTAAACGAATTTGCTTTATCGGAGCGCATCCGGATGATATTGAGCTAGGGTGCGGTGCATTGATAGCGAGTCTTCAGGGGAAAGAGAATATTACTTGTGTAACTCTTTCGGATAATCAGAAGAATCCTCTCCTGAAAAACCTGGTACACGAATATTCAGCAAGTATGTCTGCACTTGGGATCCTTTCAAAGAATGCTCTATTAGAAAATTTCGAAACCAGGCGTTTCCCGGCCCAGAGGCAGGATATCCTGGAATACTTGATCAAGCTAAATAAAACATTAGATCCAGATATTGTATTTGTCCATACTCGATCGGATCTACATCAGGATCATAACACTGTCACTGAAGAATCACTACGGGCGTTTCGCGGCATCACTGTTTTAGGTTATGACGTTATCCGTAGCAGTTATGGCTTTTTCCCAAACCTTCTGACCAGTGTGTCGGAATCTGATGTGAAACAGAAGATCGATGCATTAGCTCAATATAAAACCTATTCAGGAAAATATTATTTTGATCCTGAAGTAACCCGGGCAACATTGATCCGAAATGGTGCTCTTTGCGAATGTAAATACGCGGAAGGCTTCGAAACTCTGCGGATAATTGGAACATTTCAATAAAAAAAGCGCCTCGCGCTTTTTTTATCCCGGTACTCCAATCTCAATCTGACCCGCATTTATCCTGATCGGGTAAGCAGGTATGTCCTCCACTGCCGGTAACCCGACCACTTTTCCAGTGTAAATATCGAATTTAGCACCATGCCGGGGACAAATAATTATGTTCTCCACAATTTCGCCATCTCCGACAGGTCCTCCATCGTGAGAGCAAACATCACCTATTGCAAATATCTTTCCTGCTAAATTGAAAATCACAATTGGTTCATGAGCTATTTCAATAAAGATTCTTTCGCCATCAGGAAGATCTTCGACTTTACATATTGGATGGTAAACGAATGTCATGCCAGGTTTATCAACAAAGCTATACATCAAATTCCTCGTTGATATCGATATCATCTGATTTATTCACACCATATACCCCGGCTTTGACCACTTTCAAAGAAAGCAATGCGCATTTCAAACGCACTGGTCCCAATTCAATTCCTAGAAGATCTAAAATATCCTGCTTGGTTAGTTTTTTTACATCTTCAATGTTCTTATTAATGATCGATTCTAATAGTAGATCAGCACTGGCGAGTGATATTGCACATCCATGTCCACTGAAGGCTGCCTCTTTAATTATCTTGTTTTCATCAAGACGTATATCTATGCGTATGTGGTCGCCGCATAAGGGGTTTTCATCTTCATAAGAAATATCGGCAGGACTAAGCTCACCCCGGTATCCCGGGTTTTTATAATGCTCGATAATAAGTTCCCTGTACAGATCATCCATAAATGAATACCTACTAGTTGAACATTTTTTGAACTTTTTGAAGAGAAATTACCATCTGGTCAATTTCACCTTCAGTATTATAAAGATAAAAACTCGCCCGTGTCGTTGCTGGTAATTGGAATCTTTCGTGCAGTGGCATGGCACAATGATGACCTGCTCGGACTGCGATACCATCACCATCCAGGATCTGGGCAACATCATGTGGATGGATCCCGTCCACCGTGAAAGCTATTACCCCTCCCCGATTTTCAAGCTCTTTCCCAATAATTGTTATACCAGGCATTTTATATAACCGATCATAAGCATATCGCATCAAGACATGTTCATGCTGCTGGATATTATTCATTCCAATTTTATCCAGGTAATCTATGGCCGATGAAAGCCCAACTACTTCAGCAATCGGCGGTGTCCCTGCTTCGAATTTGTAAGGAACATCATTGGTCAGGAATGTCCTGAGGTGTACCTGCCTGATCATGTCTCCACCACCCATGAAAGGTGGAATCTTTTCCAAAATCTCCTTCTTGCCATATAGAATTCCAACACCCGTTGGCCCTAGCATTTTATGTCCGGAAAAAGCATAAAAATCAGCATCCAGATCCTGAACATCAACTACCATGTGTGGAACTGACTGGGCACCATCCACGAGAACAACTGCACCGTGTTTGTGAGCAGATTCAATCATCTTTTTTACCGGGTTGATCGTTCCCAGAACATTTGACATATGGGTAAATGATACTATTTTTGGTTTTCTGATCAGCAATTGTTCAAATGCTAGCAAATCCAGAATACCATTTTCTAAAACAGGAATGAACTCAAGTTCCAAATCCTTTTCTTTGGCAAGCATTTGCCAGGGAACCAGGTTGGAATGATGCTCCATTTCAGTCAGTAAAACCAGATCACCGCTAAGTAATTCTGATCTTCCCCATGTATTTACAACAAGATTGATTGACTCTGTCGTATTCTTTGTATAAACGATCTCCGAAGCATATTTGGCATTGATGAATTTTGCAATTTTTTCCCTGGCTGTCTCATAAAGACCTGTTGCTTCTTCAGCAAGAGTGTGGACCCCCCGGTGGATATTTGCATTGTGATTTATGTAGTAATCGGAAATTGTGTTTATGACCGATAATGGTTTTTGCGAAGTAGCAGCGGAATCAAAATAAATTAAAGGCTTATTGTTGATTCCTCGTTTGAGGATTGGAAAATCGTCCCTAATTTTTTCGAAAGGAAATAGTTCAGAATTATCTGGCATATTAATAATCAATGTCCGGGTTTTTTGTCAATACTGCCTTTTGACCCTTTTGAATAGGCCGGATATGCAGCGAAGTGTGCGGGAACCATAGAATATGATCAGGAACCATCCACCCATCAGTTAAAAATACGTTTGTATTAAATTGGACTGCGACCATTTTTTGATCAACCTGGACCACGACTCCTCGCATCCACCCTCGAATTCGATCATTACCTTTCTCGTGGTCACAAAAAACCTCTACAGAATCACCAACATCATAAGAAGATTCTGGTTCTGGATCCCGCATGAATGGTGCAGGGCTCATATAATTACCTCCATCAAATAAACTACTTATATAATTGCATCTATTTTGTCAAATATCGCATTTCTGAATCGATTCTGGACTTCTTGAAACGGTATTCTCTCCATAATTGGCTCAAAAAAGCCTTCCACGATCAGATGCTTTGCTTCGTTTTCATCTAATCCCCTGCTTTGTAAATAGAATATTTGCTCAGGATCTACTTTTCCGACCGTAGCACCATGAGTACATTTTACATCATCTGCTAGTATTTCCAAACCTGGAATCGAATCAGCTCTGGCTTTTGCGCTCAGGATTAAATTCCGGTTTGCCTGGTAACCATCAGTCCCATTTGCGCCTGGAGCAACATAAATATTTCCCTGCCAAACAGATCTGGCTGCTCCTGTCACTGCTCCTTTATATAAAAGATCACTTGTCGTATTAGGAGCTAGATGATTTTGTTCAGTGTCCATATCTAAATGTTGATCGGCATCCGCAAAATAAAACCCGGATACTTTTGCGGTAGCCCCGGCTCCAGTCAAATCGACTGATGAGAATGATTTTGTTAAATGACTTCCAAGTGCGCCAAATATCCAGCTTAGTTCTCCATTTTGTTGTACATTGACCCTTTCATGCATGATATTCCAGACGCCTTCCCCCCAAGATTGAAGCTCGACAATTTTTAACGAGGCATTTTTCCCCACGTGAACTTCCAGAATTCCTGAATGAAACTTTGTCAATTTCTTGTCAGTTTCACTAGCGTACTCTTGAACAAATGTCGCTTGTGCGTCATCTTCCAGCCAGATCACATTATGCGAGAAAACACCAACATTATTCCCTTGATTCCAAAACAAGCTATGGATTGGTTCATTAATTTTTACTCCACGAGGAATGTAGAGAAAAACTCCATGATTTGCGTAAGCTGTGGCTAATGCCGCAAATTTACCATCCGCTGCATGTACCATAGAGCCGACAGTCCTCAAAACCAGGTCGGGGTTATCTTGAATAACTGTATCCAAGTCATCAAAAATGACACCATTTTTATGATAATTGTCATCTAAAACCCTGGACTTTCCACCCGGAAATAGGATCAATTGACCAGCATGTCTCCCATCTATTACTGGTGTCTTGAAATTATCAGGAACAACAACTTCTCCATGATTTCCATTCTTGAATTCTATGCCTTGTTTGTCCAGCTTGCTTAAGCTTGTGCGTCTCCAGGCTTCGTCTTTATCCGTGGGATAAGGAAGTTGGTTAAATATTTCCCAGGCATGATGTTGGTATGATTTAAATTCCTCTGACTTTACATCAGGTATCATTTCCTTTGTAAAGATAAAGTCACTCTCGACAATCCTGGTGCGGGTCCTATTAATCACAATGGGGGCTTCTGTCATATTTTCCTTGTTTCCATCTTTCTCATGATTAACCCACCGATCCTTCCATTTGAAGCTGAATCAAGCGATTCATTTCAACAGCATATTCCATGGGCAGCTCTTTTACCAGCGGCTCAATGAATCCGGATACGACCATGGTAATTGCATCCTCTTTAGAAATTCCTCTGCTCATGAGATAAAACAATTGTTCTTCCCCAATTTTTGATACTGATGCCTCATGGCCAATATTTACATCCTCTGAATCGATTTCAATATAAGGATAAGTATCCGAACGGGACAAAGGATCCAGTAACAGGGCATCACAAACAGCATTACTTTTTATATCCTGTTTATCTTTCTGAACTTTAAGCAGTCCTCGAAAAGAAGTTCTACCGCCACCACGACTGATAGATTTTGAAGTAATTTTACTGCTGGTGTGGGAAGCAAAATGCAGCATCTTTCCACCTGTATCCTGGTATTGACCAGGTCCAGCAAATGCCATGGATAGAATTTCCCCTTTTGCTCCCGGTTCCATCAGGTAACAGGATGGGTATTTCATGGTTATTTTTGAGCCAAGGTTGGCATCCACCCATTCCATTGTTCCGTTTTCATAAACCATAGCCCGCTGGGTCACCAGGTTATAGACATTAGTTGACCAGTTCTGAATGGTTGTGTAACGAACTCTGGCACCTTTCTTCACAATGATCTCGATTACACCGCTGTGAAGTGAATTGGTCGTGTAGGATGGAGCTGTACACCCTTCAACATAATGGACCTGTGATCCTTCATCCGCAATAATAATCGTCCGTTCAAATTGTCCAATTTTTGCTTCATTCAGTCGGAAATATGCCTGCAGTGGAAGATCTACTTTTACGTTTGGTGGTACATAAACGAACGATCCACCAGACCAAACTGCGCTATTTAGAGCAGCAAATTTATTGTCCTCTATGGGAATGACGGTTCCAAAGTATTGCCTGAATAACTCAGGATGTAGTCGCAGTCCATCTTCAATGCTTACAAATATGACACCTTTCTTCTCAAGGTGCTCCTGGATACTGTGATAAACCATTTCTGATTCATATTGTGCTCCGACACCTGCCAGGAATTTTCGCTCAGCTTCAGGAATACCCAGTCTATCGAATGTAGTCTTTATGGTATCCGGAACATCTTCCCAGGAGGTACTGGCTGCTTCTGCTGGTTTTACATAGAAATAAATATCATCCATAATCAAACCAGACAGGTCAGCACCCCAATTTGGCATTTTCCGCAGGTTAAAATGGGCTAGAGCTTTCAACCTGAAGTTAAGCATCCATTCTGGTTCTCCCTTGCGTAGTGAGATTTCACGTACAACCTCATCATCAAGACCTTGTTTTGACCGATAAACGAAATTTGCAGAATCCTTGAAACCGTATTGATAATCACTCAACTGGTCAAGAAACTCATTTTTATTTTCAGTACCCATAATAATTACCTCAGTGATTCATCCCTGGTAGAATCCATCTTTTCTCGAACCCATTCGTACCCCTGTTCTTCAAGGTGCAAAGCAAGTTGAGCATCCCCGGATTCAACAATTTTTCCTTCCATCATTACATGTACAAAATCAGGGTGAATATAATTTAATATTCGTTGATAATGGGTTATTACCAGGACACCCAGGTTTGGACCTCGTAAAGCATTTACCCCTTCAGAAACGATTTTAAGAGCATCAATATCCAGCCCTGAATCAGTTTCATCTAGTATTGCGAAGCGAGGTTTTAATATTGCCATTTGCAGGATCTCATTCCGTTTTTTTTCACCACCTGAAAATCCATCATTCAGATATCTTCCTGCGAATGAGTGATCCATTTTCAGATAATCCATTTGCTCAATTATCATCTTTCTGAATTCTGGAATTGGAATGCCTTTATATTCAGGATTGCTATATTTTCTATGTGAATTAACTGCAGTCCTTAAATAATTGGCAACAGTTACTCCCGGAATTGCCATTGGATATTGAAATGCTAAAAACAAACCAGCTCTCGAGCGTTCGTCTGGTGCAAGATCATTTATCTTGTTTCCATCCAGGAATATCTCGCCACTGGTAATTTGATAAGATGGATGACCCATGATCGTATAGGCCAGTGTGGATTTTCCGGTTCCATTTGGTCCCATGATCGCATGGACCTCTCCGGAGTTGATCCTAAGGTTGAAACCTTTCAGTATTTCCTTACCTTCAATACTGACGTGTAAATCGTTTATGATTAACTCTGACATAGTACTCCCCGGGATGTGGTTTATATTGTCAAGATTATAGCAAATATTTTTCGATTAGTCAATATTTATTATAATAATCATAAATATTGACAAATTACATATATTAATGGTATATTATCAGAAATTGGAAATTATCGACGGAGAAAGATGATATCTACCCGCGAAAAAGTTTTACAGAGTTTACTAGCTCATCCACGCTCAACGATCACTGAGTTAGGCGTAAAAGTTGGAATTAATTCCATATCTGTTCGTCATCATATATCCAGTCTGCTTATTGAAGGATTAATTGTCGCTGAAGAAGAACGTCACGGTGTTGGCAGACCAAGGCAAGTGTATTTTCTTACAGAATCCGGTTCAGAAAGATTTCCAACTAACTATTTGAGGCTGACAACCAAAATCCTTGATCAAATGAAAAGCACCCTGCCTGCACCGGTTGTTGATAAGCTGTTTACTGAGATTGCTCTGGATATGAGTGCTAATTACCAGGACCTGGCAATAAACCTCTCCCTGGAGGAAAAGCTCAATTTGCTCAAAACTTTGCTGTCAAGGGAAGGTTTTACTGTCGAATGGGAAAAAGCAGGTGACGAATATCGGATTCATGAGATTTCATGTCCATATTTCCATGTTGGTCAGAATCATCCGGAAGTATGTAAAGTGGATCAGACAATGATCTCATCCATCCTTTCAATTCCTGTTGAAAAAATTAATTGCTTATTGTTAGGCAACGACCATTGTACTTACGTAGTTAAACAACCATTGATAAGCGGGTAATAATATGACAGATTCACCTGAGAATTCAAATATAGCTGTTTGGGACATCGAAATAAGTCATCCCGAGATTGTTCAAAAACTACGGGAAGCATTTCAACAAGTTAATGATCCTGAATTGGGGCTGAGTATTATCCAGTTGGGTTTGGTTAGAAATGTGCAAATCACTGATGGCTCTTTGATAATAAGTATGATCATGACAACCCCCTTTTGTCCGTATGCTCCTGCATTAATTGAAATGACTACTCAAAAAGCTTCCGAAGCTGTGGATATACCGGTAATTATGGCTCTTGGAATGGATCCATGGGATTTCTCAATGATGGAATCTTCCGCAGGTTTTGAATGGGGAATGTGGCAATAATCATGTGCTAATTTCTGGTAGATTTCAAAAGCCCGAGTAGCTGTTGAGCAGTAGTTATATCTCCCTGAATGGTCAACTTACCAGTCATAAAAGCTTTCCCCGGATCCAATTCCCCATAAGATAAATTCATAAAATCTTCAAATGTACACGTTAATGAAAGATCAGGGTTGCTGGAATAACCTGGAATCATTGTCGGAGTTCCATCCTTAAATTGGATGTACCAATTTCCCCCATTACTTCCCAAAATACATAGTTGAATAATTGTATTGCCCGGTAGTTGTTTAGTGTTGTTAATTCTGGAAGGTAAATCAGCGATTATGTCTTCAATGATATTCATACCAAGTCCTTGATTCATTGGATTGGGAGATTATAACAAATTTCTTATTTACCAATTATCAATAATCCGAATTGCCTTTCTCCTTAAAGAACTAGCAGAATGGTTTGACTATTCCTTATGAAATTATGGCTAAATTCAAGCAAGTGGAAAACCAGCTCATTTTCCCATCGTGACAACAACTTGATGCACCTTTTTATCATCAACCAGTGGTATA
Source organism: uncultured Leptolinea sp. (assembly GCA_964387025.1). Classification (GTDB taxonomy): domain Bacteria; phylum Chloroflexota; class Anaerolineae; order Anaerolineales; family Anaerolineaceae; genus PNON01. The sequence continues at coordinate 93,313 of CAYLUZ010000008.1, read as the reverse complement.
TGAGCATCATTCAATGGCTGACCATCCAGGAATATTTGGCGTACCTGGTTCTCTACATGTTCTGGGTTGTGGACATTAATAAAGTATTCAGATTCCCCAAATTTATAATGTATTTTATAACCATCCCAGGAAGGTGGAATCACCGGATCTATTTGTAAAGAATTTCCTACTTTTTTAAAGCCAAGAATAGCTTCAACGCCTAATCTGTACATCCAGGCAGCTGATCCTGTGTACCAGGTCCATCCGCCTCGACGAACGAATGGTGCCTTGCTGTAGATATCAGCACAAATTACATAAGGTTCCACCCGATAAACAGTAGCTTTGGCTTCTGTATCAGATTGAAAGATGGGATTAAGCATATTAAACAATTCCCCGGCTTGCTTACCTGCTTTCAATCGAGCAAATGCCCAGGCGGTCCATGTGGCTGCATGTGTATATTGCCCGCCATTCTCCCGAGTACCAGGCATATATCCTTTAATATATCCAGGATTTCGGGGAGTTTTATCAAATGGTGGAGTAAAGAGTAGAAGCAACCTCTCATCCGGAAGCACCAATTTTTCCATTACTGACTGTAATGCCTTTCGACTTCGGTGCAAATCACCTGAACCACTTAAGACAGCCCACGATTGAGCAATTGCGTCAATCTGACATTCCAGGTCTTGAACGGAACCAATTGCTATCCCACTGTCATAGTAAGCTCTTAGATACCAATCTCCATCCCAGGCAGATTGTTCGATTGCAGCCGCATATTCAGTAGCTTTTTCATTGAACCTTTGAGGATTTTGTGAATCTCCATATTGATCACAAATTATCGCAAATCGTTTTAGAACATCACAAATAAACCACGCCAACCAAACACTCTCTCCATGACCATTTTTACCAACGCTATTCATACCATCATTCCAATCTCCTGAACCGATCAATGGGAGACCATGAATGCCAGCTGTAGCGCCTTTCTCAATTGCCCGAAGACAATGTTCCATAAGGGTGAAATGTTCCGCGGTTAGTGGATATTCGCTGTAAAGTTCTTCCTCCCTTTCTACAAGAGGAGGAGCTGATCGAAACGGAATTTTCTCATTTAAAATTCCCGAATCCCCTGTTACTTCGATATATTGTGCTGTTACGTAAGGAAGCCATAAGAGGTCATCTGAAAATCGTGTCCTCACTCCGCGGCCTGATGGAGGATGCCACCAATGCATAACGTCACCTTCTTCAAATTGGTGTTGCGCTGCATTTAGAATTTGACTGCGTGTAATTGCGGGGTCAATTGGTAATAATGCAAGGACATCCTGGAGTTGGTCTCGAAAACCAAATGCTCCACTGGATTGGTAAAAACCTGTTCGCCCCCAGATTCGACAAGACAAAGTCTGGTAGAGCATCCAGCGGTTAAGGATCAGATTGGTTGCGGGTTCAGGTGTATTCACCTGAATAGTATCAAGAAGGTGATCCCAAAATACATGGGTACGCTCATAAGCTTCGCCCACATTAGTAGGATCGTGGTATTTCTTAACTAATTCGATAGCATGTTCCTTATTAATTCCTTGACCCAGGACAAAGTAGATCTCTTCCATCCCTCCAGGAAGTAGATCAAGATGCACTTGAAGAACTGCACAAGGATCTTCACCCGGGGTGATTCGTGTTTCCAATCCCAGCCGGTGCAGAGCGACTGGGAATGCAGATGTCCCACCACGACCAAGGAATTCAGTCCGATCAGCAGTCAGGCCATGGATAGATTTACTTGCGATTAAGAATGCAACCCTTTCTCCAAATTCTGCATTGTAAGGATTGGTGGCAAAGAGGCATTCAAGGTCTGAATTGTATTCCGGAATAATATACGCCATACTCGAGGCATGCTTTGTTCCTAATACCCATTCGACGTATTGTGTGGCTGTTATACGACGGTTATAAGCTAACGTATTTTCAACCTTTAAATGTATAATTTTGACGGGGTCTTCAGGGCTTGAAAAAAGCGTCAATATTTGTCGTAGCCCATGTGAATTGTTTTCAAAGGTGGAATATCCTGCACCATGTTTTATCCGGAATGTTTGATTCGTTCCTGAAGGCAATGGTGTGGGGGTCCAGACCTCGCCGGTTTCTTCATCCCTTAAGTAAAGTGCTTCGCCGGTAGGATCGCACACAGGGTCGTTGGACCAGGGAGTAAGCCGGTTTTCCCCACTATTTAAAGCCCAGGTGCATTGGCTTCCCGTTTCACTCACCATAAAACCAAATCCCGGGTAACCAATCACATTAACCCAGGGTGCTGGCGTTATCCTTCCAAGCGGGATAGTTCCCGAAGCGGCTATAGCTGCATTCCAATCAATAATATACTCACGGCCATCACTGCTAAACCCTCCATAACCATTATTGAATAACCTGTTGTCAATTTCCTCAAATGGAAGTTTATAAGGTTCATTTCTTGCTTTTAACTTTGAAACTACCTGACGGGTAGGTGTAAAAGCGGGAAGGTGGTGAACCTGGATCGAATAATGAGGCATTTGAGACCCTAATGATCCATTAGCGCCTAAAAGTTGAACACGTGCTGCGGTTTGAAGTAGTGTGTATTCTTCATGCATCATTTGGTCGCCATAATGAATATATACTCCCCCGCGTTGGTTGAGCCACTCTTCTCCGTTCATTTTACTGACCATACGGAAGAGCATGCCATTCAACTCTGCTCCATAATCCGTTTGTTGGCGATTGATAATCACTAAATCCATCATAAAACGCCGGCTGCGCAGGAATTTATGTACCAATAGTGCTTCACGAACAAGGTCAATATTCTTCGGATCATCCAATTCGACAAGAAGGATGGGATAATCCCCAGAAATACCAAACCGCCATAGTGCAGATTGCCCTAACCGGTTGGCTGCAATTGTTTCTGAAGATGCACGAGCTTCTTTGAATGAATAGATCAACGCTGATAAAAGTTTCAGAGTGTCTCTGAATGCCTGGGTGGTAATGTTTTGTTTTCCAAGCCATGTTTGAGCAGCAATATTGGACAGGTGGAAAGATTGTTCAATTAAAGTCCTACTTTGATATCGATTAGCCAGTGCAATAATTGCTTCACGGCTTTCCCCAGTAAATGTCAGGAAACTAATATCAGTGCTGCTGTTAGGATCCAGTTCAATTATTTGACCCAAGGAGAAGATTGGGTCAAGAGTTACCCCGGTCGTGCCTGAAAGATATTGCTCTGTTGATAAAGCAGCCGGGTTGCGCAATGTACGATTACGGCCTATAAACTTATAACGATCTGCTTCGTGTCGTGCAATTTCTTGCGAAGCGTCAGTCACGAGCATATGTCCCATATATATAATGGCTTCCTGTTCGGAACGTGGACGGCGAGTAAAGATTTGCAGATTTAGCTCCGGAACGAATTCACTATCGATAAATAGTTTATTAAAGGCAGGGTGGCGGGAATCTGCTGTTTGTGGCGCAAGAATTACCTCACCATACGAGGTTAATCGAAGGATACGTGATTGGTTAGTGCTGTTATGGAGATGAACTCGCCGAATTTCTACCGGGTCGTCAGGAGCAACTGTTACTTCCATGGTTGAAACAATTTCATTTTCATTACGACGGAAGACTGCCATATGGGCGAAATATGTGACTTGCATTTCAATAGGATCACCAGGAAGCGGTTGATGACCTGCCGACCACATATTTATGCATTTTTTTTGAGAATCAGGTCTCATTTCCTGAATATATATCCAAGACCCCCATGGGTCTAAAACCCCATCCGGTTCCCATCGTGTCAGATCAATATCACGCCAGGAACTGTATCCTCCACCCATATTGGATAGAATTACGTTATAACTTCCGTTTGAAAGGAGATTTACCTGTGGAATGGGTGTTTGTACCGGGACTCTCCAAGGAGTGATTTCAATTGGTACTGCTGTTAGTCGTTCTACTCCTTTAACATCTCCAGCATAAGGATCCTGCACTGGGACAGAATGTGGTACTTGTTCTTGTAAAAGCATTTCCACACTTTGGATTCGCTGGTCACTGTGCATCCGTTGAACCATAATATCGCCATGCAGGTAGTTCGCCATCGCCATTAAAATCATCCCCTGGTGATGGGCCATATATTCGCTTACAATTGCCGATGTTTCATCCATCTGAAGTCTGTCGGTCGTGAAATCAATTGATTCGTACACTCCGTATAATCCAAGAAGTTTATATTTGATCAAATTGATGAGGTTGCTTACTACTGCATGCGGTTCATAATTGATCGCCATAAGTGATGCATATGGAGCGATCACCAGGTCGTCCCCTAATCCTCGTTTAAAACCTAACCCGGGTACTCCGAATGCACGATATTGATAATTTTGATTGGTATCGAACCTAAAAAAGCCACTCTCTGATATACCCCATGGAATGTTATGTGATTTTCCATAAGCAATTTGGTGCAAAACTGCTCCTCGAGTGCTTTCTGCCAGTAATGTTCCAGGATAAGAGCGTAAAAATAGTGGCGGCATGAGGTACTCGAACATTGTTCCACTCCACGAGAGCAAGATATAAGAACCTTCTATTCGCGTTACCGGCCGGCCAAGTTGCAGCCAATGAGATTGCGGAATTTCCCCCTTGGCTATCGCTATGATCGAAGTGATCCGTGCTTCTGAAGCTAACAGGTCATAATAGTTATGGTCCAGCTGTCCGGCATCCAGGTTAAAACCAATATGGAATACCCTTCTTTGAAAATGGTAGAGAAATCGGAAGTCCATATCCTTTACGAACTGCTCCACTTTATTTACAATATGTGCGAATGTATTTATTAGTGAAACCGAATTTATCTCCGCTTTCGAAAAAGATTGACTCAAATCTCCCAACCAGTCCAAGGCAGGACCATAGTTCAACCCAGTGCTTTCTGCTAAATCTCCCGTAATTAATGTATCTTTCTCAAGTAATTGCTTTATTGAAAGAATTATTGGGAAAGCATTTTTGGTATTGATCTGAATTTGTCCCAGAACAGGATTGGATGGGAGACAATTTCTAAGGGCATCTAATGCATCAGTGAATTGAGGTTTTCTAAGAAAATCGGGGGGATTCAGAATAATTGGAATCCAGGGTGCCAACTCAGTGATCGTGCGCTGAACTGCGAGGTGGTGTCTTTCCACTTGTAAAGCAACTTCCTGGAGTTTACTTAGGGTTTTTAAGTTAAATGCTGTTCGTCCTACTTCTACAAGTTCCATTAAACGTTGGGAAATATCCTGCCATACTTGACCACTTGCCTTTAAGTAAAGAGGGAACCATCTTTCCGGATGAGATTTTGTTGAAATAATCTCGGTCCGTATCCCAGAGATTCGATTGTTGATGCCTACAACCTGTTGATCGAATTCAGCTTTACGCATCCCTGTAAGTGTTTGGGTTAAATTGGATAATGTGTCAAGGTAACCTTCCCATAAGTCCCAGCGGAAAATTGGTTCGTTAGGTATTGTCTTGCATGCTTGAGCAGTCACAATGAAACTGGCTGCCAGGTTGCCGCTATCTACAGTTGAAATGTACCGCGGGTTGAGAGGTAGGAGGGTCTGGGTATCGTACCAATTCAAAAAATGACCCCGGAATCTTTCCAGCTGATCAAGTGTATCAAGCGTAGTCACTAATCGGGTAGTTAAACCCAATTGATCCAGATAACCCATATCATATGCAGCCAGGGTCGAAGTGAGCAGCATTCCAATATTTGTCGGAGAGGTTCGATGAGCAACTGTTCCTATAGGCGATTCCTGGTAGTGATCCGGAGGCAGCCAATGATCTTCTGGCCCGACGAAACGTTCGAAAAAACCCCATGTGCGGCGTGTAACCTGACGTAATAGGTTGGATTGTTTTTCATTCAACGGTACAACTTCCCTTACTATCGGTCGATTGATCCACCAAACGATCAAAGGAGAAAGCAACCATAATAGTAAAACTGGTGATGAAAAGGTTATTGGAGGAGCCAGGATGACTCCATTGTGGGGTGTAATGAGTTGTAGCCACACAGCAAGTATTACAGCCAGGATCGCTGCCGCGCCTAATTTCTGCCATGCAATACTTCGGCGGTTTTGCAAACCGAACACCTTGGCAGTTTGGGCAGCAGTTGTCCATTGTAGGAGGTTCTTATGGCTGATAATAAGTCGATATAAAGTAGTAAAAATGGCATCTATGGTGATATAAGCTTCATAGGGAAGGAAGGCTATTGCCAGTAACCAACGTACCAGGTTCCAGCCTAGTGGACGGAAGGCTCGGCTTGGATACTCGCCTGACAACAATCTAAGCGTACTGTGAGCTAAACTGGTTAACATTGGAGTACCGAGGGAGAGCAAAACAACAATTGTCCAAAGACCGGCGAGTTGTGGTTCGAAAACCAGACCTAAAATAAAGATCAATAAAAGAGCCGGGGTCAGCAGCGAGCGGCGAAGATTGTCAATCATTTTCCAACGGTCAATAATTGAAAAAGATAAACCTTGGCGGTTTGGTTTGAGGATCCAGGGTAGTAACTGCCAATCTCCACGGATCCAACGCCTCTGTCGTAAAACCTGAGTAAAGTAATTCTGTGGGTAATCCTCGATCATAGTAATGTCAGTGACCAATCCCGCACGACTCATTACACCTTCAAGAAGATCGTGACTGAGTACAGTGTTATCCGGGATTTGCTTATCTACACATCGCTCAAAAGCATCGACATCATAAATTCCTTTACCAACATAACTCCCTTCTCCGAAGAGATCCTGATAAGCATCTGAGACTGCCAGTGTATACAGATCTAAACCCGTATCACCAGAAAATAACCTAGTAAACCATGAATGATTTGAACTTCTAGGGTGGATTTCCATGCGGGGTTGAAGAATGGTATAACCGGAAATTATTTTTCCCGTCTCAACATCAAACTTTGCCTGGTTTAATGGATGTGCCAGTGTACCAGCTAATCGACTTGCCGCACCGCGTGGAAGGATCGTATCAGTATCAAGGGTGATAACAAAACGGATATTTTGTAATGCTCCCTTTTGCTGTGCGATTTCCACTAATTGTGAAATATAAGAAAGATTTGTTCCTCCTCGAAGAAGAAGATTGAGCTCATTCAGCTTACCTCGTTTGCGCTCCCAACCTATCCATTTTCCTTCAGATGCATTCCACAGTCTCTTGCGATGGAGAAAATAAAATAACTGATCAAATCCCTTACCTGAAAGTTCTCCTCCCTGGATAACGGAAGATTCCCCTGCACTGTTTGCACCAGAAGGGAACTGATACTTGTTATTCAATAATTTGATAGATTCCTGTGCATACTGAATCAGGTCCTCGTCTTCAGGCAGTGTCTGACTATCTGCGTCACGAAAATCAGTTAACAAAGCGAATCGGATTCCTGGTTCAGGATTGCGAAGATAATGCAATTCAAGCTGCTGAACCAACGAATCAATCTCTTTGTGATTTGCAATTAATGCCGGGATTACGATTAATGTTGCATGTGTTTCGGGAATTTCGTCTTTGAAGTCCAGCTTCGGCAGCATACTTGGTTTGATTAAAAGGGTGATCAACCAGTTGATCAAACTTGTGGATACGGTCATCCCCGGGATCAGGAGTACCAAACTTAGGATAATTGCAGCTATCCACTGTACCGGTACTCCTCCTATTAGTAAAGCAGCATCCCATTGGAACTCACCTGAACCAAGTGGGATATTTCTTACCAGCTCAGGTAGACGCGCTGCAAGAAAGAAGGCAGCCAGGATCAGAATGGTCAAGGCAAATATGGCTGATAGATAAACCACTGTAGCACGCCTGAAAATAAATCGCTTAAAAGATGTTTTATAATCTGGTTGGAAGCCAATCTTTTGCTCCAAGATAGGTCTTTTCTTCCCAAGGTGAAACTCACCAACGTGGTCAGTTGAACCTGCCAGATCGATCGTGATTTCTGCCAAATTACTCTCTTCAAGACCCGTCGCTATTGATAGTACTTCAACCTCTTTTCGGTATGTATCGCGTGTTTTGAAATCCATTCGAGGATATATCCCCGCAGGGTCTTTACGAAGTGTTCGTTCAAGGCAACTAATCGATTCAAAGAAATCACTCCAATTTTGTTCAGAAATGGTTCGAAGACTTAGGATGATATTGGCAATGTTATTATTATTTGCAGCATCTCCATTAGTAGAATTTGATTCTGAAAAAGGCAACTCTGTCCTATGAAGTTGCGAGTCAATGATTGGCAAGTTTGGCATAGTTGCCGGTTGGATCACTTCTATCAGAGTTTGAGCAAGGAACTCGATCAATCCATACCGAAGAAAGATGGGTAAAGCCCACAACTCACCCATAGTAAGGGTTATATTTTCCTGAAATTGGATAAGTACAGATTCCAATTCGATTGGATCTAATAAATAGTGTTGAAAAGCCAGGATATCTCTTGCAATAGCGTAAATACGTGGAAAACCCTGGTTAGAATTATTTTTTAGCCTCGGAAGCTGGTTGAAGTATCCGGATGGTAAATCCTCTTCTATTTGTTGAATAGCCTGACGAATGATGTAATAGTTATCCAGCACCCATTCAGAAGCGTATGTAAGGGATTCTTTTTGGCTTGTTATTCCGCGGAAATATCGATGTGCATCATCCAACCATGATTCATACAAAGCCAGATTATGTCCCAATAATTTTTGTCTGGACCTTGCGGTTCTGATGATCCTGCCAGTTTTATCCCTGCTAACCTCATTGTAATTATTGGACAACCTGGCGATTAGTTCCTGAAGCTGCTCAGTTCTAGTGGAAGGAGTGTATGTTTGGGTAATATCGCTACCTTCCTTTTCCTGTTTTACTTGATCATCTAGCATTGTTAACGTCTTCCGGATTTTTGAGCCGCAATCGCTGCTGCAGTTGGTCGAACCTGAGAAATCGGTACGTCCTGGATGATCAGAATAGCAGTTGTCCCATGATCTATTATGTTCCGCGTGACATTTCCATAAGGACGAGTGGTTTCGCCTGTATATCCATGAGCACACATAAGGATCAGGTCAATGTTTTCGCTATCAGCCAGGTTTTGGATGGCGGATGCGATATTATTGCTCTCTATCACCCGTGTCTCACTCTCCACAGGTAATCGCAATTTTATCTCGCTTAGATATGTCAATACTATTTCATGACTTACAAGCAGTAACTTGTCAGAAAGTTTGCTGATCTCAACCGGATAAGGAGCGGGAATTGGAATTTCCGGCGGAGAAATGACTGCAGTAAAAATAAGTTTTGGTTCCTTATTCACAATCTCAGCAGGTGGTATAACAGGCTTTAATAATGGGAATTCAGTACCGGATAAAAAATCTTCTCCAGCATGTTCCAATAAGGTTTCTCCCTGTGCGAGGGCAATTCCAGCCGCAAAAACACATTCGGCCCTTCGTGAGCTATCCATTGGAATGAGAATACGGCAATATCGAACATTCGCATTTTCCATTTCCGGTTGATGATAGGCACGGATAATTAACACGGGCAGGTAAACAAGATTAATCACTTTCTGGGTAACACTGCTAATATTCCATCGACTCAACCCTCCCGCACCATGTGTGCATAAGATAACCATGTCAATATTTTCGGAGTGGGCGAAATTTACAATGCTTTCCGCAGTTTTTCCTTCCCTGATCGAATATTCTACAAGTATCTTTTTTTCATCCTTTTCTCTCTTCTGGGCGCTTAGTATATCAACCACTGTCTCCTTCAGTTCTTTTCGTAATCGGGAGGCAATATTATTCATATAGATGTCTGCTTCTGTCTTTCGAATTTGCCAACTCAAAGGATCTACGGGATTAGGGTTTTCATGGAAAGAAGTTGGATCAAGGACCTGCAATAGGATGATTGTTGATCCGAATATGCGGGCAAACTCTTCGGCATGCGGTAACGCTCTTTCAGCGAGCGGAGACCCATCAAGTGGCACCAATATTCGATTAAACATATCCGTTTCTCCATATTTCTAATTCATCCCATAAGGAATGTAAATTTCCTTTGGGGTTCATTTCGAAAACAGCTTCGTGGTTAAGTCCGCAAGTTTTCTTTCCAATAACACACAAGTCATTAATATATTTGCAGCGTTTTAAATCAGTATAAAATATATTCAAACTGATTAAATAATATTAATAGAAGGTTACTATCAATGTCCCTTACATAATCTGTTAAATCTCTATTAATTTTAAAAAGAACTTTAGTTAATTTTGAAAAATACCATATAACCGTTATCAGGACACATCCAAGACTTCTATGTTCTGTCAAGGCTTCTATCTTCTTGACATAAACACCAGCTTGCAGGTATAATCCGTCCGCTTAATAGTTATCAAACGGGTAATCCGTATTGTATTTAATAGGAGATTATTGATGGGTCCTCAACCGAAAAGAAAGCATTCAAAAGGTCGCCGCGATCGCCGTCGTGGACAAGATACACTTGTTTTGGCCAACCTGGTCCAATGCAGCAACTGTGGAGAGATGCGTTTATCTCACACGGTTTGCCCTAAATGTGGTTACTATCAGGGCAAAGAAGTGATCAGCATGGATAAAGAAGCCAAGAAAAAGTAATCTTGAAATATTATCGAATTATTGACATAAACCGCTTTCAGCGGTTTTTTGTTTTTACGCTTCAAATTGCTGGAATCTTGCGTATAATCTACCAGGAATTTTTCCGGTTATTTCCACCACTTTACTACCATATTTTATCGATTCGACCTGTCCAGATTCGTGGATCAACGAAATGAGTTGTCCTTCAGAATACGGGAGTTTCACTTTAATGGGTATATACGCCTGAAATAGTAAACTATCAATTTTGGTTATAAGAGCTTCAATACCCAACCCAGTTAATCCGGAAATTACCACTGATTCCGGAAAATCATCCAATCTAATCGATGCTAATTTTTCGGGGGTTAATTGATCAATTTTGTTTAATACATTGATAACTGGAATGTGGTCTGCTTTTATTTCTTTTAAGGTCTGGATAACTGACGCAGCCTGTTCTTTTGCAACAGGATGAGTCACATCTATTACGTGAAGTAATAAATCTGCGTCTGAAATCTCCTCCAGGGTCGCCCGAAAGGCCGCGATCAATTGTGCCGGAAGTTTCTGAATGAATCCGACTGTATCGGTCATCAAGATGATTCTTTTATCCGGCAGCATTACTTTCCTGGTTGTTGGATCCAGTGTGGCAAATAATTGATCGGCCACATATATATCAGTTTTGGCCAGTTTATTCAATAATGTTGATTTGCCGGCATTGGTATAACCAACGAGGGCAACAATGGGAGTCTTTGAACGCTTCCGCTGTTGTCTGTATTGGTTTCGATGCTCCCTTATTTTTTCGATCTCGATTTTCAACTTCTGTATTCTTTTGGAAATTTCGCGTTTATCCAGCTCTAATTGGGTTTCCCCGGGGCCTCGCAAGCCAACCCCTCCGACGCTGCCGGCAGTTCCACCCCCACCGCCAGCTTGCCGGGCGAGATGAGTCCAGGCTCTGGTTAACCTGGGCAGGCGATATTCATATTGAGCTAATTCAACCTGGTAAATACCCTCCCGGGTTGATGCATGCTGACCAAAGATGTCCAAAATTAAAGCCGTTCTATCCAGGATTCTGACTTTAAGTCCAAATATTTTTTCCAGTTCGCGCTGATGCCTGGGGGAGAGGTCGTTGTCAAATATGATCACATCTGCCAGGGTTTCATCGACAAAAGCCCTTAACTCTTCCACCTTCCCGGAGCCAATGTAAGTATCCGAACTGGGTCTATCAATTTTTTGAGTTAATTCTCCAACAACTTCCAACCCTGCAGTTTCAGCCAATCTCTCCAATTCCGCTAATGAATCTTCAAGTTTGAGTAACCCGGGATGATTGTAAAGCTCAACTCCAACCAGGAAAGCTTTTTCTTGTGGTCGTTCAGTTATTTCAGGTTTTTTATTTGCCATTTATTACCCTTGCTTCCTTGACCAGCGGGTGATTCGCTCCATCGCCTCAGATATTCTAGGTGTGGACGTACATAGTGATATTCGTAAATATCCTTCCCCATATTTACCAAAAACATTTCCGGGTGTAGTGCTGACACCAGTTTCTTCCAATAATCTTGTGCAATAATTAACACTTGATTTTTCATTTTCCGGGAGTTTTACCCAAACATATATTGCTGCTTTTGGATTGTTCACCCCGATGCCTGCTTTTATTAATGCCCTTACAACAAGGTCTCTGCGTTCTTGATAGATCAAATTTCGCTCTTTGATCCAATCCTGGTCACCAGTTAGTGCAGCCATACCCGCAGTCATGATCGGAGTAAAGTGTGCTGTGTCCTGTTGGCTCTTGTATGTTGCAAGAAATTTGATCACCTGTGCGTTGCCAACAGCCATTCCTAATCGCCATCCGGCCATATTGTACATTTTGGACAATGAATTGAATTCTACAGTAACTTCCTGTGCGCCTTCAAATTGCAGGATACTTGGTGCACGATATCCATCAAAAGAAACATCCGCGTACGGAGCATCATGTGCGATGAGCAAGTTATACTGATGAGCAAAATCAATAATATTTTTATAGAAACCCTCTGGAGCTGTGGCTCCGGTCGGATTGTTGGGATAATTCACCCAGATGATTTTAGCCTTCTTTAATTTATCCTGCGGAATAGCCTCCAGATCAGGCAAAAACTGATTAGTTTCAAGCAGTGGTAAGGCAACAATTTCAGCACCTGCAATCATTCCGCTTGCAGAATACACCGGGTAACCAGGATCAGGCACAAGGGATACATCGCCCGGATTTAGCAGGACCTGGCTTAATGCAAACAAGCCTTCCTTCGACCCTATCAATGTAAATACTTCAGAATCAGGATCGAGTTCCACCCCAAAACGATTTAAGTAATAAGTTGCGACAGCTTCTTTGAATACTTTTGTTCCACCATTAGGTGAATATGCATGGACGTCCGGTTTTAAGACTTCCTTCCTTAATCTTTCAATGATCTTCATATCCGGAGGCAGGTCGGGAGAACCCATATCCAGGCGGATGATATCCACACCCTTTGTCTTCAGTTCGTTAATTTTTAATCCCAGCTGAGCGAAGAAATATGGTTTAAATCCCGCAATCCGTTCAGAAGGCATGTAATTTATTTTGTTATTTCCCATATAGTCCTTAATCCAAGCTGTTTTTTTAGTAACAAATATCATGGAACAATTATTTATATATTTATTTTTCTAACCATGTTTCGATCACATGCCCTACCACTCCCAGACTTTTTGCCGAAACTCTAGAGATATCATCTTCCGTAGTATGCCAGTAAGGATAATCCATATCGATGATGTCAATAGCTTCGATTCCCAATCGCAAAAATGGTATATGATCATCTATAATGCTATGCGCATATTGTGGAATAAATACTTCCTTATATCCCAGTTGTTCGGCAATACTCCAAATGTCATCATTCACACTGGCTGTAGAATTTTTTTCCTTGTAGATGGTCAGTTCGGAATCACCGATCATATCCAGATTAACAACCATGGATGGACGAATTTCCAGGTGATCGGCAAAATAGCGCGATCCTAATATCCAATCCCAGTCTTGAAGATTACCATTATCTTCGATATCAAACAAGACTATCAACACCTGTTTATCCCTGGGAATGGTCAACACTCGTGATAATTCCAGCAGAACAGCCACACCCGATGCGCCATCGTTCGCTCCTGGAACCGGCTGACTGACTGTTGGAAACTCATCATCCTGATCTGCAACGATCCGTGAATCATAATGCGCGCTCAACATGATGATCTTGTCCCCCTGACCTTTCTTCCCGATGATATTCGTCAATGCATGACCGGATATCTCCCCGGTCTGTAATTCGACCTTCCAATCATTTTTTGTCAATTCTGTGCCTGCCCAATCAATAAAGGCTTGATGGGCTTCAGAGCCAGGCACTCGCGGTCCAAACGCCATTTGCGTTTCAATATTTTGAAAAGCTTCATCCTGGTCAAATTCCTTATTTTGGTTTTGGAAAACCAAGAATATAACGAACATTCCACAAATAACCAGAATACCGGAAATTACCCATAAGAGCTTTCGATTCTCTTTCTTCAAGTTATGCATTCACAATACCTTCTGAGATTTGATCTATTCTATTTAATGCCCGCTCTGCCATGAGAATGTATCTCTGCCGTTTCTGAAGTTTCTTGCTGGTTGGATACGCAGGTAATATACCAAAATTGGCTTTCATCGGTTGAAATTGTTCAGGTGGAGCATTGCAAATATAGTGAATGATTGCACCGATCATGGTTTCTTCCGGAAAACTGACCAATTCCTGCCCAAGTATATACCTCGAGGCATTGATTCCGGCAAGGTAACCAGAGGCAATATTACCCGCATAACCTTCCACCCCAATGATCTGCCCGGCCATGAAAAGATCTTCCCTTTTGATAGTCTGAAGAGTTGGCTGCAATATATCTGGGGAAGAAATGAATGTATTGCGGTGCATTTGACCGAAACGATGGAATTCTGTGTTCTGCAATCCTGGAATGAGTCTGAATAGTCTTTTCTGCTCCGGAAAGGTCAGGTTGGTTTGGAACCCGACCAAGTTAAATAAGTTTCCGGCCAGATCTTCCTGCCTCAATTGAACAACCGCATAAGGCCACCTGCCAGTCCGCGGGTTGGTAAGCCCAACAGGCCGCATGGGACCGTACGCCAAAGCTTTTTCACCCCGTGAAGCAATGACTTCAACCGGCAGGCACCGTTCAAAATATATTCCCTTACCAGCCTTAACTCCCGTAGAAATGTCAGTCTCAAAATTCTTTGTTTGGATCCTTTCTGCTGAAACCAATTCCCTGACAAAGTTGTTGTACTCATCTTCAGTGAATGGACAGTTAACGTAATCCCCCTCTTCTTCATCCCCCCTGTCATACCTCGAAGAGCGAAAGGTGATGGATTGGTCAATACTATCCCCGGAAATGATCGGGGCGATTGCATCATAAAAGAATAGATTCTCGGTGCCAATGAATTCCTGGATCGACCTGGCTAGAGCTGGAGATGTTAATGGTCCGCTGGCAATCAGGGTAACCCCGTCAGGGATTACCTTGATTTCCTCGCGCTTCAATGTAATGTTGGGATGTTCAGATAATTTTTGGGTGATGGTTTCTGAAAATTTTACCCGATCCACCGCGAGTGCTGAACCGGCAGGAACTTTGGATGCCAAGGCTTGGGTGATCAATAATGATCCAAGCTTGATCAATTCGTTGATCAATAAACCTGTGCCCCGGTCTTGCTGCATCGATCCCAATGAATTGGAACAAACCAATTCTGCCAGGTTGGTGGTTTGATGCGCTTCCGTCATGGTACCGGGACGCATTTCATATAAAGTCACCTTTATTCCCCGTTGGGCCGCCTGCCATGCAGCCTCACTGCCGGCTAATCCTCCACCAATGATTTGCAGGTGATTATTTATCATGATCGTCATTGTACCAAAATTCTGCGATTCCAGATTAGTGCTGTCGATTCCTTAACCGAAAGACCGCAGGGTGTGTTGGTAATGCACAAAATATTATCCGATATATAATCCTTTACGCCGGAGTACACATTTTTGCGTAGGGTGCGTTCGTAACGCACCACAGGTGATCCGATATATAATTCTGTTATGCCGGAATACAGGAGAGCAAGCATTCGTGGTGAAGCTGAATTGATGGAAACCTATCGGACAAAAACACTCGCCCGGTGAGGGCACAGGCGCGAACGGAGGACTAATATCTACTAGCTTGTTATTTGCATCTTTTGTGTTTATTCCTTTTGGTACATTTTTCCTAGGTTTATGGGTAATTAGGAAAACCAGAGGACTTAAAGCAAAGTCATCGCTCATTGCGATTGCTTTATTGGTAGGTCTTGTTTTTTTTGAAGGATCAGCTATTGGAATGATAATGGATCCAAGGTTTCAGGTAGATCGCCTAACATATGTGATCGGAAAATCAATATTAATTGGTTTCATTACGGCTATTATTGTTTTTGTTTTTACCAAATTATTCAATCACGTCGTTCGCGTAATAAACAAAATAGAAAATCGAGATTCGAAGTAACTATCAATCTCCATTAGTGCTGGTGTACATGAATCCTCCGCGAGATGAACTGGATATGGACAGCTCTGAAAGTAGGTTTGATCGATAGGTTTCCAGTATGATTGTCTCTTCGCCAATAACCGATCCTTTACGAAAATTTCTATGTTGAGTTTAAGCCCAACCTACCCACTGTGCGCAACATCCCTGGGTCAGATAATAAGCGGGCATAGTATTTGCAACTTTCATAAAAACATACTATACTGTACCTAAACTGAGAGCCGTATGTTTCAAAAACCTGCCCAAATCACCCGCCACCTGACCACAGCTCACCTCGCGCAAACGATGACACTGTTAAGTTTGACTGCAGAAGAGCTTTACCAGAAAATTGATTCTGAACTGGCATCCAATCCGGCTTTGGAACTGATCGAGGAACGTAGATGCCCCACCTGTAACCGGCTGCTACATAGTGCGGAACCGTGCCCGGTATGTTCCAGGCAAAAACAGATGGATTCCGAGGAACCGATCGTATTTATTTCCCCACGGGAAGATTTTTTCACAGGTTCTGCCATCCCCCAGGAAGAAATGCCGGAAGACAATATCAGTGCTGTGTCTGAAGATCTTCCCACCTATGTATTACGGCAGATCGCTCCTGATCTGGCAGCTCAGGATCGCAGCCTGGCTGCTTTTATTCTTACCCACCTCGATGAAGATGGGTTACTAACCATATCTGCTGTAGAGGTTGCGCAGTATCATCACATTCCGATCTCACGAGTGGAAAACATCATTAAGCTGATCCAACACGCTGATCCTTTAGGGGTTGGTTCTGCATCACCACAGGAAGCATTGCTGGTCCAGTTGGAAATACTGTCAGAAACCGAACCAACTCCGCCTCTCGCACGGCAGATGATCATCGAAGGCATGTCCTTATTAAGCCGGCATCAATACTCCGATCTGGCGCATCTTCTCCACACGAATATTAAAACCGCTCAAGAGGTGGCGTTATTTATTGGATCCAACCTGAATCCATTCCCGGCCCGCACTCACTGGGGTGATACCCGGGAGTCGGTCAAGCCCACTGACAAAGCCTTTCACCGTCCTGATATAGTGATCAATCACCTGAATGAAGATGCGATCGGTCCACTTGTGGTTGAAATCATCATGCCCATCTCCGGAACTCTCAGGGTGGATCCGAGATTCCGCAGTGCAGTGAAGGAAGTCACTTCGGATAAACTTGAAGATTGGAAGTCTGACCTCGAACGTGCATCCCTTTTTGTGAAATGTCTTCAGCAACGAAATCACACCATGGAACGGTTAATGACCCGAATAGCCACCATGCAAAAAGATTTCATCGACTTTGGAGAGGCAAGAATCAAACCGATCACCAGGGCTCAGCTGGCAAAAGAGCTTGAAGTGCACGAATCTACCATTTCTCGTGCTGTGTCAAATAAAGCCATCCAGATGCCAAATGGAAGGATCATACCTTTTGCAAAATTCTTCGATCGCAGCCTTCACATCAGGACAGCGCTTCAGGAATTGATCAATAAAGAAAAAGATCCGCTGAGTGATACTGATCTTGCTGAGCTGTTGGCTAAACAAGGCTATATGGTAGCGCGTCGAACTGTTGCCAAATATCGGGCAATGGAAGGTATTTTACCGGCTCATCTCCGACACAACCATCCTCAGAAACATGAGTAATGGTTTTTCACAAAACCTTTCTTTCTCTCATCTCTGGAAAGGTAAATCTCCGGGTGCAAATGAATTTAACACGCTTTTAAACCTGTTACCCACACCGGCGATAGTAATCGAGCCTCGTTCAAACCAAATATTGGCAGCAAATGCCGAATTCTTGAAACTCACTGCTTTTTCACTGGCTGACCTCACTCGAACCGAGATAAGTGTCATCTTTCCGGAAATCAGCCGCTATGAGCTGGTGCAAGCTGGCGAACATCTATCAGCGTTAACCCGCCACTCTCGAGATTCAATTCAAGTAATATCCAAAAGCTCTCCACTGGATCAGAATTCAAGCAGAGTACTCTTATCAATCATTCCGCAGGAAAGTTTCTTAAAGCAGCAGGAAATCCTTCAAAAGCAAACCGTTCTTCTGAAAGCTGTTGAAGATATTTTTTGTTTGACTGCCTTGTCAGAAATCCAAATTGCCACAGAAAAAGTTTTACAAATCAGCCAAACGCTTATCAGTGGAAATATCCAATGCATTTACCAAATAGATAACAAGCTTTCTCAATACGTAAAAGTTGGATCGACTGAAAACCCGGTGTCCCCCATTTTTCCGCCTGTAGTTTCTCCTGATCCAGTCAACGAATACTCCTCATCTGAAATATGGGTTCCGGGGAAAAGGGTTGTTTCCGATTTTCATCGGGTTGCCAGAGTTGCGAATCTGGCATATGTTGCTGTTTTTCCATTAACTTTGGATGGAACGCAATTGGGGCTACTTGTCATCTCGGATACTCAAAATCAACCCGATGATCAACTGGATTCGCTGGGCAGCATTATTTCGTACGGTCTGGCAGCGATCTTTTATCATTTCGTACTGATTCAGAATCTCAATCAATCCCTTAATCACCATATCAAGTCTTTATCCGTCCGGGATACAGTGATGGACAATGCCATGGAAGGGATCATCCTGATCCGAAATGATCTCACGATTGAAGAGATGAATCCGGCGGCGGAATTCTTGCTGGGATATGCATCCCGGGAAGTGGTCGGAGTACCAGTAGAAAATATTCTGATCGGCCCAGACTCCCTGATCCCCGCATTGAATAGCGCACTCAGCGGAATCCCCACACATAATTTGGGTAATATTTCTCTCCACAGGAGAAATGGTCAATCATTCCTCGGTCATTTGCAGACCATTCCTGTGATGCTTGAAGATGGATTACTGAACATCATCATCCTTCTTCATGATGAGAGTGAGAATGAACAAATTCGTGTTCGTACTCAACAATTGGAACAACGGGCCGTCCTGGGGGAAGTGACTGCTATTTTTGCGCACGAAGTCCGCAACCCTGTCAATAACATCAGTACCGGGTTGCAGCTGCTTGCGATGAAATTTCCGCAAGATGATCCTAATCAGGATCTGCTGCAGCGTTTGCAGCATGATTGCACTAGATTAACTCATCTTATGGAATCCGTTCTTTCGTTTTCCAGGCCGATGGAATATAAACTGGTTCCTTCAGATCTTGCAGCCATGTTTCGCAGGATGATCGATCGGTGGCGTCCCCGTTTTGCAAAGGCCAACATTGAAGCATTTCTTCAGGTGGAACCTGATGTTCAGTTTATTATTGGTGACCTACGGGCCCTTGAGCAGGTTTTTACAAATTTACTGAGCAATTCCATCCAGGCGATGACAAAGGGTGGTGTCATCGCCATTAAAATGGCCAACTGCCAATCTTCCGCTGATTCCCCAGAGGTCGAGATCACTGTCTCAGACACCGGTCCAGGCATCCCGGATGAGATAAAAGACCATATATTTGAACCTTTTGTCACAAATAATCCCCAGGGAACTGGTCTGGGTTTGGCCATAACCAAACGAATAATTACTGCACATAAAGGTACAATTAATGTCACCAGTTTTCCGGGAGGAACCGTTTTTCATGTTACACTCCCGGGATATATCAATGCCGGAGGTAGAGATTGACAGCAACAATTCTTGTGGTCGACGATGAAGATAATATCCAGGTAATCATTCCGGAATTTCTGATCCGGCAGGGTTATGAGGTAAAGAGCGCAAAAACGCTTGAAGAGGCCAGGAAGATCATCAAGCAGGATATTCCTGATATTATTTTATTGGATGTAACCTTACCGGATGGTTATGGACCAAATCTGCTCCAGGAAACCAGTAACCTCCCTTCTCGCCCTCCGATCATTATGATCACAGCATACGGTGATATTGAAATGGCTGTGGATGCGATGAAGAATGGGGCTCATGACTTTTTACAGAAACCAATTGAATTGACCAGGTTGGAACAATCGATTCAACGCGCCACAGAAATCGTATCAATGCGAAGAGAGCTGGCGCACCTTCGTAAAGTCCAGTCACAAAATGTTAATTTTATCGTCGGTCAGAGCAAGGAAATGCAGGTGATAATCAACCATGCAGAACGCGCAGCATCGAAAGGTGTTCGCGTACTCATCACCGGGGAAAGCGGAACCGGAAAGGAAGTCCTTGCCAAGCATATCCATAAGATCGGAACCCGATCCAGTAAACCGATCATCGACATTAATTGTGCTGCAATTCAGGACACCATGCTTGAATCCGAACTATTCGGATATGAAGCCAGGGCATTCACCGGTGCTGATGATAAGAAAAAGATCGGCCTGATGGAAGTTGCTGATACCGGGATATTATTTCTCGATGAGATTTCATCCATGTCAATGGATATGCAAGCCAAGCTGCTGAGAGCCCTTGAAGAACAGAATTTCAGACGTGTTGGCGGTACCAACCTGGTCCGGGTGGATGTCCAGGTGATCAGTGCTTCCAACCGTAATTTAAAGAAAATGATAGAAGAGGGTAAATTCAGGGAAGATCTATATTACCGGCTCGATGTAGTCGACCTGGTTTTACCACCCCTTCGCGACCGAATTGATGATTTACCAGAGTTGGTCGGCTTTTTTGTCCGCAACCTGAACGGGCGGCTAGGTGTCAATATTCAAGATATCACCCCGAATGCCTTGCAAGCCTTGAAAAATTATAAATGGCCGGGAAATATTAGAGAACTTTCGCATGTAATTGAAAGAGCCATGCTTTTTTGTGATGATCCGGTAATAGATGTTGGGCATTTACCTTTGGAGTTTCACAAGCTTTCATAAGAATTAGGCACGGCATATAACTTGCAATATATCCTTCTGGTAATAAATTATCAGGAGGATAAAATGTTTAATTTAAGTGTTCCAGACTTTTTACTGACTATGGCAACCGCATTAGTTATTCTCGGTTTGATATCAATATGCATCGGAATATTCGTTTTGGTCTCCAGGACCGTTGGAAAAGATATCAAGAACCTGGCTGATCAAACCACCAAACTCGCCCAAAAAGGGATCGCTGAAGATGTCAGTGGTTTGGTCGGAAATGCCTCTTCCCTGTTGGCAGCCATGAATGACCTGATCAAAACGAGTTCCGGTATTGGCGTATTCCTGGTTTTTGTTGGCATTCTATTAATGGCCGGGGCATACTGGTTGGTCATTCAAATTTCTGCGCTTGTCTAAACTAATTACAGATATTGCATTGAAAGGTGTATTATGGAACCTGGCGAAATTCTGGTAGGGTTGAAATTAATAATAAATACGGATGAATTCGATGAGGTGATCTTCTCACTTCATCAAGATCCGAAGATCTGGGAAAAAGTTTCGGAAGAAAATTTTCTCGAAGAGTTTTCGAAACTTCATGGCAATGAACCTAGTATGTGGAATCCCGGCTTAATCGGCCTTTTTTCCATTAACAATGATTCACTGCACGAAGTCATCAGTAATGACCCTCTTCAACCTATTGCCTCAGAATTGCGCCAACAGGCTTCAGCTTTTTACCAGAAAGCATTAAAGTCCGAATTCATACCATCCACTTTAGCAGAATCTACCTATTTGGCGCTTGCGTTACGGGAGCGAAAACGATTGACGGGTAATTGGAACGGGTTACTCTCTGAGATCGTTAGGTCATCTATTGACCATACCATTCGCGCTGAAACCTGGCTGACATCCTTTGCAGTATTAGTATCGTGGTTTGCACAAGATCAGGAACTCATTAATGAATTAATGTTATCTCAGGAACATTTAACTGAAAACGGGTTCTACGAATTTATTACCGGCATTTTGCTTGTTCAACAAAAAACTTATGGAGAAAAAAAGGATATCTTTTATTCTCTACTTACTGAAGAAGATTTTACACATCAGGTAAATTGGATAAAGTACATCAGTGATATTCATCCAGTTTTAGCTCAAGACCTGGCTGCACAAATCATTTCATCTTACCAGGATCAACCTGAATTCGATGGGCAGTCTCCGAATGGTGCCTATAATCACTTTTTACAGGATCTCGCCCGACAGTCAAAATCGACCGATCCTTTGGTAAGCGAGGAATTCGATCCGGATTTTACTTCATTAGATCAATGGATAACACTATTCGGTATAGCAAAAGACGACCAACAATATAATGCACTATTGGATTACAAAAAAGAACTGTTACAAATAATCCAAGCCGGGATTCAGGCCTATAAATTACGAAAATCAATTCCAACATTAACAAAAGACGAAGAAATCTCTGCATGGCAGGAAATTTCACAGCAATCACCCCAATCTGATGTTGCCAGGGCAGAATTTGTCCTATCAAAACTAGGCAGCGGCAAGGTTGTAAATTCAAAAGATCTTGTTTGGTCGCAATCTGAAGAACCCCTTGTCCTGTTAACTCGCGCAATGATTTCAAAAACCGAAGGCGAAGTTACTATCTCCAAAGAGTTAGCTCAGCACGCCATTGAAAAAAGTCTGGAAAAGAAATCTTCGATCCTAAAAGATATCGAAAGATATGTCAAATTATTGAGCGAGCTTGGTTACCCTGACCTTAGTAAAAGCTACCTTAACCAACTCACCCGGAAGAATATTTCGCAACCTGGTTTATACAGGATGCTTGCTCAGATCGATGACCAAATCGGAAATAGATCTGAAGCAATAAATGAGGCAAATATTGCCCTTTCCTTGAATGGAAAAGATAGAGTTTCCCGCCGTTTGATAGCTAAGTTATATAAGAATGATGGGGATTCAACAAAAGCTCTTGAAGCATGGGACAAAGTTCTCAATGATGCTGACCCCATGGAGCCAATTAATACACAAGATTATATTGAGTACTCAAAATGTGCTATCTCGATGAAGCTGCCCGATCTGGCAATTGAAACTTGCCAGAAGACGCTAGACAGTGAGCCAGCAAATGGAGATATTTATTGCATCCTGGGTGATGCATATTCGCTAAAAGGGGACCAGGCAAAATCGGCAGAATACTTCCAAAATGCAGTTGCCATATCTCCTGAACAAGATCAACCATGGATTAAATTGGTTGAGTATAAAATTCTTTCGGAAAATAAAGAAGCTGTATTAGACCTGCTTTCAACAGCCATTAATGCCTGCCCCAATTCGGCCAAGCTTGCTTCCATGTTTGGTGATTATTATATTGAAGAGGGTTCATATTCTGAATCAATTCCTTATTTACGAAAAGCATACGGATTGGAACCGGCAGGCCAATATTATGCTCTAAAATATGGTTCTACTTTACAAATGATGGGGCAACCTGAAGAGGCTATCTCAGTTTTCCGTGACGCCTTATCAATCACAAAAGAAGATCCTGAACTGTTAAGTGCTTATGCAAATGTGTTATTGGCTTGTGAAAAGTATGAAGAATCAGTTGAGCCACTCCTTCAGATAATTGCCCTGCATCCCACCGACATAAAACCATATCTCGACCTTGCATCAATTGCTCTATCTTTGAAGGACAGCAATAATCCATTGATCAACCTCGAATCCATTGAAAATATTTTGGAAGAGGGGTTACTGCTTGATCCACAAAATTACCAGGGTCGTTTATTGGAAGCAGAGCTTTTTGCAGCTCTCGGAAGAGCAGAAGACGCTCAGGATATATATATTAATCTTTCTGAAGATGTTAATTTACCATCCGATGTCCGTTGGAAGGTAAATTATGGGCTTGGAATGACTTCCACTAAACTGGGGAAAATGGATATCGCTCTTGCTGCCCTTGAAGAAGCCGGATTACAAAATCCACAGAATTTTGAGATCCATCAAAAATTGGCAGAAACATATTCACTAGCCAAGCTACCGAAAGCAGCTATGGAATCAGCTCAAGCTGCTTTGGCGATTTCCCCCTCCAATCCCGAGAATTTGATCTGGTACAGCGAGTTTTGCACCAACCTGGGTGATATTCCTGAAGCGTTAAGTTCTTTGGATGCTGCGATTAAACATCAACCGGAAAAAGCTGAATTGCGCCTAAAGTTAGGTGAATTACAGCTTAAGATGAAAGATATTTCTGCAGCCAAGAAAACTTTTCAAGATTTGGTCGCCCATGGAAAGCTGAATTCCAATTTGATCCGCCGGGTATCCAAAAATTTGGTTGATGCCGGTGAAATCGATGAAGCCATTCAATACCTGGAATTCGGCATTGAACTCGATCCTGTTTCCTCTCTCCCATTACTGTTGGACCTGGTGAATTATGAAGAAAAGAATGGAAATTTATCCAAAGCAGTAACAGCAATTGAGCGCGCAATTTCCATTAATTTGGAGAATATTGATTTACAAATCATCAAAGCCGATCTCTTAGCCCATTCCGGACAATTTGAATCCGCTATTTCCACATTGGAAGATGCACTGACAACTATTGAGCAAAAAGCAGATGATACTCAAGAAAACAAGTCCTTCGAAATATTCTTGCGGATGGCTTACCTGAATCGCAAGAATGGAAATCTTGCTAAAGCCATAGTTAATGTCCAGGATGCCCTCGTAAGAAAATCGGTCGATAGTGAGGCACTCTATCTTGGAGCTGATCTATCATTTAATATCCTGGATTTTGCGAAAGCCGGAGAATTTCTACATCAACTATTCTCAACTGGAGAAACATTATCAAAACCTGTCACTTTACTTGGGGAAATCCTTGATGCACTGGTAAAACGCGAAACAACATCCGATTCATCAGCAAATCGTGCGCTGCTGAATATAGAATTACCTGCAAAATGGTCGCTGATGCAGACAGCCGTTGATATTCTTACCCATTCGGTGAAAACTGTATCCCCGGAATATGATCTCATTTTCAATGAAATAACCGGGCACAATTCCAAGGAGTTATATTCACTGCTGCCATCCGGAGATATCCATTCTGAGAATCTGCCCCAGGTAAATGTATATGATCCTGTCGCCTCCTCCCCCAGTATGTTATTGATGATTGCCAATTCTGCCTTGATGGTCAATCATTTTCAATCAGCAAATTCATTAATAGATACACTGGCAAATGATTTCGCTTTTGAACCAAGTGTTCAACTATATCGCTTGAAATTGCTCAGCTTACAGGCAGAAGCTTACCGGTTCTACTCCCAGTTAAAAATCAAGAAACACTTGCCCTCAAGTGATGTTTTAAGCATAACAGCACTCGACCAGTTTAATGAAGCCTTATTGAATGCGAAGAGATACAGTGAGAGTGAGATCATCCACTATTGGGAAACCCGTGGAATCGCTGCTTTCCAGCCTAACAAAGAGAATCTAGAATCTCTTATTCAATTCAATGATTTGATCACCTATCCTGAATCTAAACTTCAGAAGTTTGCCCTGGAGAACAATGTCGCTGAACTTGAAGGATTGGTTCATAATGATCCTCACGCCAAAGGATTGGAAGGATATGCTGCGACACTCATCGCTGAAAAAGCTCCTGTAAAAGCTTTTGAGTTGATTGAGAATAGTATTGATAATGTTGATAACAATCCCATCAGCCTTTCGCAAATCGCCCTGGTTTCCAATTTTGCCGGAGAATACGAGATTGCTTTATCCTCAATCGAGAAAGCTTTAGAGAAATGGCCGAATGAACCAGACTGGCACAGTTTTGCAGCTGAAATTTGTAAGAAATTGGATAATCCTTCCAGTGCTTTGTACCATTTGAAAATCGCAGCAGATATTGAACCTCAGAACTTCGATTCGATCCTGGCTTTTGGCGAAGGTTGTCTTGATCTTGGCGACCCAACTCAGGCAATCCAATATTTGAAAGTAGCTTCATCAATTGAACCTGCAAATTATCGCCCTTGGCTGCTCCTTGCAAAGACTTACCAATCCCGTGGAGATAATCTTCAAGCGATGTCAAATATTGAAAGGGCAGTAACACTTGCACCAAATAGTGTTGAACCTTTGCTCTTGAGCGCAGAACTTTCATATATTAACGGTCAACCGGATCAAGCAATTAAGAAAGTAGATGCAGCCATTCGACTGGATCCAAAAAATGTAGAAGCTCTGGTAATTAAAGTTCGGGCTCTGCGCGCAGTCGAGCAATCTGAAGAAGCTATGAAACTCATCAATTATGCGATAAAGAAAGTTTCAAAGCCTTTACCTCTCTTGATCGAAAAAGCAGAAATCATTCGATCCCAGGAAGGTGAAAAAGCTTATCTTAATACTCTACAAAAAATAGTCGATGACTATCCGAAAAGTCCTGAAATTCTGCGGCTGTATTCATTGTCGTTGGCTGAAAATGGATTTGCAAGTGAGGCTCTTAATATCACCCAACTTTCCTTGAAGTTAAATCCTGATCAATATGATATGCATATCCTCGCCGGTCGTCTGCTCAGGTTAAATGGCCAATTGGACCAGGCTTTGGATCACTTGTCAGAAGCGATAACACAGGATCCAGCGAATATAGACGGCTATTTGGAACTGGCTAAAACTTACCAGGAAAGGCGTGATTTTACCAAGTCTGTAGCTATCTATAAACAGGCGATCGAGGTTTTGCCTAAGGATTATCGTCCATATTATCAACTTGGCATGATTATGAAAGACTCAAAAGATTATCGTGGTGCAGAAAACATGCTGCGAAAAGCAGCTGAGTTCTCAAAAGATGATGTAAATATCCTACGCCAGTTAGGCGCGATTATTGCAATCAATCTGGTACATCCATCGTAGGAGGATTGAATAATCCATGACTAATAATAACTCCAACCCCCTTTTGATTAATAACGATATATCACGAGATGATTTATTAACCATAATTCAATCCGGCCTAAAGTATAAAGAATATAAATTCGTCCGCCAGGTCGTTTTAAACTGGCTGGCTGCCTATCCTGGTGATCTATATTTCAACTATCTCTATGCAAAAACTTTGGTTGATGAAGGGAAATCTGCCCAAGCTTTACCGATCCTTGAGATGGTGGAGGCTGCTGATCCAGAGTTTGCACCTGTTTATGAGACTCACTTCAAAGCTCTTGGTTCAACTGGTGTAAAAGACACTCATATCGTCTCTGCATATTCTGCATTAACAGGGAATAAACTGGATACCTCCATTTTGCCTGCCTGGAGCAAGTTATATTTACAGAGTCGTGAAGCATTCAACCAGGAAAAACTCGAGGACGCAGAACTTCTTATCCAACAAGCATTAATATCAGAGCCTTCAAAAGTGTTGCCTGCCATCCTCCATCTAAAAATAGTCTCCCTTTTGCATGATTCCCAGGCGGTTGAGAACCTTACCAATCTCTATCACTCACGATGGATAGATTGCCTGCACTTTAGTTATTCATTGGCATCTGCTTTAATGGCATCCGGGAACGATTCAGAAGCAGTTGCTTTGTTGCACCAGTGTGTATCAAGAGATTGTTCCGGGCAAGTAGCTACCAGGGTTTGGGGTGAAAGCAATCCATATAAAATGCTTTGGCCAGAAAATCTTCATTCCAAATTCGATTTCGCCATTCCTCAATCAATTATTTCTGAATTAGGTTGGAATCTTCTGGAAGCACAGTATCAATCAACCCAACGACAGGATACGACCGACACTTTGGTAACGATTGACGTTGGTGTCACAACAGCTTCCGACGAAACTGCTACCATTCTTTCTGAACCTGCTCCCGTAGTTGTTCAAGAAATTGTAACACCTCCTGTTACCTTGCCTGAAGAACCAGTGTCGCCTGTTGTATCTCCCCAACCGGTTTCAGAAGCTGATAAAAAAGCCGGCAAGGAAATATTAAAGGATGTCAGGGAAGAATTAGACCGTCTAGCCTCCCGGTTACAAGTACCAGGTGTTGGCAGAGTGGATAGAAGATTTCCGGTCTACGTGGTATTTACGACCCGTAAAGGTTTAGAAAACCAGTATGGTTCACAAACTTGTTTCATTCTGGATGAGTTGTTGAAGCAAGTTGTGGAATCAGTCAGGAAAAAACCGGGTTGGACTTCAATATTATATTATGCTGATGATACAGCCTGTACAACTGCTCTGGGGGTTAAGCCCGCTCCATTTAATGACGCCTGGAAATTAAAATTAGCCATAGCAGATCTTGATAAAGCTCTTTCCAAACGCGGTGAGATGATCGGTTCTCTGCTAATCGTAGGTGGTCCGGAGGTCGTACCTTTTCACCTCCTTCCCAACCCGACTGATGATGCAGATACACAGGTTGCTTCAGATAATCCCTATGCTTCAACCGATGATAATTATTTCATCCCTGAATGGCCTGTTGGGAGGTTACCTGGTGGAACTAATCGTGATGCAGGAATATTAATGCAATACCTGCGAAAAATGATCATAAACCATTCACAACAGGTTATTCCTCAACCCTGGTGGCGCAGGGTGAATGTATTCTCTCCAATTTGGAGTTCAATGCAGCGTATATTCCCATTTGCGCATGGCGTAATGAATACACGGCAATCGTTTGGGTATACTGCTGCAGTTTGGAACCAGGCATCTATTGAGGCTTTTCGCCCCATTGGTGATTCGCAATCCATGCTGGCTTCTCCGCCACTAAAAACCGGATCTTTGATCGGATCAGGCTTATTCCCTGCAAAGCTTGGTTATTTCAACCTGCATGGTGTTTCTGCTTCTGCTGAGTGGTTCGGACAGCCAGAATTTAATGGTCTGGCTGATAATCCAGAATACCCGGTAGCCTTAACACCTACTGATATCGTAAGTGATTACCCATCACCCAATATCGTATTCAGCGAAGCTTGTTACGGGGCGCATATCGATCGAAAAAATGAGAATGAAGCCATCTCATTAAAATTCCTTGCAGAAGGAACAAAAGCTTTTGTTGGATCTACTTGCGTTTCTTATGGTTCTGTTACCACTCCTCTTATCGCCGCAGATCAACTTGCCCAGGCATTCTGGAAGAATATAAAAGACGGTCAGACCGTTGGAGATTCACTTCGTAATGCAAAAATCCATATAGCGCAGGAAATAAGCAGGAAGCAAGGTTATCTCGATGGCGAAGACCAGAAAACACTGATTTCTTTTGTTCTATTTGGTGATCCTTTGGCTATTTTTGTAAATCCCAAAAAGGCAGCAAAAGGGTATATCCGTGTAGATATTGAAGAAACCCTGGTTACTTCTTCTGAAACTGAAGGTGAAGAATTAACCGCAAATTCCCTGCCTTTTGAAGTAATGACACAGGTAAAATCGGTCGTCGAACAATACCTTCCCGGATTAAAAGATGCAAAGTATTCCATCGCAAAACAGTACATGAGTGGCCGTAAAATGGGAAATTTTGCAACGAAAAGCACATTTGATGCCAATGATGATCATACAGTTGTTACCATCAGCAAAGAATATAAAGTCACTTCAAGATTACACTTACATTATGCCAGGCTGACTTTTGATGGTAAGGGGAAGGTCGTCAAATTAGCTGTTTCCAGGTAATAAACAATTCTGTGTTATAATCTTCTCCAGTTAAGGCACATACTTAATGTGCCTTACTTTCCACATTCTGATCATCTACGGTGATTAAGGATGCAAACCCGAGGAAAGGAGGCTTCCTATGCGTAATTATGAATTAGTTTGTATTATCCATCCTGATCTTGACGAGACTGCATTTAATGGTGCGGTTGATAAAGTAAAAGAGTGGATAACAGAAGCTGGCGGCGCCATCAATAAAGTTGATGTATGGGGTCGTAAAAGGCTTGCTTATGAAATTAATAAACAGCGCGAAGGTCAATATGTCTTGATCGAGGCATCGTATGATCCATCCTTCAGCGCCACGCTTGATCGTAATATTCGATTCTTGGAACCAGTATTGCGGTATATGATCGTAGCATTAGACTAGTTTGTTTCTCTATCTATCGTCCTGAAACGGAGATAACCATGAGTAAAAGCCTGAATAAAGTGATGTTAATTGGTAACCTGGGCAGAGATCCGGAAATGCGATATACCCCATCTGGCAGGCCAGTAACTACCTTTACTTTAGCAACAACCAGGTCATGGAAATCATCCGAAGGTGAGCAACATTCTGAAACAGAATGGTTCAGTATAGTTGCCTGGGGAAATCTTGCGGAAATATGTAAGCAATATTTACTCAAAGGCCAGCAAATATACATTGAGGGTCGCCTTCAAACCCGCCGCTGGGATGATAACGAAGGAATAAAACATGTCAATGTCGAAATTGTGGCAAATGAAATGATGATGCTGGGTGATCGAAAAGATGGAAATCTTCCTCATTCTTCTGATGTTAGTAATTCAGAGGAAACCGGAGAAGAGTTCCCTTTCTAGATCAGGCTATTAACATCAATAGAACGGAGAGTGAAGTATGAGTGAAAATTATTCTGAAAATGAACAGCAAGGTGGTGGACGCCATTATGTAACCCGTCCAAAATTTTGCCAGTTTTGTGTGGATAAAAATATTGTGATCAATTATAAAAACATTGACACATTACGCAGGTTTGTAACAGAGGATGGAAAGATCCGTCCACGGCGTCAAACAGGTACATGTGCCAAACATCAGCGCGCATTGGCTAGTGAAGTCAAACGGGCACGACACATCGCCTTATTGCCTTTTACAAGCGCAGCATGGACTGAACGCTAGTATTTATGTCCTTGGGCAGTAGGTGATCACCTTCTGCCCTATTTTTTTGAACTGAGGTAGTATGGCTAAAGAAGATAATCCAAAAATAATTTCAAAGAAGCACCTGGCAAGGCTGGAAAAAGAAAGAATTCAAAATCGATACATTATAATCGCTTCGATCGTAGTCCTTGTACTCGTCCTGGCGTTAGTAGGTTATGGAATTCTGGATCAAACAGTCCTTAGAGGTCTAAAACCTGTTGCTGTAGTAGGTCAAGATAAAATTACAACTACTGAATTTGAGAAGACAGTAAGGTATTCACGCGCCCAAATGGTTCAACAATATAATTCAACTTTTCAGCTAGCCCAATCATTTGGTTCCAATCCTGAATTTGCCAATTATTTCCAGTCATCTCTGACCCAAATTCAAAATCAATTAACTAATCCCAATACTGTCGGTTCAGCTGTTTTAGACCAGTTAATAGATGACAGGTTGATCAAGCAGGAAGCGAAAAAACGTGGGATCGAAGTTACATCCGCAGAAATTGATAAAGCCGTTCAAGAATGGTTCAATTACTATGCGAATGGTACTCCAACCCCTACTGTTGCTCCGGTTGAATCACCAACATCCACCATGTCTCCTGCTCAATTGGCAATGGTGGCAACAATTACACCAACACCTGACCTCACAGCAACCGCAACCACTCAGGTTGATTCGCCGACCGCAACCCTTGAACCAACTGTCGTCGCAACTGAATCTGGAGCACTAGTAGCAACAGAGCAGGTAGCTCCGACACCGACGGAATATACTCTTCAAGGTTATCGGGATACTGTAACCAAATATCTGGATCAAATGTCAGTAACGAAATTTACTGAAGCTGACCTTCGCCGGGTATTCGAATATGGTCTGTATCGAAAAAAACTTGAAGCTGATATTACTAAAGATCTCTCACCGGTTCAGGATCAAGTTTGGGCCAGACACATCCTTGTAAAAGATGAGGCAACCGCCCTTAAAGTGATTGAACGATACAATACTGGAGAAAACTGGACTGCTCTCGCAGCAGAATATTCCACTGACACCAGTAACAAGGATAACGGTGGAGATCTTGGTTGGTTCGGACCTGGAGCAATGGTAGCTGAATTTGATACCGCTGTTTTTGCCACCCCGGTCGGAAGTATAAGTGCTCCAGTTAAAACTACTTTTGGTTGGCATGTGATCCAGGTTGTAGCCCATGAAGAAAAAGCTCTTACTCAGGAACAGCTTGTTACATTAAATGATAAAACCTTCCAGACCTGGTTAACAGAGGCAAAAACTGCAGCTACAATCACTAAAACTGATTATTGGCAGTCCGTTGTTCCATCAGAACCATCAATTACCAATTAATACGTTCTGAATGCGTACAAAAAAGTGAACCTCTTCGGTTCACTTTTTTTTTATTATTTATTACTTGCTTCTGTTCAATAATTCATCGGGCACTTCGTCCAGGCGCAAACTGACCATCTGGCTGGTTGAATCCCTACCCATCGTGATGCCATAGATAACATTTGCAGCTTGAACCGTGTTTCTATTATGGGTTACCAGAATGAATTGAATCTCACTGCTCAACTCCAACAATAATTCACGGAACCTTCCAACATTTGATTCATCCAGCATCGCATCCACCTCATCAAGAACGCAAAAAGGAGTGGGTGAAATTTTTAATAATGCAAATATCAAAGCAACAGCCGTTAGGCTTCTTTCCCCTCCAGATAATAAGGTCAATTCTTGCTCGCGTTTCCCTGGAAGCCTTGCATGTATCTCGATACCTGATTCATTTAAGTCATCCGGATCGGAAAGTACTAACCTCGCACTACCTCCTCCGAAAAGTTTAGTAAACATTTGGGGGAATTCTTCAGACACCGCATTAAATGTCTTTTGAAATTCAGATTTCATCAAAATGTCCAAATCGATCAGAATATGCTTTAGGTTTTCTTCAGCCACGGTTAGATCATTGATTTGTTGAGATAGGAAATCAAAGCGTACTTTAGTTGATTCGTATTCTTCTTTTGCTTCGGGATTTACTGAACCTATCCGTCGTAATAAAGATTTTTGTCTGGAAATGCTTTCTTCCAACTCTGGTGTAATTTCCTTTATTACCGGAAGTTGTTCGACCATTCCTTCGATTGGTAAAGGTGTGGGACCAGTAATGTCTTTTCCATAATCAAAAGCAACCAAACCAAAATCCTCTTCTATCCGATGTTGTAGTTGATCAATAGCTTCTTTCTTACGGAAATAGTCCATTTGTGCCTGGGTAAAATACTTTTCAGCATTGTTTACCATTTGTTGACTATTTTCTTCAGTTATAAGCAATTCATTATATTTGTCATCCAATACTTTTAATCTTGTTTCCGCAGGTAGAATTTTTTCCTGCAATTCTGTCAGGATAACATTTTTTTGATCTTCGTCCATCTTCCTGTCATTTTTTCCGGTTTCAATTTCTTGAATTGCACGTTTATTTACTGACAATTTTTCATTTAGATTATCAAGGATAATGGAATTATTCCGGATTTGAGTGGATTTTTCAGTAATTCGTTTATTTAATTCATTGATAGCCCGTTGATTAACAGCGATGTTTGTCTGTGTATAACTCAAATCTCGCTTAAGGTCATCTATACTGATCAAATTCAACTTTGTGTAACTGCTTTTTAATTGTTCATTTAATCCTTCAATTTCTTTCTGGTTTTCACTATATGAACCAGATAATGCGCTAATATCATTTTCTAAATTCGTTTTTTCGCGCTTAATTCCTTGCTGTTGAGAAATGTTCCAGTCCAATTGCCTGTTAGTTTTTTCCAATTGCATTAATATGGTTTGATATTCCCCTGATGCCTTATTCTGCTCAATTTCTAATGCCCTCTTTTGATCAGTTTTATGTTTAATCTCTAAAACTATGCTGTCGAATTTTGTTTGTTTTATCGAAATTTCTTTACTAATCTTTTCAAGTTGAGGTGTGGTTTTTCCTAGTTTTGTTTGAAGATCTTGTATTTGTCTCGGGCGGCTGATATGAGTATTTGTATTGTTTTTACCACCAATTATTTTTCCGTTATGGAAAAAAACCTCTCCCAGTAGCGTCACCAACATCACATCTTGAGGTACCAGAGCAAGGATTTCGCGCGCATATTGACGATCGGTTATCACTAATACTCTGGATAGTAATAATTCATAGAAAGGTAGTAATTCGCTAGGGAATTGAATACAGTCCAATGCATTCCCAATACAAGCCTTATTGTCAGGTTTTACCACCTTCGGTGTAGATTTTATCCACCCTTCCGGAATAATAGCTGTACGCCCATTCTGTTCATTTTGCAACATTGATAGTGCGATATTCGGATCAGAGTTCTTTTTAAGTAATATGGCATCTGTATACTCGCCAAGTGCTACTGAAATTGCATGTTCATATTTCTCATCAACGATCATTTGACTACTTAATGCATTCGCAAATCCAGAAAGATCGCCGTTTCTAATAGCATGGAGAAGCGATTTCGTCCCTGATGGATATCCTATTAGGTTATTCTCAGCTTGCTCCAACATCTCAATTTCGATCTTTAACTTGGAAATCGATTGTTCCAAGATCGTTTTTTCCTTTACAAGAAGGTCAATTTCGGTCTTTGCCAGGGATGATTCTTCAATTTTGAAAGATAACTGATCTTCAATCGATTTAACTTGACTACTCAGGTCATTATTCGTTTTTTGAGCTTGTTGCAGTTTCTCGTTTGTCGACTCTGCACTATTATTTAGTTCGACTATTGATGAAGCAATATCAACAAATGATTTTTCCAATACTTTATGGCGGTTACTTTTCTCATCAAGTTGAATTCTATTTTTGATGGATCCTGTTTCGAGGTTGGAGATTGATTTTCTCAAATCTTTAATTACTTTATCAATTTGATCCCTTTGGTCTTGAATTCCAGAAATTTGCTTGTTCAGCAATATCTCTTTCTCAAGTGCGGAATCTAATTCTGTTTTAATCTCCTGACTCTCATTCGAAATTTCATCCAAACTAAGCTTACCAGATCTAATTTCTTCTTCCAATCTTGTAATATCCAATTCATAAGCATTTATCTGGTCAGTAAGTGAACGGACTCTCTCATCTCGAACAGCAAACTCTTTTAATAAGATTTCTTTTTCAATATGCAGTTCAGATGCTTGTGAATGCCAGGTATTTATCTCATCACGTAAATTCTGGATTTCTTTCCTAAGATCACTGATCTGCTTATTGATTCCTTCGTGCTTATTCTTTACTTGTTCCAAGTGTTTTTCTTGTGCATTTTGATGCTTACGTGAATCCGCGATATCCTCCTGACCTTTATACCAGTGATATCCGTACCACTCTCTTAAAACCATCCGCAGATCGGCTTTTATCCTTTCAAAGTCCTCTGCTTTTTTTGCTTGTTTTTCCAGAATGTTAATCCGTGGTGCCAACTCCACCAGGATATCATTTACCCGTTCCATATTTCTTCGGGTAACCTCAAGTCTGGTCAAGGATTCATTGCGTCTTCCCCGGTAAAGTCCAATTCCAGCTGCTTCTTCAAATAGTTTTCTTCGTTCTTCCGGACGTAAGGCAAGAGAATTAT
The DNA here is from genome assembly GCA_964387025.1 of uncultured Leptolinea sp. GTDB lineage: Bacteria > Chloroflexota > Anaerolineae > Anaerolineales > Anaerolineaceae > PNON01. The sequence goes on along the minus strand of CAYLUZ010000008.1, from coordinate 58,205 downwards.
CTATCAACCCTTGTCCAATTATGGAATAAGTTCTTTCAGATAACCCGGATTGTGCCAATAGCTCGGAGATATCCTTCAACCTTACCCGTTGACCATTCAGCAAGTACTCATTCTGTCCATCACGATAGGCTCTTCGAGTGATCGCAACCTCAGAATAATCAATGGGCAGCCATCCATCAGAATTGTCAAAAATGATAGTGCAGGCAGCCATACCAGCTCTCGGACGCTGATCTGACCCGGTAAATATCATGTCTTCTGTTTTCTTTCCGCGTAATAAGGAATAAGATTGTTCTCCAAGTACCCACCTGAGTCCATCGGTAACATTTGACTTTCCTGATCCATTCGGTCCAACGATCGCAGTGATCATTCCAGGAAATTCAAATCCTGTCCGACTGGCAAAAGTTTTATAACCATGCAATTCTAAAGATTTTAAACGAAGAGGCATAATATCTATATTCCTAATTCAGTATAAAAGTCTATTGTTTTTCCATTCCAATTTTTTCAAGGGCAACTTTAGCAGCATTTTTTGCCGCAATTTGTTTGCTTCGTCCGACTCCGACTCCCATCACCTCTCCATTAACTATTACCTCAATTTCAAATATCTTCGCATGATCAGGTCCTGTATCCGTTTTAGTGTGATAGCTGGGGATGAATAAACCATTCGCCTGGGACCATTCTTGTAATTGGCTTTTTGGATCTTGAATACTCTTATTGTCCATGAGTTCAAGGCATTTTTCTTCAACCATCGGATAAAAAAAATCTATTACTTTCGAAATTCCTCCTGATAGATAAATAGCCCCAATTAGTGCTTCAAATGCATCACATAACAATGGAGATTTCTTTCTTCCGTTAGCCTGAAATTCACCATGACCAAGACGTAAAGCCCTTCCAAGATCGATCTTTTTTGCAAATCTAGCCAGTTGTTCTGTATGCACTAATGCGGATCGCATTCGTGTCAGATCCCCTTCAGCCATTTCCGGGTAATGATTATATAAATAAGCACCAACCAGGAAATCGAGAACGGCATCTCCTAAAAATTCCAACCTTTCATTGTCTTCTATCGATTCCGGATGTTCGTTAACGTAGGACCGGTGAGTTAATGCCCGTTGAAGAAGAGAAAGGTCATTGGAAAATGGCAGTCCAAGTCTCTTTGCCAAATCAACCGGCAGCTCTTGATCGCTTTGATCTGGTATTAAATCCATTTATACATCTCCATCCAGTTAAGGGAACGCAAATTCTTCACATGGTGAAGATTTTGAGTTCCACTAACATATTAGGTTTGATATTTGTATCCGGCACCTGTCTGTATCAATAGTATTGGTCCTGTTACTTCTTTAGGCAACAATTTTAGTCCAGCCCAGGTAAGTGCAGAGGTTGGTTCAACATCGATCCCTCTTAATTTCAGCTCTTCAAAGGCAGGTAAAATCATTTCCTCACTTACTCTTATTATCATACCATTATTCTTTTTTATTAAGTCAGCAACTGCTTGTCCCCTTACAGGTTCAGTCACCCTTACTCCCTCAGCGATTGTGGTCTGAGGGTATTTTCCTTCATTCTCGATCGGTGTCAATATATTTGCCACTGGCGAGCAAAGCGCAGCCTGCACCCCAATAAATTTTGGTAGTCGCCGAATGTAACCAGCTTCAAGCAAAGAAATGTAGCCGCGCATAATCCCTAGAATTAATCCGCCATGACCAATAGGTACGATTATGCTATTTATGTCTTCAGCTATAGATTCAAAAACTTCAAAAGCAATTGTCGCAATTCCCAATAATCCCATTGGCATATACGCGTGGCTTGCATATACCGTTCCTCGGTCAGCTTCTATTCTGACCGCCCTGGCTGCATATGCTCTTGGTCCGGAAATGGCAACCAATTCCGCACCATATTCCTCTATTTGTTTTCGTTTGGGACCTGAAGCAGAATCTGGAACAAAGATCCTGGCTTTAATGCCGGCTAAAGCTGCATATGCTGCAAATGAAGCTCCTGCATTTCCGGATGAATCTTCAACAACTGATTCAATTTCGTATTGTTTCAAATAATTTATGAGGACAACCGTTCCACGATCCTTATAAGAACCGGTTGGATTGAGCGATTCCATTTTATGGAATATTTTCCGGCCTTGAAATTCATCCTCAATTAATCTTGTGCCGCCCTCATTGAGAGTTAGTGGTTCGGTTTTTTGGTCCAGCCCTAAAAATTCTAAATATCGCATCAGTCCTTGTCGCTTAGCATCCGCCTTATCAAGATCAAGTACTGGAAAATTGCTAATATCAAAAATACCCCCGCACTTTGGACACAAATAATCCATTCGTTTGAAGTCAAACGCATTCCTACAGGTATTACACGATATTTTCATATTGTCATTCGCCTGGTTTTGGTCTATACGTACCTTCCACCCATTCTGATCCATCTATTCCAATTTCTTTTTTCCAGACTGGAACAATTTCTTTCATCCTGTCAATTCCATAGTGAGCTGCTTCAAAAATTCCCTGATCTCTATGTGCAGAAGAACAACCAATGGCTATTGTTACTTCACCTGGTAACAAAACACCCAATCTTTGAACCATGAAGATTTTTATTATCAACGGCCATTTTTCACGTATCTCATCACAAATCTGTAACATTTTCGCTTCCGCCATTGGAAAATAAGATTCATATTCCAGGTGGTTGGTCAGGTGCGCTTTTCCACGTTTGGTATCCTGTCGTACAAAACCCGTGAAAATGCATGCTGCACCTGTCTCATTCGTGGTTAGTGCTATTAATATTTTATTGACATCCAGTTCATCTTCAGTTATTAGAACCGCGTTATTAGTATGATCGCTGCCACCGGAGACTGGAGGAAAAAATCCCACCTCATCGTTTTCACAGATTAACTGGGACTCTTCTACATATTCATGATTTAGGGAACTCAGAGCAAAAGACAGCGGCTTTGCCATTTCCGGGTGTAATTTGATCAGGTTTTCTTTTAGTTGGTGAATGGTACTTTGGGGAGGCAGACTCATCTCCATCTCCCTGGTATTGGCCATTTCCTTGAGATGGGCAAAGAACAATATCTTTACAACGATATTTTCATTAATCATTGAAGATATCCCCGCTTTTACCCCCATGCTTTTCAACTAATCTGATGTTCATAATCCTCGCGTCTTTTTGAACAGCTTTGATCATGTCATAGATAGTCAGTGAAGCAACACTGACAGCCGTCAAAGCTTCCATTTCAGCCCCTGTCCTGTCAAATGTTCTTATCTCCGCTTTGACTAATATTCCCGGTAAGTTATTATCAATATCCAGATCAACGACGATCTGGTTAATGTTTATCGGATGACAAAGCGGAATTAGTTCAGAAGTCTTTTTAGCAGCCATTATTCCTGCTAATTGAGCAACAGTAAGGACATCGCCCTTTTTCATCTGTCCGTCCGTAACGAGTTTTAGTGTTGCAGGAGATAATACGATTTCACCCTTCGCGATAGCTATGCGCAGAGTAGGTGTTTTTGCGGATATATCCACCATATGTGCTTTACCTGATTCATCTACATGGGTTAATTCTTTATTTTCCATAATCAAATTATACCCGCACACAGCTTACAAGCGCAATTAGTGTACACCGCAGAAGTATCTTGCTATAATTGCAGCCATGACCATGTTACCGCCACTATTTACAGGTGAAAAATACCAGGTCTCCACGGGTTTATACAGCGGTCCGTTAGATCTATTACTTACGCTAATTGAGAAAGCAGAACTGGATATTACCAAGCTTGCTCTAGCCCAGGTGACCGATCAGTTTCTAGCGTACCTGGAGCAGTTGACCGAAAAAGATCCGACCGAAATTTCTTACTTTTTGGTTGTTGCTGCCAAATTGATCCAGATCAAATCCGAAGCATTACTGCCTGTTCCTCCTTCTCGCGCTCCTGGAGAAGAGGATCCTGGCGAAAGCCTTGCCCAACAGTTGTTACTCTACAAACTGTTCAAGGAAAGCGCTAAAACATTAGCTTTACGAGAAGAACTCAAACTTTCAACTTTTTTGCATATTGCCCCTCCCATTAAAATTGAGGAGGTAATCGACCTTACTGGAATTTCGATTGACGACCTCGCAGAAGCAGCCAGGGTTGTCCTTCTTAACCAATCAGACACCACATTTGGCGGCAGATTGATCCAAATGCCCCGTTTTTCCATTAGGGAAAAAATCGGTTTGATCATATCATTGCTGCGAGAGAAAGGGTTGGTCTCATTTAATTCGATTTTCGATAACGAGCCAACACGGCTGGAAATGGTGGTTACATTCTTAGCATTACTGGAACTTGTAAAGCAGAATATGATTATCACCAAACAGGATGGTTTATTTTCAGAGATTACTCTTGAATCTATCGGGGATGTTTCTGGAACTCAGGAATATGATCTCGAGTTTGGTGAATAATCTCTATACTAACCATATATAAACATTGGTATCTATGCTATAATTTTATTATGGCGAATATATCTGAAACTCCAATAGATCCAGTCGCAAATATCCCTGAGCCATCAAAAGTAAATATGAAACAGCGCCTGCTAGTTATTTGCGCAGTTGTTTTAGTACTCGCGTTGATTGCAGGAATTGTTCTTTCAGTGATCAGCCTTTCTGCGATGTCAGACGATCAAACAGGTAAGATAAGGGATATTTTTATCATTTTTATGGCAATTGAGTTTCTCATAATTGGGGTGGCGCTCGTTGTAATGATCATTCAACTGGCTGCTCTAATTAATCTACTCCAGAATGAAGTCAAACCGATCCTTAATTCAACCAATGAAACAGTTTCTACACTTAAAGGTACAGCTAAGTTCTTAAGTGATAATATGGTAGAGCCAGTGATAAAAATGAATGAATACTTGGCTGGATTTAAAAAAGCGATCGATATGATCAATATATTTAAAAAATAGTACTACTTGAACAAGTAAGTTACCTTGAAAGGAGAAAAAATGTCAGAACGAAGTGATTTTGGTTCATTTTTAGTTGGTTTTATAGTCGGTGGATTGACTGGTGCTGCTGTTGCTTTGCTGCTCGCCCCACAATCTGGTGAAGAAACCCGAACCGTAATTAAAGAAAAAGCTATCGAATTAAAAGATATGGCGTCTGATACTTACGAAGAAGTGGCGGAAAAGGCTGGTGTATATGCAGCGGATGCAAAAGTAAAAGTCGGAGCATTATCACAGGAAGCGAAGAAGACTGCTGAAGACTTAAAAACAAAGGGCAAAGCAGTTTACGAAGATGGAAAAGGAAAAGTCGAGAAATTAGTAAAAAAAGATAAGGGTTCTTCTCCAGAGGTAACGATCTGATTTGGAAGCCGGCCACAAACAAGAAAAAAAATAACCCGAATGGGTTATTTTTTTTCTTCCAGATCATTATAAGTTTTACCTAATTGTTGAATTATGTCACTGGCCATTACCGTACCTTCACTTCCCAATTCTCTGGCTGCTCGTAGTCCAGCATGGGCCTGTAAGTAACAAGCCAGGATAGAAGCCTCATATCCAGTCATTCCTTGGCCAACATAACTTGCTATCATCCCTGAAAGTACATCACCAGTACCGGCATGAGCTAGAGATGAAGTGGCAATCGGAAGAATACTCGTCCCTTTTTTAGGGTCAGCAATAACTGTCAATGCACCTTTTAAGACGATTGTTTTATTCCATTCTTCAGCAAATTTCTCGCTAACTTCCACCCGGTTTTTTTGAATGTTATCGATTGGGATACCAGTTAAAATACTCATCTCACCAGGATGTGGTGTGATGACCACAGAGCTGGATAAGAATTTCCACCATTCCGGAATTTTAGCCAGACATTTGAGTGCATCTGCATCAATAATAAAGGGCGGCTGGTTGATTTGCAATTTCGGATCTATTTTGGATTCTTGAGAAATGAAACCCATCTTCTTCATTGCCCTGTGTTGAAAGGATGAAATTAATTTTAGAATAAATCTTTCGGTTTTATTGTTGACTCCCAGTCCAGGGCCGAGTAATACTGCATCGGTTTTAGCGAATTCATTTAGTAAAATATTGACTGCATCTTCTGTGAGATCCCCCATATCACCAGGAAGTAAAACCCAGGTGGCTTCAGGCAACTGCCCGGCAATTACGCTATAAACCGGTTCCGTAACGCCTAAAGTCACCAATCCAGCGCCGGACCTATAACCTGCTTTTGCAGATAACAAGACCGCTCCACAATAATTGATCGAGCTACCAATCATCAAAACTTTTCCAAATGTGCCTTTGTGGGAATTATTTGACCGTACGGGAAGAATTTTTTTAGCCTGCTCTTTTGAGATTACGGTTGAAAGTTCCTTATCCCAACCTGGGATTACTGTATCCAACCCGATATCTACCGTTCTAAAAGTTCCCGCATATTCAAATCCCGGAAACTTTAACAATCCCTCTTTTACAGCTGCCATACAAATAGTAGCTTCAGCTTTTAAAGTTGCATCATCCATCTCCCCGGAAGTGCAATCCACCCCGGAAGGACAATCTATAGCAAATATTCCAATATTCTTTTCGAGAATTTTATTCTTTACAAAGTTTAAGAACCCTTTTAGATCGTCTTTTATGGGGAGATGAAACCCTGTCCCCATGAAACCGTCAAGGATCAGAATTTTATTATTATCAGTGCCGTCGAGCAGTTTCTTAAAAACAGCCTTTTCAGCAGGCAATGCGGTTCCACCAGAATCAATATAACCTCGGAGCTCTTCATCTTCCCCGGTTTCTCGTGAATAACAAAATGCTACTGTTTTATATCCTTTTATGACCAGTTGTTTTAATGCGAGAAGAACATCCCCACCATTGTTCCCGGGACCTACAAGACCAATAATCACTCTACAACTTTTCTCTTCCCCACAATATTTGATAATGTAGTCAGCTATTCCATTGCCCGCATTTTCCATCATCTGTGGAATGGTTAGTCCATGGCTCACAGCATTTTTTTCGAATTGCTTCATTTGCTCAACTGTGCATAATTTCATATCTTTATCTTCTTCTTTCTCAATAAATATTTCGACCGATTAACCGAACAATTTTATTTCCCGCCTTGTAAAAATAGTCCAAATCGTCTATCCTTAATATACACTTTAATCTGCAAATTAACACGACTATATAAAAAAAAGCCGCACAAGCGGCTTTATTGTGCGCTGGGGGGGACTTGAACCCCCACGCCTTGCGGCACATGGCCCTCAACCATGCCTGTCTGCCAATTCCAGCACCAGCGCCAATAGCAGAGCAATTATAACCGTCTCCAATTGCTTGTCAAGGAGACTAGAATTTATTCTCTTTTCAGGAGTGAGGTTATTCTATGACAGTTATTTTAGATGCAATGGGCAGTGACGATTACCCGATTCCGGAAGTCAAGGCTGCTATCCAATTTACGAGAACATTTAATGAGCCGCTTTTTTTGGTAGGCAATGAAGAAATCCTAAAGGAAAAGATTTTAACTGCCGGAGGTGCAAATCTTCCAATACAGATCATCCACGCTGCTGAAGTTCTCGAAATGGAAGATAAACCGGTGGAAAATGCGAGAAAGAAAAGCCAAAATTCGATGGCAGTGGGAATGGATTTAATAAAAAGCGGGAAAGCAAATGCTTTTGTCACTGCGGGTAATACCGGCGGTGCAATGGTAAATGCTTTACTAAAACTCGGCCGAATAAAAGGAGTATTACGGCCTGCGCTGGCAGCCATATTTCCCGTAAAAAATGGAAAATGCATTGTGTTGGATGTAGGTGCGAACGCTGAATGCAAACCGGAGTTCCTTCTTGAATTCGCTGTTATGGGCAGTGTCTATGCCCAAAAACTGTTAAAAGTCGAAAAACCTCGCTTAGGCTTACTTTCAAATGGTGAAGAAGCTGGTAAGGGTAATCAATTAGTTAAAGATACTTACCCATTATTGTCAAAAAGTGGATTGAATTTCGTGGGGAATGTTGAAGCCAAAGAAGTATTCGGTGGTCAGGCGGATGTAGCGGTAACTGACGGTTTCACAGGAAATGTTTTGTTAAAAACCAGTGAGGCAGTTGGTAAATTGATCATAAATATTCTTAAAGAGAACCTTACGGCTTCAATCAGTTCAAAAATTGGGGCACTGCTCGCAAAACCTGCACTTTTGAAAGTTAGAAAAATGATGGATCCATCTGAGGTTGGTGCCGGGTTATTATTGGGAATTGATGGGCTGGTTTTCATAGGACATGGACGGTCTGATGCAAAAGCGTTATATAATGCATTAGTATTTGCCCGTGAAATGGATCAAGCAGATTTACTAGGTGCTTTACGAAATTCCATTCAGGAAAATATTTCAAATCTAACATAATTAATATCTCAAAAAGGATCCAATGAAAGTCATTAGCAATCAAAAATACATTGATAAGAATGTAAAAATTACCAAATATATTACCTGGGCAAGTCTGGCAGTGTTAGGTTCAGGCATTTACCTGTCCATTACCCAAAATGAGGAAACAAAAACTCTGTTTTTGACTTTTGGTGCTTTACTAGTTGGCTTTACCCTATCGCAGATAAGTATTTTTATGCAAAATCGTTGGGGAAAATCCCCAAGGCCAGATGAATTGATCACAAGCTCATTAAAGGGTCTGGACGATAAATATACTCTTTATATATATTCATCTCCGCTGCCCAACCTGCTAGTCAGCCCAAACGGTATATGGGGGTTTATAACTTATCCACAACAGGGAAAGATTACTTATACTGGTGGTAAATGGAAACATAAAGGTGGAAATTCTTTACGAAAGATTTTCGCCGGGGACAGTATCGGAAAGCCAAACCTGGATTATGAAAACCTGGTTTCGGATTATTCCCGGGGATTTGCGAAAAAAGCTCTGGGTGTTGACCTTCCTGAACTGAATGTAGCACTTGTCTTTACACATCCAACAGTTGAAATTAATGCAGATGAAGCTCCAATTCCAGCAATCCCAATCAAAAAGATAAAGGATATGGTCCGGAAGCGAGCAAAAACTGATATGATACCTTTGGAAACGATCGACGAGATCAATAAATCGTTATCCGTCTAGAAAATAAACCGCCTGAAATATCAGGCGGTTTTATATTTATTTAATTCTGCTACTTCCTGCTTGGAAAGGTATCTCCATTCCCCCACTTTCAATTTTCCGAGCTTAATACTGCCAATTCTCGTCCGTTTTATTCTAAATACTGGTAATCCAATTCTCGAGCCAATTTCCCGGATCTGTCGTTTTCGACCTTCTTTCATGATAATTTTTAACCATGCTTTGTCGCCAGAGTTGCTCATTACTTCAAGCTGCACAGGCGCTGTTTTGTAACCATCTTCCAAAACAACTCCCCTTTTCCATATCTCTAATTGTTCCTGATCAGGTTTTGCACCAACCTGAACCTGGTATTCTTTTTCGTGTCCATAACGAGGATGGGTCAATCTGTTAGCCAGTTCACCATCGTTGGTCAACAGGATCAATCCCTCACTGTCAAAATCCAAACGCCCTATGGGGAAAAGATGTTTTTTCAGTCCGATAATATCCCTTACATTTGGCCGGTCATCATTATCATCTATTACCGATAAATATTTTCTTGGTTTATACAAAGCAATATAAATCCGTTCGATCGATTCTTTGATCGGTTTGAAATCCAATTCAATTCTGTCAACCTCAATATCAGCCTTGTCGCCAAGCTTTATTCCATGACCATTTACCCTGATCCGCCCTGCGGAAATCAATTCCTCACAACCACGCCTGGACCCATATCCCAAACTTGCTAATATTTTTTGTACTCTTTCTAATGTCATTTTCTAATCCTTAAACACTTTATCTTGTATTTCCATGGCCTCATTCTCTATATTGATACCCAGGGGAGGTAGATTCTCCAGGGAGGTCAAGCCAAAGTATTGAAGGAATTCTGAGGTCGTTCCATAGATAATTGGCCGTCCAGGACCTTCTGCCCGTCCGGTTTCTTCAATTAACCCTTTACTTAATAGACTTTTTAATACACCATCGCTATTTACACCCCGCACATCATCCAACTGAGGTCGAGTAAATGGTTGTTTATATGCAATAATGGCCAATGTTTCTAACCCGGCTCTACTCAACCGTGAAGTAGCCTGTAATCCTAGGAATTTCTCTATAACTGCGCCAAGTCCAGGTTTTGTTGTTAATTGATATTTCCCTTTATGGTTCTGTAGGTATAATCCGCCGGATCGTTCGTATCTTTTAATTAAATCCTGTATCGATTCCTCGATAGCGGATGTTGAAACATCGAGGCTGGCAGCAATTTGTTGTAAAGCAACAGGCCCTGGAGCAACAAATAATAGCCCCTCAACCTGGTCAACAAGGGAAATGTCCTTCTGTAGCTCATTAGATTCTGTCATGCTATAATTACTCTCAAGTTATGGAGGTTTAATTAATGTTTCTCACTAATAAACGCTTACGTTTATGTATTATATCAATCATTCTGGTCTTTCTGATCATGAGCTGTAATTTAATGTCGGGAATTAAGAATACTCAAAATTTAATGAAGGCAATTACTCCCACAACAGAAACACCCTTACAGACTTTGCAACCATCTACTGGTAATAGTAATGAAATTGTTTTTACTGAACAGGATGTTGTTGAGTGGATCAATAAATTCTCATCAGAGAACCCTGATATAAAACTGACTGATCCTGTTGTTTCCCTGGAAAATGGGATATGCAAGATAACTGCAATTTTGGCTCCACCGACATCGAGTGATGGCAACTCAATCCTGCAGTCATTATCCGGAAACGTATCATTAGAAATAAATATCAAGGTTGATGATAATCACCATCCAATAATTGAGATCCAATCCTTAAAATTTGATGCAATCGATCTGCCAGGTTTTATGCTGGAGCAAATCTCAGCATTGATCAATCAATCACTTTTATCTTCGATGGAATCTGAATTGGGTGACACCACAGTTAATCAAGTCACAATTGAAGATGGAAAGATTATGATTTCAGTAACCCAATAGAGCCTATTTATTAATCTGCTAATATGCAACGACTAACTGTTATCCTTATCACAATCTTGAGCCTTCTTTTATCATCCTGCCAGGGAATGACACCACCTGATGTTCAGGAGATTCAAGTAACCATAGCAGCGGACGGCTCAAAAACAGGGCTATTCATTCCCGCAAATTCATCTGTTCAGAATACTTTGGCTAAAGCAGGAATTTTACTCGGAACCCTGGATAGGATCGATCCGCCGTTGGCAGCAATAGTCACCAATGGAGAAGTGATCACAATTACCCGGGTTGTGGAAGAATACTACGATAAAAATGAAGTCATTCCATATGATCATCAAAATGTAAAGAATGAATCGCTTCCAGAAGGTGAATCACGGATATTACAAAGTGGAATTAATGGAAGTAAAACTGTTACTTATAAACGAACGATCGAAGATGGACAGGAAGTTTCCAATATTGAATTTAAGACTGTCATCGTGACAGATCCCACACCAGAAATTGTGATGATAGGCGTACAAACTCCTTTTACATCAAGATCAATTTCTGGGATTCTGGCATATATTGACAACGGGAACGCCTGGGTGATCGAAGGCGCAACTGGCAATAGACGTCCAGTCGTTACTTCTGGGGATCTTGATGGTCATATATTTACTATTTCATTTGATCGAGAATGGTTATTATTCTCCAGAAAAAGTCCACCTAATCAAGATTATATCAACTCCCTTTGGGTGGTCCGCATTGACAGGGAAAATTCAACACCGATTGATCTGGAAGTTAAAAATGTGATCCAATTCGCTGACTGGATACCAAATTCAAGTCACACGATCATTTATTCCACAGTTGAACCAAGATCCACCGCCCCAGGATGGCAGTCTAACAATGATCTCTTTTATCGGAATTTCGTTCCAAATGGAACATTAAGCGCACCAATAAAAAAAGTGGATGCAAATTCTGGTGGAATCTATGGCTGGTGGGGAACTAATTTTGCCTGGTCTCCGGATGGAACTCAATTGGCATATTTTCGACCCGACGGCGTTGGTTATGTCGATCTAAAAGGTGGAAAATTCAATCAGATACTATCCATTGTTCCATATGAGACCCATAGTGATTGGGCCTGGGTTCCCGGATTAACATGGGCACCAGATAGCAAATTCATGTTTACAGTTACCCATCCGTCATCAACTGATACTACATCACCTGAGTCATCAATTCACTTTTCATTAAATGCTATTCCGCTTGACCAGAAGTACCAGATTACTCTCAATCCGAATAGCGGAATGTTTGCTAATCCGGCTGCTTCTCCTATACAACCCAATGGAAGTTTTCTAATAGCTTACCTCCAGGCTATCTTTCCGGACCAGAGCGATACTAGTCGGTACCGGATCTCTGTAATGGATCAAGATGCATCCAATCAGGTCACAATATTTCCTGCAGAAGGATCACCCGGATTGAATCCACAATCAATATACTGGACTCCAGATTTTCAAAATGGTGCATTTATTGCAATTATTTACGAGGGAAATCTCTGGCTGGTTGATGTTCAAACCCAGGAAGGCTTCCAGATAACCGGTAGTGGCCTAATAAGCCGAATTCATTGGCGATAATCAATTCATTTTGAGGTAAATATGAGAATATTAATTACAGGTGCCGCAGGTTTTTTAGGTTCCCATCTTTGTAATCGCCTGCTCCTTGAAGGTCACTGTGTCGTTGGAATGGATAACTTCATCACAGGGAATCCGGAAAATATTGCTCATCTCGCAGGAAATTCAAATTTTGAGTTTTATAAGCACGATGTTGCCAATTTTATTTTCATCCCGGGAAAGGTGGATGCAGTAATGCATTTTGCCTCTCCTGCCAGTCCTAATCCCGCTTCTCCTTATGGATATCCAAATTTACCCATTCAGACTATGAAAGCAGGAGCATTGGGAACGCATAATTCTCTGGGTGTTGCCCGTGTTAATAATGCCAGGTTCCTGTTAGCCTCCACTAGTGAGATCTATGGAGATCCTGAGGTTCACCCCCAGGATGAAAGTTATTGGGGGCATGCAGATCCAATAGGTGCAAGATCTGTTTATGATGAAGCAAAACGTTTTGCTGAAGCACTTACCATGGCTTATCATCGATATCATGGGTTGAACACACGCATTGTACGCATTTTTAACACTTATGGTCCGCAAATGCGCCTTGATGATGGCCGTGTCGTTCCAAATTTCCTTCTTCAAGCGCTGAAAGGTGAACCTTTAACGATTTATGGGGATGGCTCACAAACACGTAGTTTTTGCTACGTGGATGACCTGGTCGAAGGTATTTATCGATTACTTTTATCTGATGAGCATTTTCCCGTAAATATTGGTAATCCTCACGAGACATCCATTTTGGAATTTGCACAAATCATAAACCTCCTAACAGGTAACCAGGCCGGAGTAACATTTTTGCCTGCCTTGCGGCTCGGAGACGATCCACAAAGGAGACAGCCGGAAATTACCCGGGCTCGCTCGATCCTAAACTGGGAACCGTACACAGCGCTTGAAAAAGGGTTATTAAATACAATTCCATATTTTAAAAAGATGCTTTCATTATGACTTTAATTCTAAAACGCAACGAACAAGCACGGTTTATGCGCTTTGCTCTTGTAGGTGCTATTGGTGCAGTGATTGATTTTGGTGTATTTAATCTTCTTACGCATTTTACAGGAATAAGCGCTGTTGTTGCGAGCGTCATTTCATTTATCTGCGCGGTTTGCAGCAATTTTATTTGGAATCGATACTGGACGTATCCAGATTCCCGCACAAAACATATTACCCATCAATTACTGCAATTTATAATAATTAGTGTGATTGGCCTCACCATCCGCACTCCATTATTTGCATACCTGGAAAAAGTCTTCTCAAGATATTTTATTGCGACAGCTTTTCCTGCCCCATTCACTCCTACTTTTTTAGGCCATAATATTTCGTTAGGGGTTACAATAATTGTGGTTATGTTCTGGAATTTTTTTGCAAACCGCTATTGGACATATGGAGATATTAGTTAAGAAAGACATATTTGATCCATGAATAACCCGCCTAAAATAATTGCAATTTATACTTCCCGGGGTGACCCCGGAGCATTTCTTATGTATCCTTATCTCTATAATACACAGGGAGAATGGATCGGCTGGGTTACGCCACAACGGGAGGTCTATTCAATCTTAGGTGTTTTTGTTGGTAGATTATCCAATGACCCCAGAATCCTTGGCAAACGTGTAGAAGAATATACTCACCCTAAAAGAATGCCACCTTTTATACCCGAACGTATCTATCCTCCCGCTACAATCCCATTAGCACCATTGATGCCAGAGTTATCCTACGATACCGTGGATATTCTTTACGAGGAACCAGAATTATTACACACTCTTGATGCTGGAGATTTACGGAAGGATTTAGAATAAAGATCATGGAAGAAGATAACAATATAACTGAGCAGAATATTCCAGAAAATATTTCTTCTCTCCAGGACCTAATTGATGCAGCCACAGGGAAAAATTTTCCAATAAGCAGCCTTCTATCAGCTGATGAGATATCAACTCAGGCTGATGTTCAACCATTTCCCTTTTTAGCAATTGTAAGCCAACGCGAGATGAAAGTCGCGTTGCTCTTATCGCTGATAAATCCATCTTTAGGCGGTGTTTTATTGTTAGGTCCTCGCGGAACCGGGAAAACAACCGCAGTCCGGTCATTGCTCCCATTATTACCTCAAGTAGACCGAAGCTCATGCTATTATGGCTGCATACCTGAAGATATTGAAGAGGCAGGTATTGATGCTGTTTGCCCTGAGTGTGCTCAAAAATATGCCAATAACATTCCTTTAACTCACCCGGATCCAGTTAAGATGGTTGAGATTCCTTTGAACACCACACTGGATGATATTATTGGCAGTCTTGATGACCAAACCAAAAAACCGGATAAGTTAAGAATAAAACCAGGTTTATTAGCTCAGGCTGATCAAAATATATTGTATATAGATGAAATAAATCTGTTACCAGATGAAATTGCTGATGCAATTTTAGATGCTGCAGCCCAAGGTCATTTCACTCTCAAGCGTGGCCTGGCTTCCGGCAAGTATCGCTCAAGGTTTACATTAATCGGCTCAATGAATCCGGAAGAAGGACGCTTACGACCGCAAATCATGGACCGGTTTGGATTGAGGGTTGTCATTCACCGGTTGGAGACCCTTCAGGAACGGATGGAAGCCTATCGTCGAGTTCATGTCTATCTTGAAAATCCATTCCGCTTGGTTTCACAGTTCAATATGGAAACTATTCACGCTCGAACCGATCTGATCCAAGCACGAAAAATATGTCCTAGTGTTGAGCTGGATGATGAAATTGCATCCTACGGCATTGGTCTAATACAGAGAATGAAAATCGACTCACTCAGAGCAGACATTACTTTATTTGAAGCTGCTCGAGCTTATTGTGCTGCTGATGGTAGAACAAAAGTGATGGTATCTGATATCCATGCAGTATTGCCAATGGCCCTTCGATTACGAAGATCAAAATTTATTGATGATTATCTTGCTAATCAGGAAATTGAAGAGCAGGAAATTATTCAGGTAATTTCAGGAATCGAGAAGTAATGAATCATCAGGAACGAATATTAGCGTGCATAAATGGTAATCCGGTTGATCGTCCTCCCCTGGTCTTGTGGCGTCATTTCCCGGTAGCGGATCAAGATCCAGCAGAACATGCGAAGGCAACTCTTGATTTCCAAAATCGTTTTGACTTTGATCTGATCAAGGTTTCACCCTCTTCGTCATATTGTCTTGTAGATTGGAATGTGAAAGATGAGTGGCGAGGAAATCCTGAAGGAACCAGGGATTATATTCATTATCCGATTTCAGTTCCTGAAGATTGGAAAAATCTTCAACCATTGGATCCATATCGAGGATTCCTATCAAAAACAATCGATGCTGTTAAATTGATCCAAAAACAAAAAGAAAAAAACACACCTATGATTCAAACCATTTTTTCACCCCTCTCACAGGCAAAAAACCTGATAGGCAAGGATAATCTAGCCTTACACCTCCGTAAGTTCCCTGAAGCCTTAATAACAGGCCTGGAGACGATCACAGCCAGTATTTTTGATTACCTCTCTGCATTACAATCCCTCCATGTGGATGGTATCTATTATGCTGTTCAACATGCCCAATACTCTCAATTATCCGATTTAGAATTTGATCAATTCTGCCGGCAATTTGATCTACGAATACTTAATGCATGTCGAGACTTTTCCATACGAGTTTTACACATCCACGGAAATAATATTATGCTCAACAGCGTAAAAGATTATCCGGTAAATTTGATCAATTGGCATGACAGAGAATCTGAATTTTCCCTTCAGGATGGTAAACTTATCACCAATTCTGCTGTTTGTGGAGGAATTAGTCAAAAGGCCATTACTCTTGGAAATCCTGACCAGGTTATCGCAGAAGTGATTAGTACTTGGGAAGAGTCAGATAAAAACCGCACATGTATTGGTACAGGCTGTGTCATTCCGGTTATCACTCCTGAAGTCAATATTTATGCTGCTCGAAAAGCAGTGGAGTCCCTGGTCTTATGACAGGATTACGTATCATTGGGGGTAAAGTTCGTGGATTTCACCTTAAGGTCGTTCCTGGAGATTCAACGCGTCCGATCACTGATATGGTAAAAGAGGCTTTATTCGACATCCTGGGCCATGATATCGAGGAGGCTGTGTTCTGGGATCTTTTTGGCGGAACAGGTAGTGTTGGAATTGAGGCTTTAAGCCGGGGAGCATCATTTGTCAATTTTAGCGATAAGAATCGTAATGCGATCAATACCTTGAGGTTCAACCTGGAACACACCGGATATACCACACAATCTAAAGTAATATTTGGGGATGCTTTTTCTCTACTTCGCCAAAAATCCGACCGGGTATTTGATTACATTTATGTGGCTCCACCACAATATAAAGCGATGTGGAAAGAAGCTATTTTGATCATTGATGATCATATTGACAATCTTGTTCAAGACGGTTGGGTCATAGTCCAAATCCATCCCAAGGAATATGAACAGCTACAACTAAATAACCTGGTCCAATTTGATAAACGAAAATATGGAAACACACTGTTAGTCTTTTTTGAACGAAAGATCTAATTTTCTACCCGGTTTTATATCTTCTTAATTCTTTATCGCCTGATTTCTTATATTTGCCGATAATTAATGAATCACCAACAGTCCATTCTGTAACCAAAGGAAGTAACTCGTATAGATCCTTTTTGACTGGGTACAGCTTAATGTCGTCCACCCTTACCCAAGCTAAACTCCCTTCATTGCTTGCTGTTATGGCTTTTGTTTTTGCCTCACCTTTAAATAAGTGTAGAGCTATTCCAAGGTCTTTCTCCGCTGTGATCATGATATTTCCACAATAGTGCAATTCAACCGCAGATAATCCCGCTTCTTCCAAGAGCTCACGCTTCGCCGATGAAACAATGTCTTCCCCATTTTCTATATGTCCGCCTAAAACATTGGATTTTCCATCCCAAATATTCGATCCAACCTTATTTATGAGCAATATTTCGCCACCATAAAAAATGAAAATAAGTGTCCTGGGGATGACTTTATACCTGGCTCGATCTAAATTTTGTTCTTCCATTGGTTCATTCAGCCTTTAACAATCAAGTGTGGGAGATTATTAATCCCACACTTGGTTATCTTAAATTGCAGAGCTTCCAAATAAATAATTAATCGGCGAGGTCGCTGACATTATCATCAGCTGCGGATTCACCAAGAAAATCAGATAATTTTGGTAGAACAACAGGATGCTTAATGGTTTCTTTAACAAAGGTACTGGAATTTTTCAACGCCAACAGATCGAACAGTTTTGTAAATTGCTGTTCCCATGCATTGAATATTGTATCTTTTGTAGCTGCAGGTAATTGCCATGATTGTTTCTTGAATGGTCCAATTACATTTTTCCTGGTCTTGTAATAGAATTGTTCGTCGGTCATATCTGGTTTTCTATCTGCGGCACTCTTTTCATCCAGGTAAGTATACATCTGCTTTTTCAAGTCTGCTGGAATGAGATCAAAGAATATATTCGCAAAATTCGTTGCCAGATGAATCTCGCATGCCTCCGCTTCAACAAATTTCCCAAAAGCATTTTCTGGAAGTGTTGAAGCACCATGTTGTACCGCACCGCCTAGTCCGTAGTCTTTTCTGGAAATACGGCTTAGTTTTAGCATGGTATCAAAATCAACGCTGACCTGGGCTATGGTACCATCTGGTAGAACGACTCCACCGTGGGATGTACCAGTTTGAATACTGATCTTACTAAGACCTATCAGATTCCCATATAACTTGATTTTTTGGTTGAAACCATCAAGGTATGCTCGCAACTCTTCTTCTGTGGAATTATGGCCACCAACTTCTCCAATTTCACCGCCAACTGATATGGAAACACCGGCAGGTTCCATGGAACGAATATATGCTGTTAACTCAGCTGATAAGCTAGTATTTACATCCTGTTGTTCTTTTATCGTTTGTTTACTTAAGTCGACTAAGGTAGAGGTATCTACATCAATATTTAAATATCCACCTGCAACTGCTTCACGGATTAAAGCCCGCAAGGCTTCCATTTCAGCTTTAGGATCGGTCGTGTACTTCTTTGGAGATACTTGAAAGTGATCGCCTTGAATGAATACTGGACCGGTATATTTCTCAGCGATGGCTGCTGCAAGGATGGATGTGGTAAATTCAGCCGGCCTTTGATCAGTGTAGGTCATTTCTGACCTAGCGATCTCAAAAATGAATGCTCCAGCGTTTATCTTTCCTGCAGTCCGGAAAACCGCTCTGGCACAATCAAAAGCAATAACCCGTAAGTTAATTGCGGGTACTGTAAAGGTAGATGGAATTTTGCCTTTCCCTCTTGCCATATATAGATCATTAATAGAAGCAGGGTATGTACCCAATTCACCAGCAACTAACCGGGTAATATACCTTGCCCAACCTGCTTTTTCGCCGCTTTCCAGGGCAGAAATCTCTGCCAGTCGGTAAGCTTTCGTCCTTAATACTTTTTCATTTTTTATCGTTACTTTTCCATCTTTATAATCAATGGAGTTATCAATAGCACTTAAAACTTCTTCTAATACTTTCGTGTTCATTACAATTCTCCTATATGTAAACTAACTCAAGAACATGGGAACACCCATGAAATCATGAACTCTTGGCAGATAATGTTCAACATCGTAGAAACTTGGGACATCTACGCGTTTCTTTCCTGTTAATATCATATCAATGGGCACAGTTGTATATTTTCCACCGTGTAATGCAACCATTTTTCCGGTTTCATTTCTGCGTATTAACTGCATAGCCAGATTTCCGAAGGACATGGCTACCATTCTGTCCAGGGAATCAGGTGCACCAGAGCGCATTAAATATGCCACAACCTGGTACATAATATCCTGTCCGGTTCTCTTTTTTATTTCTTCTGAGACTATCTGGCCTACCCCACCTAATTTTTTATGACCATAAGCATCAGCTTCGCCTGTCTCAACAACATCCAAACCTTCGATAATCGCACCTTCTGAAATTGTCATTATGGCGTAATTGGATGGATTATTTCTTTTATCTTCCATTAGGAAGGATGTAAGCTTCTCTATATTGCATGGAACTTCTGTAATGATCGCCCGGTCTACATAGCTCAAGTATGCACTGATCAAACTTGTTTCACCTGAATTGCGGCCAAATAGTTCAATGACTCCAATTCTCTCATGTGAGCCGACAGAAGTACGCATATTTGTGATGAATTCAACCGAACGAGTAACTGCTGTTGAAAAACCGATACAATAATCGGTTCCAAAGACGTCATTATCCATTGTTTTTGGAATCGCTACAACTGGAAACCCTTCTTTATGAAGTCGAACTGAATAACTGAGGGTGTCATCACCACCAATAGTAACCAGGGTATCGATTCCTGTTGCTTCGATCACTTTTTTAACGTGATCTGTGTAATCCATTGTTCCTTCTTTATCCACTTTTTTGCCCATACTGGAGGTTTTCAGGAAATCAGGAACTTTTTCCGGTTTTACTTTTTGTGGATTTGTTCTGCTAGTATGTAGAAAAGTTCCACCACTGCGGTCGATTTTTCTAACATCTTCGCGATTTAATGGATGAATATAATATTCATGGGTAGAAGGTTCATCCAGATTGTAGTTTAAAAGCCCTCCCCATCCTCTCCGGATACCCATTACCTTATAACCTGAATCAAGTGCATTTAATACTACTGATTTCATGCACGGATTTAAGCCTGGCACGTCTCCGCCGCCTGTTAAAATACCAATCGTCTTTGTCATAAAACTACTCCTATGAGAATAAATTATTGCATAATGATTAAGCCGGTTTTGTTTCCAAAGCTTTAACCATTGGCATTTCAATCGAAACTAATGTACCCTGATTTTCGACACTATCAATATCTGTCCTGCCGCCAAGCATTTCAACTCTATCCCTGATAAGCTTAATACCTAACTTGCTATCAGTATCTTTGTCATCGCCTTGGATCCCCTTACCATTATCGTTGACACTAACCCGGACGGAATCATTATCAATATTTAGCTGAATCTTGATTTTACTTGCCTGGCTATGGTGTGATGCACTGCTTAGTAATTCCTGGATGGATCTAAAAATTAAGACTTCTAAAAATGATTCCATGCGGATATCAGATCCGGTAATTGTGATGTCAATATCCAAACCTGTTTGAGCTTTGTAAGATTCCACGTATCGATTTATGGTTGGTACTAAACCCAGGTCATCCAGCATCATAGGCCTAAGTTCAAAAATGAATTCCCTGACTTTTTGGAAAGTTTTCATTGCAGAATTCTTTAGGTTTCCAAGCTCTTCTTTTGCTCGATTTTGATCTATGTCAAATAAACGCATGGCAATTTCAGTCTGCAATATGAAATTAGAAAGGGCTTGAGCAGGACCATCATGCATTTGACGGGATAATCGCTGCCTTTCCACTTCCTGGGCATTAATTAACATTTGAACCGTATCGGAGGCACTTCCTTTTTTTACCGTAACAGTTGACTTTCCATGTTCATTAATCTTGGTAGTTTTTTCAAGGAAGCCTTGATATTTTTTTAATTGGCTTTGTTCACTCTGAAGTTTTTCTATTTGTCCACGCATCACAAATAATCGTTGTTGCGCATCCAAGGCACTTTCATATAAAGTTCGAATTTCCGTTCGTGAAATAGAATCAATGTTTGATTGTGTTTTTTGTAATTGCGAGGAAATTTGACTATTTTTTTGTGAAAGCTTATTAAGTTCATTTTGACTTTGATCCAGCATCATTCCAATGTCTTTTAAGGATCGAGTTGTCTGATCCAATTCCTGACTTACATCATTTAGAAATTCATCGACAGGGCTGACCTCTTCCTTCTCGTTTGTTAGTACCATTGAATAGCTCCAATCCTATTTATGATATATGAATTTCCAAAATATATTAATTTATGACCAATTGTAAATTATACCTAAAAATATTGAAAACATATAGACAACCAGAACTTCTTTACTTTTTGAGCTTATAAATTTCCATTGATTCCCCACCAGCTTGAGTTACATATGGAAAATTACCTTTATAAATCAACTGAGATTCAGGTTCTAACGATTCAGAATACCAGTTAGGAAATATCATTAAGTATTCTGCATTTGATTCATTTAAGTATTTTGTCAACTCTCGAGGGTTTGTAACAATGGGAACAACATCCTTATTGATTAATCCTGCCAGATCTAGTACAAATCGATCGCTGAAATACCCTAATGCACCGATGTCGTGCGCCGCGATTACCGCGTCAGGTGAAGTATTATTCCTTATCCAATAGCTGGGTTCAACCATTTCGGTCTCGATGATTGCTACATCCGAAGCGTATGCCTTTGCTCCCAAAATATAAAATCCTATGGAGATAAAAATCGAAGAAAGTAGCCACACCTGTCCTATTAACCATCCAATTCTTCTTCTACTGATTATTTCGATAAAATTAATAATTCCTTGAATTGATAGATATAAATAAACCGGAATGATCGGGATAAGATAACGGCCATGCTGGTAGGTCACTGGCAACTTTAGGGCGTAAATTAGGATAAAGCCAAAAAACCAGAGAAATATGGATATTTGAAACAATTTCTTGGTTTTTATTGACGAAAGTAAACCATAAACAAATCCAGGCAATAAGAATAAATTACTACCAACTAAAATAACTCCAAATAATCTAAAGAACTGTATTAACGGATTTGTTTGTAAATTACTCGTATATTCTATTTGCTTGGCTAACAGAGTATTCGGCCAAACAGAACCTGATAACGAATAATTAAAGTACAAATATGGCAGTAGGATAATGATTAAAGAACCAATTAATTTGATGAGATTTATGAGTAAATTTTTTGGATTATTATAATTTTGATAAATGATCATCAACCCGGCTGGACCGATCAAAGTAATCCCTTCCGGTCGTACCCAAACGGCCAAGCCGATAATTAATCCGATAACAATTGGATTAATCTCCTTGTGAAGAAATAGATAAAATACGAAAATCACAAAAAATGTAAATAACATCGTCTCCATTCCGGATGATGCTGCCCAAATTAGATGCCATTCGAGAGGAATTAAAGCGATCATGAAAACTGTTAATAACCATTTATCCACCAAATAAGCTTGATTAATAATACTGATGACAAACAGACAAGTAAGGATAAAAAATAACCCGCCTAGAAAGTAAGACCAGTAAAGGGGATTTAAGTGGAATATGTGAGCTACTGAAAGTAAGATCGTCCATAGGGGAGAAGTAGAGCCAGCAGTTGGATTGCCTGGATTGAAAGACCACTCTTTGTATTCAATTAGATTTCGGGCAAAGGTTTGATGGATCCATGCATCATCCAGTGGAAACCCGGTTCGGAAATGAAAACCCGCGGTAATAATGTATCCAAAGACACCTGCCAGGCAAATCCCTGAAATGATAAGTAGCTGCGTCCTAATTCTGCCAATATTCATTATTTCTTAAACTCATAAACGCGGTAATCTTTTACACTTCCAAGGTAGATCAGGTTGTCATAATCCTGCGGTACCTTATAAAGTACCTCATAATTCAGAATATGGTTTTGATCAATGACCAGGTAGTTGACTGCATATTTGGTAGCAACTTCATTAAGTGTGGCCAAATTTCCATACGGAATTACAACTGCAGGTTGGTTGGTTGCATTAGTATATGCTGGAGGGTTATTCACCATCACGCTGTAGTCAAGAACGAACAAATACTGCCCAATATAATTATCAATTAATTTGTAATCTTCCCATTGGTTTGCTGAAATGGATTTTTCAGCGTTGATTTTATCTCCCCAGACAACGTAACCTGAAATGATCAAAGCTATAAGGATGGTGAAACTGTTGAATAATCTGGTGGCCATCTTGCTATTCCATTTCCGCCATTCAATTCCCTTTTGAATGACTATGGATAGACCCAGGGCAGCATATGCCCAAATTAACGGTTGAATGGCTGCACCCGAATGCAAATATCCACCTCTGCTCCCTGCATACGGAAATACTACACTCATGCTGATAAATGTTATCAACCATGCAAATAATGTTAATCTCATTATTGGAGTCGATTTTTTGTTGTACATCCCAATAAATACCAATGGGAGCATAACGATATTACTCTGAACGACGAATGCAGATGCGAGGTTTGTACCGGTTGCCGAGAAAATCCCAGAGATTATTCTACTAATTCCGCCATTCCACCATGTTTGAAAAGTGATACTTGCTGCTGGATAAGAAAATACCTGGGCATATTCAGATAGAAATAATGTGCGTGAGTTTCCCGGTGGAAAAAGTGTACCGAAATATTGAATATTCCGGATATACCATGGAAAAGTAATCACAACATAACCGACAATAAGGAGTCCTACGCCGTAAAGGCATTTCCAGAATGAATAATGCCTCACAACCAGATTTTCAGAAGATTTTTCAAATACCCGATTTGAATAGATCAAACCCGTTGTTCCAATAATCAGCCACAAAATTCCATCAGCTCTTGCCAAATGCATCCATCCGCATAATACCCCTATCGATATGGGATGGACCCAGGTTTTCCTGGCTGGAGGGGTAATACCTGCCAGCAGGATGATCAATGGTCCCAGGATCATTGTGATGCCAAAAGAATCTGGTTCTGAGATAAAACGCAGATAATATCCGCAGAAGACGCTTAATAGGCCGGCCACCCAGGCGGAAGATCTCGAACTGGTTATTCGGTATGTCATCATTGCTGTGACTACAGGAACAAATGAAAAAATTAACACGAAAGGTATTCGTGCTGGTAATAGTTCATTAGTTTGAAAAAGCCATAATCCTACGGCGGCGATAATTGAACTTAATGGCATCCAGTAAGTGAACGCTGGATGACGAATACTCGCCGGGTTATCCAGGTAATTCCAGAGAAAATTTTGTATGAATCCATGACCGGATGCAATCTCTCTGGCTGCTCCAAAATAATAATCAGCATCCATATACCCTGTATATGGCCTAATTAAAAGCATCAAGGAACTGACAATAAGACCTGCAATAAATAAAAGGAAATAATCCCGGATTTTCATTATTTCTTTGAGAAATAAAATATCTCAAGATCCCCAATGCTAATATGATTATCTTGAATAAATTGGCTACTTAGCCATTGTATTTTCGGGTGGACGGATACTCCCATTTCTTTATACTCTGCTATGGCCTTGGAAAAAACAACGAATCTAATTTCTTGATTATTTCGGATTGCCGTATCCATATCAGGTTGAGCATAAATACTCATTACCTGTTGCGATTTTAATGCAAGTGTGTCGTTGTGAGTACCGACTTCATCAGCAATAAATACCTGGTTAGCCTGGCGATCATAAATATAAGCCGGAAAGTAGCTTAGCTTATTGTCATGGATAATCACACAATTATTAGTACAGCTTTCGCCTATGGTTTTCATCATTTTTTCAAATTCACTGCGTGGAAAAGACTGGTACGTATATTGATAAAGTAATGCCGGTATCGCAATAAATATAAATAATAGTATTGCCAATTTTGCAAACGGGTCAATTCTGCTTGTTGATTTAGTTTCACCACTTTCTTTTTTTGATAATATTGTAGGTTCTAATAAAAGTATGGCAGCCAGTGCATAAAACAATATCCCAGATACAATAAATGCCCTGGGTACATAGATCGGCCGCATGAACCAAGACATGAAAAATAATAGAAGCGGTGGAATGATGACCAAGCAGAGTAATAGTTGTATTTCAATTCGTCCGATTACCCGGATTTTGGTCTTTTGGATGAGGATCACTAACACAATAGCGATCGATACTGCTGCAAGGTAAACTCCTATGGTAGATTGCGGGAGAGTCGATAGGGTAGTTAATATTCCTTGAATAATTTGGACAAGGCCAGGTTTGGGTGTCCAAAAAGCAGTCTGAATTTTTTCAATTTGCCCCGGTAGAAACACCAACCATGGGATGAATAAAACAACCATAATACCCTGCATCACAACCAACCGCACTAATTTTTTCCTTTCCCTTTTTATCAGTAGGTATACATCCAGAGCAACCAGGGTAAATATTGCCAGATTATGGGTATAAAGCGCAATTAAGCCGGAAAACACAAATCCAGCCATAAGCATTTTTGGGGAACTGGTTTTGATATTGATGATGAAAATGTCGATAAATAAAATGATATGGATCAGTAATGCATTCTGTAATACTACATACATTCGCAATTCCTGGGCATGGAATATCTGGAATGGAGAAATGGCTGTTAAGAACGCTGCAATGATTGCTGCTTTCGGGTTTGAAAGTTTTTTAACCAGGATATATACCAGGTATATCGAACCGGTGCTGAGTAAAATATTTAATGACCGCAGATACCAGATCTGCTGCGATAAAAGTCCCCAGATGTGAAGTAGAAAATAATATACTGGCGGCATTGTATCTGCAGCGGTCCCGGGAATAATATCTGCAATTGGACGATTAGCTAATAGGATACTGAAAGCGTCGTCATACCAAATTCCTCGCGAGCTAACTTTGATCAACCTGAGAAGAAATCCGGTAAGTAATATCAGAAATATTGGGAGGTTATTCCACTTTTGGATCAGTTCATCTAATTTCCGGCGTCTTATCTCCATGGTAGATATGACTCTGCTTAATCCTCAACTAGCCTGGTTGGAGGACGAATTGCCCACCACCTTGTCCACCAAAGTCCAATTAAAGTGACAACGGGAACAGGGAGATACATGATTGCCTGTTCATCATTCCCTTTGATGGTTAAGATAAATAACGCCCATAACCCTGCAAAAAATATAATGTACGTTGCCCCAGTTACCCATTTTCCAAATATTCCCCATCTTTCACCAATCACCTTACTGACAAGAAAAATTGGAGCCAGCAAAGCCACATAGTGCGGCGTGGCAGTTCTGTAAGCAACAAAGTTGGTAATGACCAATGTAACGTATGCAGTCCATAAAAATGTGGGAATATCATTTCCGCGAGTCCGTGACCATTCAAATACCATGTAGACGTAAAATACGATCATTAATCCCGTGGAAACCTGGTCTTTAATTCCTGGCGTTACACCGGCGATTATCGATACGATGGAACCTATCCGGTCAGTATAACCAGGATAATTCATCAATTGTTGAAGCCAGCCAATAGGCCATCCGGGAAGAAGCAGCCATCCAACAACAGTCATTATGATCATGGCAGTAAAAAAACTGATCCAAATCCGATGCCGGGAAGATCGAATGGCCCAAAATATTACAAAAATTATGAGCAGGTAACTCATTTGCGGTTTAGAGGTGGATAACGCCAGTAATATACCCGCAACCTGATCGTGCTCAGTTTTTATACACAACAGACTGATCAGAATTAATAATGCATTTATTCCAGAAAATTGACCCAAGATGATCGTCCTGACTGAACAATACCAGAGAATTGAAAAGATCAAAATTCCAGCCAGGCTGACTGGTTTTATCTTCCATCCTGATAACCTCAGGCTGATAAATGTAAGCGCTACCATAGCCAGCTCTAAAACCGTCATCCAAACCGCCCTGGCCAATGTGTAATCCATCAGCGCAAAAGGTGCAAAGAAAAGCATGGAATATATTGGGTAAACGAAATGGGCAACATCCTCCCCTTTTAACGGGTCTGCCAGTCTGCCATAGATCATTTTCTGGGCAACCTCGCTAACCTGATTGGTATATGGATTATTCCCATTGATTAACCACTCGTGAGCTCCATTCCATCGAGCTAAAAAATCATTTCCCCCGGGATTTTGATTTGAAAATTGAAGATTTACCATCGTTAAAACCACGATGATAATAATGACCAGTACCATCACAACCGCATACTTGATGTTATTATTTCGATTTTGGTTCATTGGCATCCATGGAAATCTATTCTAATCTGCTTGGTTATTGTACACTTAACAAAAATACGGGTCAAATAAGGCAAGGAATATGAATACTAAGCTAATTTCCATTTATCAATACAATATCAACCCCAATGATCCTGACTTAAATTTACAGCGAACAATGGAAGCTGCCAGGCTTGCAGCCAAAGAAAAATCATCTCTATTAATCTTACCGGAGTTATGCCTGCATGGCTACAATTATGCCAGGATTAATGGGTGGAAGAATTGGATGCTGCCAGCCGCAACCGATGTAATCAGTGAAATCGCCGGGGCAAACTCCATCGCCATCGCCGGCTCTTTTGTCGAAAATGATCAAGGGAAGCTATATAACACTTTCGTGATGGTCAATTCGGAAGGAATAATTGTCCACACATACCGTAAGATCCATTTATTCAATTTGCTGGGAGAAGGTGATTTTTTCTCCGCTGGTAACGAGATAAGACCCTTCAATTCTGTTTTAGGAATTACCGGTGCCGCGATTTGTTATGATCTGCGTTTTCCTGAATTTATTAGAAAACTGGCATTAAACAACTGCGGCGTAATGATCATTCCTGCAGAATGGCCAAAACCACGTATTGAGCATTGGAAAATCCTTCTGCAAGCGCGAGCAATTGAAAACCAGGTATTCATGATAGGTGTTAATTGTGTTGGTTCAGTCCTGGGAGTCGATTATGGGGGTAATAGTGCAGTAGTCAATCCTTGGGGGGAAGTAATAGCTTCCTTGGTTGAAAACGAAGGACTAATTACTGTCCCAATTGATTTGGATTTAGTTGAAGATGTCAGAAAAAGAATTCCTGTATGGGCGGACCGTAAACCTGACCTTTATCTTTAATTGTTACTTTCTGGAATAGATTACGCTCAATTCATCCTTATAATCCAACTTCCAAAGATCCGGGTGGTTTTCTAACTCATAAGCCAATTTAGAATTGTGCCTTACGATCACCCATTTGATGGAATATTTATTCAGAATTTCCTCAATATTTTTGTTTGCATTGTACACATCAGCATATTCCCGGGTTAAGTTTTCTCCATAAAAATCAGTTTGCCCATCAATAAAAACTTTCTGCTCAGGCCATAATCTGTACAGAAGGTAACCGCCCCAGGTAAATTCATTGAACATATTACCTTCAATTGGATGAGCAATAACGTAATCTACAGCTTTCACAGGAAATCTCATTGTGAGAAATTCATTCCTCTGTATCATCCCAGGACCCTTTAGAACTAGAACGAGGACTGCTATTGAGATCAAAACAGGTAATGCTATTCCAACCGCTAATCGTGGATATCTATGTTCATTTCTCGAAGAGGTTTTTTTCTCGTCATTAATTGTATTGTCTACATTGTTTTTCTTCCCATGATAAGTACTTAAAATGGGTAATCCTACGATGATGGCTAAAGGTATGTTTCTGGCGCTGATAATTCCGAAGATACTCCATATGACGATTTGAATTGCATCAACTAATTTGCTGTGTTTTCTAAATCTGAATAGGAAATAAGCACAAATGAGTAAAAATATTGTAAAGGGGATAAATGACGGTGCTAATAAATTGGGAGGTTGGTATTCCAGTGTCTGTGAAGTTAAATATTTGTTTTGTAAAAAGTTGAACACCGTTCCAAGTATTTGAAACCCGGCAGGATTAAGTATTATTGCCACACATGATGCTAGAAAGATCAATAAAGATTTCTTAAGTTGATTAAAATCTTTATTATCTGATTTTGAAAAAATTGATGAAATAAAAAAAACAGCCACATCGATGCCGATATAAACGAGACCCGTAATAAATGCTCCATGGGAATTAACCCAGACGATCATGATCAGGGCTAAGGCTGCACATTTCTTATAAATGGAAATATTACTAGAATACATTTTTATCCAGAGGAGTAAAAATATATATGTGAAGATATGCGGCCGGCTTAACCAATGGATGCTGGAAGCTGCTATTCCAATAATGACCACAAGCAGTGAAAAATAGAATCCACCACTTCTTTTCATTACTTCATAACCCAATAAATACCAGACTAATGCAATAATGATGCTGGTCAGGAATACTACTCCTGTCAAGCCCAGCCAGCGATTTGCCAAAGTAAAAATAATTTCGGTTAACCATTCATGGGGAGTAAATGGTTCCCCTGCCATGGTATGCGAAAATATATCCAATGTTGGGATTTTTCCTGAATCTAAAATGTATGAACCAACTGTAAGGTGCCTGCCAAGGTCCCCGTCCATATTCAAAAGCCTGGGACCAAGCATGATGCAGCCGGCGAGAACTGAAATAAAAAATGTGGCAGCAAAAAAGTAATCAAAAGACCAGTTCGTTGATGAATTTTTATTTTTCATTGTCGGTTTATTCCAAATCCTATTTCCTCAGGTAACACTTTTCTACTGAGTTCATAGTAAACTCGATAGTCTCCAATAAGTTTTTCGGACCAGTCCACACCCGATTCAGTTAACTTCATGACCAATTGTCGATCCAAATTCGGGTTATTGGATGTGATATAAACTGGATTCGGAGATGCATTGACCAGTTTTGAATAGGGTTCATACCGGTTATCCCTTATGGTGTGTTTCAGATCTGCATGGTACGGTAGAACGGGGACCAGGATGACATCCTCATTAGATTTAAACACGATTGGATAAGCCGTCCAATAGGTGGAATATCCCCGGGTATTGGAAGATTCCTTTAGGAAATTGATCAACTCCTGATCATAGCTGTGATCAATAATGGTCCCTGGTGCAAATTGCGTTGTTATTCCATCAGGCGATTGATAAGCAGACTGGATAATCCCGCCAATGTTAAATATAAGTAAGGTTGCAATGATTGGTGCCATATATTTATTTTTCTTTAAGCCGTAGATGGCTATCAATAATCCGACGGTAAATGCTAACGAGATATTGATCGGGAGGAAGTACCTCCCGGAAGGATCCATACCAAATGGGGTGAAAACAAATGCAACCATTAATATAATGCTCGGCAGCCAAATCCTGATCAGCAATGTTGATTTTGATTTTTGCCCATATATAAATGTCTTTCGAATAAGAAACAGCCATATGGCAAGAATAATTGGAATGAGTGGCAGCAATAACCAGGTTGCATTCCATGAAGGCCGGAACCCCAAAACTGCAGAAATTCCAAACAATATGAAATTAACAAGATGCAGCCCGATTTGGTTAAGGTATGATTGTTGCCCGATGGATATCGCACTACCCATTAGCTCATTCAGAAAAACGACGACTCCATTCGAGATAAAATAAATTAATACAGGTAATCCACCCACTAGTCCTCCAACAATTACCAGTATCAATGCTTCAATTGTTAATCCAAACTTCACCTTTTTTCGATAAATCAAAAATCCAAGCATGATCAATGCGCTGAAACTAAATATCAGTGTTATTCCTAATACCCAGATCCCAGCACCGATGAATAAACCAAAAAGAAAAAATTGAATCCTGAGTGTATATGAATTTTTTACCCCAAATCCTTCATTTTCTTCTATTCTATATCCAAGGATTAGGATACAAATGCCAAATAGCAAGGCTTCAATATACCCCCCCAGGGTAACTGTCGTGTATAGTAAAAAATTAACCGGAGAACCACCGAGCATTATTATCGTGGCAAGTGCAGCTTTCCTGGATTTAAACAACAAATAAGCCAAATAATACCCTGCCACTAAAAATAATATAAATAAAACTGTCTGACTGATCCTTATTGATGTGATTGAATTTCCAAGCAGCATAAAAAAACCGGCCACTATATAACTATCTAGGCTACCCATATAGGCTTGACCATAAAAGAAGATTGAATTTTCACCTTTCAATATATGATTCGCCATTAATCCCACGATTGCCTCATCGCTATTGAAGGGTACTTTGTTCAATAATATGAGAACCCAACGAATCGCTACACTGATAAGGACAACCAACAAGATATGAAAAATATAATTTTTAGGGTTTTGGTGATTGACCATCTTGGTATCAGACATATAATTCCATTATGCGACGATATTTTCCGCTTCTCTTAATCATTATTGCTTTGACAGCCAGGATCATCCCCGGACCACGAATTATCGATGATTCCTATATTACGTACCGATACTCCCGTAATATTTTAGCTGGAAATGGTTTCACATTCAATGTGGATGAACGCGTCCTTGGAACTACAACACCTTTGTATACTCTGATCCTTACAACATTAGGAGCTGTTACAGGAGGAGTACAAGCTCCCTTTCCCATTATATCTTGGTTACTAAATTCATTTATTGATGCTGTTTCTTGTGTAGTTTTATTCGAGATCGGAAAAAATATATCAACATTCAGGGTAGGTGCGATAACAGGATTAATTTGGTCGATTGCTCCTTTCAGCGTCACTTTCGCTATAGGCGGGCTGGAAACTAGTCTATTTGTCTTATTGTTATTATTAACATCTTTTTTCTATTTGAACAAACAACTGTTAAGATTATGGCTATGCGCATCGCTGATGATTCTGACCAGACCGGATGCATTAATATTTGTTTTGCCGCTGCTTTGCTTTCCAATAATTCAGAAACGCTGGGAAATTTACCAACCTAAAGCGATGATAATTGCCGCAATTCCTTTGGTGTCCTGGTTAGTTTTTAGCTACTTATATTTTGGGACTTTGCTCCCCCATTCAATAGCGGCTAAATCAGTTGCTTATTTGCTACCAGATAATGCAGCATTCATCCGTTTACTGCAGCATTTTCTGACCCCTTTTAGTGAAGATTACACTCTCAGTCCAGGCTTTTTGTATATCGGGTTGATAACTATTCCATTATTTTTCTTTGTCGGATCTATGGCCATTTTCAGGAAGAATCCAATAACTCTTCCTCTTTTAATTTACCCTCTTCTCTACTTTATTACTTTTTCACTTGTGCATCCCTTAATATTTCGCTGGTACTTAACTCCTCCATTGCCGATCTACATGCTTATCCTGCTAACGGGTGCAGAGACATTCCTGAAAAAGTGTTTTGAAATTGCCAGAGGTAAACTGACAACCCACAAATCACACAATAAATATTTCACCGGACCAGGTTTGTCTGCCTTATCAAATACTATTTTGACAATAGCTTTATTACTTCCTTTATTCTTCACATTAAATAGTTGGGTTCTCCATCCCGATCATGGAAATTATTCTCCTTCACCAGAAATGGCATGGATCAAATTGGAGGAACTCTACAAGTCAGCATCAAAAGATGTCATTGCTGCGACAACCTCAGATTCTGTGGTTGCTGCCGGGGATGTCGGTGTACTAGGCTACTATACAAATAGGACTATTCTGGATACTGTGGGATTAAATTCACCTGTGTCATCCAGTTATTACCCTTTACCCAGGGAAGACTATGTCAGTAATTATGCCATTCCCACCCAATTGATCCTTGATCAAAAACCCGATGTGGTTGTTTTCCTGGAGGTCTATGGAAGAAATACGTTCCTCAAATCTACTGATTTTCTTACGCGTTATAGTTTCATAAAAGAATACCCGACGGATATATATGGAAGCAAGGGCTTATTAATATACAAAAGGAATGATTAGTATGAGATCCGTATCTCTGGAAAAAGTCATTCCAATATCGATATTAATTCTATATTTGGTATTCTTCTTTTCCACAATTCTGCTAGTTCCTTTTCACCCTGACGAATCCACTCAAATTTATATGAGTCACGATGTAGATTTAATATTCACTGCTCCGGGTAGCTTGTTCTATCACGCAGATACTACTCTTACACCTGAACAACGTTATCGTTTGATCGATGCCCCGCTGCCCAGGACTATCATTGGTATATCACGCGGAATTTTCCATTTGCCACTACTGAAATCCGATTGGAATTGGTCCCTATCCTGGGAAGAGAATAAAGCAAATGGCGCATTGCCGACCAATTACATGTTGCTTGTTGCCAGACTGAGTCTTGCATTATTTGTCCCCTTGGGGTTAGTTTTCTTCTTTCTGATCCTAAAGAGGTTGGTGAATTGGCAAATTAGTCTGCTATTTACACTAGTTTTAGGAATGAATGCCATCTTTTTGGTGCATACCCGCCGGGCGATGGCAGAAGGATTATCATTTTGCCTATATTTCGCTGTCATTTTCTTGATCATTCGAAAACCAGAAAAAGCATTCCTGATCGGGATGTTAGCTGGTTTAGCTTTCCAGGCAAAGCAAACGACCTTACCCGTCCTATTTATGCCAGTCATAATTTGGATCATAAAAGGTATAAAAACTAAAAATAAGTTGCTAAGTCTTAAGAAAATTCTCTTTTTTTGTGGAACAATTTTCTTGACTTATTATGTTCTAAATCCGGTAGCTTGGAAGGATCCATTTCATGTGGCGATCCTACAAATTCAACATCGTCTTGCATTTACACAAGCTCAAGCGGCCGTATATCAAGCGATATCAAGTTCCCTGGCAGTAACAACCTTTCCATCAAGATTGGCAGCCTGGCTTGCCAATACATATTTTGCTACCCCGGCTTTTTATGACATTGGGAATTACTCAATAGAACTTGCACAAGCGATCTTGATCTATGGTTCAAATATTCTTCACCGGCTATTTTCCGGATGGTACTATGGATTGCTGACATTAATTATTGGATTGTTTGGCTTTATTTTATCTCTCCGAAAGATTAAATCAGTTTATAATTCCACAAACAACACTTTCCTCGTTTTGCTGATCATTTCCATTCTACAGACAGCTTTTTCAATTTTTATGCTGCCGATCACTTTCCAAAGATATTATTTATTGAATTTAGCTCTTTCGATGATATGGGTGAGCATAGGGTTATCTTATTTGTATTCAAGCATTACTAGATCGCATAAATGAACAATGGATTTTAGTTGAAAAACAAAGAGACTTGCCAGAATTTGGCAAGTCTCTTTACTAATTAATTATTCGTTACCTATTTTAATGGTGTAACTTCTTTTTTACTGGTCATGACACCCCAGACCAATCCACCCAGTAGGATGGCAACTACGATCCAGAAACCAACTGTTGGGTTCTGGTATTTTACAATAACGGGAGCAGCAAGAAGTGAAACCAGATTGACAACTTTGATCATCGGGTTTAATGCCGGACCTGCTGTGTCTTTTAATGGATCACCGACAGTATCGCCAACGACGCCGGCCTTATGTCTTTCAGAACCCTTACCTGTATTTGCAGCAAGGTCCCGTGGTTCATCTTCGATCGCTTTCTTTGCATTGTCCCAGGCACCACCAGCATTGGACATGAATACTGCTAATAGTTGGCCGCTGAGAATTACGCCTGCTAGGAAACCACCTAATGCTTCCACCTGGAGGATCATTCCAACTAACAACGGCATAACTACGGATATAACCGCAAGGGGAACCAGTTCTTTCTGTGCAGATCGTGTGGAGATCCCTACAACCTGGGCATAATCCGGTTTGACTGTTCCTTCCATAATGCCGGGAATTCTAAATTGACGGCGAACTTCCTCAACAATTTCAGCTGCTGCTCTGGATACAGCACGGATTGATAATGAGCTGAACAACCATGGCAGAGCACCACCAAGTAAGAAACCGATAAAGACGCGTGTATCGCTAATTCGAATTGCACTTAAAACCGGCATTCCCAATTGTTCTTGAACGCGGCCAATATCAGTTATGAATGATGCAAATAAACTTACCGCTGCAATCACTGCTGAAGCAATGGCTACACCTTTAGTGATAGCTTTTGTTGTGTTACCTACAGCATCAAGGTCTGCCATGATCTGACGAGCTTTTATAGTATTTTCATCATTTTCACCTTGCCATGCCATTTCACCGATTCCATTAGCGTTATCAGTAATTGGACCATAGGAATCCATGGCGACATTATTGCCAGTGTGGCTAAGCATACCGATACCAACCATGGCAACAGCGTATAAGACGTAAATTGCGCCGTCAGCCTGGTAAAGTAAATAGGAGAGGGTGAAGCTAATAGCGATAACAACCAGTGCCCAAACGCTGGATTCCATACCGACCGATAAGCCGGATAAAATTAGCGTGGCTGGACCAGTATTGGCAGATTTGACAATTTCTTTTACTGGTGCTTTTCGTGTGGCTGTGAAATAAGAGGTAAGGGGATTGAAAGCGACAGCTAAAGCTACACCTATCGATGTTAACGCTGCCAAACGCCAATCTCCGGCATATAGTATGGCTACCAGGAATGAGAATGCTACTGTATTTACGCTGGAGACTTCATAGGAGCGGAACATCGATTCTTCAGCATCATGTGCCCTCAAGAACTTGATTGGGAATTTTTCCCAAATTGGAACTGTAAATGTTCCAAGGATAGAGCTGATGACGCCGATACCACGAATGATCAGAGGATATACGATCCATTTAAGACTATGTGCCGGATCGAAAGCCATCAATGATAATCCCAGGATTAATGCAGATACGATGGTTACTTCGTAACTCTCAAAAATGTCTGCTGCCATACCGGCACAGTCACCAACATTATCTCCGACCAGATCTGCTATCACTGCGGCGTTTCTTGGGTCATCCTCAGGAATATCTTTTTCAACTTTTCCTACGAGATCAGCTCCAACGTCAGCAGCTTTGGTGTAGATGCCACCACCGACCCGCATGAATAACGCCAGTAACGTGCCACCAAAGCCGAAGCCTAACAGTGCATCTGGTGCTGCAGTTCCAAATACTATAAAAATAACTGTTCCACCAAGGAGTCCGAGGCCATCTGTGAGCATACCTGTTACAGTACCTGCATAGTATGCGATGGATAGTGCTTCATTAAATCCACGTCTTGCTGCTGAAGCAGCCCGAACATTGGCCTGGATTGCCATACGCATTCCAAGTTGTCCAACCAGAAGGGAGAATGTAGCACCCATAATAAATGCTATCGTTCTTCCTATGGCAATGATGGTTTTGGTATTCTGTGGAAACTCTGCAACGGCTTCTCTACTTGGAGGAACCACTGCTACACTCAAGTAGAGTGCAATACCTAATAATACGATAGCAGGTAATATTGTCTTTAGTTGCCGATTAAGATAAGAATCTGCACCGACTCGAATCGCATTCCATACTTCCTGCATCTTTTCTGTGCCTTTGTCCTTCTTAAGGACGACACCACGTAATATCCATGCATAAGCCAGGCTTATGAAGGCAGTGATCAAAACACCGACAATCGCCCATTGCTCAAATGCATTCAAACCATGTTTCGCTAAACCTAATAGATTAATTTCCATGCTTTCTCCCTTATAAATTAGATGAACTACAAAAATTAATTGCAAAAAACTATTTTACCATTTACTTTCCTATCAGAATAGCTTGTTTCACTTGCAATATTAATTATTATGCAACTCTACTTTCATTTTATCTATTGTACAACCTCTTTGTATATTTATCAAGGTGCACTAAATTATATACGGGATAACTAATATCTACTTATGGAAATCATCCTTGTCCAAAGTTTAATATTGGAAATTCATCCTATTATCTCCACGCTTTGGCTTTGGTCCTATTACTACCCTAACATTTTTGTATCCGCCCCTAATAATTAATTAGTTAATACAGTATTAATGTGAGGACATTAGTATCTGATTAGAGGTTAATTGGGTACTTGACTTTAGTATCCCTCTCGTTGTATAGTCTTACAGGTCAGCCAAAAGAAAAGTTCGGCTTTATTTGGAATAACTACTGGTTGCCTGGCATAATGTCAAGGCAATCCATTTTTTTGTAAGGAGCTTTCGATGATCGAAGTTGAAGGGCTAACCAAGGATTACGGTAAGCGGCGCGCCATAGATAATATTAGTTTTACGGCTGAAAAAGGTGAAGTTGTAGGTTTTTTAGGGCCAAATGGAGCCGGGAAAACAACCACCATGCGGATCCTTTCAGGTTACATGCCTCCAACGAGTGGTTTTGCTCGAATCGGAGGATTTGACGTCATTAAGAATTCCTTGGATGTTCGCCGATTGGTTGGTTATTTGCCAGAAACTGTCCCTTTATATAACGAGATGACAGTTTACTCATATTTGAAATATATGGCCGACTTGCGCCATCTTTCTAATGGCGATGATAAGGTAGAGGAAGCATTGGCCAGGGTTCATATGGAAGATCGTGCGTCAGGGTACATCAGCAATTTATCAAAAGGAATGCGGCAAAGAATAGGACTTGCCCAGGCATTACTTCATAGCCCGGATGTACTAATTCTGGACGAACCCACAATTGGTTTAGACCCTGCCCAGATACTCGAAGTAAGGAATCTGATCCGTGAAATTGGAAAAGAAAAAACCATCTTACTATCCACACATATTCTTTCCGAAGCTCAGCAAATTTGCAATCGGGTATTAATAATTAATAAAGGAAGGATTGTGGTTGAAGACACTCCTGAGCATCTGCAATTGCGATTATCCGGTGCACAACATGTCATGCTGCGTGTAAGTGGAATAGTAGAAGACCTGATCAATCCATTACAGAAATTAAAAGGTGTCGAAGGTGTTCATAAGTATTCTGAAGACACACTTGAAATTAATGTTTCGCCTGCGATTGATGCCAGGCCAGATATTGCTCGTCTGGCAATCAAAAAAGGTTTTGATCTATTGGAACTGCGGGCAGCAAACCTCAGTCTTGAAGAGATATTCCTTCAATTAACCAGGGAAGATTCTCCGGCACCTGATTTTATGGATGATGGTTTGGAAAAATCGCATTCACTGAACTTGACGGAAGAAATTCAGGATAATCCGGAATATATTGAGGAATAATGGGTGAATTATGAGAAACGTTTGGACCATTGCAAAACGGGAGTTTAATCTGTATATTATCAGCCCCATAGCATATGTGGTTGCATTTATTATTATGTTAATCTTGGGAATAATATTTTATGCAAATATGCTCAATGCTGTAGTCAATCAGTACCCTCCTTCAATTCAAATCATTTTAAGCCCTCTGGTGACTTTATTATTATTCACTACTCCCGCTGTAACTATGCGCACAATAGCAGATGAACAAAGAATGGGTACTCTTGAAACATTACTTACTGCTCCTGTTAGGGACTGGGAATTAATTGTTGGAAAATGGCTGGGGGGGTTCCTTTTCTACATGGCGATTATCTCCCTGACTTTTGTTTTTCCGATTGTAATGAATATTTTTGTTAAACCGGGAATTGACCAGGGACTGATGGTTGCCGGTTATCTCGGTGTGGTTTTCCTGGTTGGGGTTTTTGTTGCAATCGGCGTATTTGCATCAAGCCTATTTAGTAATCAGATTGCTGCGTTCTTTGCTACACTCGGAATTCTCCTGGTATTGTGGATGATCGGTTATCCATCAAGGATACAAGCATCAACAGGAGGACAATTCTTCACATACTTGGATTTAAGCGAACATTTCTACAACACTTTCCTTAGAGGGATCATTGAATTGAAAGATATTGTTTACTACCTAAGCGTCACTATCCTGGCATTGTTTCTTGGTACCATGTCTGTTGAATCACGGAGGTGGCGATAATGGATCCCAAATTGCGTAAGTATGCTCCTTATAGTCTTCTACTGTCCGGTATTGCCATCATATTCTCTGCTGCATATTTTTTTGTAGTCCGTAAATTTGATATTTCACTACAACTCGGTTTGGCATTTATAGTTATAGGTATTGCCCTATTCGCTGTACTCGATCCGGAAAAAGTAAGAACGTTTTTTACCGGCCGGCAGATAAAATACGGAAGTAACTTTGTAATTTTTTCTATAGCTGTTTTAGGAATTTTGGTTGTCACCAATTTTCTCGTCAACAAATATTCCACCAAATGGGATCTTACAGAAGACCAGGATAATACTCTGGCACCTGAGACTGTAGCTGCACTAAAGAGCTTGCCCGAAAAAGTGATTGCACTTGCTTTCTTTTCGCCACAATATCCTAAGGATCAGGCTGATTCTTTGCTCTCAAATATAAAATCGAATAGTTCGGGAAACTTTGATTATCAATTTATCGATCCGGTTGCAGATCCAATAACCGCGAATAAATATAGTATTACCACTGATGGAACGATTGTTTTGTTGCTCAAAGATCAAAAAGAGCAGGTAAAATTGGTCTCAGAAGAAGAGATAGTTACCTCGATCATCAAATTGATCAATCCCACAAAACATGCAATTTACTTTCTGACAGGGCACGGTGAACATGATCCGTTGGGAACGGATGAAACCTCATATAGTCAGGTAAAGTCTGTCCTTGAATCGAAGAATTATCTGGTAGCCACTTTAAATTTAGCAGCCAATCCTCAAATTCCTGCAGATGCCGAAGAAATAATAATTGCAGGCCCAATCAAACCTCTTACTGTCGAGGAAGTGAATTTACTGAAACAATTCGTTGACTCTGGTAAATCACTTCTCATTCTTGAAGATCCTATACCTTTGACCCAGTTTGGAAATACACCTGATCCACTGGCTGAGTATACGATGAATACTTGGGGCATACTTCTTGCTAATGATTTCGTGATCGATGCAAATTCTCAATCACCATCACAGGCAGTAGCCAACGAATATGGTGATCATCCTATCGTAATGAAATTGGCAGGTCTGATTACCATCTTTCCTTCATCACGTAGCGTCGTTGCCGCACAGACCCCACCTGAAAATATACAACTGACTACCCTGGTTTGGACAGCTGATCAAGCCTGGGGAGAAACCGACTTTGCTGGTTTACAACAAAATCAGGTGAAATATGATGATGGTGTTGACTTTCCAGGTCCAGTGCCACTTGCAGTTGCCGGGATAAATTCATCAACTAACGGTAGGATTGTTGTTGTAGGTAATTCCAATTTTGCTATTACTAAAAACTTTACCGCTTTTGGGAATGGCGATTTTATAATCAATTCGATCGACTGGGCTGCTCAGCAGGATAAACTGATTAACTTGACCCCAAAAAAGACCACTCAGCGTATTTTGGTACCCCCTCAAAATATTGTTATGAACCTCCTGGTTTTGGGATCAGTTTTTCTCATGCCTGGATTGATCCTTATTGCAGGAATCATTGTGTGGGTTCAGCGTAAAAAGCGAGGATAGCCAGTGATCCGAAAACCTGCATGGATTGCGATCCTGATATTCATGGTTTTAGCAGCATTAACCTTATTTCTTGAGAAACGGGGAGATAACCTGCCATTTGCTCAAAAAACATCCACTCCGACTGTATATAAGGTGATACTTCACTCAGAGGACGAAATAACCAGGGTAACCCTGAAAACAAAGGGCCAAGAAGTGGTAGTTATAAAAGATCCTTCTGAGGGTTGGAAAGTAGTATCTCCTTCTGGCAATGCGGATGGAGCTGGTATTTTTCAGGAGAAACTAAGTGAAGTATTATCCTTGAAAGTGTACAGGTTGTTAGACAACAATTCCTCAGATGAATTACTAGGGATAAATGAACAACCTACACTTACAATCTTGCTGGAATATTCTGGTGGTCAAAGTGACACAATATTAATTGGAAACCAAACTCCAATCGAATCTGGTTATTATGCGAGAATGCAAAATGGAGATGCCGTGATTCTTAACAACGTTAGTGTTGAAAACATATTGGATATATTTAATCAATTCTATGCCACTCCAACACCGTTTGCTTCTGAGACTGCTACAGTTTCACCTTGAAAGTGCCGAAACTGAATGAGCAAACTATTACCAAAGAGAATAAGGTATTGAAATCGACCGTAAATCGGTGTATTCTAAATTAGCTTTTTCAAATGTGCATACCCATAGGCAAATTCAAACTGCAGATATGCTAAGAAAAAAGCAGGGTGGCTGATCTTGCTAAATGAAATTTGCCTTTTTAAGGAAAGATAATATTAATTATGGATGACATGATTGTAAATGTAGTTGAAGCGGAAGACGACGAGTATTCAGTAATTGCTCGATTAATTACATTAGGTCGGCAAAAGACCTTTGTAACAATCGACGATATTTTGCATTTTTACCCTGATGCTGAACAGGATGTGGAACAGCTGGAAGAAGCTTTTGCCGCCCTTCTTAGCGCAGGTATTCCTTATATTGAAGACCTTTCATCTATTGAAGGTCCTAGTGAGGAAGAACTTGCATTGGACGAAGAAGAGGAAGATGATGATGTTCCCGGTACCGATGTGGATGATTTAGCAAATATCGATACAAATGATACTATCGGGTTATACCTGAAAGAAGTTAGCAGGGTTCCGTTGCTAAATGCCAAAGAAGAAGTATCGTTGGCGCAACGGATTGAACTCGGTCGCATGTCCCGGGAAGAACTCGCAAAAGGCAATGTTTATACCCACAGAAAAGCGGAACTTCGCCATTTAATTGAAGATGGCTGGAATGCACGTGAACACTTGATTACAGCCAATAGCAGATTGGTTATT
Organism: uncultured Leptolinea sp.; assembly: GCA_964387025.1. Taxonomy (GTDB): domain Bacteria; phylum Chloroflexota; class Anaerolineae; order Anaerolineales; family Anaerolineaceae; genus PNON01. Next base: position 16,425 of record CAYLUZ010000008.1, on the reverse strand, counting down.
TCTGTCGCCAAGAAATATATGGGACGGGGTGTTCCTTTCCTGGATCTTATCCAGGAAGGCAATATTGGTCTTATAAGGGCAACAAAGAAATTTGATTACCGGAGAGGGCATAAATTCAGCACCTATGCTACCTGGTGGATACGCCAGGCTGTGACCCGTGCCATTGCGGATCAGGGTCGAACGATCCGTGTCCCTGTCCATATGGGTGATCAGATCAATAAATTATTGCGTGTTCAACATCAATTGACCCAACGGCTAGGTCGTGAGCCAAGCGTGGATGAATTGGCTATAGCATTGGATGTTCCACCCAAAAAAGTGGAAAATATGATTCAGGTCGCTCGCAGACCGTTATCCCTTGAAACGCCGACCGATGATGAAGAAGATTCAGTGCTTGGTGATTTTATTGAAGATGATCAATCTCCTCCACCGGATGAAACTGCCACATATAACTTATTACGCGAGCATATAGAAGAAGTACTAAATTCTCTTCCACCAAGGGAAGTACGCATTCTACAGCTACGTTACGGACTTTTAGATGGACAGGCTTACACATTGGAAGAAGTTGGCCGTAAAATGGGTGTAACCCGTGAAAGGGTACGCCAAATTGAAGCACAAGCTTTAAGCCGTCTACGCCACCCAACCATCCGTCGAAAATTACGTGATTATTTGGGAGAATAAATACCTGGAAAATGAAGATTGGATAGATCTTCTGCTTCAGACAGAGAACCTTTCTTTCCGGTATGATACTTGCATTGATAGTTTTATTGATGCATACTATTTAAGGGAGGAACCCTGAAATGGCTAATATTTCTTTAAGGGCATATAATCGGGAGATTAGTAATCTAATCGACCGGGGTCAAACCGATGAAGCTGTAGCTCATTGCCAGTATATATTGCAATACTATCCCAAATATATTGAAACTTACCGGTTACTTGGTAAAGCATATCTTGAAGGCCACCATCATCCAGAAGCAATGGATGTGTTTCAGCGTATTCTTACTGTTGCACCTGATGATTTTATAACTCAGGTTGGAATGAGTATTATTCGTGAAGATGAAGGTAACCTTGCGGCTTCCATTTGGCACATGGAACGGGCTTTTGAAACACAGCCTTCCAATCAAGCTATACAAGATGAACTAAAACACCTTTACGGTAAAAGGGATGGCGAAGAACCATTAAAAATACGCCTGACCAGGGGAGCTCTTTGCCGAATGTATGCCCGTGGAAATCAATATCGTCAGGCCGTGGCAGAGATCAAATCACTTCTGGCTGAATCCCCAGATCGGGTAGACCTCGAAATATTGCTCGCACGTATGTATTACAACTTGAATATGAAGGTTGAAGCCACTGAACTGTGTGGTCAATTATTAAATAAATTCCCTCACTGCCTTGAAGCTAATAAAATCATGCTGAAAATCCTTGAAGATTCCGGGAAAAAAGCTGAAGGTGAACCTTATAAGCAGAAAATTATCAACCTTGATCCTTATGAAACAATGGTAAATGATCAGTATCAATCATCGGAACAAGTCCCAGAAGATATGATTCCGATTGAGAAATTAGTATACGACCCAAATCAAAAGTCTGTTCAACCAGCTCCAGAATCTACTCCTAAAGAAAAAGAGGAAGCTGCCCCCGATTGGGTGCTTTCAGATTTATCCGGTGCAGATCAGGATCTGGGAGAAAAAGGTTTCACGCGTATCCTTGATTCATCTAATTTACCTTCATCTGACCAGCCTGAGGATTCCTTCCTGGAAAATGTAGTGCCATCTGAATCACCTGTTGTTAATGGACCTGAGTCTGTGGCACCAACAGTTCCTTCTGCAGAAGAATTCCCCTCAACCCAGCAGGTAGAGATGGAACCGCAAGATGATGAATTGCCCAATTGGCTAAAAGACACTGAAAAATCTGCAGAAGAGAGTGAAACGGAAATACCAGATTGGCTTAAAGCATCCGGTTGGGCTGCTGCCGGATCGATTCAAGAAGATGCACCTCCAACATCGGTGATCCATCTCGAGGCAGAACCAGAAGCTGAGCCTGCTGATGTTCCAATTGTTCCTGCAGATATTCCGGATTGGGTCCAAGGTTTAGCCCCAGCTTTTGAAGAAATGGAATCTGAACCGTTAAAACCAGACGCAGTCGATGATGTCGTTTCAGAAGAAACGAGTAACAAACTCAATGACTGGCTTTCAGGTGAACAACCACCCCAAGACGCAACAGCTGGCGGTGGCACAGCATCTCTTCATTTACCGAATGAAGAGGAAGAACCGGAAAGTAGCACACCAGATTGGTTGAAAGGATTGGAAGAACAAGGCAAACAATCCACTGAACAGGCACCAGTATTTAAATCTGATGCCTCTACCGAATGGCAGCCAGAATCCCCGGCAGCAGTACCTGCATCTTCACATTCGCCTCAAACAGATAAGCTTGATATGGATGATATTTTCCCTGCGGCGGGTGGTACATCGATTTTATCCCCTGATGATGTACCGGATTGGTTGCAAGATCTTTCTGCTGTTTCAGAAGAAGAGAAACTTGAGCCTCCTGAACCTCCAAAGGTAATTAATGTTGAAGCACCCACTCAACCTGCCCCAAGGTCTCATGAACAGGCGCCAGAAATAGTTACCACGAACTTACCACAGGAAGAAGTAGCACCAGACTGGCTTGCTGGAATTCCGATTGAAACTTCTGATAAAGCCACAGCAGTTCTTCCGGAGAGCTCCGAAGAAAGCGATGGATCAATGCCTTCCTGGTTAAGTATGTTGGACCAGGACACTCCAGAAGACTCAGGCCAAACTGTAGTTTCTAAAGCATCTGAAGCACCGATAGATATTCCTTCCATTCAAAAAGCAGAACCAGAGCTGCCTGAATCGGTAGAAGTTATCCCGGATAGTGAAGAAGAACGGCCAACTACCTCAATTCTTCCACCCAACCCTGAAGATCTGGCAAATGAGTTGCCGGATTGGTTAAAAGAGCTGGATGGGTATCCTGAAGGAACCAGCCCAATCGCTGATTCTACTCAAGATACGACAGATGAATTTCCAGATTGGTTGAAAGGATTCTCTGAGAATGAACCTTCCGAACAGGCTCCGATAACACCGGCATCTTTGGAAGAACCTCAAGCAGAGGAATCTGAGGTTCCAAACTGGTTAAGTGACCTGGATTTGAAAGGATCTTCAGTAGAATCAACTGTGGTCGAAGTCCCGGATTGGTTGAAAGGTCTTGAACCTGAACCAGAACCAGTTGTTGATGAAATGTCAGTATCAGCGCAGGAAATATCTCAAACTCTAGAAAGCGAACCAGAGACTCCAGACCTGGGTGAGGTGGTTCAAGCCGCTGAAATGGGAATTATCGCAGAATCCCTGGTGGATAAACCTCAGGAAACTGATGAATCAAAACCAATTTCCACATCAGACTTACTGCCTATCGATGTTGAGCCTGTTTCAGAAACTCCACAAGAACAAATCAGCCCTCTGGAAAACGTTATTGTTGATTTACAGGAAACAATGGAAGTCGAAGAGCAATTACCAACCTCTGAGATACCGGTTGAAATATCAGAACCATCATCTGAATTGGAATCAGCAGAAGAACCTGTCTCTGAAATCATGGAATCGATTGGAATGGCTGACGCCCAGCCCGAAACGGCAATTGAAGAAGCTGTTCCAGAAGTAATGGAAGTTCCAACAGTTGTTGAAGAAGTTCCTGAAATGATTGCTGAAGAACCTGTGGCAATAGAGCCCGAAGAACTTCAACCCGTAGAAACCGTCGAAGAACCAGTCCTGGAAGTTGAACCGGTCCTCGAAGAGGTCAAACCCGTTCAAGAAATTGATAAGGTTGAAACTATTGCTGAAGAACAGGTTATTCTGGAAGCTGGCTTAGAAGTCGTGGAAGAAGTAGAAGCCCCCGTTCCTGAACCGGTGGCTGTGGAAGAACCAGTGGTCGTGGAGAACTTGAAAGAGTTGGATAAGGTTTATAACCAGGCTGTCAAATCCATCAAATCTGGTGATCTCGAATCTGCACAGGAAAAATTCAGTCAGTTGATCAAGAAAGAGATTCATCTTGATAAGATCATAGAACAATTATCCAAAGCAACCGAGACATATCCAACTGATTTCAGGTTATGGATGACTTTGGGTGACGCCCTGGGCCGGTCGGGTAAATTGCAGACAGCCCTGGATGCATATACCCGGGCAGAAGAGTATTTGCAATAACCAAAATATGTGGTATCTTTTTCAACTCGGGGTAACTCCCGAGTTGATTTTTGAATCGGATCAGAGGTGAATATGGAACGGACATTGGTACTTATTAAGCCAGATGGTGTACAACGCGGATTGATTGGCGAGATCATTAAACGGTTGGAATCACGCGGATTGAAACTGGTTGCGGCAAAATTCATGACTGTTGATCAGAAACTCGCGGAGACCCATTATCACGAGCATATTGGCAAACCTTTTTACCCGGGTTTGCTGCGTTATATCTGTTCCTCTCCCGTCATGGCCATGGTTTGGGAAGGGCGCAATGTTGTTGCCACAGTTCGCCAGACAATGGGTAAAACCAATCCTGCAGAAGCCGCACCTGGAACCATTCGGCACGATTTTGCTCTCATCCCTGAACGAAATCTCACCCATGCTTCTGACAAACCGGAACGCGGAGAAGAGGAAATTGCACTCTGGTTTAAGCCCGAAGAACTGGTGGAATGGGATCGCAATTCTGATGAATGGATTTACAATTTATAACCTCTAATTCCTTGACGCTATTATTTGGTTGTGATATTATTTCGAGGCTCGGGGGCGTGGTGTAGTGGTTTAACATGCGGCCCTGTCAAGGCCGAGACCGCGGGTTCAAATCCCGTCGCTCCCGCCACTAATAAGAGAGACTGCTTTTGCAGTCTTTTTTAATATCCGTTCAAAACATCAGAGAGTTGGCAACTTTCCAGCTATATAACAAATGGGGATCGCATCTGCGGTCTTTTTTTTTATTCCTGGTCTATCCATTCAATCAATATATCTCCCCTCCTGCTTGAAAAATAAATTCATCCTAAATGCTATTTCTTAACACCGAATTAACATGGTTTGGAATACAACTAACCATGTAGGAGATAAATATGTCAGACATTCTTTATATTGTTTTGGTGATCATTTTCTTTTCTGCATCTTACTTATTGGTTAAAGGGCTTGATCGATTATAGCTGGAGGAATTATGTCGTCTTTATATCTTGTCGTCGGGGTTATTGCCCTTGCTTTACTTGTTTATCTGTTCATAGCATTACTTAAGCCGGAGAAGTTCTAATGACGGTCAATGGTTGGCTGCAAATAATTGTCTATTTGATCATTCTGGTATTGCTCGTTAAACCATTGGGGCTGTTCATGGCAAAAGTTTACCAGGGTGAACGTACTTTTTTGAGTCCGGTTATCTCTCCATTTGAGCGGCTGATCTACCGCCTCTCAGGTGTAAATTCTGAAGAAGAGATGGATTGGAAAAAATACAGCGTCTCCATGCTCCTTTTCAGTTTAATTGGGTTTATTTTCTTATACTTGCTGCAAAGGATGCAGGGTTTCTTGCCGCTCAATACGACGTGTATGGGAGCAGTTACAGCTGACTCGTCTTTGAATACCGCAGTTAGCTTTATCACAAATACCAACTGGCAGGGTTACAGCGGTGAGACAACCATGAGTTACCTGACTCAAATGGTTGGGTTGACGGTTCAGAATTTCGTTTCTGCAGCATCAGGTATGGCTATACTCATTGCCTTCATCCGAGGTTTTACTCGTCACAACACCCATGATCTCGGCAATTTTTGGATTGATATGACACGAAGTACCCTCTATATCCTCCTGCCTCTTTCAATTCTTGTTGCCATCCTCCTAGTTTCACAGGGAGTCGTTCAGACCTTTTCACCAGGTATTACAGCAAGATTGATCCAGCCATCAGTAATCGATACTGGTAACAATATTTCCCCACAAACAATAGCGATCGGTCCGACTGCCTCACAGATTGCCATAAAACAGCTTGGAACTAATGGTGGTGGTTTCTTTAATGCCAACTCAGCGCACCCGTATGAAAACCCCACACCAATCTCGAATTTCATTGAGATGCTCTCGATATTATTGATCCCTGCTACTCTTTGCTACACATTCGGTAAGCTGGTTGGCGATACCCGTCAGGGATGGGCAATACTCACTGCCATGTTAATCCTCCTGGTCGTATTTATCGGGGTAGCCTATATGGCAGAATCCGCCGGTAATCCAAGGTTGGCGGTTATAGGAGTAGATCAAATAAGTAATAACATACAGCCAGGTGGCAATATGGAAGGCAAGGAATTGCGCTTCGGTCAGGCTAACTCAACTTTATGGGCAACATTGACCACCGCAGCTTCAAATGGTTCATTGAATTCCATGCATGATTCTTATACTCCAATGGGTGGTTTGGTACCTTTGGTCATGATGATGTTTGGCGAAGTAGTTTTCGGAGGAGTAGGTTCAGGCCTGTATGGCATGCTTGTCTTTGTCATCGTAGCTGTGTTTGTTGCAGGTCTGATGGTGGGTCGCACACCTGAATATCTGGGAAAGAAGATCGAGGCTTATGAAATGAAGATGGCTTCGCTCTTGATCCTGATCATGCCTCTGTTGGTCTTAGGTTTGACCGCTATCGCAGTAGCAGTGAAAGCTGGTCAAAGCTCGGTTCTAAACACAGGACCACATGGATTCAGCGAGATATTATATGCGTTTACCTCCCAGGGAAATAACAACGGCAGCGCATTTGCCGGGCTTAATTCGAACACTGTGTTCTACAACATTATCGGTTCTTTAGCTATGCTGATAAGCCGCTTCTGGCTTGCAATACCGACATTGGCACTGGCCGGGTCGTTAGCCTCCAAAAAGAAGGTGCCAACCGGCGTTGGAACTCTTTCCACTACTTCAGGCTTATTTATTGGTTGGCTGATTGGGATAATCGTTCTTGTTGGTGCTTTAAATTTTGTCCCTGCATTAGCTTTGGGACCCATTGTTGAGCATTTAATGTTGATTGGTCGATGAAAATGAAAAATTCTAAAGAAAAGTTACCTTATCAACGACGAAAATTATATCTTCGCGCTGTACTTGATTCATTTCGAAAATTGAATCCCCGGGTGCAATTGCGCAATCCAGTCATGTTTGTGGTGGAAGTCGGAAGCTTGTTGACTACCGGATTGTGGATACAAACTCTGTTGGGTAAAGGGGACTCTCAGTCAGGTTTCATTGGAGCAGTTGCAATGTGGTTGTGGTTTACAGTCCTATTTGGAAACTTCTCAGAAGCGTTGGCTGAAGGCAGAGGCAAAGCACAGGCTGAAGCTTTGCGAAAAACCCGCCAGGATACAAGTGCCAAAAAGCTGCCAGCTACAAAGAGCTCTGGAATTCGTCCGACCAATTTCACCATGACTCCATCCACGCAGCTTCGCCAGGGTGATAAATATCTGGTCGAAGCAGGAGATATCATCCCTGCGGATGGCGAAGTGGTTGATGGGATAGCCTCCGTCGATGAGTCAGCGGTAACCGGTGAATCAGCTCCAGTCATCCGAGAATCAGGTGGTGATCGCAGTGCTGTCACAGGCGGTACCCGCATTTTATCGGATTGGCTGGTGATTCAAGTGACCGCCAATCCAGGTGAAGGCTTTTTGGATCGGATGATCAATCTGGTCGAAGGTGCAAAGCGCCAGAAGACCCCTAACGAAATTGCACTAAATATTTTGCTTGCTGCTTTTACCATCATATTCCTTGGAGTTTGTATTACTTTACTGCCATTTTCAATATATAGTGTGAAGACAGCAGGTGCTGGCCAGCCGATAACCATCACAGTTCTAATTGCACTTCTTATTTGCCTGATACCGACCACGATCGGTGGATTGTTATCCGCAATAGGTATTGCCGGCATGGATCGTTTGATTCAACGCAATGTGATCGCTCTTTCAGGGCGTGCCATCGAAGCTGCCGGTGATGTGGATGTTCTATTGTTGGATAAAACCGGCACAATTACCCTGGGAAATCGCGAAGCGGTTGAATTCATTCCTGTTGGTGATTCCACACCTCAAGGACTAGCAGACGCAGCCCAATTAGCTTCTTTGGCTGATGAGACACCTGAAGGCCGTTCCATCGTTGTGTTGGCAAAAGAAAAATATGGTTTACGTGGACGCACAGTCAGCCCATCCGAAACCATGCCTTTGGGAATGCACTTTATTCCATTTACCGCTCAAACCCGGATGAGTGGTGTTCGCTTCGATCATACAACGATTTACAAAGGTGCACCGGATACAATGCTTGACCATATCAAAAATTTGGGTGGCCAGATTCCATTCGAGATAAATCAAGCAGTAGAAACTATTGCACGGAACGGCGGTACTCCCCTGGTTGTTACCAGAAACGAGAAACCCCTGGGTGTTATCCATTTGAAAGATATTGTTAAAGGCGGACTTAGGGAACGCTTTATCCAATTGCGCAAGATGGGTATCAAGACTGTAATGATCACCGGAGATAATCCATTAACAGCTGCAGCCATCGCTGCAGAAGCCGGTGTGGACGATTTTCTCGCCCAGGCAACACCAGAAAAGAAATTAACCCTAATTCGGGAATACCAGGCTGGTGGTCGTCTGGTTGCCATGACTGGCGATGGGACGAATGATGCTCCAGCACTTGCTCAGGCAGATGTCGCTGTTGCGATGAATACCGGTACTCAACCGGCTCGTGAAGCAGCTAATATGATCGATCTGGATTCTAATCCAACCAAACTAATAGAGATCGTCGAGATCGGTAAACAGCTGTTAATGACACGGGGCTCATTAACCACATTTAGTATCGCCAATGATGTTTCAAAATACTTCGCCATCATCCCGGCTGCATTCGCCTCTACCTACCCGCAGTTGGGTGTACTCAACATAATGCACCTGGCGACACCTCAAAGTGCCATTCTATCAGCTGTGATCTTCAATGCGATCATTATCATTCTTCTGATCCCTCTGGCTTTGAAAGGTGTACCTTACCGCGCTGTTGGTGCAGCCCGCTTGTTACGGGATAACCTGTTAATTTATGGACTCGGTGGATTAATCGTTCCGTTTATTGGAATAAAGGTAATTGATATGCTATTGAACTCTCTAGGTTTGGTATAGAAAAAGGAAAGGTAGGTTGAAATGAACATCTCTTTATCAGTAATATCCGACTTTATGTTAGTTGGGACCCTTCCATTGATGGGAATACTAGGTTTTTGGGAGCACAATCTATCTATATCGGAAATTAATCATGAATTGGTGCAAATCGTATTGGTATTTCTAGTTTTCGGTTGGATTTTTTTGTGGTATAGCCTGGGAGAGCAGGACCGTCTGTTTCAAATAAGGGCACAAGAAAATAAGGAAACTACATATTTTTTTCAAAGTATTACCATGCGTGAAACGAATGATCACGCTAATTCTTGCAAAATGAATGTTGTTCCTGCGCTTTTTGACAAATTACCTAATGAGAGAGTTGAGAGTTTGCATGTTAAAAACAGCTAGAACTTCAATTGTGCTTTTTATTTTACTAACAGTCCTGACTGGTCTGATATACCCGCTCGTTATTACGGGTATCGCCCAGGTGTTATTTCCACAAAAAGCCAACGGCAGCTTAATAATAGCAAATGATGGAAGTATTGTAGGTTCAAGACTGATCGGCCAATCCTTTGATGATCCCAAATATTTTTGGGGAAGGTTATCCGCCACAGTTGGAAATCCATATAATGCTGCCGCATCAGGTGGAAGCAACCTGAGTGTCTCAAATCAGGCTTTATTAGAGCAGGTTCAAAACCGTGTCGATGCTCTTCATGCTGCTGACCCTACAAATACTTTATCCATTCCTGTTGACTTGGTAACAGCTTCAGCCAGTGGTTTAGACCCGGATATTAGCGTCGCGTCAGCTTTTTACCAGGCAGCCCGAGTGGCAAGAGCACGCAATATTACAATTGAAGATGTTAAATCGCTTATAGACCAAAACACATCTGGTCGTACTCTAGGTTTTCTTGGAGAACCACGTGTGAATGTATTAAATTTGAATATTGCGCTGGATGCATTAAAATAAAAAGATGAATAGTGAACCCAAGCGGCCTGACCCCGATGAACTCCTGGCTCGAATAAAAAATGACGAAAAACAGAAAACCCGGGGCAAACTAAAAGTCTTCCTTGGTTATGTAGCAGGTGTAGGAAAGACCTATGCCATGTTAGAGGCTGCCCACCAACGAAAAGACGAGGGGATGGATGTTGTCATTGGTTATGTCGAAACTCACGGGCGGAAAGAGACGGAATCCCTGGTTGAAGACCTCGAGGTGCTTCCGCGCAGCCAGGTAAATTACCGCAACACCGCCCTCTCTGATATGGACCTGGATGCTGTTTTATTGCGTCGTCCACAACTGGTCCTGGTCGATGAGCTTGCACATTCCAATGCGCCTGGATTGCGTCATCCCAAGCGTTATATGGATGTGGAAGAGATCCTGGATGCCGGTATTAATGTCTATACGACTATCAACATCCAGCATGTGGAAAGCTTGAAAGATATTATTCAGCAAATCACAGGTGTAGTTGTCCGTGAAACTGTTCCCGACCGCATTATTGATGAAGCCAATGATATCGAACTGGTAGATCTTCCCCCCGATGAATTGATTATTAGGTTAAAAGACGGAAAAGTATATATCACAGATCAGGCGGCTCGAGCGCTGGATAAATTCTTCCGAAAGGGAAACCTTACCGCCTTGAGAGAGCTTTCACTCAGGAGAACTGCGGATCGGGTTGACAACCAGATGTTGAGTTATATGCAGACAAAATCCATACCTGGTCCTTGGGCTGCAGGCGATCGGATTTTGGTCAGTATCAGTTCCCACCCAATGGGGGAACGCCTCGTTCGTGCTGGTAGGCGGCTGGCGGATGACTTAAAAGCGGAATGGTTTGTGGTATTTGTCGAAACCCCCGGTCATATGCATATGCCGGTTGCGAGCCAATCGCGTAAGCAAGCTAACCTGAACCTTGCCGAAGAATTAGGTGCCAGGGTTGTGAAATTAACTGGAGAATCTGTTGTCGATTCTCTTCTTGAGTTTGCTCATCAACATAATATTACAAAAATCATTGCCGGGAAACCTGTTAGGCCGCGTTGGTTCGAGATCATCCGTGGTACTGTGATCGATCAGATAATTCGCAAAAGCGGCTCAATTGATGTTTACGTAGTCAGTGAAGAACATGAGGCTCCTCAGAGAGCTGTAGGCAGTATCCTTCCCGATTCCTTTACCCCGCATAAGCCGCTTGGTCGTTATGGTACAAGTTTAATATTAGTGTTGGCTATGACTTTATTGGGATTTCCGCTAAGGGTCTTTTTAGACCCGGTCAACCTAGTGATGCTTTACCTGGTAGCGGTTGTTTTGTCTGCAATTTATATGGGCAGGGGTCCATCCATACTTGCATCGTTCCTTAGTGTATTAGCTTTTGATTTCTTTTTTGTTGATCCACGATTAAGTTTTTCTGTGAATGATAGTCAGTATATCCTTACATTTATCGGGTTGCTCGTCGTTGGTCTGATAATCAGCAATTCAGCATCACTATTGAGAGATCAGGTGGACGCTTTAAGGCGAAAAGGGAGGCATAGTCAGGCATTAAATATTTTAGGTAGAGAATTGACCGCTGCCTTCACCCTGAATCAGATATTGGAAATTATCATTCGGAATGTTAGCGATATGTTTAATCGTGAAACTATCATACTTTTGCCTGAAAAGGGAATATTAACCGTCAGGGCTTTCAAACCTGGATTTGTCCTCAGTGAATCAGAAATGGCTGTGGCAGATTGGGCATACAAAAATGGAAAAGAAGCGGGTCGAGGAACAACTACACTCCCCGATGCAGCCATTCGGTATATCCCCCTTTTGACATCTCAAAAGACAATTGGAGTTTTGGGTACCAAACCTCAAGAACCTAAAGAATTTCTTTCCAGCGATCAACGGCAGCTTATGGAAGGAGTAGTTTCCCTGGCAGCCATTGCCATCGAGCGGGCTTCCTTCGCTGAAGAAGCTGCCCAGGCAGAAACTCTCCGCAATACAGAAAAACTGCAAACGGCTTTACTTAATTCCATATCACATGAATTGCGAACACCTCTTTCAACCATTACAGGTGTCCTCTCAAGTATGAAAGATTCTGAAAATGCATCACCGGCCAATCAATTTGATCCAGCCACTCGGTTGGATTTGATTCAATCTGCCAGCCGCCAGGCTATCCGTTTGAATCACCTTGTCGAAAATTTATTGGATATGTCCCGCCTGGAATCAGGTTCTTTACGCCTTAATTGCCAAATGATAGATGTTCAGGATCTATTAGGGGCGGTAATTCATCAAATGGAATCTGATCTTTGTACCCACCCTTTGAATATTGATATATCCCCTAATTTCCCACTTGTTAGAATGGATGATGTTTTAATTGCTCAAGTATTGGATAATTTGTTGGATAATGCATGTAAATATTCACCACCTCAAAGCCCCGTAACAATTACAGCCCGGGTAGTTGATAAACAAGTTGAAATTTCCATAACCGATCGCGGCATTGGTATACCAGAGGTTGATTTGGAAAGGGTATTCGATAAATTTTTCCGGGTACAGCGCTTGGAAGCGATTACTGGAACCGGCCTTGGATTATCCATTTGTAAAGGTATTGTTGAAGCTCATGGAGGTCAGATTTGGGCTTCAATCAGTGCGGATAAAGGAACCACTATTTCCTTCAGCTTGCCGCTATCCTAAAAAGGATACTAATGGTTGAGAATAGCTATCGAATTCTAATTGTTGATGATGAGCAGGAAATCAGACGGTTTCTACGGGCTTCTTTGAAAACTCATCAACACACAGTGCTGGAAGCAGAAAATGGAAAGATAGCCCTTGGCCTGCACAGGGAATCGAACCCCGATCTGATCATTCTGGATTTAGGGCTGCCTGATATCGACGGGGTCGAGGTTACTCGCAGAGTCAGGGAATGGAGCCAAACTCCAATCATTATCCTGACAGTTAGGAACAATGAATCTGATAAGATCGAAGCCCTCAACGCAGGGGCTGATGATTATTTAACCAAGCCGTTTGGGGTTGGAGAATTATTAGCCCGCATCCAGGTAGTGATGCGACGAGTAGGTAATACCGGAACGAAACCAATTTACCAGGTGGGTGATATGCTCGTTGATTATAATCGCCGCGAAGTCAAGCTGGCTGGAGATAATGTCGAGCTTACCCATACCGAATTTGATATTCTATTCTTGTTGATCCAAAACGCAGGTAAGGTGATCACTCACCGGCAGATCATGCAAAAAGTTTGGGGCTCAGCGTATGAGGATGAATCAAGGTTATTACGAGTAAACATCAGCAATCTGCGCCGTAAACTTGAGCCCAATCCTAACCAACCGATCTATATATTAACGGAATTAGGTGTTGGATACCGCATGATGGATGAAACGACTGCGGAATAAGCTAGTTGATACCGTCTTCTCTGTTCACGTCAAAGTCTCCACCGTGTGCGGAATTGACCACCCGATATCTGGTTTTGTTTGTACCTTCACTAATAAAATCTTCCGATCAATTTTCGGAACTAATTTTCCAATACTGTGTTATAATTATTTGGTTGTTCGCAACAAATGTTTGTTATCGTGCTCGGTTAGTTGAGCCTTGCCGGTTTCGGTGGGGCGCTTTTTTTTGTCCAGGAGACTCTTTTTTATGGCATCACAATTTGCAAATTTGGGCTTATCAAAATCACTAGTTCAGGCAGTGGAAGCCCTTAATTATTCTGAACCCACCCCCATTCAACAACAGGCTATTCCTTTTCTGCTTCAGGGTAGAAATGTAGTAGGCCAGGCTCAAACAGGTACCGGAAAAACGGCTGCCTTTGTCTTACCCATGTTGGAAAATCTCCAATTTGAGAAAGGGAAAGTCAAAGCGTTGATCCTTACCCCTACCCGTGAATTGGCCATCCAGGTGACGGAAGCCGCGAACAAGTTCGCACAATTCACCAATTTTCACATCACCACCGTCTATGGCGGTCAATCCTACCAGATCCAGATCCGCCAGTTGCAGCGCGGCACCGACATTGTTGTTGGCACCCCCGGCCGCTTAATGGACCTTATGCGCAAGAATTATCTTGATCTCAGCCACGTAAAATTTGTGGTTCTGGATGAAGCAGATGAAATGTTGGATATGGGCTTCGCAGAAGATGTAGAGATCATTCTCAAATCCATTCCGGAAGAAAGGCAAATTGCCCTCTTCTCTGCCACATTACCGCATGCAGTAAAGAAACTTGCAGAAAAGTATGTTTCCAATCCGGAACAGATACGCATAAATCCTGCAAAGATGACCGTTGCTGAAACAGAACAAAAGTATTGCCGTGTCCGTGAGGATAATAAACTGGCAGCACTGACCCGCCTGCTTGAACTGGAAGAGATCCAATCTGCATTGATCTTTACCCGTACCAAAGCGCGTGCCCAGGATATTTCTGACGAACTCTCTTCCCGTGGTTTCCAATCTGAATCACTGCATGGTGACCTCAGCCAGGATCGCCGCGAAGCCGTTCTCAAACGATTCCGTGCCCATTCCATTTCCATCCTGGTTGCCACAGATGTGGCTGCCCGCGGTTTGGATATTGACGAATTATCCCATGTGATCAATTTTGATATGCCCCAGGATGCCGATGATTATGTTCACCGTATCGGTCGTACCGGCCGGGCTGGCAAAAAAGGAATTGCCATCACATTTATTACCCCAAAAGAAAAACAACGGTTGGGACAAATTGAAGCCCATACCCATCAATCCATTGCTGAAGCCAAGGTTCCCACAAGGGAAGAGATCATCGCCCATCGCGACGAAAAATTCCTCACCAAATTAACTGACCTTCTGGGAAAAGGGAAGATCTCACACGAACGCAGCCTGATCGGCCGCCTGGAAGAAACCAGCTTTGACCTGATGGATATTGCAGCAGCAGCCATTCAACTGGCACGCGCCTCAGAGAGTTCCCTGAGTATCGACGAATTCATCGAACCGGCGATCAACTATCGCATTATCAGCCAACCGATGAATAAGGGGAAATCTGGCCAGAAACAAACGGGATATCATAAGGAAAACCTTTGGTCTGGTAAAAAAGAAAAAAGTGACCGAAAAAGCAGCCCCGTATTTACCCCGCATGCTCAGAATGGTGAATTGGAACCCGGCATGGTAAGGTTGAAAATGAACCTTGGCGGCACACATGGCATTCGCCCCGGAGACATTGTGGGTGCAATTGCCGGTGAAGTTGGCATTCCCGGACGCGCTATTGGTGAGATCAGCATTCAAAAGGATCATACCTTTGTGGATGTGGCAGAAAAGCACATCCGGCAGGTTCTTCGCCAGAGCACCGGGCAATACTCTTTGCGCGGCAAACCGGTAATTCTAACGCTGGCTAACTGATAACAGTAACAGCTACCAATTATTTTTTAAGAATATCGAAAAGGCTGATCATAAATATCTGTCTTTTTTTATTGTGAGATTTATTGACAAAAATGGAGATATTATCTATACTGGATATATACCTGTATATATCAGTCGCCAACCATGATACCAGACACTTCCCCACTCCCTGCTTATACCCGGATCACAAATTCCATTCTGGATTCAATTAAATCCGGCGAATATTCGCCGGGAGACAGGATCCCATCCCAACGGGAGTTATGCTTAATATACAACACCAGCTTGATGACTATACGCAAGGTATTGGATGAACTCTATCGGGAGGGTGCCATCCGGTCCATTCCGGGTAAAGGGATCTTCGTTGGCAATAAAACTTTATCGAATGAGTATGGCACGTTGATCGGGTTTGAAGCGCAGATGGCGAGGCTGGGGCTCCTACCTCAATCCAAAACACTGGATGCAAAAATCATAACCGCTTCAACCATGCTGGCTCAGATGTTAAAAGTGATTCCAGGCTCGCCTCTGGTATATGTCTACCGGCTGCGCTTTGCCAGTGGAACTCCGATGTCGCTCTATAAAGTCTACCTTCCCCACCTGTTATGCCCCGGCATCCTGGATAAAGGGTTGGCGGACGGTTCTCTGTACTCAATATTAAAATATGAGTACCATCTTCGTCTCGTGGGCAGCCGCAACACTGTTTCTGCCATCTTCCCGGATGAAGAAGCAGTGAAATATTTGGATCTGAAAGAACCCAACGCACTGCTTCTAAAAGAGCAGATCACCTATTTGGACACAGGTGAAATAATTGAGTACAGCCGAAATCTCACACCAGGAGACAGCTTTTGTGTTCAATATGATGAGGGCCAGGTATTTTAATCACCAGGATAACTTATTTTCACTCTCAACAAAATAAACCACAATGATGGAGAAATAATGAAACTGACAATTATCGGAGCAGCCGGGGTGCGGACCCCTTTGATCATTGAC
>CAYLUZ010000007.1:0-263578 GCA_964387025.1 uncultured Leptolinea sp. | reverse complement strand
CTGGATATATTTCACTTGGGCATAACGTATTTACTGCTTTAGGTGCATATATATCTGGGATGGTGTTCGTTTTCTGGAGGGTCTCACCATTTATTACGGCTCCTATTGCAGGATTGCTCGCAATGGCCGGTGGTCTGCTATTTGGGTTAATTGCTCTCAGAACGCGCGGAAGTACATTTATTATTTCAACTATTGCTTTGGTTTTACTTGTCGCAGAAACCCTCGATAATTGGGAGCTCACTGGGGGGACGAATGGTCTACCCATGCCAATGATTCCTCTAGAAGGGGCAATTGCAAAAATACCTTTTTACTATTACATGCTTGCAATAATGATATTGTGTATTCTGATGACATATTACATAAAGCACTCAAAATTCGGACTTGGGTTACGGGCAATTTCGCAAGATGAAACAAAGGCAGAAGTAGCAGGAATTCCAACAAGGTTTTATAAGATTCTGGCATTTGGATTGAGCGGACTTTTCATTGGAATGTCAGGTGCAATTTATGGTTATTCACTAACTTACCTGCGGCCATCCATCTTCTTGACTGTGGCTATTGGTACAGGTATCGTACTGAATACTATTCTTGGCGGAAAAGGTACTGTAAGCGGACCGGTTATCGGTGCTGCAATTATGTTGGCTGTTAATGAATTTGTTGTCTCAAAACTTGGTGCAACAGAGCTAAATATTGTAGTTACTGGTTTAATCCTCATTTTTGTTTTATTGTTTTTCCCGGATGGAATAGTTGGATCTCTTCGAAATAAGGGAACGTTACCTACATTTCTTGATTGGGACTAATTTATTTTTGGGATGTACGACGAGGAATTATGGATAAGAAAACGAAAGTTGCAATAATTACTGGAGCAGGTAGGGGAATCGGTCGTGGTATAGCCATCCAATTAGCCCAGGCCGAATGGAAAATTGTGATTAATGACATCGGGAATCCTGATCCTCCTGCAGAAACCTTAAGCATGATTAAAAATGAAGGCTCTGAAGGTATTGTTGTAATGGCAAATATCACCGAAGCTGCAGGGCGAAAAAAAATTGTGGATGAAACAATTCAACAATATGGGCAAATTGACCTTTTGGTTAACAATGCCGGGATCGGACCACGCGTTCGGATGGACATGCTTGATATTAGTGAAGAAAGTATGAATGAAGTTTTGGCAGTAAACACGATCGGTCCATATTTCTTGACCCAATTGGTTGCCAAAATAATGATTGAACTAATTGCGAATAAATCAATTGAATTGGGAAAGATTGTAAACATTGGTTCCATAAGTGCTTACACAAGCAGTACTTCCAGGGCAGAATATTGCATTTCTAAGGCAGCAGTGGCAATGAATACATTACTATTTGCTGATCGGCTGGCAAATGAAGGAATCAATGTTTACGAAATTCGTCCAGGAATTATTAAAACACCGTTGACTGAAATTGTAAAAGATAAATATGATAAATTGATCGCTGATGGGATCACTCCTATCAAGCGTTGGGGTCAACCTGAAGATATCGGTAAAGCCATCGTTGCCATCGCAGAAGACTACTTCCCCTTTTCTACCGGGCAAGTCATTGATGTTGATGGTGGATTTCACATTCACCGTTTATAGAGGAAAAAATGAAAAAGATATTTACCCTCGGGGAAATCATGCTTCGATTATCTCCGCCCAACCAATTAAGGTTTGGTCAGGCCAGATCGTTCGATGTAACATTTGGGGGAGGTGAGTCGAATGTTGCTGTTTCGCTGGCAAATTATGGTTTGGAAACAGAACATGTCACCCGCCTGCCTTCAAACGGTATTGGAGAATCTTGCCTGCAATATTTAAGACAATATGGTGTGGGTACACGACATGTTCTGCGCGGGGGAAATCGTTTAGGGATATATTTTCTTGAGAATGGGGCAGTGATGCGTGGCAGCCAGGTAATTTACGATCGGGCAGATTCCGCATTTGCAACCATATCACCGAATATGTTTGACTGGAAAGAAATATTTAAGGACGCATCTTGGTTTCACTGGACAGGAATTACTCCAGCAGTCTCTGCCGGGGCTGCACAGGTTTGTCTCGATGCAGTTAAAACAGCAAATGAAATGGGGATCACAGTTTCTTGCGATCTGAACTTCAGGGCGAAACTTTGGAAATGGGGAAAATCTGCCTCAGAAGTCATGGAAGAATTGGTTTCCTATAGTGATATTGCAATAGGAAATGAAGAAGACGCAGAAAAAGTCTTTGGCATAACAGCACCCAAAACCGATATTACCCAAGGAAATGTTTGTGCAGAAAACTTTAAGTTCGTTTGTGAATCACTATCCAAGAAGTTCAGCAAACTCAAAACTATAGCGATAACCTTACGAAGCTCCCTGTCAGCATCCCATAATACCTGGAGCGCCATCTTATGGCACAAAGGAAATACTTATACTGGTCCTGTTTACGATATTACCCATATCGTTGATCGGGTCGGAAGTGGAGATAGCTTTATGGCCGGATTGATTTATGGTCTTATAAATCTTCCGGGTGATCCGCAAAGAACATTAGACTTTGCCGTTGCTGCTTCTGCATTAAAGCACACCATTTTTGGCGATTTTAATTTAGTATCAGTGGCTGAAGTAGAAAAATTAATGAAAGGTGATGGCTCAGGTCGTGTCAGTCGATAAGGTCATCTCTGATCTGGAGAAATAAATGCCTAAGTATTCTCGCTTAAGAGTATTAACATCAATGATAGAATCCGGGATGGTACCTGTTTTTTACCATCCCGTTATTCAGGTTTCCATTGCAGTGATTGATGCTTGCGCAGCTGGTGGAGCTCATTGTTTTGAGTTTACAAATAGGGGAGACCAGGCACATGAAGTGTTCAAAGAGCTTAGCAATTATTTTAAAACAGATGATCGCGTTATCCTGGGAGCTGGATCGATCATAGATCCAGCAACAGCTTCTCTATATATTCAATTAGGGGCAAATTTTATTGTCAGCCCTGTCCTTAATCCTGAAGTAGCTCGTATTTGTAATCGTCGGAAAGTGGCTTATAGCCCTGGCTGCGGTTCAGTCTCAGAGATCTCGACTGCGGAGGAATTGGGTGTCGAGATTTGCAAGATCTTCCCTGGTGGAGCAATTGGTGGACCGAGTTTTGTGAAAGATGTACTCGGTCCATTGCCCTGGTCTCGGTTAATGCCAACCGGAGGAGTTGATACAACCGAAGAAAGTATCTCAAGCTGGATTAAAGCTGGTGCTGCTTGCGTAGGAATCGGCAGCAAATTATTTCCAAAAGAGACAATTGATTCTGGAAATTACCCAGAAATTACTGAAAAAGTTATTCAGGTATTGGAGTGGATTCAAAAAGCCCGCTCTGAAAAAGCTCAAATTAAATGAATAGGTGATTTATATGAATAAAATTTATGCTCATATCGGGCGTCTGAAAACACCTTTAGAATTTCAGAACCACATTGCTTCGCAGGGTGTCACAATTCCATTTGATGATGCGGTAGAACCAGCGCCTTTAGGTGCTCTTGCACAGCCGTACTCTTTAAGTGATGGAAGGAAAATTGGCAACCGGTTATGTATCCAACCTATGGAAGGTTGGGACGCAACAACTGATGGACGTCCAACTGATCTGGTTTATAGGCGATGGAAAAACTTCGGACTCAGTGGGGCAAAGCTAATTTGGGGTGGTGAGGCAGCAGCTGTTAGGCCTGATGGACGCGCGAATCCGAATCAGCTGATGATGCTTGACCATACCATGAAGGATATTGAAGAACTTCGTCAGGCATTAGAAGATGAACACAAAAATCATTTCGGAAACGTGGATGATCTACTCATTGGGCTGCAATTAACGCACTCCGGTCGCTTCTGTCGGCCTAATGAGAAGGCCAAGCTCGAACCAAAGATCCTTTACCACCATCCTGTCCTTGATAAGCTCTTCAATATTGCGCCAGATTATCCGGTATTAACTGATTCTGAAATTGATGACCTGATCGGATATTACATTCGGGCAGCTAAGCGTGCCCAGACAATCGGTTTTGATTTTGTGGATGTAAAACACTGCCATGGTTATTTAGGGCATGAATTTCTTAGTGCTGTCACACGGCCTGGAAAATATGGCGGTAGCTTCGAAAATCGGACCCGTTTTATGTGTGAAATTGTCAAAGGTATCAAGTCTGAATGCAAAGGTCTCAGGATCGGGGTGAGATTCAGCAGCTTTGATATGCCTCCTTTCCGGCCAAATGAAGAAAATATTGGTCGAATGATCGAATATCGGGATGAAAACAATCAGTACCCATACGCTTTTGGAGGAGACCCGGATATTTTAGGTGGCATTAAACTGGATGAGCCAATTCTATTGATGAAATTAATGGAAGAGATCGGGGTCGAGTTGGTAAACTTCTCTGCAGCCAGCCCTTATTACAATCCCCATCTTACTCGCCCGGCTTATTTTCCTCCTTGTGACGGATATCTACCTCCGGAAGACCCAATCGTGGGAGTTGCCCGGCATATCGAGGTTGCAGCTGAGCTAAAAGCTGCTGCGCCTAACTTGGCCTGTGTTGGTTCTGGTTACAGCTATCTTCAGGATTGGATTCCAAACGTAGCTCAGGCAGTAGTCAGGGAGAATAAAATAGACTTTGCGGGACTTGGCCGTTCAACCCTTTCCTACCCGGGACTGCCGGCGGACATACTCGCTGGACGACCTTTGCTGCGTAAAAGTATTTGCCGGACATTTAGCGATTGTACAACCGCCCCAAGAAAAGGAATGGTCTCCGGTTGTTATCCACTGGACGATTTTTACAAGCAACGTCCTGAAGCTGAAGAAATGAAGCGAATTAAAAAAGGATAACTATCTGGAAATAAATATAAATTTTGAGGAGATACCCGATGAAAGTAATGCCTTTTGACAAGGCGGTAAGCTATATTCAGGATAATGACACAGTATTAATCGGCGGTTCTGGCGGAGGGCATGCCATTCCTGAAGAATTAATAGTCTCACTTGAAAAACGGTTTCTCAAAGAGAATAATCCCAAAAATCTCACACTCCTTCACCCGGTCGGTGTGGGTGATAATATCAGCCAGGGGGTTGGTCACCTTGCTCATCCCGGTTTGGTGAAACGGATCGTAACTGGTGCATTGGTTAACAGTCCGGCCTTTCAGGTTCGTGCTGAACAAGATACCGTTGAAGCATATACACTGCCGCAGGGAGCTCTGTCTGAATTAATGCGTGAGATGGCTGCCGGCCGACCGGGTTTATTTTCACAAGTAGGGTTGAATACATTTGTCGATCCGCGAATGGGCGGTGGAAGGCAAAGTAAGTGTGCCAAGGAAAATCTGGTAGAGTTAATTTCAATCGAGGGTAAAGAATGGATCTTTTACAAACCTTACAAAGTTGATATCGCTTTCCTGCGTGGAACTACTGCTGATGAAGATGGTAATGTGACCATGGAACGTGAAGCAATCTTTGGGGAAATGCTTTCGATGGCTCAAGCTACGCACAGAAATGGTGGGATTGTTATTGTTCAAGTTGCCCGATTAGCGCAGAAAGGTACACTACCTGCCAAACAGGTCAAAATTCCTGGTATGTTGGTTGATATCGTAGTGGTTGATCCAAAACAGCGTCAAACCTATGCGATGGATTACAGTCCTGCGTATGCAGGTGAAATAAAAATTCCTCTGGATGAAATTACTCCTCTTCCTCTCGATGCAAGAAAAATTATCGCAAGACGGGCTGCGTTTGAATTATCTCCCGGTTCGATCTGCAACCTGGGATCAGGAGTCTCGACTGGAATAGCGGCTATCGCGGCAGAAGAAGGTATTGTCGATAAAATTGTCCTTACAAATGAACAGGGATTAATCGGTGGCGTTCCTTCCTCGGACGCTGGTGCAGCTGTAAACTACACATCCATCATAGATCAGCCCTACCAGTTCGATTTTTATGATGGCGGTGGTTTGGACCTTGCCTTTTTGTCATTTGCAGAAGTGGATGCTGCTGGAAATGTAAATGTCAGTCGTTTCAATGGCAGAATCATAGGTGTTGGTGGTTTCATCAACATCAGCCAATGCGCAAAAAAGGTTATCTTTAGCGGAACTTTTACAGCCGGAAAACTTGAAATGAGTTGGCCAGATGGTAAAACAGTAATACACAAGGAAGGTAACTATAAAAAGTTTCCTGCAACAGTGGAACAAATTTCATATAACGGAACATTCGCCGAAGAACGCAGGCAGGAAGCCCTCTATATCACCGAACGTGCTGTTTTCAGGAGAGGGAAAAAAGGTCTTGAGTTAATAGAGATTGCCCCGGGGATCGACCTCGACCGGGACATCCTTGCGCATATGAATTTTCACCCTGAAATCGCAAAAGAATTAAAGTTGATGGATGAACGATTATTTTTCGATCGTCCGATGGGCTTGGCAAAGGATCTGGCATCCAAATCTACGGTGAATATTCCAAAACGATTAGTAGAATAGGATATATCAATGACAAAGAGTGATGAAGAAAATCAGGACCTAACGGAAGAAACTTCGGCAATTGAAGTGACCAGACCTAGAGATGGAGTCGTATTAATCACTATCACTTCTGAACCTTTAAGTGTTTTGAGACATTCAGTGAAGCGCGCATTGATGAGTACGCTGGTTGAGCTTGAGAAAGATATATCTGTTCGTTGTGCGATCCTTACCGGAATTGGAAAAGCATTCTCTGTCGGTTCAGACATAAATGATTTCAGCCAGGAGGTCGGTTGGTTATTAGAAAATGATTATTGGGAATCAACCTTAAATCAAATGATAGAGGATGCACGGTTTCCAATAATCGCTGCTTGTAATGGACATGCATTGGGTGGAGGAGCTGTTCTTGCCTTGGCCTGTGATTTCAGAGTAGCTTCTGAACAAGCCAAATTTGGTTTTCCGGAGGTAAAAGTTGGAGCTTTTGCTTCAGGTAGTGGAACCCAACGCCTGCCAAGATTGGTTGGACGTGGTAGAGCTTTGGATTTGCTCTTAACCGGCAGGATCATTACCGCTCAGGAAGCTCTGCATTATGGATTGATTGAATATTTATTTCCCGTTGATGGCTTCCTTGACCAGGTTTTGAATATTGCAAGCATGATCGGATCTTATTCTGGACTAGTAACTGCAGCTACTAAAAAATGTGTCAATGTCGGCCTTATCGAAGGGACAAAAGCTGGTCTGGCACTGGAAAGCGATCTGCGCGTGAAAACCGGTCGTGGTCCGGATTCCATTGAAGGACGAGCAGCTTTTCTGGAGAAACGTCCTCCAAATTTCAATAAATAGATTGGAGTCTAAATGCAATTATTCTCGTATCTCTCCGATGGAAAGGCTCGTTTTGCATATCTATCTGGTGGCAATATTGGCATCGATATCCAAAATGCTTACAAGTATTTTATAAGCAAAGAAACCGGCAGTTTAATCCAAACTGAATTTATACCGAATTCTATAATTGATATTTTCTCTCAAAATGAAGCTGGAAAACGTACATTTCAGATGGTAGTCGATTGGATATTATCAACAATTTTACAATTCGATTCGGATTACCGCCAAAATCATGTGATTTTTGATTTTACAAAAGTAGCATTATTGCCTCCAATACCTGTACCAGGAAAGATCATCTGTATAGCCGGAAATTTTCCCGCACCTGGTAAAATGGAAAAACCCGATTATCCAATCGTTTTTCTCAAACCATCGAGTGGAGTGATTGGACACATGCGTCCAGTTGTTATTCCTCCGGTAGCGCAAAATGTTGTTTATGAGGTGGAATTGGCAATAGTCATTGGTAAATCGGGAAAGAATATACCCCAAAATAAAGTCGATTCATTTATTGCCGGATACACGTTGGCCAACGATCTGGGAGATCGTTTACTGGAAAAACGTACTTCACAATGGACGAGTGGAAAGATGTTTGATACATTCACCCCAATGGGTCCAGTTTTGGTTACCCTGGATGAGCTGGCCGACTTTACCAATTTGAATATGTTTACTAAAGTAAATGATCAACTTGTCCAAAAAGGGAACACTTCACAAATGTTCTTTAATATTCCCTTTTTAATTAGTTATTTATCAACATTAACTACATTGGAACCCGGAGATGTCATCCTTACCGGAAGCCCAAAGCTTATGGATGGGGAACCTAATCCATTATGTGGATTAAATAATGGTGACCTAATTGAAATTGGTATAGAAAAGCTTGGTTCATTAATGAATCCAGTCACAATGGAAACTGAGGTGGCTTGATGACTACTTATCCGATGGCTTTTATTTCCGAACCCGGGAAAATCGAATTCCGGGATATACCATTGCGGGATCCCTCTGCGCATGAAGTGATGATAAAAGTTCATAATGCGGCTATTTGCGGCAGCGACTTGCACCTATTTAAAGGAAAGCACCCTTCTGCATCACTTCCCTCAGCGGTAGGGCATGAACTAGCGGGGGAGGTAATTCGTGTGGGAAGTGAAGTCTCAGTAATAAGAGAAGGTGATCGGGTCACAGTTGAACCGGTCATTAATTGTGGTAATTGTTATTATTGCCAGAGAGGTGATTATCACCTTTGCATAAATATCAGTTTCCAGTATCGAAAAGGACAGGGCGCATTTGCAGAATATTTTTATGCACCCGAGAATCGGACCTATGTACTTCCTGATTCAATTTCATACGAAGAAGGAACATTAATTGAACCATTATCCGTTGCTTTACATGCAGTAAAGAAAAGCGGTATTAGGATTGGGCAATCGAGCATTGTCTTCGGGGCAGGAGCAATCGGCCAAATAGTATCAATGCTATCAAAGAATCTCAGTGGATTAAAACCATATATTGCTGATATCAATGATTTTCGAGTTCAGAAAGCAATTGATTTGGGCGCAAATGGTATCTTCCTGCGTAGAGAAGATGATATTAACAAACTGATAATGAGCCGTACAGAAAATCTCGGTTTTGATCATGCTTTTGAAGCAGTCGGAGTGGAAGCCGCCTTAGTTCAGGCTCTACAAGTAGCCAAAAAAGGGGGGAAAGTCACTTTATTGGGTATTTTTGAAGAATTATATCCCAAGATACCCGTCAATCTTTTTGTTCAGCGGGAAATCACGCTTACCGGATCACAGGGGTATGCATGGGATTTTCAAGATTCGATAAGTCTTGTCGCTCAGGGAAGAATAAACCTGAAGGAGTTAATAACCACACGATTACCTTTGGATCAGCTTCAAAATGGGTTCGACCTCCTTTGCCTTCCAGATAACAAGCAAATAAAACTACTTATCAATATTAATAACTAATATTGATAGTTATCTTCCATCCTGCTCGCAATTATGAGTAATTATCAAAACCTCATGGAAAACATGTACTAAATGGATTGACCAATTTCAACTTTTGGTACGAAATGTACAAGAAAAGAACTGTATATACATAGTAAATAACCTCCGAAGTTCTTTTGAATCTGTTGGTTGCGCGTTCAACAGGCGCCAGGGGCACAAAAAATGGAGTATTAAATTAGCCTAATTAATAAAGAACTTTTTTCCTTAAAAATCATCTCTATCCCAGAGATCATTGGTTTGAGTCCCCTTCCACTACTATTGGTAGATATTCAAGTCGGAAACGCCATTTTCAAGTGCTTGTGTAATCATCTCAAACGATAATTATTATTTATAGGAGTGATTATATTTCCATGAATAAATTATATGAGAATATGTGGGTTATAGAGGCTGATCCCTTTTAGACCAGCCTCTAGGCTTTTGTTGGTTATAAAAACACTAATCCCAGGGTCTATCGCTCGAAACATAAAGAGCATTATATTTTCATATGAATAGCCAATTTCCTTACGAATTCAAATTTAATCATCCTTAAAAGGAATTTGATGAATACATTTACACCTGTATAGATGTATGACATCTAATAATTATATATTTCTTTACTCCAGGGAAATAATTGAAAAATGTCATACCATTACCAATATTCAAGAGTATTTGGTGAAATATATATGGAAATAGGTTGGTTATTGACAAAACAATTATAAATAGCTATTATATTAAAAATTAGATGTCATACCTTATTCAGGATGTCATCTCGAGCTCTAACAACACATTTGCTTCGTTCAAAATGGAGGTGCCTGAAAAAATACCCTTCCAGCTTCTCGTTTCAATTCAATCGCCGACAACCAATTTCATAATTCACAAGGAGAATACCATGGTAAAGGTTAAGTTTTATGCAATTCTTTCAATATTAGTATTGGCCAGCATGATTCTTGCCAGCTGTGCCCCACAAGCTACTCCTGCTCCCGCTGCACCTGCCGCAGCTGAACCTGCCGCAGCTGAACCTGTAAAAGATTGTTCTACCTATAAGGCTGGGTCGGTAGAATTCCAATCCAATCCTTTTTATGATTTGGTCTATAAAGGACTTAAAGAAAGAACTGATGCAACAGGTGGTGAACTTCTTCGCACAGTTTCTGGTGGGGATTTGAAAAAAGAACTTGCAGCAGTTGAAGATTTCATTACACAGAAAATTGATGTACTATTTATAAGCGCTACTGATCCTGCCGGCAGTATGGAAGCGATTCGTAAAGCAAATGAAGCTGGAATTCCAGTTATATTTGTTGCATTAGGGCCTGGTTCAGACCAGGATGTTAAGTATGTTACTTTCATCAGATCTAATGATTATAAAGCTGCATCTGAGGTGGCTGAATACATACTCAAACAGATAGATTATAAAGGTGGCGTTGTCTTGGCAGATGGACCACAGGTTTCTGTTGTACTTGAGAGAATGAAAGCATTTAAAGATGTCATGGCAAAATATCCGGATGTATTCCTAGCGGGTCAGGCAATGAAGGAAGAAGTTACAATACCTGCAAATGCTACGATGATCGAAAACCTTCTCACTGCAGCACCTGAAGCCAAAGTTGTTTTTGATTATGCAGGATATGGAATACCGGCAGCTGCGACTGTTCTTCCAAACCTGGGCAGAACTGATGTCTATGTTGGAGAAATCGATGGGTTACCGGAAGAGATCGAACTGCTTGCAAGTGGAGCTGTAAAGGGTGCTACCGCCCAACAACAACCTTATGAGTTTGGAAAAGCTGCCGTTGAAGCATGGTTAAAGTATTGTGCTAATCCTGATACAACCGATATTCCTCCGTTAACTGAAGTTCCAACCCTCCTTATAACCAATGAGAACGCAAAAGAATACCTGCAGTAATTGGGTTGCGTCAATACCTTATTAAAGTATTTCAAAAGTAATAGGAAATTTTCATTCAATCAACAAGACAGTAACCCATAAGTCTCATATTTTTGAGAGGCTTATGGGTTACTAAATTAGATGCAGAATTATTGAAGAAATGATTTAGAAAATTAAAGGTTCTGATATGAACGAAATAATATGTGAACTGAAACATATTGACAAGATATTTCCAGGCACGCAGGCATTAAACAATGTTAGTTTAGATATCAGGACCGGTGAAATACATGCCCTGATAGGGACAAACGGTTCAGGAAAATCAACCCTGTCCAATATTCTTGCCGGTACGTTTCCCCAGACGGAGGGGGAAATAATATTTGAAGGGAAAAAGGTATTTTTCAATCACCCATCTCAGGCCATGGATATAGGGATCATCCTTATTCATCAGGAATTAAAGCTGATGTCTGAGATGGCAGTATCAGAAAATATATTTTTTGGAAGATTTCCCGAGTATAAAACCTTACCTGTGATCAATTGGAAAGAGATGAACAGGAGAGCTACAGAAATACTTAAAGGTCTTGGTAGCAATATTGATCCGAATCAGAAAATATCAGGTTTATCCATAGCTGAAAGACAACTTGTAGAGATTGCTAAAGCCCTCTCCAAGGAAGCAAAAATACTAATAATGGATGAACCCACCGCAAGTCTGACTTTCGAGGAAGTAAAAATGCTTTTCAAAGTAATGATCGATCTTAAGAAAAAAGGACTTGCAATAATTTATATATCCCACAGGCTTGAAGAAATACTTGAGATAGCTGACCGGATCACGGTTCTTGAAGATTCAAGATTGGTCAGCAGTATTGAAAATACTCCTGATTTAACAAAGGAACATCTGGTAAAACTAATGATACCCAAAGAAAAAAGACAATTACCAGACAAAACCGATATAAATGAAGCCAACAAGCCGGTTGTATTTTCAGCAAGGAATATTAGTTATTCGAATAAGGTAAAGAATTTTAGTTTTGAGCTAAAAAAAGGCGAAGTGCTCGGTATTGCTGGTCTTATGGGCGCTGGTCGAACAGAATTATTAAAATGTATTTTTGGTGCTTTAAAGGCAAAAAACGGTGAATTTTATTTAAATGGGAAACCGTATCAACCAAAAAGCCCCGAAACAGCACTGAAAAACCGTATCGCCCTCATCTCAGAAGACAGAAAGCGCGAAGGTCTCGTTCTTTCTATGTCGATCACTGATAATATGCTATTCCCCAACCTTGCAAGATTTTCTCTAGGTCCTATTATAAGGAAAACCACAGCTTATGCAAATGTAAAGGATCAGGCAAACGGGTTGAACCTTCGATACGATAAGTTGAGTACTAATACTAGCAGTCTCTCCGGTGGTAATCAGCAGAAAGTGGTCTTAGGTAAATGGCTTCTTGCAAATAGCGACATAATACTGATGGATGAGCCAACTCGAGGCATAGATGTTGGTTCCAAAGAAGAAATATATGAGCTTGTTGATAAGTTATCAAAAGAAGGTAAAAGTATTATTTTTGTATCTTCGGAACTGGAAGAAGTGAAAAAAGTGAGCGACAGGATTATTGTGATGTACAACGGGCAGAATGTTCATGAGTTTAATCAGAAATCTACTCTGGAGGAGATAATGCGATATGGCACAGGAGCAGGAATCAGCAATTAACGATATTGATAAACAAATAATAAATAAAAAATACAGTATATGGGATGCCTTAAAAAGAGGATATGGAAAACTTGGTACTGTTGGGAGTGTGTTGCTTGCAAATATTTTACTGATTATCATCCTAAGTTTCCTTAGTCCATATTTTTTATCGGTAAGAAATTTTACCAATATCTTTAGGCAGTCTGCTCCGTTAGCCATGGTGGCACTTGGAATAACTATTGTAATAATATCAGGCGGTATAGACCTATCGGTTGCAGCAAATATCAGCCTCACGAGTGTCATATTTACCATGCTTATTGTTACATACGGCATGCCTTTGTATATTTGTATAATACTTACTTTTGTACTGGGCATTATTCTCGGGCTTTATAATGGAATTCTAGTTACTATATTTAAAATACCTCCAATTATTGCCACTCTTTCCAGTGCAATAGTCTTTGGTGGAATAGCATATACCATTACTCAGGGGTACAGCATTAACCTTCCTGTCGATAGTGCCATCAAATACCTTGGCAGTGGAAAAATTTGGCTGATTCCCGTATCAATCATTCTTGTTGTAATCGTATATTACATTACTCACCTGATACTGCTGAATACAGGATTCGGACGAATAGTCTATGGCTTGGGTGGAAATGTTGAAGCTGTTTATCTTTCAGGTATATCTGTTAGGAAATATACGTTGATAATATATATGCTTTGTGGTTTTTTTGCGGCTTTTGCGGGTATCCTGCTAACTGGGAGAGTTGCAAATGGCCATCCAAACGGTGGTGGTGGAATGGAAATGGATGCCATTGCAGCAGTGGTCCTGGGAGGTACAAGTATTTTCGGGGGTATGGGAAATGTCTGGGGGGCTCTTATAGGTGTACTTACAATGACCATTATCGTTGACGGTCTAAATCTACTTAATATAAACCCATATATACAGTTAATAGTCAAAGGTTTAGTTATTGCCGCTGCAGTTGGAATAACCAGTATCAGGATAGCAAAAAGATAAAACATAAAAGAAAAATAAATAGTTAAATAATATGTACATAGTAAGGATATTATTGAGAGAATCATTATTAAGTATAAAAACCGCAAAATAAACGGTTTTATAAATATATTAAATGCCCGAGCAGGGCGCCAAAGGAGGAAAAAATGTTGAGAGTAGGTATTTCAGGGTACCAAATCTGGTATCATTCCATCGTCATTGCGGAAGAACTGCAAAAATCCAGTACTATGAAGACCGTGAGTGTTTTTGATGAGAATCCTATTTTTGCTAAAAGACTTGGCGAAGCTGCAGGAGGAGTAAAAGTATTTACGGACATCGATGAATTCATAGATTCTGGAATTGATATGGTAATAATGACTGGACTTCCATCAACAAAACTATCAGAGGTCAGGAAATATGCAGCAGCAAAAAAGCATATACTCATAGACAAACCTGTGGCTACCACCTCTGATGATGCTCTGGAAATTGCAAATATTTGCAATAAAGAAAAAGTCAAAGCAATGGTTGGATATAACTTGCATTATGCACAGACCCTGAAACAAGCGCATGACATCTTGAGAGAAGGAAAACTTGGGAAACCGGTTTACGCTTTTTTTGGGTATGATGGACCAATGCTTCAAGAAACTGAATGGAGCACAAAACCAGGTTGGCTCATGGATCCCAAGGAAAATATGAGCTATTGGTTTATTCATGTTGATCATGGGATTGATGCATTAATGTGGTTGTTAGATGCTAAATATACAGATGTATTTGCTCAATTGGAGAATCTAGTCCATCCTGAGATTAAGAATAATACCGATTGGGGCGTTGGTCTATTTACAATGGATAATGGTGTACAAGCTATCTTGAAATGTGATGGAATAGCACCTGGTCCATTTGAAATACTAAACCTGAGAATCATTTGTGAAGATGGGGCTCTGGTTTTTGATTATTTTCCTACCCCAAAACTACAGGTTACTGGGAAAAAATTGACCAGCGGTAAAGTGTGGGAATATGTTTGCCAGGACGATTTACGGAACGGCATGGCAAAAATGGTAGAAGAATTTGCATCATATATTATTGAAGATAAACCTGTACCAAAATACCAAAGCGTGGAGATAGCAGGTTACAGACTGCTTAAGACAGCAGAATGTGCGCATCTGTCTAACGACGAAAAGAAGGTTGTTAAAATAAGTTATAAGGTTTGAGTTGCCTTTGCCCCAAGTGGGTTTACATTGAAATAGATGATTTATTAATGATGCCCCAGAATATTTTATCTGGGGCATCATTTTTCTCTTAAGTTGTTTATTGTAGACAGTTAATATTAATGTTGATTCGCTGGTGGTGTGGGTGACGGGATGGATTTTACCCACTGGCCCTCTCCGCCGCCTTCTTCCAGGCGGGTTCTCAACTCCACAACCACCCCTTCCAAGTTGCTGGTGGTGTCGAAATATGCCCACTTGGAACCGACATGAACACCTGTGCCGCTGGCTATATTCTTAATCCCATCATTAATCAGCGCTTCTACACCTTTTTCGAACTCCGGAATTGTCAGCCGGAAGTGGTGCAAACCAGGACCATGATCACGCAGGAAATCGCTGTAGATATTTTGACCTTCCAGAGGTTGAACGATCTCAAGTTGAATCTTGCCAACCGTAACAAAGGCCAATAGCAATCGAAAGTTCGCCGGTTGACCATGATATGTAGCTTGTGGGTCAACTCCTTCGAGCGGCCACTCGAAAATGCGAAAAGGTCCAATGCCGAACAACCGGGATAGTTCCTGTGTGAATGAATGTAGATCATTCACCACGATCCCGATCTGATCCAGGTCAGCGCCGCCTATCAAGGATGATGAATCTGCCATATATCCCTCTGGTCGAGCCCTTTATAGCCTTGCCCGGATTTCATCGGTGGCGTAGTTGATCGGTATTCCTTTTTCTTTCTTCTCGATAAAGGCGAGGACAACCTTGCGAACTGCCCCGGCGATATCGTCCAGATCCTGTTTTTCAAGTAATGGATGAACACTGGCAAGCCAGAAGAATTCGTCACAGGCTTTTTCGGAAACTGGGCACAATCCCTTATAGTATTCAACTTTGCCTTCATACCAGGGACATTCGAACGGGCATTTTGTGCCGCCGTAACCCATCTTATCTACAAACAATGGTTCAAGATGCTGTGGGATCATCCAACGGGTGGTGCTGAGATAGTTCAGGTTATATGTACCCTCCGCAGCCAGTGCGATCGCGAAATTCAGCATATCCGTCCCGAGTATCTCAGGGATAACCCTTATCACATAGTAAAAGAATACTCTTTCCCCAAATGGGACCTCCGGAGGTAGAGTTATCCCCGGCAAATCTTTTAGTTTTTCATTCAGGTAATGCGCATTTTCTGTCCGTTTTTTATTGATATAATCCAGTCGATTGATCTGTTGAATTCCAATAGCGGATTGAAACTCAGTGATCCGGTAATTTGTACAAGGCAGACCCCAGTGGTACTTGGAAGCAGGTCCCTGGGATTTTTTTCTTCCGAAGTCCTGATAACCCCACATTCTTTCAAATAGTTCATCATCATCGGTAACAACAAACCCACCTTCCCCTGTGGAGATGATCTTTCCTGTGACTGTGCTAAATGATCCGATGTGACCTACCGTACCAACATACTTCCCCTCATAACGCCCATGGTATTTCGCTCCCAATGATTGAGCTGAGTCTTCAATGACAAATAAGTTGTGTTTTGCAGCAATATCCATGATTGGTTCAATATTTATTGGTGTGCCGGATATGGAAACAGGGATAATAGCCTTGGTCCTCTTTGTAACCTTTCGCTCCACATCCACTGGATCGAGCGTAAGTGTAACTGGATCGATATCCGCAAATATGGGAATGGCATTTTGTTCAAGGACGCATGTATCCGAAGCGATAAAAGTGTAAGGTGTAACAATTACTTCGTCACCAGGTCCGATCCCCAGGGCGGCAAGGGCAATATGTAGTGTGGTCGTACCACTTGAAACAGCGATGACATGTTTTACATTGAGTTTCTCAGCAATAAGTTTTTCATACTCAAGAGTTACGGCCCCACGCCGTATGCGAGAAGATTTCATCACATTCACGACTGCATCGAGTTCCTCATCTGTGAAGTAATCAGTTTCAACGATCGGACTTTTACTTCTTATTGGTGTACCACCATCGATTGCAAGTTTTTCCATGATATTTTCTCCTAAAATTCAATAATTAGAAACATTAGATGTATGACATCTAATGTCATATTTTTGGATAGCATTAGTATAGCAACTAGAAATAGTCGTGTCAAGACCTGTAATATTGAATAATAACGAGTAATACATATTAAATTTAGTTGGATATTGACAAAAATATAAAATTTGGTTAATATGATTGAAATAAGATGTCATACCTTTGATAGGATAAGTCATGGACCTTTCGGCTATACTTGAACCGAATACTCAATGGGACAAAGACTCACACGAAGGTATGTTATTAACTCAACGTGTAGTTGAATACCTGCGTAAGAAGATCATGGAAGGCGACCTGGCTCCAGAATCCCAGTTACCCAACGAGCCTGACCTATCTGCCACATTAAATATTAGCCGCTCCACTGTTCGTTCAGCGCTGGCTATCTTGGAGCAAGGTGGGTTCATCCAGCGCCGGTGGGGAGTAGGTACATTTGTAACAAAGAAGCCACCTACCTACAATAATTTGAGCCTTAACTCCGGTGTTACTCAATTGATCCGCTCTTCCGGGGCAGAGCCAGGCAGTTCAGAATTATTGATGACCACTCGACCAGCCAGCGAACGTGTGTCTGCCCAGCTAGCAATCGAATTGGGAACTCCAACCCTGGTGATCGAGCGCGTAAGGCTGGCCAATGATATCCGGGCGGTTTTTACAGTGGACGTTCTACCACTCAGTGTGTTTCATACCCAGGGCGGCGATATTCCTCTGGAAGATCTTGAAAAACACATCATAGAACAGGAATCCGTCTACGGTTTCTTACGGCAGCGTCTGTCGTTGGAGATACACCACGGTATTGCCTGGATTCGTCCCTTATCTGCTGAACAATACATTGCTGATAAGCTTCAAATTTGTCTTGGCAGCAATATACTGCACATTGAACAGGTGGATTTTGATTTTAATGAAGAACCGGTGGCATTGTCAGACGAATATTACGTATCGGATGCCTTCAGGTTTTATATTTATCGATCGAATCAAGGAGTTTAAATATGAGTATTGATACAACTAATAGAAAAGATGGTGAATTAGCGGGTAAGGTGGCCTTGATTACTGGCGCGGCTTCCGGTATAGGTTTGGCGATAACCCGCCGATTCGTGAAAGAGGGAGCACTTGTTGCAATGGTGGATTTTAACGAGGAGAAGTTGACTCAATCCAGGAATGAACTTCTGCAAATGGATAGTTCTGCACAGATCCTTCCCGTACGTTGCGACATTACAAACGAAGCAAATGTCGTCTCTGCGGTGAAAACCATCGCTGATCACTTTGGCAAATTGAATATTGCCGTGAACAATGCAGGTGTCTCAGTCAGCGTACCTTCCGACGAGTGCACATTGGAGCAGTGGAACTGGGTAATGAATGTCAACTGTACAGGTTGTTTCCTGGTCTCTCGCGAATCAATTAAAGTGTTTAAACGGCAAGCAGACGGTGGAGCACTGGTTTTTATCAACAGTGATGATGCTCTTAAACCAAGCAGGCACTTTCTAGCTTATAACTCTTCCAAAGCAGCGGTATTGCAGATGGCCCGCACCATAGCCAATGAATTTGGTCCGCATCATATCCGTGCCAATAGCGTTTTACCTGGAGCGGTGTTTGGAGGCAGCAATATGTGGTCTCCAGAGCTGAGAGCTGCCCGAGCGAAGATCCATGGTTTTAATCCTGATTTATTGGAAGAGGAATACAAGAAGAATAATGCTTTAGGTGTGATCATTGACCCCACCGAAATTGCGGAAGTCGTCGTCTTTCTCGCCAGCGACCGTTCAGCAAAAATGACTGGCGCTGCACTGGTCATTGATGGTGGTGGTTTGGGCGGTTATGTTCGATAAACACAATTACCGATTCTTCCGGGCAGCCGGAGAAAATATGAAAGGAATGTATCAATGATGCTCGAAAAACTACGCCAGGAAGTCTTTGAATCTCTGTTGGAACTGCCTAAGAATCGGTTGGTGACGATGCACAGTGGAACGGTCAGTGGTCGGGATCCCGAAACCGGCTTTATTGTGATCAAACCCACTGGTTTTCGGTATGATAGATTGACTCCGTCCGATCTATTGGTGATGGACAGCAGCGGTAAAATTTTGGAAGGCACTTTACGCCCTTCCAGTGATACTGAAACACACCTTTATTTGTACCAGCATCGATCGGATATCTTCGGGATCGTCCACACCCACTCTCCCTATGCAGGCATCTTTGCAGCATTGGGCAAGCCGATCCCGGCTATTATGACCTCGGCGGCACTGCTTGGTGGTGAGATTCCGATTGGTGGTTATGCTGCAGTAGGTGGTGAAGACATCGGTTCTGAGATCATTCGCAAGATCGGTAAGTGCTCGGCGATCATCATGCAGAATCATGGAGTCTACACCATCGCTGCTACCGTCTGGCAGGCTACAATCGATGCGGTGGAAGTGGAAGACCTTGCAAAAATAGCTCATTTTGCCAGCCTGCATGGCAATCCGATAACATTGACCCAACAACAAATAGAAGAGTTTCAGAACATATACCGCACACTCTATGGGCAAAAGGAAGAATAAGACATTCCTATGAACCTTGTCTCCATTATTTATACGGATAATAGATGGCTGAATATGATGTGGAATTTCAATTCACCCCTTGAGGTTTATAGATAATGTACTCACTGCTTAAAATCCCTGTTGGTATATACGAGAAAGCTTTCCCGGCTGAATATTCTTGGGAGCAGATCCTGACTTCCGCCCAACAGGCCGGTTATGATTTTGTTGAAATGTCAATCGATGAAAGTCAAGAACGCTTGGATCGGTTGTTCTGGTCACAAACTGAACGGGCAGAGCTTCGACAGACAATCTTTAATACCGGGCTGCCTGTTTGGGGAATGGGAGTTAGTGCCCATCGCAAGTTTCCACTAGGCAGCGCTTCAGCTGATGTTCGGAAACAAGGTTTGGATATCCTCTACCGGTCCATTGAATTAGCTGCTGATTTAGGTGTTAAAGTCATCCAGATCATGGGTTATGATGCCTTTTATGAACCGAGCAACGCCGAAACACAGGCGAGGTACTTGGATGGACTACACACTGGTGTCAGTTGGGCAAGCGCTGCTGGAGTACTTTTAGCCTTGGAGAATGGTGATAGCGAGCTTGTTGACTCAGTAGAAAAAGCCATGCGCTTTGTAAAAACGATCAATTCACCCTGGTTTCAGGTGTACCCCGATATTGGCAACATGACTGCTGCCGGTTACAGTCCACTTGAACAACTCCCATTAACTGAAGGTCACCTGGTGGGTGTACACGTTAAAGATACACGTAAGGGTGAACTGCGGGGAGTGCCGCTTGGGCAAGGGATTGTCCAGTTTCGGGAAACTTTCCAGTGGTTAGCTCATAGTGGTTTTACTGGTCCAATGGTGATGGAAATGTGGGCGCACCTCGATTCTACTGGCGATCCTGTTGGATCAGCCACCCGGGCACGGGCAACTCTTGATCGATGGATTTCCGATGCTTGGGGCGATTATAAATTAATTAAGTAATTATGAATAAGGAAAAGTATGGAATTATGCAACTGTCCATAGGAATAATGCTGACACCGGATTATTATTTGTCGAGCTGACAGTTACCCACGAAAAGCCGTAAATTCGAGTGTAGAAAGGAGATACTGCACGTTCAAAATCAGAAACTGTTATATCCTTAAGGCAATAGAACGATCAAAAATGATTCTATTTTGGAGGTCTTCAAATGTCTAAAAAGTTAACTGTTTTATGTGCGTCTGCCCATCCAGATGATATTGAGTTGCAATGTGCTGGTACACTCATCCGTTACGTCAAAGAAGGTCACAAAGTTGTTATGGCAATTGCTTGTACAGGTAATGTTGGATCAAAGATCCATACAGGTCCTGAGATCGAAGCTATACGGGCTGGTGAAGCTAAGAAAGCCGCTGATATCATCGGTGCCGAGCTGATCATGCTGGGCTACAAGGATGCAGATATCTGGCTTGACCATCCCCATTGGCTTACATACGTGGACCTTATTCGACGCACCAACCCGGATGTGATCCTAACGCACGATCGTGACGATTATGTCCACGACCATACCAACGTCGGCGAATTAGTGTATCGGGCAGCTATCTGGGCCAGTGTTGCCAATATCCCCGAATGTAAACTCCCACCCATCGATCACATTCCGTCAGTCTTTTATTTCGAGACCATCGGTACGACCCGTGTCGCTCCGCCGGACCATTATGTTGATATCACTCAGGAATTCGATCAGAAGATGCTAGCCTTCAAACAGCATGAGAGCCAGCATGGTGATTTCCTTGAAAAACAGTTCGGAGTGAAGGACTGGTTCGAAGCTATGGAGATTGTCAACAAAATGCGTGGTTTCCAGTGCGGGTGCAAATACGCCGAAGCCTTCCGGGTAGTGCAAACCTGGCCAAACCATAAACCTTACCGTTTACTGCCGCCCGTCCAGGTTGGTTCTCGAGAATGAAGTAAGATCTTGGAGTATTGTAAATATGCCTAAAAAACTCACTGTCTTGGCGGCTACCGCTCATCCTGATGATGTCGAAGTATTTTGTGCGGGTACCTTGATACGTTATGTTAAAGAAGGACATAAGGTTTTCATGGCAATTGCCTGTACCGGTAATGTGGGTTCCAAGATCCATTCTGGCCCAGAGATTGAAACTATTCGGGCAGAGGAAGCACAGAGAGGTGCGGATGTGATCGGTGCCGAGCTGATCCACTGGGACTACAAGGATGCAGATATCTGGCTGGACCATCCGCGTTGGCTAAAGTACGTGGATCTGATTCGGCATACCAATCCGGATGTGATCATTACACTCGACCGCGATGATTATGTTCACGATCATTCGTATGTAGGGGAACTGGTGTATCGGGCTGCTATCTGGGCCAGTGTAGCCAATATCCCGGGTACTGAATATCCCCCCATTGATCATATCCCCACCATTTTCCGAGCAGAGACAACTGGAATGACCCGTGTAACTCCTCCTGACTATTATGTGGATATCACAGGTGAGTTCGATCAAAAACTGGAGGCATTCCACCAGCATGAGTCCCAGCACGGAGGATTCCTGGAAAAACAATTCGGGATCAAGGACTGGTTCGAATATGTAACGGTCACCAACAAGATGCGAGGTTTTCAGTGTGGTTGTAAATATGCAGAGGCATTCTGCGTTGTCCAGACTTGGCCGAATCACAAGCCATACCGACTTTTGCCACCGGTGCAGTATGACCAGGATTAGCATCTACGTTTGCAAAAGATACATCAGGAAACGATATATGAAATTGTTGTTGGAACCAATGAGTAGGAGGTATGGGTGAGCTTGAGTGAGAACATCCTCGAACTGAGGCATATTTGCAAGGTGTTCCCTGGTGTCGTTGCCCTCAAGAACGTCAATATGTCCGTGAGGAAGGGCGAAGTCCATGCATTGCTGGGTGAGAATGGTGCCGGTAAATCTACTTTAATTAAGATATTGAGTGGATATCACCAACCTGATAAAGGTGGTGAAATGCTGATCGATGGCGTGCCGGTCACGTTTAGAAACCCCAAGGATGCGATAGATGCCTCCATTCACACAATCTATCAGGAATTGACGCTTTGTCCCCATATGACCGTAGCGGAGAACATTGTCCTGGATAAACAAAACCACTTCAAAGGTTTCATGCTGAGAAGGCAGGAATACCAGGAAATAGCTGCTCGGGCATTGGAGGAATTAAACCAGAATGAGATAAACCCAAATTGGTTTGTAAAGGATCTATCCATTGCCCAACAACAAGTCGTGGAGATTGCAAAAGCTGTCACGTCCAATGCGAAAATTGTCCTTATGGATGAACCGACATCATCCATATCTCAAAGTGACGCAGACAAACTGATGGACATTATCCGCAGCCTGAGGACTAAGGGCGTTACGATCATCTATATATCCCACAGACTGCACGAAATTGGTGGGATCGCCGACCGAATAACTGTCCTGAGGGACGGAGAGTTGGTGGGGACGGTTAACAACTCAGATGTCACCGAAAAAGACCTGATAACAATGATGGTCGGACGCGAACTAACCAATGTATATCCGAAGAGAGAAGTACCTATCGGTGATGTTGTACTGAAGGTGGAGAATCTGGCCAGTGGTGAATTGTTCAAGGGGATTTCCTTCGAAGTTCGCAAGGGCGAGATATTAGGTATCGGTGGTCTTGTTGGTTCAAGGCGAACGGAAACACTTGAAGCTCTGTTCGGTATGCGCCAGATGACTGACGGAAAGATATTTCTGAATGGAGAAGAGTACCGCCCAAAGAACCCACGCCAGGCAATCAAGCACAGAATTGCATATGTTACAGAGGATAGAAAGAAGTCCGGTCTGGTTCTATGCCTTCCGGTACATGAGAATATAAATTTGATCCATGCGCAGGAACCATCGTTTGCGGGGTACCTGAATTGGTCAAAACTGAAAGCTGTTGCCAATCGGCACCGGAAAACTCTAAACATCAGAGTAAGCCGGATCGAACAACCTGTCAGTTCACTCTCAGGAGGTAACCAACAAAAGGTGGTGTTAGCCAAATGGTTGGACTTCTCTCCAGCGGTAATCATCTTCGATGAGCCGACCCGGGGTATTGATATCGGGGCAAAAACTGAGATCTATTCGATCATGGGAGAGCTTGCCGCACAAGGTACGGCAATCATCATGATCTCGTCCGAGTTGCCAGAGTTAATCAGCGTTGCAGATAGGATTTTGGTCATGCAAGAAGGACGGATGAAAGGGATCGTATCTAAAGAAGATATGACTCAAGAGCATGTGATGAGCCTTGCCACTCAGAAGGCCTAGTTGAAGACCCATTATCAACCGAAGGGAATAAAAAACGATGCAAGCACAATCCAAGACTGACCAGACATCCAAACTGACATTCAGGAAATTTATTATTCAATATCGCACGTTCTTGATATTGATTGTGCTCATGACGATATTTTCACTATTAAAGCCGGTTTTCATCAATCCTTCAAACTTGCTATCAATAATGAAGAATATGAGCTACGTTCTCATCGCCGGATTGGGGATGACGTTCATCATTACACTGGGGGGGTTGGACCTCTCAGTGGGTTCGACTGCTGCTGTTGTAGGTGTCGGTTTCGCAATGCTGGTACGGGGCGGGTTTATGGCGCCTATTCCAGCAGGTCTCATTGTAATGCTTGCAGCTATGCTCCTTGGTTTCCTTAACGGGTTCGTCTCCGTCAAGGGAAAGATCGAACCTTTCTTAGTGACCCTGGCTACATTGAACATCTTCCGGGGAATTGCACTCACGCTCACGACAGGCAGACCGGTTCCTATTGTGATCCCGCACTTTGCCGACCTGTTCGGAAACGGTTTGCTATTCAATGTCATCCCGTCACCCGTTATCATATCGCTGGTTGTTTTACTGGTATCCTGGTTTCTCTTCACCCAAACCAAATTTGGTTTTTATGTCCGCAGCATCGGAGGCAACCCGGAAGCAGCGAGGGTAGCTGGAATTGACATAGGACTGGTCAAGATCGCAGCTTACACGCTGAGCGGGTTATACGCCTTTATTTGCGGCTTGATATTAGCTGCACTGTTCAATGGCGGATTACCGGACATGGGAAGAGACTTGGCGCTTGATAGTATTTCAGGCGTTATCCTTGGCGGCACAGCTATCGCCGGAGGTGTCGGATCAATATGGGGAACATTGGGAGGTTGTTTGATCATGGCTTCCCTCAATAACGGTATGTCACTACTGGGTGCACAGTATCATGTGCAGATATTGGTCAAAGGGCTGGTCATCATCATCGCGGTACTGATGGACAATGCATTCAAGTCCAGACAAAGATGAACTTGTCCCGTGGATACTTTGGATTAATACAGGCGGATAAGCCAAAGAAAGGAGGAGTATAACCAAATACTATTCGATTTTATCGCGAGTAACCTCGACCATATGAAACTACTTTAATAAAAACTAAGGAGAAAAGAAAATGAAAAAAATGACACAATTTGCATCGCTCTTGCTGATCCTTACATTCATACTAACAGCTTGTGCACCAGCAGTGGTTGCAACAGAACCCCCTGCTGCCCCCGCTGCACCAGCAGCTCCAGCTGAACCAACTGCAGCTCCAGTTGAACCAACTGCAGTACCAGCAACTGAAGTACCAGCTGCTCCTGTAAATGCCAACGTAACCGATTTTACATTTGTTGGAGATCCAGCTACTGTATTTGACCTGAATGGTTGGTATAAGGAAGTTGGTGTAGAAGCTGCTGTAACGATCAGATCAGCGGGTGCGGTAAAAGTTGCCGACGAGTTGACAACTGCAATGCCCAAGGCAGACAAGAAGTACAAGATTGGTTTCTCTGTCTATTACACAGTTGATGAAGTTGGCTCCATGATCCTTGAAACCATGAAAGCCGCAGCAGAAGAAGCCGGAGTTGAACTCCTGGTTAACGACGCAAACTATGACCAGAATGCTCAGAATCAGGCAATTGAGCAATGGATCTTGCAAGGTGTGGATGGCGTCATTCTTGCTCCATGCGATTTCACAGGTGTAAAGACCGCACTGGATGCGCTGGAGAAAGCCAATATCCCCGTGATTTCTCTGAATGCTCCTCTAGCTGGTAACGTCGACGCAGTTGTTATTGGTGACACAGTGGATCAGGGTAAGATCGCTGGTGAACTGCTTGAGAAAGCTATCCAGGCAGCTGGTATACCAATGAAAGGCTCTATCGTTTATCAAACACTGCCCTTCGTGCACCCCAACGCTGCCACACGTGCCAAAGGCTTCGTAGATGTATTTACAAAATACCCGGATGTCAAGATCGTTGAGTTGACAGGAATTTCACCCGAAGATCATTACACAGCATTTGATGGAGCCATCAAGGCAAATCCTGACATGATCGGCGCGTGGGGTCTGTATTCCTCAGCCACCATTGGTATGATGAACGCTGCGAAAGCGAACAATAGCACAGTCCTTCTGTCCTCTGTGGACCAGGACAAACCTATCCTGGCAGGTATCTTTAATGGCACAGTAGTCGGCACTGCCGCATACTCCTCCATCGCTCCAGCGAAATGGTGTATGAGCGAGATGGTCAACCTGCTCAATGGCGCACCTATCCCGGGTGTGGTCTTCTATGCCAATATGGCAATTACGAAGGATAATGTTGAAGCAGCCTTTGAGCACTACTATCCTGGCAAGACCCTGGCAGACTATTTAGCCGGGAAGGTTCAGTAGCACGCGATCTTATTAAAAAGTAAGATGTAAGTGATAGGGGCGGACTGCATATGTCTGCTGTCCGCCC
Source organism: uncultured Leptolinea sp. (assembly GCA_964387025.1). Classification (GTDB taxonomy): domain Bacteria; phylum Chloroflexota; class Anaerolineae; order Anaerolineales; family Anaerolineaceae; genus PNON01. The sequence goes on along the minus strand of CAYLUZ010000007.1, from coordinate 237,254 downwards.
CTTGTGATGGCTGCCAGGAAAATCCAGCCACAAAAAACCGCCAGGTCCTGGTAAGCTTCGTTGCGTTTTAGAAACAAGCTCTCGTCTTCCTCCAGTCCGACATACTCAAGCCAATTCTGGTCAAGGGCTTGGCGGTGGCTGGACTTATAGGTTAAACGGGATATGGCATGATGCTAAAGGAGATGACAATGCTTAATGGACGAACAAATTTGCAGACTAGGCAACTTGGCAATACCGATATGCACATCACTACAATTGGATTTGGAGCATGGGCACTCGGCGGCGGCGACTGGGTATACGCCTGGGGGCCGCAAGATGATCGTGAATCTATTGCAGCTATTCATCATGCTATGGACTTAGGCATTAATTGGATTGATACAGCCGCTGGGTATGGTCTCGGACACTCGGAAGAGGTAGTGGGACAGGCATTGTCAGGATTGAGCGAACGCCCATATATATTTACGAAATGTTCGCTACCGTGGAATGAACGCGGCGAGATCAATTCTTCCCTCAAACGTGCTTCCATCCGACGCGAGTGCGAGGAAAGTCTTCGTCGCCTCAAACTTGACGCGATCGATCTTTACCAGATCCACTGGCCACGTCCTGAACCGGATCTTGAGGAAGGCTGGGCAACGCTCGCCGAGTTACAACTAGAAGGTAAAGTGCGTTGGATTGGTGTATCAAATTACAGTGTCGCACAGATGCAGCAGGCGGAAGCGATAGCACCCATCAGTTCGTTACAACCTCCTTACTCGCTTATCCGCCCCGAAGTGCAAAACGAGATATTACCATATTGCCAGGAACACAACATCGGTGTGATCGTCTATTCACCCATGTATTCAGGACTACTTTCCGGCAAAATGACAGCAGAAAGGATCAAGAACATGCCATCTGATGATTGGCGGCAGCATGACCCTGAATTTCAACAGCCCCGCCTTGATCAAAACTTGCGATTGGTTTCCACTCTCGCTGAAATCGGAAAACAGCATGGGGTGGAACCAGGGGTGGTTGCGATTGCTTGGACCCTCCGCAACACGAGTGTAACTGCTGCGATCGTTGGTGCGCGGCGACCCAGCCAGGTGGATGGAGTAATTCCTTCTACCACTTTCCGACTCTCCCCTCAGGAGACAGAAAAGCTAAATGGCATGATTTCCATAATATCTTAGCACGGTTATCATTCTCCCCAAGTAGGATAAAAAATCAAAGGAACCATGATGAAAACCAAAAAACCAACATCGGGAGGTGTAAGTAGGGGGATGACAGGGCAAACAACCGTTCCACCCCTACCGCACACTTTGGAGGTTCGGGTGAATGTCAATGAAGCCGATTTCACCTACAAGGGAGATCCGGGTACGGTTTTTGATCTGAATAGTTACTATGCAGATGTGGGCGTTGACGCCCATATAAAAATAATAGAGGCTGGTGCAGTAAAAGTCCCAGATAATATGACAACCGCGATGCCAAAAGCAATTAAGAAGTATAAAATTGGCTTCTCCATCTTTTATACTTTAGACGAAGTTGACGCAATGATCCTTGAAAGCATGAAAGCAGCGGCAAACGAGGCAGGTGTTGAGTTACTTGTCAACGACGCGAACTACCAACAGGATGCTCAGAATCAAGCTGTTGAGCAGTGGATAGTGGAAGGGGTGGATGGTGTCATCCTTGCTCCCTGTGACTTCACTGAAGTCAAGACCGCACTTGGTGCGCTTGAGGCAGCTAATATACCAGTGATTACTCTGAATGCGCCCCTTGCGGGAAAAATTAACGCTGCCGTAATTTCTGATACAGTGGAGCAAGGCACGATCTCAGGCGAACTGCTCGAACAAGTCCTCCTGTCAAGTGGTAAGCCAATGAAAGGTGAAGTCGTATATCAGACGCTGCCCTTCATGCATCCCAATGCTGCCACACGCGCCAAAGGCTTCAAGGATGTTTTTGCAAAATACCCGGATATAACAATGACTGAGTTGACTGGTATATCGACCGAAGATCATTTTAAGGCATTTGACATAGCTATAAAAGCAAACCCGGACATACTTGGCGCATGGGGCTTGTACTCTTCAGCCACCATTGGCATGATGAACGCCCAGAAAGCTAACGGAAGTAGAATCCCTCTGTCCTCTGTGGACAACGATAAACCAATCCTGGCAGGCATCGATAAAGGTGATGTGGTTGGTACAGCAGCATATTCCGCTGCCGCACCTGCAAGATGGTGTATGAGTGAGATGGTCAACCTGCTTAATGGTGCGCCCATCCCGGGCATTGTCTTCTATGAAAATATGAAAGTCACAAAAGAGAATGTAGCAGAGGCATTCGCACACTACTACGCTGGCATGACTTTGAATAACTATGAGGCTGGCAAATAACTATAGCCGAAAATTTGGTTAGAATTATAGAGAACATAATGGAGGGCATGGATGGACTGCTTGCTAGGCATTGACGTCGGCTCGACGAGCATGAAGGCTTTGGTATATGATCTAGATGGCAATGTCATTTCAAGGGGCAGTCGCCCGACGGAAAGTACAGCAAACGACCCGGATCACCCCAACTGGCAGGTCTACCTACCCGATCATATCTGGGACGGAATCGCATCTGCAATTCGTGATGCAGTGAGTCAGATTGGACCGCAAGATCGCATCCTGGCAGCAGCGGTTACCGGTCTTGGTGCTGATGCTGTCCCTTTGGATGAAACAGGCGAACCGGTTTATCCTTTCATTAATTGGATATGTACAAGGACAACACCGCAGTTTGAACGCTGGCTGGAGAAAGTTGGCCTGGAGCGTACTTTTGAGGTCTCAGGCTGGCAGCCTTTCATTTGGAGCACCGTCCTGCGCTTCCAGTGGTTAATGGAAAACGAACCAGAGATCGCACGCCGGGTCCATAAATGGCTGATTGTAGAAGATTTTGTAAACTATAAGCTGACAGGAAAATATTCCACAGATTACACAGACGCATCACCAACACTTTTATTCGATCAGCGCTCCTTAACCTGGTCGGAGGAAATGTTAATAATTGCAAATCTCGAAAAAGACCTCTTTCCGACTCCCCAACCCAGTGGATCATTCATCGGTGAGGTTACACCCGAGGCTGCAAAGAAGACCGGGCTTCCGCCCGGAACGCCTATCTTCCAGGGAGGGCATGACTATCTGGTAGGTGCGCTTGCAGCTGGGGCAATCACTCCCGGTATGTTTCTGGACGTCACCGGTACGTGGGAAATGGTAATTACGCCTACAACTGATCCCCATTGGACGTCTGAAATACGGAAATTAGGACTGACCATTGAAGCACACTCAGCTCCTGACATGTATTGTATCTGGGCCGGGGGAACCGCAGCAAGTATGCTGGAATGGTATAAAGACCAGCTGGGATCGGATGCCCAACGACTTGCACAGGTTGGTGAGGGGAATGTGTGGGTCAACCTTATGGATGAAGCGAAGAGCTCACCACCGGGTGCAAACGGTCTTTATTTCCTGCCGCATTTCAACGGCACAACCAGTCCAAACCTGGATCCACGATCATTGGGGGCGTTCCTGGGATTAAATGACACCACAAAAAAAGAGGATATGGTCAGAGCTGTGATCGAAGGCCTTGATTATGGTTTCCTTGATATGCTTAATGCACTTGAGTTGGGATCTGGACAAAAGGCTAATGAAATAACAGCCATCGGCGGTGGAACACGAAATGAGTTCTGGATGCAGAATAAGGCAGATGTCTCGGGACGTCCGGTGGTTACTCTGGAGATCGAAGAAGCCACAGCACTTGGGGCAGCTATGCTGGCAGGTGTGGGGATTGGTGTATATAAGAATTTAACAGAGGCAGCGAAGCGTGTGAAAAGACCGGGAAAAATTTTTGATCCGAATATAAAATTAACCCCCCTTTATTCCGAATTGTTCGAGATATATAAAGAAATCTATCCTGCGTTAAAACAGGTTAATAGCCGGATCTATAATCGCTTTAGGGTTTGATCACACCACTAAATACTCTTTATCCGAGCAGGATCTCCGGATGCTCAACAGCTTTCACCAGGTCAGCCAGGAATTTAGCTGCCACGACACCATCGATCACGCGGTGATCTGCGGATAATGTAAATGAGATAACCGGACGAACCGCAATTGTGTCCCGGTCGTCAATGACGATTGGTTTTCGAACCGCTGCGCCAACCGCCAGAATAGCATTTTCGGGTGGGTTAATGATCGCTCTGAACTGGTTGATTCCGTACATGCCAAGGTTGGTTATTGTGAAAGTTCCTCTTTGAACCTCACCCAGTTCCAGTTTACCCTGTCTTGCGCGCAAACTTAGATCATTGATCTTTAATGCCGTTTCAATGAACGATAGCCGGTTGGCGTCGTGAACGACTGGAACGATCAATCCATTTTCCAAGGCAGTCGCAACGCCGATATTGATCTCTTTCCACAAATAGATCTTCTCGTCGATCAGGGAGGAATTTATATATGGGTTACGTTCCAGCGCCCAGGCAACGAGCTTAACGATGATGGCGGTAAGCGATACTTTGCCTACGTCCTTCTGAGCAGCCAGTTCGTTTAAGTGGGATTTGGTATCTTCCAAGCGGGATACATCCGCCTCCATCGTTTCAGCGATATGCGGGGCATCCTGAAAACTTGCCTGCATTCTCCTGGCAATTTTTGCGCGGATACCAATTAATGGGATGATCTCAGCTTGCCGGTCGGTGGTCGATAAAGCGACAGGTTTAACGGTCTCTTTAATATCAGCAGCCTGAATCCGACCAAATGGTCCGCTTCCGTGGACGGAGTCAAGTGAAATCCCTTTTTCCTCAGAGATCCTCCTGGCCGCAGGGGTGGCAGCGATCTTACCTGAAACATTTTCTGTTGTGAAAGGAGAAGCCTTTAAAGAAGCTGCGTAGGTTTCGACATCTTCTTTTGAAATCTTCTGGTTTATGGAGGGAACATCCTTAATATTTATTCCCATTTCTTGTGCAACCCGAAGTGCCAGTGGACTTGCCTTTACTGCAGTGGATAACAGTATTTTATCGGGAGTTTTTTCAACTTCCGGAACTTGCACAGGTTTAGGTGAAGTCTCGCCAGGAAAGGCTGGCAGGGCTTCTCCCTGTTTCAAGATCTGGGCAATTACTGTTGCTACCGGAACCACTTCCCCGGACTGAAACCTGATCCCGGCCAGAATCCCGCTGGCAGGCGAGGACACCTCAATTGCCACCTTTTCTGTTTCCACCGTGAGCAGGGTTTCATCCTGTTTGACTGCTTCACCCTCCTTTTTCTCCCAGGAAATGATGGTGGCTTTTTCCTGGTCCATATCCACTTTAGGCATGATCACAGGTGTCGGCATCTTAATACTCACCTTTCAGGATTGCTCGGATCTCGCGCTCGATATCTTCTTCCTGAGGTACTGCTGCCCGCTCTAAAACCCGGTTATAGGGAATGGGGACGTTCTTCCCGGTCAGGCGCCGCATGGGTGCATCCAGGTAATCAAATGCCCGGCTGGAGGAAACCACCGCCATAATCTCACCGGCCCAACCTGCTGTCTCGCAGGCTTCGTGAACCACGAGCAGTTTTCCTGTTTTCTTGACCGAATCGGTAATTGTCTTTGTATCCAGAGGTACCATCGTACGTGGATCTACTATCTCAACTTCGATTCCTTCCTGTGCTAAACGGTTGGCAACCGCGATGGATTTATGGATCATAATGCCGTTCGAGACAATCGTAAGGTCAGTGCCTGGACGTTTGATATCCGCTACACCAAATGGAATGGTGTACTCTCCATCCGGGACCTCGCCCTTGGTTTTATACAGCATTTTATGTTCAATGAAACAAACCGGGTTGGGGTCGCGGATGGCTGTAAGCAGGAGCCCCTTTGCATCATAAGGAGTCGATGGAGTAACCACTTTCAAACCGGGCATATGCATGAGCAATGTTTCCAAGGACTGTGAATGCTGGGCTGCTGCACCTGCGCCTGATCCGCTTGGCATGCGCACCACCATTGGAACTGTGGCTTTGCCGCCGAACATGTAATGCATCTTTGCCGCCTGGTTCCCAATTTGGTCAAGTGTTAGAAGAGTGAAATCCATGAACATGATTTCGGCAACCGGACGCATTCCCAGTAACGCTGCACCAACCGCGGCACCGATGATGGATGGTTCAGAGATGGGGGTCTCAATGATCCGTTTATCACCGAATTCATCCAGCATGCCATGGGTAACCCCGAAGGCACCGCCATACCTGCCGATATCTTCTCCAATGATGAATACACGTTCATCGCGCTTCATTTCTTCCCATAGGGCGGTTCTGATCGCTTCAAGATAGGTGATCTCAGGCATAGACATACTCCATAACGGTGGAAGGATCTGGGTCGGGGGAGGCATCCGCGAATTCAACAGCTGCCTCAATGACACTTAAGGCCTCTTTCTCAATATCTTCTGCATCCTTTTGTGAAATCATCCCGCTTTCCAATAAATTACTGCCAAAACGCAGAATAGGATCTTTTGTTGTTTTCCAGTATTCTATTTCTTCTTTTGAACGGTAAAGATTCCGGTCACTCTTTGAATGGCCAAAATAGCGGTATGTTTGGGTCTCAATGAATACCGGACCGTTACCCGAACGGATGCTTTCGGCTGCATTATGAGCGGTTTCATAAACGGTCAGCAGGTCATTTCCATCGATGTAAAACCAGGGGATACCATAACCTTCCGCCCGCTGTGCGATCGGCAATTTGGCTGAAACTCTTTCAATATCCATCGACATCCCATATTTATTATTTTCACAAATGTAAAGAACTGGTAATTTCCATAGAGCAGCCATGTTTAGCGTCTCGTGAAAAACGCCTTCATTCGAGGCACCGTCACCAAAAATGGAGAGGCAGATCAGATCCAGTTTTTGCATCTGAATGGCTAATCCGACACCCAGCGAATGAGGGATACCCCCGCCGACGATTCCATTTGCACCAAGATTGTGGGATGAAAAATCTGCGATATGCATGGAACCGCCGCGTCCTTTGCAGTAACCTGCTTCCTTGCCGAGAAATTCGGCCATCATCAAGTTGATATCCGCCTTTTTGGAAATGAAATGACCATGACCGCGGTGGTGGTTGATCAAATAATCATCCACTCGGGTGGCTCTACTGATCCCAACCGCAACTGCTTCCTGACCTGCGGAGAGATGCATGGTGCCGTGCACTTTTCCTAGCGCGTAAAGCTTATCTGCCATTAATTCAAATTGCCTGATCAGGTGCATGGTCTTGTACATATCAAGCAGCTTTTCAGATGACAATTTCAACCGGCCTGCTTTTTCGATGAATGATTCTTCGCTTTTTACATTTTCCATTGTTACCTCAATTAGCGTGATCGATAGATTAAATTAATTCAATAACAACCTGGCTGTGATGCTGTCAGTTACCAGATAATTCACCAACTTGGAGTTTAGCGCCCCGATGATGGCATTGACTTTTATAGAACCACCGGCTATCCCGATGCGGACCGGAACACGTTTCAAATCCTCAAGCCGGATGGTAATAATGCGGTTGAGAAAATCATCATTATATGGGGTGCCGTCTAAATGAAAATAATTACTGGCGATATCCCCCACAACACCATTTTTTCGTATCACTTCGATCTCTTCCTCTGTTAGCAAGCCTGATAAATAATAGCTTGAATACTCAATTTCAGTTGTACCTATCCCAAGGAGAGCAACATTTATTTCCTTTCCCATATCTATTGTCTCTTTAATGCCTCTCGTTTCACGCATCGATTGGGCGATCTCAGCGGTCTGGCATAAATAAGGTGCATTGATATAGTATCCTTCCCCGCCTAATTTTTCTGCTAGGCGTTTCACAATCGCATGACCATCATAATCAACATTTCTCGCGCCTTGTGCACCAACGAGTTGAACAACCTTTATGGATGGTTCTCCCATCCCTTGTACTACATCAACTGTCGCGCTAACTGCTGTTCCCCAAGCCACTCCAATTGAATGATCTGTTCGCAAGTATTTCTTCAATACGGCAGCTGCAGCACGTCCAAGATTGAGCAGTATTTTTTCTGGTTTCATCTCTTCCATAGAAACCACGAACACGGATTCTATTCCGAACTTGGCTTTAATAGCCTCTTCAAGTTCACGATCCGCATGAATCGGTCGAACCACCTTGATCTCCACTATTCCAAGGCTCCGCGCTTCAGTTAGCATCCTTGATATCATCGACCTGGTGACACCTATCTCAAGCGCGATGTCGGATTGGTCTTTTCCCTCGATATAATACATCTCAGCGACATCCGCCAGGATATTGGTGCGTTTTTGGAAAGTTCTTTCGGTGACCACTAATATTTTGTTCCTAAATTCACTTATGTGATTAATAATTCACATAGTTGAGTATACCAATTCCGCGTTATTAAGTCAATAATGAAAGGCGAAAATTTTGTTAATCATGGAAAGTGGATAATATCAAGATTATTCATGAAAGGGGGAATTGATTAATGTTGTAATTTCAAGGAACAAGGACAGTTACTTAAAAGATTATGTAACAGTGAGCATTATTACTCCATTCCTGGTAACAATAGCACATGAATTATTGCATGAATATATGAGAGTTTAGAATTAATTGTCAGCTGTTCTGTGGTTGCGTCCTAATTTTCCCCCAATTACTCGCTTTTCGACTTATTCCCCCAAAAATATCGTTCTGCTTAATATGAATTCTACTTAATTAACAATAAATCGGGATAAGTAATTTTCAACTGTTCTCGATACCACGGATATTGAAGCAACCCTTTGGAAATGATTTTTACGTCAGGCCTAACTCCTAATCCGTATTGGTAATACCACAAAGCAAATGTCTCACCATCTGTCTCCGGAAAAATGATTTCATCTTGCTCAGAATTGTTTAACGTGGTTTCCGCATATTGAGCTAGATCTCCAGTTTGAAAAGTAATTGCCTTAAAATGGCCTGGCAGCATGATTCCAAGTTGCAAAATTAACATTAAGGGAAGAATTATGCCAACCCGAATTCCTCGCCATTTTAACTGCCAGGCTTCGTTAATTCCCCAGCCGATCCATATTGCAAACACTATCATGGCAGGAAGCAGATACACAAGTGAATCATTGGTCTTATACCCCAGGGCAAAAAGAGTGTATGCACAGAATATATAACCCAGCATCCATTTCGTACGGTTCACTATTTTTCCTGAAGATAATCCCAAGAGGCCAATAAGCAATCCAACAACTCCAAACTGGTCTAGGAGGAGTCGACTCCAGGCGAGGAAGCGGGCCGGGTATTCCTGCAAACCGATACCAAATAATAATTTATAGTAATCTCCGCCACTGATAAGCCAAACAAAGCCCTGCCACGTGGAAGCATCGCCCCAGTTGACGGGCGGATGCGCAGCTGCTCTTATGGGTATAATGAGGTAAGTCAGAATGCCTGATATCCACCCGATGACGCTCAGGATCGCCGTCCATTTCGAATGTTTGCCCCGAAACAGAGTATAAATGCCAATTCCCGCTAACGGGTAAATTAAGAGGAAGGTACTGTGGTTACCCAGTCCCAATCCACAAATCCAGGCCAGGCAGATTACCAGTGTTTTCGCTGAATTGGATGGATTCTCTTCGAGCGAAAATACGATTTCCACCCAAAATAGCCCTAATACGAGCATCAGAGCGTTAAGGGCATACACTTCGATCGTTACAGCCTGCCCCCAAAATAAAGGTGAAATTGATAATGCAACACTGGCGATGGCCGCACTGGTTAATCGAACTGTGTTTGGTTGCCTTTTAAGTATGTAAATAACTAACCAGAATACAATACCTGCACAGATAGCAGCAGGCAGGATCGAAGCTTGTGCCTGCTTCCAAACATAACCTCCCCCAAAAATCCGTTGCACAATATCAGATAATAGTAGATACAGCGGGTACCCGGTTGGGTGGGGCACTCCTTTGGTTATCACTGCTGCGAGGTAATCCCCCCCATCCGCACCATAATTCGCAGTGCTTAACAACAAAGGCGCCGTGAGCTCATATAAAAAGCTCGCAGCGCCGATAAGACTTATTGATAAGAATATGGAAAGTCGTTTGATAAACAACTACTACTTGTCTGTTATTTTATTGGACGGGTGGTAATACCAGCACCGGAATTGAGCTATCGGTAGTGGAATTATTGCCTAGCTGTCCAAATTCATTCGAACCCCAGCATTTTGCTATACCATCACCCAACAAAGCGCAGTTGTGAATTCTACCTGCAGCCAGGTCATACGCATCTGCAAGATCTTTTACACTAACCGCACTTGAATTTGAAACATTGGTTCCGTTACCTAATTCACCATACTGGTTATCACCCCAGCAAGATACAGTCGAATCTGCGTTTAATGAACAACCATGCTCCATTGCTGTAGCTACAAGAACAGCCTGTGGGGCTTGGTTAACAGCTCCGGATTTTAGATCACCACTCCAGCATTCAACAACACCGTCAGCTGTTACAGCACACCCACCTGCACCCCACCTGTTGGCAGAAATTGACATTGATAGATCAAGATCACTTACACCGGCTTCTTGCATGGCTTTCCATTGTGCGACATCACCATAAGATTCGCCCAGAAGAACAGTCTGTCCTCCAGATATATTTGTTTGAACCTTCTCGAGTTTGGATTTTACTGGAGTCGATCGGTTTGTAGTAGATCCGTCATTTAACTGTCCGGTATCATTCTTTCCCCAGCAGTATACTTCCAGGTTTTCCAATTGTGCGCATGTGAAATCGAGACCACCAGTGAAGCTGATCGCCTTTCCAGGTAAGTCCTTCACCAGTACCGGAACATTGCTATTCACAGTTGTACCATTGCCTAATTGGCCATAAGTATTATCACCCCAACAGTAGATTAAACCGTCGCCTGTTAAGGCACAAGTAAACAAACTTCCGGATGTTAGGTCCACTACACCAGTTAAATCTTTTACAAAAACCGGGATGTGTTGATCAACAAATGTACCATTTCCATCCTGGCCTGATGAGTTCAATCCCCAACATATAACCTGATTGCCATAAGTCATACATGAATGACCCAGTCCGGCTGTAATTATTGGTAAACCAGTAACTGGTATGAAAGCAGGAGGTATAGTTCCTTGGGCATTTGCAACAGTCCATTGTCCACCGACAAGACTGGCCAAGAATAAGACCATAAATAGTGATATGAAGACAGCTTTTTTCATCAGGTTTCCTCCTAAAGATGATTGCTATTATTATACAGGCTAATTATAGCATTAACTTATCCATCAAATGCAAGTTATAGCTTAGCTAAATATACTTAATATTGATAAAGCAATACGAGGTTGTACTTAATATGTCTGCGGTAACCACCCATTTTTAGTAGCAAGAAAGACTGCCTGGGTCCGGTTGGTTGCGTTTAATTTTTTTAGTATATTTCTCACATGGGCTTCGACAGTACGCTCGGTGATATTTAATTGATTACCAATAATCTTATTTGGTAATCCCTTTGAAATCTGCAGTAGTACCATCGCTTCGCGATGGGATAGGGATGAATTATTGGTTTTAACAGTCTTATTTGATACATTTACATTTCTTAAGTATAAAAGAAGTTCACATGCAATACTCGGAGATAACGGTGATCTGTCATTTGCAACATCACGAATAGCTTGAAGAAGAGAGTCTTCTCCTACATCTTTTTGGATACATCCCTGGGCTCCCGCTCGAAGGAGATGAATGATATTGGGATCCTTGGCTTCATTTGCCAAAACGAGAAATTTGCAACGGTTAGCATTACACATTTCCTGGATGACATCAAACGGACAATCCGGCTGTAATTGGACATCGATGATAACCACATCAGGTAGATGGTTTTGAACATCTGCCAATAATCGTATACTGTCGGAGGTTTGGCAAACTACATTAAATTCACGTTGTTTTGACAGAATCGAGAGGAGGCCGGATCTGGATAGATAAAAAGAATCTGCTATTAGAATATTTATCATGGTCTTTATCCTTTGGTTAATAAGGATCTCGTCCGAAACGCTACTGATATAACTTGGAAAGGAAATCAAAAAAGACTGGAAGTCAGCATTTGACAAGTCCAGAAGTTGCTACTTTAATATTTTCTTACTTATTGGAGATAGTTAACTGAACTTCGGTTAATGAATTTGAGAGCTTTCCTTCCCAAACCAATTTTCCATCTTGTTCAACAAAGGGAAGGCTGGAGTTTTTGGAATCAATAACGGTACCATTTGGAATAGTAATCTCCATCCGAAAAGGTAATTCATCAATCCCGGATTGTTTCTGGATAATTAATGTATATGTTATTTGGTTTTCAGTAGTGTAAAGAACAGTAGGTGGCAAAATTCTTTCCAGGATAATTGTTCTTTCTGAATTAGTTGGGACAACGATCAAACCGGAAACTTCATTTATACCATTGCTGAGTGTATTCGAGGCAGGTGTATGACTCCAACCATACCCCTCCAGGAAATAAGAATCATCAAAACTAGGAGCATCATATCCGGATAAGGTCGTTCCCATAGCTCCAAGTATGCGCCAATAGTTTCCATAACAGCTTGGCACAAGGTAAGATACGGACGTTTCGGTTCTGATATCGCTAGCTTGCCGACAAGTGACAATACCATCCATCGGATTTTTATAAGTCACTTCCACTCGGGATGTTGGTGATTTAAGGTCACTAAGGTCAACCGAATAGGCAAGATTTCGCTGGATTAACTTATCAATTTTGCTGTAACTCAGGTTGGCATCCACCAGCATTAGGTAATCACCTTTTCCTGAACGCAAATCACCATCAAGATGATATTTGATCAATAATTCTTGAACACTCTGGTTATTAGAAAATATGAGTAAATCACCTTTGTTCACCAAGTTCTTGAGAAGGTTTACCATATTCAACAAATTTTCTTTTCCTGATTTTTGGGAAATATTTTCAATTACCGCTTCCATGAGAGGAGTGATAAACTCTTTGCGGTTTTTGGTATTTCCGGCAACGATCGCTTCCATCTTTTTTGTGATCATGTATTCTTTAACGTTCTCAGTTGATATGGTCTCGTCCGCCACCATTACAGGCCCAGTGAATTGCAATATCTTCTCTATGGATGATTGGTTCAATGCGATCACGCCATCAGTTTCTATACCCGTTGAATATAAATACAATTGTTGGACATGCTTAGCTGATTCAGGAAACGAAGGAGACCAGTTTGCATCTCTAGGAAGCCAATGATTTGCCAACAGAATCTGTTTTAATGGTTCCGGAGCTTGAATAACCTTAGAAATATAATTATTACTGGTACTATCTTTAAACTCGAGCTGAGTGACCACTCCATTTTCAAATTTAACTAATCCGAAAGCTGTGATAAATCCCCCGGTGGGACGCAATTCATCGGAGTTTTGGAGTAATACCAGATATGTGACAGGTTTTTCTGCACCAGTTAGAGCTGGTACCATTTTCAATAAAGTGATCGCCTCGCTCAATAGCGGCTGGATTTGCTCTAATTTCCTCAGTTTATTTTGTATCTTTTCCGGAAACGAGTTCATTTGAATGAGCTGGTGGTATTCATCAGCCCGTTTCAGATGATCTTCAGCAGAAGCAACCAGGAGTTGATTTGCATTGATCTGCTGAATGAGCTTGGAGCTGTTTTTTGAATAAACCGGGTTATCCATCACTGGAAGTGCCATCTCGAGAAGGTCTTCTGCAGCCGAGACGGTATGGGATGCATATTCAATGACAGGTTCAGCCTGACCTGCGTATTTCCCTAACCAGGGGAGACCAGTCAATTTGCTTAGAAGACCATAATAAGGCTGGACTTCTCCCCGAATTGCCTTGATCTCCGAACTGACTGAATCGAAGATTACTTTTCCATTATTGAAGTCCAGGTCTTTGTTTTGGACCATGACATTCAATTCGTCTGATAAAGCATCCAGATGCCTGTAACTTTCTCTGATCGCTACTACGCGTGGATAGACCCACAACCCGGCGAATACTAGAAAGCCTACTATCACGACAAGAATGGTGATTAGAATGATATGTTTAGGTTTAATTTGAAGTTTTCCAGTCATTGGGGAAATTTACCTTCTTAAGTTGTTGAAAGCATTAATAATTATGAATACTTGTTTCTTGAAAGTGTCTTGGTTAGTTCAATTATTTTGTCAAAACCGTGAGAAATTAGCTGCGTTAACTCGTTGGCGACTTCATCGGCATCGACCATGGGGGTGGCAGGGTCGGGAATATCGTACACCTTACCATTGACGATCTCTGAGAGTAGGAACACCTTTCTCTGGATGGATGGAAATTCATTGATGAGGGCTTCTTTGTGGTTGGCTTCCATCACGATAATAAGATCCGACTCCTCCACCTGTGTTTGATCCACCTGGCGGGTGCGATGAAGCTCAATTCCCCTAAGGCCAATGCGATGACCTATCTGAATGGTGATCGGTGGTGGAGGGAGACCATCGGTGGTCCATGTCCCTGCGCTGTGAATTTGCCAATCTGCAGAATTTGGCAGCAGATCAATTTGCTTCTGAAGCAGCTTGGCAGAGATAGGTGAGCGGAATTTATTGGCAGTGCAAATAAAAAGAATGGAAGGCAATATTTACCCGAAAATTTCGATCATCATTATCGTGGATGAGGAATCACAATCCAGTCACCAGAGGAGAGTTTGCAGTTATCTGTGCAGTTATTGTAGAGTTTCGTAAGAGCAGGATCGACATTATATTTTGTGGCACGTGTCTCAATCGTTGTGGATTGATCGACGATCAGGTCTGCCTGGAAGGAAGGAATTGTTGTGTCATCTACTAATAGGCCGGGAGCGATGATAATTGTCGATTTAACCCACAACGGAGTTGGAGCCTGGTAATTGATCGCCAATAAGATCTCAACTGTAGTGTTATATGTATGTGCTAATAACTCATAACTTTCACCACTGGTGATAAGGTGGATGAAGAATTGGTGGCCATTCACGGTGAATGGAGTCTCCAGCCGGTATTTCTGTGGAAGCAAAGTAGCTGTTGGCATTGAAGTGGCTGTTTTGGAAGGCGTTGATGTATATGTTTTTGTGGGTGTAAAGGTTTTTGTCTTACTGGGTGTTGCAGTATGGGTTTTCGTAGGTGGCAGAGTTGGTGTCTTTGTGAAAGTGCGAGTTGGTGTTTTGGTAAGAGTTGGGGATTTCGATACGGTGTTTGATGCGACTGCAGCCACCAAAAGGGATTTCGTTGCTGTTTGGGATGATGTTTGCGTCGGAATGATCTCTGATGTCGCGTTTGTGAGGGGAGCCGGGTTACTCGCTCCCGGGTACAATGTGAGCAATAAGTTTTGGGTGTTCAATTCATTTTTTGGGGAAGCTGGAACGAGAGTCCCTTCCTCACCAGTACTTGCCCCGGGATCTTCTTGCGTATAGGTGGTGGAAATACCGGTCACGGGGATGATCTGGTCTTCCATAGAGACTGTAGGAGTGGGTGTTGTATCTATCGATTGCGAAGCTTGGATCAGCGGTAATCCGATATTTCTTGTGTGCATGTAGATGGATACAAAATACGAAGCGATAACAACAACGATCAATCCAAGCGCAACCCACAACAACGTACGCCACAGGGTGGATGGTAATCGGGCAGAAGTGCCATCCCAGGATAATTCAGGTGGGAAGGGTTGATCACCAGCTTGAGCATAGACCGGGCACTCGTTGTGGGCAGGGGTGAGGCAGAATGCCTGCTGATGCGTCTCTTCCGGTGTAGTAGGAACTTTGCAGTTGAAACAGGTATTCGCAGGGTATGGATAAGCGTAGGCTGTCGTCTTATCGTGCAGAGCGCCTAAATGGGGGCAGGTGAGTTGCAAAGATCCCATGGAATTTTTCTTCATAATATAATCTCAGCTGGCAGGTTTGATTTCATTGATCACTTTTGCAGGTCGACGATGCACAAGGATGCGTACAACCCAATGATACAGCAAAATCCCCAAAAATGCGCCAAAAATATCAAAAGCGAGATCAAACCACTGAAAGGATCGCCCGGGAACAAAACGCTGATGGAATTCATCGCTAAGGCCATACAGCGAGCAGGCCGCCAGGGCTACCCAGAATGCATACCGCCCTGTGGAGGCCATCAGCGCACGATAAACGAGATAGCCCAATATGAGATAAAGAAGAAGATGAAAGGATCTGCGGGTAAACTCTGAGTGGTTAACAATGGCTGCCAGGTCAGCCAGCCCGATCTTTGGGAGCATGGGCCGGATGGAAACTTCGGGGATGTCGATGCTGTTCACTTCAGTTTGGATGCTCGTTACCACCGGGGATTGCAGCGGGTTGCCATAGGATGACAGGAAGAAGATGAACCCCGCCCATAGGATGACCGGCATCCAATAGAAGAGAAAGCGTTTCAGATCGCTTCCACCAGTTGAATTAATAGGACCCCCGACCGCGCAGCACGACTGTGATCGTACGGATAAGGATGTGAATATCCAGCCAGATTGACCAGTTGCGCAGGTAGTAGTCATCCATGCTGACGCGCGTATTATAGCTGACATTGCTTCTTCCAGAGATCTGCCACAAGCCGGTGACACCGGGAAGCACATAGGTGTAGAGCGAATAGCATCTATCGTAAAAGCTGATTTCTTCGCCCATGAACGGACGCGGGCCGACCAGGCTCATTTTACCTTCGACCACGTTGAAGAGCTGAGGCAGTTCATCGATGCTGAGCTTGCGAATTATCCTGCCCACCTTCGTCACGCGTGGATCATTCTTCAGCTTGTGGTTGACCTCATATTCGGCTTTGCGCTCCGGGTTGGCTGCCAGATAATCGATCAATTTCTTTTCTGCACCCACATACATGGAGCGGAACTTCCAGAACTTGAAGGTCTTGCCCCCATAACCGATGCGTTCCTGGTGATAGAAGACGCTGCCGCGTGAGTCGAGTTTGATGAGCAACGCCACTATCGCAAAGAGCGGCACGAGCACCGGCAGCGCGATGATAATCAACGAATAATCCATCACCCGTTTGACGAGGATCTGGCTGCGGTTGAGCAGGTTCTGCCCCACTTTCAGCCCGATGATGCCGCCAATATCCAGCGGCTGCACATTCAGGCTGCCGGTCCTGTCGGCACTGCGGACCATGATGAGCTGCTCGAATCGGACTGTCTGTTTGCGGATCAACATCTCATGCATTTTTGTATTGGTTTCAGGAAGCACCACGAAGGCGGTATGCACGCCGCTCAACCAATCGGGGAGCATTTCACCATTGGTGAAGATGTCGGCATCGTGGATCACATTGCCGCCAGAGCAGTCATCCCTTTTTACTTTACGGCGGTCCACCACCCCCACGGGGTTGTAGCCCATGCGTGGATTGGCACGCAGATAGTCGGACACTTCGTTGCCCAATCTGCCATTGCCGAAGATGACGACCGGCTCACCCCACATTTTCATACGAACAAAGATGGATCGGATGAGCTCGCGAATGAAGGGCACAAGCACCAGGGAGTAGACCCAGGCTTCGAGAATGGTCGCCCGGCTGACGATGCTTCCGTTTTTGGCAAGGAAGAGAACCGAGGCAGCGATGAGGTAAGTTATGGTCGTGGATTTAAACAGCTTTTGCAGCTCATCGACCTCTGAGATATTGTGGTTATAGAGACCCGAGCCAAAGTAAACCAGCAGGGCAATTGGTAGAACCAGGGCGTAGTTCTGGTAGAAGGCCGGTATGGGCTGGTTAAAAAGGGTAAAGCGGATTGTGAGGGCCAACACCCAGGCGGAGAACAGACCTAAAAAATCAGCGGCAGCCAGGACGAAGGACATGAGTGAACGCCGGTTGCGCACCCATTCGCCGGTGTGCCGGGTGGGAATGAAGACCTGGGTGGGTGTGATGAGCGGTTTTTCCATTGTCTATTCCCCTAATTCATAAAAATATTATTGATTTCTTTGGCGGATTTTACCCCACCAGTAGCCAATTTGTTCAATTGTCACCAGTATGAGAAACTGGGTATTGTATTTTAAATAGCGCTTCCAAAGGCGCTTTGGTTCTTTAAGAAGCCGGAACAACCATTCCAGGCCACCCACCTGCATCCAACGGGGAGCGCGGGGTTTGTTGCCGGCCAGGATATCAAATGCCATGCCCACACCGACCATTAAAGGTACATTGACTTTTGTACAGTGCTCAAACATCCAGATTTCCTGCTTAGGGCAGCCCAGCCCAACCCATAATATATCCGGTTCTGAGGCATTGATCTTTTGAATGATGGCTTCATCTTCCTGTTCTGTAAGTGAATGAAAAGGCGGAGAGAACATTCCTGCCACCTGAACACCCGGGCAGGTTTTGTTAATTTTATCTTGCATCCCTGCCAGGACTCCGGGCGTACTACCAAAGAAAAAATGCTTCCAACCATTCTTGCTCGAATCTGCCAATGCTTTTACGAGGAGAGTTGGCCCATCTGCCCTTTGGGTATTAGGGAACCCGCGCAGCCTGCCTGTAAGAACCAGAGGCATTCCATCCGGGATAACAAGGTTGGCCTGGTCAATTGCCTGTTTTAAGGTTGGATTTACCCGGCTTTCCATCAATACGTGGGTATTGGCTACCACGATGAAATGCCCAAAACTATGCTTTTTTACCCAGACATCAACCTGTTCCAGGATCTGTTCGTGGGTAAGGGGGTTGATAACCCCGCTAATAATGTTAAATTCGGGATAATAACCCGTTGCGGTGCTTTCCATTCGATCTCGTTTGTCTGGTTTCGATCGCTTTTTGGTAGATAGCCATCAACTGTTCGAAGTTCTTTTCCGCCGTGTATTTGGCTTCGTATTCTGCGCGGGCATTTTTGCTCATTAGCGCCAACTCTTGTGGATGTTCCCACGCCCAGCGGACTTTATTAGACAGGTCCTGCGGGTTCCCTGCTTCAAAAAGTAAGCCGGTTTCACCATCTTTGACCAGTTCTGCCATAGCTCCCAGGCGGGATGAAATGACAGGCAGCCCGCAGGCAAAAGCTTCTAATATGGTCATTGGCATACCTTCGTACCATTCTGAAGGAAACACCAAAAACTTTGCTTTCTTCATGGATTCAATAACTGCCTTGTGTTCGATTCTGCCTGCCATTTTAATTGACGGGATTTTATCCGCAGCCAATTTTATGGAGCCTAGCAATGGACCATCCCCAGCTATTAATAGTGGTATATCAGCTAAATATTTCCATGCTTTCAAAAGTGAGGTAACGCCTTTCTCAGGTGAAAGCCTACCCACAAATAATGCATAATCCCCATTAATGGTTTTAACTCCTGGATCAGGATCAATGAAATTGGGTTTAACAACGATCTTCTCTGCAGGCAACCCGCCTTCTATGAACTTTTGTCTGGCAAATTCGGTGAGGGCAATATATACGTCCACCTGGTTTTTCCAGGTACCAATAAGTTTATGAAATGAAAGCATAAGTGCGGTTACAAGAGTGGCAGACAAGCTGTTTCGATAACAATGATATTTAACGCCAGGCCAGGCAAAGAACATCAATTTGCACAACTCACAAGGTTTGTTATTTCGTAAAAATATGGCATTAGGACAAAGGAGACGGTAATTGTGAAGAGTCTGCACTACACAAGAACCACTTCTATTTGCAGCAAAGTAAACTGAAGGAGAAATCATAGGGAAAGTATTGTGGCAATGTGAAACATTAATATTTTGTGTGTGAACTAATTTATGAATATCTCTGAAAGATTTTTGATTCCAAATTGTGCATAGAGCTTTCATTATATCGTTATGGGTAAAAAGGGCTTTATTTAATAATGTATAGGTAAAATTTTGAATATTATAAGCACTTAACAATAAACATTCTTTAGAAAATACAATTTCCTCCCCGCCAGTTTGGGAATATTCTGTATGGATAAATAATGAAATCACAATACTTCCAATGATAAATTAAATAAAAGATAAAATCTTGTTTGACAAATTGCCAATAGAGTGTTCATTACTCAGACGAATGTTATTGTCGTGAATATTTTGACATAGTGTCTCATCCGAAAGCAATTTCTGCAAGATAATCACCCATTGACCCACGTCCGTAGAATCGACCTGGTACCCATTAACTCCATTTTTGATAAAGCTTTCAGGAACCATTGAGGCTTTACTTATAATTACCGGTAATCCAGCTGCAACAGCCTCGTTAACGACTTGTGGCCACCTATCAAGATTTGATGTATGCAATAAGATATCACCGCAAGCGTAAAAGAAAGGCATTTTTGATGGTTTTACATCGCCCCAAAAATATACTTGCTTAATCTCATTATCTTTACAGTACTGACAAAGAGAACTTGCCAAATCACCTTCACCAATAATAAATAAACCTATCTGATCATTTTGAAGACTTGCAATAATATCTAATGCGAATTGAACATTCTTGCTTTCTACTAGACGACCAATAATCAAGATTACTTTTGAAAGATTTAATTTTTTCTTTTGTGTTCGAGCATTTACTGCTTGATTTTTAACTTCTGTATGAAATTTTTCAGTGTCTAAAGTAAAGTTACCAATATTTAAAATAGCCTCTTCCTTAATACCAAATTTGAGTAAATATGACATAGCATACTCAGAATATGATATGTACTTCTTTGCTACATAAAATATATATTTACGAATAATCTTTTTTATATAGGAAATTTTCCGTTCGCTTTTATCATCCCCTGCCCACCAAATAACTAATTCTTTTCTGAAAATATGGGAGTAAAAGGCAGCAAATAAGGAGGAAGCGCTTGCACCAACCGAAATTATGATATCAGGTGAATATGAAATTAGTGAATTGAAGAACGTACGGTTAAACCATAAATTCTTTATTATTGGTAAGGTTGATGATGGAAATTCTTCAAATAATAACTCATCTGTATTAGGATACCATTTTTTCGTATAGTAATCCGATACTAGATAACACAAATAGAACTTAAACGAGAAAGCAAGATTATTATTTGTTAACTGCTTATAAAAATCTACCCTATATGGTGCAAGATAGTTAGTAATAAATGCAATTCTTTTCATAAAATTTGCAATTCTGCGAATAAACGTTGGATTTGTTGGATATAATTTTGTTCCAAAGCTGATTTTGCTGTTTTAAATAGATTTGTGCGAAGGCGGCGGTATAAAACCGGATTGTTGATAAGATAAGTGACTTTTTTTGCTATATCTTCAGGTTCTCCCACATTTATTGTCATGCAATTAATTTCATTTTGAAACATCTCACTTATTCCCCCGACAGTTGTTGTTAATGGAATAGCACCAAATACAGCAGATTCAATTAATACGCGAGGGAATCCTTCGGAATAGGATGGTAATATAAATAAATCTGCTTGTTTGTAAAAATTATATAATTTTTGTCCATTTTCTATATAACCATGAAAGATGATGCCGTTTTCAAGGTTCATACTTTTTACTAAATGCTTATATTCTTCACTCTTTTCACCTACTCCAACGATATTAAGATTAACCTGAATATTACTAACATCTAATATCTGTATACTTTTTAGTAGATCTTGGATGCCTTTAGCATCATTTAATGCACCCACATAGAGTAAATTAATTATTGATGGCGGCCATATTTCCGCTTGCTCTGGTATTTCTATATCTGAATATGTAACACTTATTGCTGGGGCTGCAGAAACCATTTTTTGTGATAACTGTTTATATTTATTCTTTAGATTATTATCCCGAATTAAGCATTTATTTGAATAAGCAATTATAAAAAATTCAATAAAACCGTAAAGTAACTTTTTTAATTTATTCTTATAAAAGAACGTTCCCCCAACATAAGCAATATATGGTTTTTGTTGGAAAATTGATAAAATACAGACAAGCAATGCCTTGTAAGTAGGAAGGAATATCCAAAATAGATCACTATGATTGACAAAATCATATATGATTTTGATGTTTTTCCAGAATATTTGAAAACGATTATTATTTGTTTCTAAAAGAAATACGCGGATATTTTCATTACACTTGAATTGCTGAAAAGTTTTTTCCTTTGATAAAGGGGTTAATAAATTAATCTTATCAAAGATGGGAACAAAGCAATCATCAAAATATTTTCCCCATAGTTCCTTGATAAATACTCCATCAGAATCTTTGTAAATATTACTATGATAGACTATCCCGAGTCTCATTAACCACCTTAAAAATAATATTTTCTATCGTTGTTGTATATGTGGAATTGGAATAATTATTAATCACGAATTCATGTGCATGTATCCCGGCCTGAATAAGTTGATCTCTATGGAGATAATAATATTCAACTGCTTGCGCAATCTCACGAGATAATAGAGGTTGTACAAGCTTACCGTTTTGTTCGTTTTGTAATAACTCTGGGTTTCCTCCAACTTTTGATGCAATTATAGGTAAAAACGAAATCATGGCTTCTAATATTGAAACAGATGTTCCTTCGCTAATTGACGAATTGATATACAAGTCAGATGCAGCCAGGTAATTCTCAACATCAAATTTTGATCCGGGTATAAACACTCTACCAGTCAATTTTTTCTCTATTACTAGATTATTTAGGGTATCCATCTCACCCCCATCACCAATTATTATCAGATATATATCGGGGTACGAATTACAAAGATCTTCAAGAGCTTCGATTTGTAGGTAGTGAGCTTTAATTGGAATTAACCTACCAACGGAGATAAGTAAAAAAGCATTGTTAGGGATATTCAATGAGTATCGAATATTTTTCCGAACTTGTAGCCTATTAATTTCAAACCTAGATGGATCAATTGAACAAGGAAGAATTATCGCTTTTGGATTATTACTACAATTGATTAATGGAAGAATTCTTTCAGATACTACACAAATAGCTTTACTTGTATTAATTATTCTATTTAATATGATTTTTTTTAATAATAGTTTAATACTTGATGATTGATTTAGGTTTTTATCCCATTCATAAGCATTATGTATTGTAGAAATGATTGGAATATTTAGGATAATATTTATTATCAAAGCGATAAAATTTCCATCAAAAAGATGACCAGAAATAACACTCTTTTTTCTATCATATTTCCCAATAAGCTTAATAATCCTAAAATAACCCAATAAGTCGAATTTGTTTTTCATATTAATTATCTCTACTCTATATCCAAGTGTCCTAATTGGTTCTTCGAAAAAACCTCCTTTGTATAGGGAAACTATAACATTAGTAAACTGAACACGATTGCTGTTGGATAAGTAGGAGAGTAATCCTTGTTCGGCACCTCCAAACCCGAGCGACGGTATGAAAGTAAAAATAGTAATTCTATTCATGTTTGATAGATAAGGATTGTTTATGTATTTGATTTACAATGCATGAAAACGCTAAGAATAAATAAAAATACCGCTCACCCCAACCGCCATTATCTATTAAACTCATCACAAGAAAACCAATTCCAATAATTCGGATCGCTTTGGAATAGTCGAGTAAATTGATATTTTCATAACCTAGTGCTAAATTCTTGAAGAAGGAATAAAAAATAAGCGTATAGAGGGAAAGACCTATAACACCTAATTCAGCAGCAATCTGGAGAAATGTTGAGTGCGCAGACATAAATTTATCACTGAGTACTGCATATCCAACAAATTCACGTGAAGAAAATTTCATCCATTCAAAAGGAAATGATTTATATCCCATTCCAATAATTGGAGATTCCTTAAACATTTTTATAGCTGCATCATAGAATCCAATTCTGCCGCTACTTACTCTATTAATAGTTGAAAGATCCATTGATAATTCTTTTAATGACCCTAGTCTCTGGCTTACTTCGGGTATTGCTATAGCAAGTGTCAAAAATATTAGTGCAATAATTATGTAGATCGCAAGATTCCGTTTAGTCCCTAAAAATAATGGAAACGTAAATAACATAGTTAAAATTACACTTCTTGTAAGACTTAACCCTACCATTAATGCTAAAAGAAAAATCACTGCAAGAAGTAATGTTTTTTTTAGAGTATCAGTTTCTTTTCCAAAGAGAATTATTCCCAAAGGAATACCCATCCAACATATCCATGAAAATTGAACATGATTTTGAAATATTCCTTTAATGCCTTCAGTGGGTATCATTTTCAGAGATATCAATTCATAATATCCAGTCAAGCTTAAACAGAAAGAAGCAATTATAAAGATAACGAATAAAGTTTTAATCTGTTTCTCAGTAGAAATAATTATTCTAATAATAAAATAAAAAACTAGATTATTTAGTATTGTAAAATCTGTTCTCTGAGTGATTAGAATAGATGAGATAACCAAATAGCCAAAAAAAATAGTTACTAATACGTCCAAGACACATAGGTTTATTAGCTTTTTCTTACTTCTTATTGACTTTTGAAGATAATAAAGTATTAAAATAATAGAAATTATTATAGACGGCGTTAGAAGTTCTGATATAAAATGTGTATCGAATAAAGGTACCCCCTTGGTTAACCATGCTTCTAATAAAATGTAATACAAACCAATACCTGGAAAGAAAATTACAAAAGGAAGAGCGTTTGCTGCAAGAATTGTTTTTATTGAGATATTATTAATCCCCACCAATATGCCATTAATTATTGCCAGGACAAGAATCCAATAAATGAAGTAATATTTACTAGAAACTTTGAATAATTTTTGCATAGAATCCTAATATTTGGTTTTTAATAATATCAAAAGAGAACTTATTTCTAGCTGTAATTCTCGATTCTAAAGCCATTAACTGTCGTCTTCCAGGGTTATCTAAAAAATATTTGAGGGAGTTTTCTAACCCAACAATATCATTAGGTTCATAAAGTAAACCAGTTATTGTATGTATTATTGATTCTGGGTTTCCTCCGCAATTTGTTCCAATTATAGGGATACCAAGCATCATTGCTTCAATTATTACTCTGCTGAATGGTTCAGGTTTAATTGAGGGCTCAACGATGATATAACATTTCTTCATCAAATCTTCTACATTATCAATATGACCAACAAACGTTACTTTTGTGTTAACGGATAAATTTTTGGATAATAATTCAAGGTTTTCCTTTTCTGGTCCATTTCCAGCTATTACTAACCTAACATTTGAATAACTATTAACTATATTTGAAAATGCTAAAATAAGTTCATGGACACCTTTCCAGCGAACTAAACGTGAAAAGACACCAATAATAATTTCCTCATCTTTGAGGAAAATGGATTCTGTAACGTCATCTGGTAAAAAAACAGAATTGTTGATGATGGTTATTTTATTTGGGTCAATTCCTTGTTTTGAATAATTAATTTTAACTGCCGAAGATACAGCAATAAATTTTTCAACTTTTCTACTCAAAATTTGGTCAATTATATTTAATTTATGAATTCCCCTTATATGGCATATTACTTTTTTATTTAAAATTAGACCTGATAGAATATCAGGGATATTAAAAGGTAATCCATTATTCGCATGAATTACATCTACATCACTTCTACTAATAATATGAGTGGTCATGACGGTTTGATGAATTATTGATAAGAATTTAAAAAATTTTGGTAAAAATTTTCCGCTTTTGTAGAAATCCCTATTTGGATAGATTACAGGTATTACATTGTTACTAGTTAAATATTTTATGTGATCTGTATTTTCGTAGACCGCAATAGAAATATTGTATTTGCCCTTCAATGCATAGAATAGTTGTAAAGCAGATTTTATGGATCCACCGGGAAACATGGATCTTTCTGAGATGTGAATATTGACCATTAGTTGGTCCTACTTTTTATAAATTCTCTTCCGAGGGTACGAACTTTTGTTAATACATACGTGCGTTCATTGTTCGTAAAAGCAAGGAACCAAACTAATGGAATTGCAATCACTAAAATAATTAATGCTGTGATGAATAATTCAATCCAATTTTTTGTTTGTTGTGTTGAACTAAAAATATAACTAATTGCAAACAGAATAGACATTACAAATACTGGGCGTACTGCCCTAATAATAAATTTCCTATTAGGAAAGTCGATATATCTGTTAATGAGTAGAAATGCACTAATAACAATTATGCACCTAAAGATGATATTAAATATTAAGGCACTTTCCAAACCTAGAACTTTTGAAAAGATAAGAATAATTGTGATGTTTATTGTGCCAATACTATTTAATAGGAGAGCTTTGTTTTTTACTTTTCTTAGACCATCAAAAATTGCATTATCGATTTTAAAAAAATAAAACAATACAATATTTATAATGACTAGTATATTAATTCTATCTCCTGCATACATTTCATTCCCTACCCATAAGTTAATGAAATGTCTATTAAGAATAATTATTTCGACACCAACTATAATTAGATAACCAATTCCAATTATTAAGGATTGAATTCTAAGTTCACCTACCTTATTATTAAAACCCCCACCTAATAATCCCGTCATACCAGGGCTTATTGAATTTAGAAACTCATTCAGAGGTATTATTGAGTACTGTAGTATGGAAGCAGTAATAACATAAACAGATGTAATTACAGGGCCAAATATATAACCAACTAATAACACATCGGATGAAAAAATTAATAAATACCCTAAGTTTGCAAATAGCAGCCACCAGCTTGTTTGGAATAATAAATGAAATTGGGTTTTACTAGGTTTTTCAATACCAAACCATTTGATATTGATTCTTAAGATTATTAACCTTGCAAATCCCAGAAAAACCATGCCAATGATTGTAACAAATGATAAACCAATAATACCCCAACCAACTTTTACCACAACGGCATTAAAAATCCCAGTTATCATTACAATCAAAGCAGTAACACCCATCGCTTTGTAATCTAAGTTTTGTCCACGCAAAACACTTTGAGGTAAAAGAGCTAATTCTTGTAATATTACCCCTGATATTACTACTCCTAAAGCAATTTTTATTTGAAAAGTAAATTTTGGGTCTATTCTAATTATTTCTGATGAATAATAGATTACTCCCATACCAATGATTGTAAAAATTGGTATTAGTAGTAGCCACATAAATAGGGCAGCTCCAATCAATTTCCTTTTATCACTAAAATCATTATCATTCTGTTTAATTGCTAATAGCAATTTTAGACTACCCATCGGTCGTAAGTCGACTAAGCTCATATAACTTTGTATTTCTTTGATTATTGACCATGCCCCAAAAAGTTCTTTCCCTAATGTCGTTAATATTATAGGCGTCACAAAATAACCAATAGCAAAATTTACTGCTTGCTGTAAAAAACCACTGATCATAGTTAAAACAGCTTTTATTGTTAAAGGTTTGTTTCTTGAGTGAAATATTTGTGATTCTTTTTGAATCATCTACTGATCACCGTTTTGCGATAAAACAGTTAACAAATTTCCCCGAATTATCCTGGCGGGGTTACCGGCAACTATTGTATTATTCTTCACATCATGTAACACAACTGAACCAGCGCCTATAGTTGCATTGTCACCGATATTTAAAGGTCCAATTAAAATTGCGCTAGCAAAGATCGTGACATTATCGCCAATAGTGGGGTATCCAACCAAACCATTTTCACCGAAATTACTTCCAATTGTTATGTTTTGGTATATTTTCGCATTATTTCCAATCTTTACATGTTTTCCAATTACGATACCGATAGGGTGTGGAAAAAAACAATTATCTCCAATCTCGGCATTTGGGTTGATGTAACAATTAGTTATATTTTGAATCATAAACATAGTCATGCATTCAAACTTACTTAGAAAATTATTCTTATGTAACCAATTTGAAAGTCTATATAGGGCAATAAGCTGAAATGAATTATTAAATAGAAAAGAGATTAATCTGCGTATAATATTTGTGTTTCCAGGAATATTCTTATAATCATTAAGGATTTGTCTTATCATAGTATTTATTGCTTTTTTGATTCTGACTTCAAGTATAAAACAATAATTTATTACATTTACTTGTTTAAATTAGCTCAGTTTAATTAGTTATTACCTGGCTAGCCCATTCTCTTTCAGTAATGTACCAATCACATAATTGCTTCATTCCATCTTTGATATTTACTTTGGGCTGCCAATTTAATATTCTCTTTGCTTTTTGCACATCAGCCTGGCTGCTGGCGATATCAGCTATGGACAAGGGGTGTTTGGTAATTATTGCCTTACAACCAAGTAATTCTTCCAGGTTGGTAATCATTTCATTGAGCGAGATTACCTCATGACCACCCAGGTTAATGATTTCGTACCCTAATGGTTTCAAGCCTAATATCGTTCCTCGTGCAATGTCATCGACATACGTAAATCCTCTTGATTGGTTACCATCTCCATTAAGATGTACTGGTCGGCCTTCTTTGATCCATTGTGCAAACCGGAACATTACCATGTCGGGTCGGCCTGCAGGGCCATACACGGTGAAATACCTGAAGATCGTCATATCAATATTGTAAAGATGGTGGTAAGCGTGGCATAAAGCTTCAGCACCTATTTTGCTGGCAGTATAAGGTTGAAGTGGTTTATTAGTTGGTGCTGTTTCTGGGGTGGGTAAAGGAGCGTCGTTACCATAAATACTGGACGTGGATGCCAGGATAAATTTGGGAACTTTGTATTGTTGGCAAAGTTCTAATAAATTCAATGTGCCAACCATATTGGTGTCAACGAAAACCCACGGATTTTCCATGGAGGTCCGTACACCTGCCCGGGCAGCCAGGTTAATTACTGCTTCAAAGGTGTTATTTGAAAAAGTATCGTTTAATGATCTTCGGTCACATATATCAGAGTGATTAAAAGTAAACCCTTCTAAAGGTAATAATCGCTTAAGTCTATAGTGCTTGAGTCGGACGTCATAGGCATCGCATAAATTATCGATCCCATAAACAGTATGCCCCTCGCTTAATAGCATCTCGCATACACGAGATGCAATAAAACCAGCTGCTCCGGTAACTAAATAATTTGCCATTATAGTCTCACGACTTTCGGATTATTTTTCCCCATTTGCCCTAATGCATTCCTTGTATCAACGATCAACTTCGATTTCGTCAGGATCATTTCATAATCATATTGGCTGTGGTTTGTAACGATCACGACTATGTCAGCCATATAAATTTCAAAATTTAGATCTGAAACAGATGTTATATCAACACCATCCTCTTTGTATTTTGGTATGAATGGGTCATGATATCGTACACATGCTCCTTTTTTAGTCAGTAAGTGGATAACATCGATTGCCGGGGATTCACGAACATCATCAATATCCGGCTTATATGCGATACCCAGAATCAAGACTCGGCTGTTTTTTATTGGTTTCCCTTGAGTATTTAATGCATCCTGAATTTTTTGTACTGTATACCGGGGCATGGCTGTATTGATCTCAGAAGCAAGTTCTATAAAACGGGCTGTATATTGCAAAGACTTTAACTTCCAAGATAAGTACAATGGGTCAATAGGGATACAATGTCCGCCCAAACCAGGTCCTGGGTTGAATTTCATAAAACCGAATGGTTTGGTTGCAGCTGCTTCAATCACTTCCCAAACATCCACACCTAACCGGTCGCACATTATAGCCATCTCGTTTACCAGGCCTATATTTATCATGCGGAAAGTGTTTTCCAATAATTTGGTCATTTCCGCAACTTCTGTTGAACTTACAGGAACAACCTTGTCCAAAGCCTGGCTATACCAAATAGAAGCAACTTCTGAGCATGCTTCCGTTATTCCACCTACGACTTTGGGAGTATTTTTTGTCGTCCAGTCTTTTCTTCCGGGGTCAACCCGTTCAGGTGAGAAAGCAATAAAAATATTATCCCCTGCTATCAAATCCTTATTTGCTTTAATCTTAGGGAGAATGATTTCTCGTGTAGTTCCCGGGTAGGTGGATGACTCTAAAACAATAACCATTCCTTCGTGGGCATAAGTAGATAATGAATCCATTGCATTGACAATAAAGGAAAGATCGGGGTCACCAGTTTTTCGTAATGGTGTAGGTACACATATACTGACTGCGTCTAAATTACTTATAACAGAATAATCTGTCGTGGCTTTCAGTTTTCCAGCGTTTAGTAACCTACTTACTTGTTCTGTTGGAACATCTTGGATATAACTTTCACCAGCATTTATCTTATCGACTTTCTCAACAATTGGGTCGATCCCAATCACTTCGAATCCAGCTTCCGCAAAAACTACTGCGAGCGGAAGTCCAACATAGCCTAATCCGATAATCCCAACTTTCGTTGTTTTGGATCCCAATTTCTCAATTAGTGAATCTTTCATAGTCATCTGCAAAGTTCTCCAATGAAATATCTCTGTTTATTTTCCACTTACATAAAATAAATTACTTATTCGATTGCTTTTTCTTTCTTCTTGCTCTTCTTATTCCCGGCGGCATCGTAGTAGTAATGCCCGTTGGTGTAGTAATGGTTGTAATAATAGCCGTACTTGCGGCTGGAGGGGTTCACCTCGTTCAGCACCACACCTAAAATATTGGCTTTCACTGCCTTCAGCGTCTCAATGCTCTGCTTGAAAGCGCTCTTCTTGGTGCTGCCGGGCTTGGCCACCAAAATCACGCCATCCACGGTCTGGGCGAGGGCGGCGGCATCCGTCACCGTCAAAATGGGGGGTGTATCGATGAGGATGGTATCGAAGCCTTTCATGAGCAGGTCCATAATGGTGCCCATGCGCTTTGAGGTGAGCAGTTCAGCCGGGTTGGGGGGCAGGCTGCCCGAGGTGATGATAGCCAGGCGGGGTGAATTGCTTTCCTGCAGCGCGTCTGCAAACTTATCGATCGATTGCACGAAGAGGTCGCTCAGCCCGAAGCGGTTCATCAACCCGAAACGGTGATGGATCTGCGGCCGGCGCAGGTCAGCGTCGATCAGCACGACCTTCTTCTCGCCCTGGGCCAGCACGACTGCCAGGTTGGAAGAGATGGTGGTCTTGCCGTCTTTTGGTGTGGGGCTGGTGATGAGGATGCGGCGCAGCGGTGTATCGACGGATGCGAAGTTGATGTTGGTGCGCAGCGACCGGAAAGCCTCTGCCACCGGTGAGCGCGGCTCCGCTTCGGAGATGGGTTTGCCTTCGGTGATGGCATGCCGGGAGATGACGCCCAGGATGGGGATGTTGAAGTTGCGGCGCACTTCCTCGGGGTTCTTGATGGTATCGTCCAGCATATCCACGGCAAAGACCACGCCGGCGGCCACGAGCATTCCCACCACCACAGCCAGAAGGGTATCGCGGGATGTGCGCGGGCTGACCGGCATGTTATTGGGTGTGGCAGGTTCGGTGACGACCACGTTTGCGCTCGTCTGTGCCTCAGCCAGGCGCACCTGTTCGTAAGTCATCACCATATCAGAATACAGGCTTGTGTATTCGTTGAGTCGCACTTGCAACTGCTGACGTTCAGATTCGTTGAAGGTTTTTACCAGCGTCTTATTGGTTTCATCGATCTGGGCGCTCATTTCCTCCATTCGCTTCGAGATACCTTCCTTGCTGGAGGCGTAACGCTGCGAGTACAGCTCGCGGATGTGATCGGCGAAGACGGCTGTGAGGGTGTTGGCGATATCAGCCGCCCGCACGGGGTCGGTATCTGAGACCGTTACCACCAGGATCTGCGTATCGGTAACCAGGCTGACAGAGATGCTGCCTTTGAGCATATCCGGGGTCGTGTCAAGCTTGAGCTTATCGATGACACCCTGCAGGACGGGGGAATCCACGACCATTTCGGAATAGGTATTGGGCATGGTGTAGGATGTGATCATGGCGTTGTAGTTATCCACGTTGCTGATGGCGGGGGGGTTGCTTACTAGCAGGCGGGTGGAGGTCTGGTAGACGGGGATCTGCCGTGAGGATATGAAGTAGGCAGCCGCCCCGGCGACTATCCCCGCGAGGATGATTAGCCAGGCCCAAGACCAGAAAAGGTAGATGTATTCCTTGATATCGATAGAGGAATCAGACGGTTCAGTTTGATAGAATTGGTCCATTATAGTAATCCCTTTCAGATTGGGGTGATTAGGGGTGTCCCTTCGACAGGCTCAGGGTGCGGAATACGGATTGCCGCGTTTCGCTCGCAATGACAGGTAGGTATGCTCCGCCATCCCGACATGGATCAGCAGGTTGGCGAAGGAAGTGTTCTAACACACAGTCTTGCAAAGGATGCTTGCCGGCACCGGTGCAGGCGTGATTTTTGTGTAGATCTACCAATAAAATTTGTGCATCAAAGGGATTTCAACGAATAGCGAAAATAATGAATTCGTTGATCACCCGTGTTGTTATAACCACCCGAGTTCCATTTAAAATTAATCCAACCACTTATTGGCAACTAGAATGGTTGGTTGAGTACACAAAACTTGTCCCCTCATCGTTCAATTCCTGTGTTTCATTTGAAAGACACTAAAATTATATCAGAGGTAGTACGTAGAAATATTACGTATTTATTACAATAAATAAATGATTAATTTGTTTTTATTGTTATCGGTAAGAAAATGGGGAGATGTAATCTAAATCCAGGAAATTAGTGATCTGGTTTTGAAAGCCAGTCAGCCAGCTCCCAACCGTGTATTTTCCTCTGATTGGATAAATAGGTAGATTTGTTACCCAAGATCAAGTTCCATAGCGATCGTCCATGCCTGGAAAGCAAATCAAACCACCTACGGGGATAATAAAAATATATCTTTAAGGAATTGGGAGCGACAGGATATTTTGTCGACATAGTACTTCTAGATGGGAAGATAAAACTAATGAACAAGGCTACTTTGGCAAGGAAATTTCGCTGTTTCCAGGTTTTGGCAAGATTTATCGAGACATATGGTTGATGCTTTAGCTCTGAGAAGATCTGCTGGATGGCCCATGTCTCAATCCGGGAATCATAATCAACTGGTTTGAGTTGATCAAGCAATCCGGGCAGGATTTGTGCTCCCACCAGCAGCTGCGCCAGGTAAAGAGAGAGGAATACGCACCTTTCCACGCCCCATTTGTGGGTTCGTGCCAGGAAAAGCGGCCAATTCAGGATGGATTGATAAGTATTGAGGGTGGCTGAGAGGTCACATAATGATCGCAACCCTGACACAAAGTGGTGGTGGTAGGAGGTGTGCATGCACAAGTGCAACAGGAAGTCTTCGGGCGACAGGGAGAGGACATCTACGCCGGCGATCTTTACCGGAATGGCGCGCTGCCAGAGGCCGTCGTTGTCAACCTTGAATGGGCTGTCGGGATTCTCGAAATCCCAATGGACATCCAGATCAGCGGCATTGGGTTTGGAAAATGGCGGCAGCGAATGTGATAGATCATGCTCCGCTTCGAGCCAGTACGGGCGGGAAGTGTATCCCAATGTAGTTAATTGCTGGTGAATCTGGTCCAGGTCTTTTTTTTGGACCAGGAGATCTACATCCCCCATAACGCGCAGGGCGATATTCTGATAGATGTTCTCGGCGAGTTGTATACCTTTAAGCGGGATAACGGGTATATCAACAAGATTGAAGGCCTTTAGGACCTTACCGAGGCTGTGCAGGATGAGCGTATTCGAATAAGCAGTGTGCAGGTATATCTTTTTCAACTCTTCAAGTATGTGGGGTGGAACATTATTGGAGAAGGCAGGATCCTTGAGACGTTTATAACCCTGTGGTGAAACTCCGTGACTTTGAGAACGGAGGACGAGGGCTTCCCATTCCTCAGATGATACTCTCGCCAGGCAGATCGCTAATTCGGCATCAGATAGGCGACCCAGGCAATCGCAGAGTAGTTGGTCGATTGGATCAAGCTGCATGGATTATTGTCCATCCAATGGAAAGGATGATAGCTGCTGGTTTGCAACTAGTGTGCGGTAAAAATCGTTGGTTTCGAGCAGGGATTTGTGTGTACCCATGGCAACGAGCTTCTTCTCATTCAGCAGCAGGATCCGATCGGAGTTCTGGATGGTTGCCAGGCGGTGGGCGACGACGAACATGGTTTTCTCACTCAATAATTTTGGTAAAGAGTCGAAGATCGATTTCTCGACGATGCTGTCCAGGGCCGAAGTGGGCTCATCAAGGATGATGATATCCGGATTCTTGATTACTGCTCTAGCAATGGATAATCGCTGCCGCTGTCCCTCGGAGAGATTGACGCCATTCTCACCGATCAAAGCATCATATCCATCCTTCATGTTGATTATGGTTTCGTGGATACCGGATACTTTACAGGCCTGGATGACCTGTTCCAATGTAGCTTCTTCATTCCCATATCGCAAATTTTCGACGATGGTACCGGAGAGCAGCAATGAGCTTTGGGATACATAACCGATGCGATTACGCAATGAATGCAGTTCATATGAATCCGCCGGTTGACCGTCGAAGAGGATATCTCCACGGGTAGGCTGATAGAATCGAAGCAGCAGACTGATCAAGGTGGTCTTACCTACTCCGCTTGGACCGACGATTGCAATATGCTCCCCCGGTTGGATGTGGCAGGAAACATCCTCTAAAACTGCATCATCCTCAGTATAGGAGAACGAGACATTTTGAAACTCTACTTCACCACGAAGATGATCGATCACACTGCCTGTACCACTTTCTTCCGGAACTATGTCATACAGCGCTGAGACCCTTTCCAGGGCAGCTAGGGCGTTTTGCATCTGCAAGTTGGCAGAGGCCAAGTATTGGGCAGGGTTGTAAACAAAACCCAAGTATCCTTGAAATGCCAGTAACGATCCAAGGCTCCATTCGCCTTTTATGATCAGATAAGCTCCACCGGCCAGGACTGCTGCATTTGCGATGCTTGGCAGCAGACCAATGACCAGGTCGGCCATTGAATCAACAGTGACTTGTTCTATCGAGATCTGTAAAGCAGCTTTAAGCTGATCGGTAATCTTAGTGACAGTTCTTTTTTCAGAGGTAAAGGCTTTAATGAGCGAGGTTGTCGTCAAAGATTCCTGGATCTGCCGGGAGACATTAGCCTGTTTTTCCATGCTCTGATGGCTTAAAATGCGAGTTTTTCGTGTGAAGAAACCCATACCAATAATTATGAAAGGTAGGGGCAACATTACGATCAAAGCAAGCCGCCATTCCAGGTAGAAGAGAAAGATGATTCCTCCGATAAATCGTATTGCTTGACTGAATATATAAACCAGGGTACTGGAAAAGAACCAACGCAGGCGCTGCACATCCGAGGAGATGCGCGACATTAAATAACCGGTTTCTTTCTCATCGAAAAAGGATTTGGGAAGCTGGAGCGTGTGTTCCAGCAGATCCTGTTGAATATCTAATAGGATCTCCTGCTCGAACCTGGCAAAATAATAATCCTGCATGACGGTGAAAAGCTTGTCCGCCAGTTTCACGGCAATGAACAACAGTACTCCCCCAGCCAGTAGACCAAGCTTCTTCCCGAGGATGACGTCATCCGTGATATATTTCGTGATTAGCGGTGGAGGGAATGTTAGCAGGGCGGTAATAATAACGAAGACTGCACCAAAAATACCCTTACGCAGGTGCCGGGATATAAAGGGGCGTAGGTTCTTAAGATTAGCCCAATTGCCGGTATATCCACGCTGCCCCGCGATCCGATCGGGAGGCATGGCTCGTGAAAGGCCGTTTTTGAGGTAGGAGAACCAACTATTCATAGAGGCAGGTGTGGATAGATTCAGTATTTATTGAATTATATCCCCAACCAGAAATCATGCATGATCTCGAAGCATAGCCGCTCGTGCATGCGCCACCTGGCAGAAGTACGGAGTCTCCCCGTCCATTTCACCTGTCTCCAGGTATGCATGAGCTGCACACCACAGGCAGAGGTTGATCAGCTCACATTTGCGGCATGTTTCCAGAAAACGTGAATTCTGTGAGCGCATATCTCTTACTTTAGGGATCAGATCGTTCCAAGCTTCGGCAAGCGACCCATTTCTTAGATCGTATGTTGTGCCAGGCGCCCAGAGGGATGAGCATAAACGGAATTTTCCATCATAGCTGACAGTAAAACTGCCATTTCCTGCACCGCAGTGAAAGAGATGATCACAACCAAAATGAGTAAATTCTGCATTGATCAATTCATCGCAATTATTTTGCAGAGACATAAACCGTTCAGGGTCCGCTTTTTCAAGCGCAATAATATCTTCAGATGACAACCGCTCAGATCTTATCTCTTCATTCCGAGACTGATTCCCATCAAAGCGCATATGCAGCACCGGGTCGAAGCGGAAGTAATCTTTGGTACGCTGACGGCAAAAATTTGAGATGAACTCCATTTCTTCAAGGTTTCCACGTAAGGCCATGGCTTTTAATCGGACTTTCACTCCAGCAGAGAATAGTATATCCAACCCGCGCATGAACATGTCGAATGAACCCGGAAGTCGAGTGATCCGTTCATAGCTTTCACGGGTCGCACCGTAAACAGTCACTTCAATATCTCGGGGCGGGTATTTCTTGAACAGTGCAATGTGCTTTTCATTGACCAGGGTGGCATTGGTGAAAACAGAAACCAGTAAACCTTTACGTTTGAGCACCAAATAGATTTCTTCAAAATCAGGGCGTAATAACGGTTCTCCACCGGTGATCAGGCACCATACTGCTCCCATCTTAACAGCTTCATCAGCGATCTTACCAATCTCGACCGGAGATAGTTCTAGCGCTTTGGCTTCTTTATCACCAGCCGGCAAGTTGATATAGCAATGACGGCAGTTATTGTTGCAGCGCGCGGTGATCTCAATATCAAATGAAAATAATGCTCCCTTGCTTTTCATTTTGGCCCAGAGGGGAAGATCTTGAATTTCAATGGTCGAAGTACTGGTCATTAATGTTTCCTCTTGAAGTGGTATGTGAATTCTACCATTTTACCCGTATTACTATTGTTTATTATTACATAAATGATGTGCCATCTAATCTAGATAAAAAAATGGTGTTATAAACACCATTTTTATCATCCAATTACCTAAATTGTATTTTTAATCTAATTAACTATAAATTATATATTTTGATTACATAAGAATTATGAAGGACTACCAGATTGGCAGGAACAGCAACACTGTGAACCAGGAGCGCATGTCCCATCCATCTTTTGTTGGCAACCATCTGCATAGTTAAAAGGATGTCCACCAGTAGAATGAACCTTGCAAAACCACAGTACACTTTCCTCAGGTGTATTTCTTGTAAGGACAGTTAATTCGGGTCTTTTCCATATTTTTTTAATTTGTGTAGCCAATTTTTCACCATCCCTTAATCATAATTACAATAATTACATTTTGTATTATTATATATCAATAAAGAATTAATTACAAATGATTTTTTTATGGGATTTCACTTAATATTTGAGCGTTATTAAGCATATTTTTTGCAATAATTGGAAAACATCATCTGTTCTAAGTAACACTCAAACCAAATATTAATTCTCATCCTAATAAATTATCCCTCATCTAACAATACTCTTTCTATCTCAGGTACGATTGCTCCAGTTTTATCAAATCGCATCACATAAAATGATACTTCCCTCGTGCACTTCTCTATATGGTCGATTGTTTTCTGCCACCAATCAGCAGTGGCCAGCGGTTTGACCACATGGGACATTAAACGGCTATAGATATCTTTTTTATTAAGCAGAGGTTTGATTTGATTTTCGACTGCTTGCTCTATAAAACAAATTGCGTGCAATGGAGCAGAAGATGGTGACACATCAGGGATATCGCCGTGACTCCAGGTACCATAAATATACCAACCGTCTTCTTTTCTGCGTAGAATATTGCGATCATCGCATAAGATTTCAACTTGCATCGCTGTCTTGCTCTTTCTATCTCTCCCTGCGTCCATGAGCATCTTGGTTGTTGTCGATTTTCCAGCTTCTGAATGACCGACTAACAATATACCTTTTCCATTGATGATTGCCCCGGCAGAATGCAGGTAAAAACCTTCCCGATCGGCGAGCAACTGTGCAATGAGAATTTGATCAGTTGTAAACATGAGTAAAGAATTCCAATTTCCTAATGAATAATCACTTCCATCTTTATGGTAAATCTCCCCATTGGAATGATTTTGATTGAAATGGGCAATTTTATGGAGAGATTTATCCCCTTCAATGGTGGATATACCCAGATAATACCAGGAATTAATGTTCTTATAGACCGCCCAGGGGGCTTTTCGATAAATTTCTTTACCTAAATTCTTGCCTTCTAACACGGGATAAGAAAAGTGGTGTTCAATTTTCACCAGATCATCCCCGGGTTCGCTTACCTGGAATTTATTGACTGCAGCTGAAAACGTAGAATCATGGATTGGTAGATCACTATCTATTTGCAGGGTGATATCCCCGATCTTGTAGTAGCGGCGATGGTTTTCACTCCAATTTCTCTTAAAGATTTGCACCTCATCTGCCACATCACATAAATACTTTATCGGAGCAGAGTATCTTCCATGCTCCAGGTAACTGTATACGCCACACCAACGGCAATTCGGTAGTTTATCGCAGCTGCCGCAGTTTTCATCGAACTCTAAACCCCCATGAACTTTATTTTTTATTGATGGTAAGAAATTTTCCCAGGCATCCTGGAATGTTCCTGTGCGAAGATCATAGAGCAATTCCGGGTCTTTAATAAAGGAACAAAAAGTCATTTTCCCATAAGCATCAATATGAAACTTACCACGATTATCAATACAACCTGCGAAAATTCGATCATCACCTTCAATAACTTGGAATTCATGTCCCTGTCCAGTATTATTTGTTATATCGGGTTTATCCAATTCCACAGCAATTCGCGGGTCCAATCGCTGGCGTTCAATTTCATTATTTCGATTTTTTTCACCATCTGCGCACTTGTATAACCAGGCTGCACCTACACGCCATTGATCACTCAGGGATAATGCAAGTTCCTGCATTTGTTCCCATTCATGAAAATTGCCTTTCATGGGTATCAACTGAACAATAAAACCTGCACCAGCTTCTTGCATGTACCGAAAACCTTGCATGGCCATTTGAAATCCACCCGGATGGCGGGTGATATGGTCATATGTTTCCGCAGTGGCTCCATAAAGCGCGATCATTTTTGAACCCTTGCGCTTGAGTTGACTGGCTATCTTGGGAGTGATTAGAGTGCCATTTGTGTTAATTGAATAAGTCACAGCTTTGCTGGTGATATAGTCGAAAATTTCCGGGAAATCTGAGCGTAACATGGGTTCGCCGCCAGATATGGACCAGGTTTGCGTACCCATCCTGCGGGCTTGATCGACAATACCACAAATCTCACTATAGGTTAATTCGTTTTCTTGTTCGGGCGAATTTACCGGTTTCCAAAGCCAACAATGGCGGCAGTTATTATTACACCGGTAGGTTAAATCGAGGGATCCGCCTAATGGCAGACGAGGTATCTTTACATTGTTTTTTGTTATTGAATAATCAGACATTAATACCTTTATAAATCCATCATTAGTTTCTAAGAGTAATTTAGGTCAAGTTATTGGTTAACAACAATTATGGTCCAGAATAAGAAAAACATTATATCGTATTAGGAAAAGACTTATAAATATTAATCGCTCAAATTTCATCCAACTTGAGGTTTAATAAATTTATTAGCAGTTATTTAAATAGTTTGTAAACCCTTTTCAAGGTGGAGAATATCCACCGGTTAAAAGCTATTAATGGTACAAGCCAGCCACTTGCAGAAAGGAGTGCGATAATAATCCTTTCTCGCCCCAGGCCTATTCGAATATTTTTGGATTTCCGTTCGACATTTGTTACAAATCCCAGAATCTCATTTCTGATAAACCACCCATCTATAGTTGGGTTACTATCACCCTGGATTAGAAACTTATCATCACGTACTTTCACAACCCGGTGAAGGAATAGATGCTTTTTTGAATCGAATATTGCCACAACCTCACCAAGATTAATAATTCCAGATAGCGGAGATATAGTAACAATATCCCCACTTTGAATGAATGGGGACATACTGTATCCTTTTGCCTGAAACCGAAACGGTTTGCCTTTCGATAATACCGCTGCAATCAATTCAGCGAATCGGTCATTAGGCATCGATTTAGGTATAGAATCATTTACTACATATTCATTTGTCACAGTATTACCAGGTATTCATATCATTAAGTCTGAGTTTGCTTACCTTATTCAACTAGTAACAGCATTTTTCGTTTCAATAACTCGCTAACCAGACCAATAACGTCTTCTTCTATTTCGTTTCTATCCACATCGTATTCATTGATGAGTTCATCAACGATATTCGATAATGTCTTTTTACCATCCAACCGATCCCAAATCGCTTTTCCACTATCATTCAAGGTATAGAGTTCATCCTCCATATCACCAATTCCGGAGGTAAGAGGAACAATAACTAATTCCCCTTCGATTTCCCTCGCAACTACATCCTCGGATGGCATACATATACTTTCTAGTGTGGCAATTGAAGTCATGAAAATCTCCTTGTTTTACTATTAATTCGCTTCAAATTAATTATTTAACTTTTTCCGACGCGATCGATTCGTTCCTGGTATTCTGCAGGATTTATTGACCATGCTTTTTCATTTTCTAAAAGTAATCCCAAATAATATGCTTGAGCATGGGCAACCTCGCATAGATATTCAACCGGTGTATCTAATGTACCATTCTCCGCCCAGGATTTTGCCGGACATTGTTCGCATAATCCCTTAATGAAACAATGAGCACACCGGGATAAATATTCAGGGTTAGTTGCTTTGATCACAGACAACTCTTTAAATTTTACTAATGAATCCTTTAAAGTGGAACCAGGTTGAAGGACTAATTCGGGGTCGTGTAATCCCATGCATGGTTGAATGTTGCCATAAGCATCGATACAGAGACTTTGACCTGCACCGCATGAGAATAATTGGTCTCCACTTGGCCGCATGAACTTTTGTGTAAACTGTTTCATTGTTTGTAGATATTTTTCTTTATCCTTGGATAGTATTCGCATTCCTTCATCTGGTGATACGCGAAGTTTCTTGATCAAGTCATTTTTTGTTTCATTGTCTCTTCTGTTTCGAAGATCGAAAAACATGGCATAACCGGAATTGGAGTTATTCCCTGGAAGTGTCTTTGCCCAGGTTTCAAATTCATTAATTTCCTGCTTGTTGGCAGGCAATATAACAGATTTAACAATAAATGGAATTTTGTTTTCTATTAATAATGTCACCCCTTGCCAGAATTGGTTAAAAGAACCTGGAGATCTGGTAACTGCTTCGTAGGATGATTTATGCATGCCATAGACTGTTACCTCGAGTGGAACCATAGGGGGAATTTTAACCAATAACTCAGCAATCGATTTTGTGATTAACCTGGCATTTGTAAATATAAGTACTTTCATCCCTAATTTTCTGGTAAAGATATAGAGTTCTTCAAAGTCCTTCCTTAAAAACGGTTCACCTCCGGTAAAACGCACTGCCATACACCCCAGGTTGGCAGCTTGTACTAAATATTCTTTTACTTCATCAGTGGTCATTTCTTTGAGTGAAGAAGGATTTTCTTTTTCTGGTAGGTTAATACAACAGTGCATACAGTTATTGTTGCATCTTTCGGTCAGCTCAATATCTAATTGGAATAACCGGGATTTTATAGGAATCTGAAGACTTGGTTCTTTTCGAACATATTCACTCATTTTTTTCCCTGATAAATCTCCATTAAAGTAGTATTTATGCTTGATCACGGATGATTTTACCAACCATTTTGATTATCCTGACATGAAAATTGTACTTATTGCTTTGATGGGGTGTATCGGTATTTCCTTTTAAATAATTGTGACCATGCTATATGGATAATTTAATCGTGAATAATTGGTCGTAACTATGAAGAATTAGAAGGATGAATTGTGAAGTAAAAAAACCATTGCGATTTCCTTCCAAATAACAAACCAACTAATAACATCACTATTTTTTTTAATTATACCAACTTGATTACAAATAAATTCCTATTTTATTATAAGGAGTTGTCATCCACGTAAACAATTAATTAGCTTGAATTATGTCTACTACAACCATTTCCGTTGTAATCGGAGCATAATTTGCCTGCCGGACCGGGTGTATGTCCCGTTGAAGTCTTACAACTATCAAGAACACTTTCTTCTGGCTGATTTCTTATTAAAATAATCAGTTCTGGTTTTTGCCACTTCTTTATCTTCTTATC
The DNA here is from genome assembly GCA_964387025.1 of uncultured Leptolinea sp. GTDB lineage: Bacteria > Chloroflexota > Anaerolineae > Anaerolineales > Anaerolineaceae > PNON01. Next base: position 195,316 of record CAYLUZ010000007.1, on the reverse strand, counting down.
TTCCACTTTTATAGTCCTAATATGATAATAATTATCGATATTAACACAAATGGCTATTATGGGCAATGCAATATGTATTAACAGTTAGTTACGTAAACCATATGCAATAAAAATGCCTTAAAAAAATCATAATAACGATCATTACTTGACGCAGAAAGTAAAGGTGATTAACATACCTCATGATTAATACTGTTTTCGGACGTTTTGGGAGTTTCTAAATATTGTGATGGAAGCAATACATCTGACAGGTCTAATACTAAGAGGGAAAATAATATGTCATTAGCCTGGTATGTACTGCACAGCAAACCAAACAAAGAAGAGTTCATTCGCCAACAACTGCAGAATATTCAGATAGATCATTTCTATCCTTCTATTATTGTGACCCCAATAAATCCCCGCAGCAGGAAGATCAGGCCTTATTTTCCTGGTTATCTGTTTGTCCATCTGGACCTTGAAGATAGCGAAAAATCACCAGCGCTGCAATGGATGCCGGGAGCAGTAGGTCTGGTGTCTTTTGATGGAAAAGCGGCTCAAGTCCCGGATGAATTGATCGCTGCCCTGAAACATCACATGGGGGAAGAATCGATCTTGCGAAAGCAGGAACATGTCTTCAAACCTGGAGACCATATAAAAGTATTGACTGGTCCTTTTGATGGATATGAAGCAATTTTAGATACGACACTAACAGGGACTGAGCGAGTAAGGATCTTGATCGAGTTGGTTCGTGGTCATGCAATTAGAGTTGATTTACCGGCAAGAAGCATCAAAAAAAGTTAACCAGCATGATTAGTATTCGAAAAATTATTGCTTTTTAAAATTCTCACCTATTATAAATATAATAATAAACTCACCATAAAAATGACTCATGAGGGATCTTTTGAGTCATACAATTAACCTCGCTTGACAAAAAAGCACCAGCCTTGTAGAATGAGAAATTGGACAAACCAATTATCCAATACCGTTACATAAAGGACCGATTATGATAGCTAAATTCAAACCAATTGGCTTTGATAAGCAAAAACTCGTCCACCGAATGAAGTTATATGAACTTGATGGTGTATTGCTCACATCACCTGAGAGTATTTCTTACGTTACAGGTTATCCTTGTTTACCATCCAGCGGAAATCCCATTCTATTTGCCATTCGTAATCACTATCCTTCCTTTGCTTATATAAATAATGGAGGCGAAATATTCCTGGTTGCCTGGGAATATTCATTATTGGATATAGAGTTGGGAGTAGATCACCTCATTAAGCATGTCAATACAGACCTGGCAATAGATGGTTTGAGAAAATTATTACAAAATCAGCTGGGTGTCGGAAAAAACCTCGGAATAGAATCAACTTGTCCTTATCAGTTATCAACATATATTCAAAACTGGGTCACCCCGGGAAAGCTTTCCATCGTTGATGAAATCTTCGATACTCTACGACTAATCAAGAAACCTGAAGAATTATCCCACCTTGTGAAAAGCTGCCAGATTGCCGAAAAGACACTTGAAGGGCTTTTTCCATTAATCGCTCCCGGCTTACACCGGAGTGAATTAATTACGGCAGCAAAAGCAGGAATGATCCACAATGGTGCAAGCGGAATAGGGCACTGCACAATTTCGTTTGGGGCATCAAATCCTGAAGTGGAAATCAATGAAGTGCTTGAAAAAGATCGCCTCGTGATCATTGACCTGGGTGCCATGTATTATGGATATGCATCAGATATTCGCAGGATGTTTTACACGGGTTTGGTTCCGGAAAAAATGAGGCAACTCTATTCAATTATGTGTGAAATAGTATCGACTATTGGTAATGCGCTTATACCGGGTGCTGTTGTAAAGGACCTGTGTACCCTGGCTGAAACTCTGTATATCCGTAATGGTCTCGATCCGAATTTCACTCATCTGGGTCATACCATCGGATTACAGACGGAAGAAGTATGGTGTGATCGAAAGAATTTGATGAAATTGGAACCAGGAATGGTGATTAATGTTGAGCTATACTCGATGATGTCGAGCGGCGAAAATATTGGTGACGAAGAAACCTATATCGTAACAGCTGGTGAACCAGAGCGCATGAACCGATTACCAAAAGAAATACAGCAAGTAATTAGTTGAACATCGATTAGGTGACTACATGGATAATAAATTGCGCATAGGTATTATTGGGTTGGGCATTATTTCGGCTGCGCATGAATTAGGACTGGAAAGCGTCAAAGATAAGGCTGAAATAGTAGCGATCTGTGATATTAATGAAGAGCGGGCAATTGATCGGGCAGCAAAATATAATGCCAGGGTCTACACTCGATATGAAGATATCCTGGCAGATAAAAATGTCGACGTTGTGGATATTATTCTCCCGCATGATCTACATTATCCGGTATGCAAAGCAGCTTTGTTGGCTGGGAAACATGTCCTCATGGAAAAACCCATGACGATAGACCCAAATCATAGCCGTGAACTGATAGAAATAGCTCAGCAAAAAGGTGTCAAGTTTATGGTTGCAGAAAACACCCGTTTTGTTCGAGCATACCTTGAAATTCAATCCATGCTAAATGATGGAAAACTAGGCGATATTTACCTGATTAAAACCTTCATTGCCGGAACAGAAATTTATCGCATGGTTGACCCCAATAATTGGAAAGGTAGAAAAATAGGTTCCGGGGGGGGAGTGATCATGGATGCCGCGCCACACTCTTTTTATCTTCTTCGGTGGTTGTTCGGTGATATAGCTGAGCTCCGGGCATATGCAAATCAAATTGTCCCTGGAAGCGAAGTTGAAGATAATGCTGTTATCGTTGGTAGACTTAAGAATGGAGCTCAATTTACACTCGAATTCAGCTTTACTGTTCAGGCGCCTTGGACAGAGCGTTTGGAAGTGTATGGCAGCAAAGGTTCGGTGATCATAGATCAAATCTTGGACCCGCCTTCGGTTTACTTTAAAAACGCTGATGATTATAATCCGCAGGGATTGCCAGGAGTCTTATACAATCCCACTCAATGGAAAACAGATTCTATCGCCTTGGGAGTGAGTCAATTTATTAATTCAATAATAGAGAATACAGAACCACCGGTAAAATTAATGGACACTTATTATGCAATAGAAGCATGCGCAAGTGCTTATAAATCAATAAAATCTAATAAATTGGAACCAGTTATTATCCAATAATCAACCAGGAGAATTTTATGGATCCCCTCATAATTATCGCAACACCAAATATATGTTGGCTAAATCCCCATAATGTAGACTACCCAAAAACTCCAGAGGCGATCGCTGACGAAGCAAAGCTGTGCCGCCAGGCTGGAGCCTCAGTACTGCATACCCATGCAGAATCTCTCTGGAAGGAAACCATTTCCGCAGTGCAAGCGAAGACTGATATCGTCATTCAACTTGGCATGTCCAGCCTTCCAATTCCGGATAGAGATGAGGTATTCCAGTACCATGGTGAAATGATCTCGATCATCCTGAACCATCATGATGAGGCTTTTGCAGAAACCGACTGCAATGTATTACATACCAAACAGGAGTATGAAGAGTATGCACACCTCTGCCGCAAGTATGGAGTTGCCCCGGAATTTGAGGTATGGCACACGGGATCAATATGGAATCTGAATTACTTAATCAATAAAGGATTGCTGGACAAGCCATACATCACCACCTTGTTCTTTGGCTGGCCAGGTGGAACTTGGTCTCCACCAACCATCGAAGAATACCAGTACCGCCGTAAATATTTGCCCGAAGGTTGCGCAATAAATGTCAGTATTATGGGAAAAGAACAACTGGATATCGCAACAGCAGCCATATTAATGGGTGATAACGTTCGTGTCGGGACAGAAGATTATCCCTATAACCATAATGGCGAAATTGCTACCTGTCATGAATTGGTGGCGGAGCTGGCTGATATATCTCGTGCATTGGATAGACCTATCGCGACACCGGACCAAGCCAGAAAGTTACTTGATATCCCGCGAGGGAGAAAATGAACACGAAAAAGGTTGCCATAGTAACTGGAACTGCGACAGGTATTGGCAAAGCTTGTGCCAGGATCTTTGCGGACAAAGGTTACTGCGTCGGAATGCTTGATAATAATGAACTTGAAGGGCGAAAAACCGAAAAAGAGATCCTCGATGCGGGTGGTGAAGCATTATTCATTCTCTGTGATGTGGCTGATGAAGTGTTAGTCAAAAAATCAGTTGACCAGATCGCCAGGAAATATGGGGGAGTGGACGTCCTTATCAACAATGCCGGTATAGTATTGGTTCGGCCATTTGATGAGATCGAATGGACTGATTTTATGCGTGTAGTGAACGTTAATTTGGGCGGCACATTTTTATTGTGCAAATATGTCTTGCCGATAATGAAAGCTAAAAAATCAGGTTCCATCGTTAACATGGCATCGGTATCCGGGCATGTTGGTCAGACTGAACACGTTGTATATGGAGCAACAAAAGGAGCAATCCTTTCCCTTACCCGGGCATTAGCCTGGGAAGTGGCTAAATGGAATATCAGGGTGAATTCGATCAGTCCTGGTTCAGTGGATACACCTATGTTGCGCAGTGATATTTCCCTGGAAGCTACCCGCACAAAGAGGTCATTCGAAGAGGTAAAGAAAGTCAGGGAGGCTGAGCAGGCATTCAACCGTTGGGCTGATCCAATGGAAATTGCTGAAGCTGTGTTTTTCCTTGCTAGTGATGCTGCCTCATTTATTACTGGAACAGATCTATTAGTAGATTGCGGATGGGTGGCAAAATAGTAATTGAAGTTTGATTATTGATTTATCTATCTCATAACGGAATTAAAAAAACGATTGTTGTGGTACTACAACAATCGTTTATTTTACCGTCTTCCAAAAGGATTATTAATCACCAGGATGATTGTCAGATAATCCTAATAGTTTCATTTTACTTTGCTTTATTCAGCTCATCCAGCTTTTTTTCTACGTGATCCAAATGTTCTTTCATGGCATTTTTTGCTTCTTCTGAATTATGGCTGATTATTGCCTGGATGATCTTGGAATGATCCAGAACAGTCTGCTGGCGTACGTCGGGATACTCATTCGTACGTTTGCGGCTCATAATGCTGAGTTTTGTAACCGAGCGCATGAATAAGCTCAGAATTGGATTGCGGGTAATCTGCAATATTTTATGATGAAGTTCAAGGTCGCAATCCATAAATGTTTTTGAATCATTAACCGACTCAACGGATTTTAAATGGATCGAATTTAACTCTGTTTCGTCTTCCGGTTTGCACATATCAGCGGACAACCCGGCAATACCAACTTCAATTATCCTGCGGGCTTCAAACAATTCCTGAAAGGTAGAATCATCCAGGGAAAAAACAACATCCAAGTGTTCGATCAGCCGTTCTGGCTCTAAAGAGGCGACATATGTCCCTGACCCTTGCCGGTTTTCAATGATGTTCATTATTGAAAGAGCTCTTAGCGCCTCTCGCAAAGAAGGACGGCTGACACCCATTGTTTCTGCCAATTCTCTTTCAGGTGGAAGCAGATCACCAGGTTTAAGCTGTTGTTCCTTTATCATACTGATTATCCTCTCTGCTATTTGTTCAGAGAGATTGCTTCTTTGAAAAGTACCAAATTCAACTGTGGATTTACTTTTCATTGCTATTCTCCAGTGCGTATAAATGCGGTAAGACCAATTAACCTTTATATATCATATGAATTTCCGTTTGTCAAACTTCCGTTAATTCCATATATTTGTAAGGAATTTTATTTTCTCCATAGTTTGAAAATTCTCCCCACCTTCGTGATGGTTATAAGGCCAGATCCGAATTACTTTCTCACCACTATAGTGGTTAAAAGCAGCAAAAACAGTTGAAGGAGGGCAGATCTCATCCATCAATCCGACTGAGAATAGAGCCGGGATACTGGCGTGGGCGGCAAAGTTTACCCCGTCAAAATAATCAAGTGTTTGAAACGCGATCTCCACTTTATCGCGTTGTCGAAGCAAGTAGCGGCTAATTTCATTATATGGATTGCTATCGACAATCTCAGTGGCCCGACGGTATGAACATAAGAAAGGCACGTCGATTAATGCAGCTGACAGGTCCGGGACCAGACCAGAAACTGCAAGCGAAATACCGCCACCCTGGCTGATTCCTGCCACTGCAATACGATCACTATCAACTGCAGGATGAGCACGAGCAGCTTCAACCGCCCTTGCAGCATCAGTAAACACTCGACGATAATAATACGTCTCCGGTTTTAAGATACCTCGGGTCATGAAACCGGGAACCTGGGGATTCCCGCCTTCTAATTCAATATCCGGTGTATCACCATTCATATACTCACTGCCCTGTCCGCGTGTATCCATTACAAAATGGGCGTAACCAACCGATGCCCACAATAACCAGTTACAGGGGAAGCCGCGCCCGCCTCCATAGCCGCAGTATTCAACCACACAGGGTATTTTTTCATTTCTATGCTGTGGAAGTATCAACCAACCTTTGATTGGCTGACCAGCATAGCCGTTATAGGTGACGTCATAGACATCCAGTCTATTAATTCCAGTTTCGACATACTCAAATTGTGCCTGCAAGGGGAAACTGCGCGATTCTTTCAGTGTTTGTTCCCAAAAGGCCGTAAAATTTCCGGGTTCCGAACGCTCAGGTTTATATTTCTTTAATTGTTCAAGAGGCAGATCAAAATACATATCATCACCATATATTAGTCTTATCTCAATTATGCAAGTGAAGCCATAACTATCATGAATCTTTCATCTTTGTTATTGATTCATCTACAACAGACTCATTCCAAGGAGAATTTAAATAACCAATAACATTATTCTACTGCCTGCCAATTTATTGCATCACTGATGTCAATCGTGATCTGTGTTATCTTATTATCTATCTCAAATAAAATCATTCGAAATAACTCGGAAATTGACAAATAAAACCCGATATGATAAAGTTTAATAATTGGTAAGACCAATTATAGATGGCAACCTCAAAATATGCAATGAACGATTAATTATTATCATAAAGAATGGATCAGAGGTATTGTTTCAAATCTACAACAAAGAGGAAAAAATGACCGATACAGAAAGATTTATGGTTACCGGTGGTGCTGGATGCATCGGCGCCTGGGTTGTCAGAAACTTGATTAAGGCAGGTGTTCCAACCCTCCTGTTTGACAAAAGCCTGCATATGAAACGATTGGAAATGATTTTATCTCCTGAAGAGTTGACCCGCATTAAGGTTTACCAGGGGGATATATCGCATTTTGATGATGTTGAAAAAGCTGTTGGAGAGAACCAAATTACACATATTATCCACCTGGCAGCTTTGCAGCTGCCATTTTGTAAGGCAGATCCGGTCGCTGGAGCTCAGGTGAATGTGGTTGGGACTGTCAATATTTTTGAAGCCTGCAAACGAATGGGAATTAGAAATCTATCTTATGCAAGCAGTACAGCTGTTTATGGAATCAGTGAGGATTACCCTGATGGCAAGCTTGAGCATGCCGCGAAATTAATGCCAAGATCGCATTATGGTTTTTATAAACAGGCAAATGAAGGAAATGCAAGGGTTTACTGGATGGATGACAACCTGCCCAGTATAGGATTGCGTCCTTATGTTGTGTATGGTGCCGGGCGGGACCAGGGGATGACCTCCACACCAACAAAAGCAATATTGGCAGCAATCGCAGGCAGAACGTATCACATATCCTATGGGGGGCGATATTGTTTCCAGTATGCGGATGATGTTGCCAAAGTATTCATACAGGCAGCACGTAAAGTGAAAACCGGTGCGGAAGTATATAATATCGGTGGAAAATCTGTGTCCACAGAGCAAGTCATTTCAGCGATCGAGAATGAGCTTCCAACTATCCAGGGAAAAATCACTTTTTCTGATATTCCACTGCCTTTCCCTCCAGAAGTGGATAATATTGAATTAGAGAAGTTATTAGGCACTTACCCGGATACTCCGTTGTCTGTAGGAATCCGGGAGACTATCAGTATTTTTGAACAGGCTATTATTGACGGTAGAATTTCGAAAAGTGATATGGATTCTCAATTGAAAAATTAGATGGAATATTAATAACAAAAGACAAGCAGGGTCCCTAAAAAGCTTTGAATTTTATGGTGGCAGCTTCCTGCTTGAAACATCCAATTCCTGGGGATATAAACCTGGTGAGCGTTCAAGTAGTGGAACAATTGGCATATAGAGATGCATCTGGTCGTAATAAAAGACGATTGATATTTGTTGAGATATTAGAATGAAGTCTTACGGCTCTCCTTGTAGAGTGACCAGACTTTCAATAAACGTTTTTCCCAATTAATAACAAAAAGTTCAGTGGAAAAATTCAAATCCACTGGACTTTTATCAAAATGCAATTGACGAAGCTATATCCAGTTTCTCAGGTTTATGAGTAATTTCTGATCCTCTAATCCATCTTTTAAAAGCACTTCCATCAACCCGGGATACTGTATTGCTGGTTTTGCGACTGATTCGGGCAGCTCGGCGATTATTTCTGCCATCGACCGATGGCTAACATTGGAAATTGTCTTTAATACTTCACGCGACACCGCTTGAGGTTCACGCCGATGATCAGGATATCCCTTTCCAAATTCGACACCAAAAAATTGATCGAATATGAATCGTAAATTGACATTGCTTGCCCATCCATACCCTTGATTTAAGGCTAACGAAATACAGTTTCCAGCATTAATTTGGGCGAATAACCAGGCATCCAAAGGTGAGTGGAGCAGTCCGCAAAATACTCCGGGGTATTGCATGACAGCATTCATAAAACCGATCCCCGTACCACATCCTCCCACCACAAGATCGACCTTGTGTGTATTTAACAATAGAGCGGAAATCAATCCGGTATGAATGTATTGTAGTTCCGGTTTTTCACCGCTCTTTTTCATGCCAATATTGATCAATTCATGCCCGCGACCTTCCAGGGCGGCAACAATATCCGGGTTTTTATCGGCTGCACTGGTTTCATTTACGATTGCAATTCTCATATTGAATCTCCTAGCTCACCTTTTTCTTGATCACCTGAATAGCTGATTCCACGATATCATCAACGCTTAACCCCATATAATCCATCAAGACATCAGCACTTTTCGAAGTGACTCCGAATCGATCCTTGACCCCGACTCGTTTGATCGGAACAGGGCAGTTCTCTGACAAAATTTCTGCAACCGCTCCACCTAAACCACCAATAATCGAATGCTCTTCTGCGGTTACGATGGCTCCAGTTGTGCTTGCAGCGTTACAAATAGCCTCGACATCAATTGGCTTTAGGGTATGGATCTCTAAAACTCCGGAAGAAATTCCTCTGGTATGCAATTTGTCAGCTGCCAGGATACTCCTTCCCACCATTGTGCCTGTCGCAATTATGGTCACATCTGACCCTTCTCGAATTTTGATGGCTTTGCCGATCTCAGGTTTAATATCTTCTGGATGTATCGGGAGTGAACTATCCCTGCTCATGCGGAAATATAACGGACCCTTATGGTTGGCAATGATTGGAAGCCAATTTTTAATCTGGTTGTTGTCGGAAGGAACTATCACAGTCATATTGGGCAGTGCTCTCATAACTGCCAGATCAACAATACAATTATGTGTAGGTCCATCTTTAAAATCTGACAGACCCGCATAATGACCAACAAGTTTCACATTAGTCTCAGCATAAGCGACGCATGTTCTCACCTGTTCAATAGCCCTGAGGGAAAGGAATGCTGCGAAGGCATTTACGAATGGGGTAAAACCTCCCAATGACATACCTACGCCAAAATCCACAAGACAAGGTTCAGCTATCCCGATATTAAAAAATCTGTCCGGAAACTTACTGGCAAAAAAATGTGTCAATGTGGAAGAGGAGGTATCGGCATCCAACACTACTATATCGCGATTTATTTCACCATAATTTGCCAATGCCCTACCATAAGCTTCTCTTTGCGGAATCTCAGCCATAATGATCAACCTTCCTTCATAAGTTCTATTAATGCTTGCTCGTACTGGTCGGGTTTGGGTACTGCACCATGCCACTTGGAATCATTTTCCATGTAGGATACACCCTTCCCCTTGGTTGTATGGGCAATGATTATGGTTGGCTGACTGTGAATTTCATTTGTCAGATCTAATGCTTCGATGACCTGCCGGGAATTGTGACCATTGATCTCAATGACATGCCAGTTAAATGCCTTCCATCTGTCTGCCAGAGGTTCTAGTGGCATTATCTCATGGACGGCACCATCCAACTGGACATCGTTATAATCCAAAATTACCGTCAGGTTATTGAGGTGGAATTTTGAGGCTGCTGTGGCTGCTTCCCATACTATCCCGGCCTGCATTTCACCATCCCCCATAAGAACATAAGTCTGGTAATCCTGTTTTTTGGTTTTGGCAGCCATTGCGTTTCCAGCACCAACAGCAATTCCATGCCCGAGTGGACCTGCGCTCATTTCAATGCCCGGGGTTTTAACTCTGTCTGGATGTCCTTGAAGGTGGCAATCTAATTCACCCCATTGATCAAGATCTTCCATCGGGAAAAAACCGCGTCTTGCCATTGCGGCATACAGGACGGCTGATGCATGCCCTTTACTGAGGAAGAACCGATCACGCCCTTCCCAGTTTGGATTATTTGGATCTATCTTGAGCTTGTGAAAAAACAGTACCGAGATGATTTCTGCTGCCGAAAGTGATCCGCCGGGATGTCCTGACCCACGCTTGTAGATCATTTTTATACTGTCGATTCGCAATAAACTGGCTATTTCCTCAAGTTCTAATATTTTTTCTTCCCGTATATAATTCATAACTAATTCACTCCATTACTTCACAGGTTTCTGATTAAGGATGACTTCTTGATTTATTTTGGCGGATTGATGCGCACCAATTGAAAATTCAAGTACATTTCTTGCCGTTTTACCATCTAGTTTGGGATTCCCCCCTTTGGTCAGCACATCGATTAAATGACGGGTGCAGTCAATAAAACTGTCAGACCATTCATACCGGTCGATTTCTACTTCTGTAGTGGTTCCATCCTTGAACAATACCAATGGCGGATAAGCTAGCGTTTTCGCTGTACAACGGTTAATGATTAGAATTCCTTTGTCTCCAATGATCTCTACACGATCATCATCACTGTAATACTTGGTATCCATAACCATGTTGGGAGTGCTTGCAAAATCCAATGTGCCATATTTTCGTTTTCCCTGAAATTGAAACATGATCAACGCTGGAGCATCCAAATATATTCCTGGTCGAATCATCGATTTATCGATCCATGCATTCACTCTTTTTATCGGACCCATCAGGTCATAGGCCAAAGAAAACAGGTGATAACCGTGATCAAAAACGAGTGGTCCACCCCCACTTTTTTCTTCTGTGAATCGCCATATCCACGCCGACAGAGGCACTTTCCACTCGGTCTTGCTTTTCCCGGTGCTGACATGCATTCGTAATATTTGGGGTTCACCTATTACCCCCGCCAATAACATTTCCCGGGCCTTTACATTCGGCGGATAAAACACAAAGTTTTCAAAAATTCTCAGAACTAAACCTTTTTTCTCGGCCGTTGAAATCATCTCATCAGCCTCGGACAAATTCATGGCCATCGGTTTTTGTAATGAGACATGTTTTCCAGCGTTTAGTGCTCTAATCGCCATTTCACTATGCAAATAATGAGGTACTAATAACTCGACAAGGTCAACCTCAGTATCTGTCAGGACCTCACCGTAGTCTTTATACGTCTTTGCCACTTTCCAAAGGCGTGCTTTCTCTTTTGCCGCTTTTTCATTGCTGTCACATAAGGCGATCAGCCTGGCATCATGACGATCTTGATATCCATGCTTGTGAAGATCAGAGATACGGCCACAGCCCACAAATGCAACGTTTATCGGTTTCATAATTCAAATACTGAGTCCGGTTATATCGCGATCTTTAATCCACTATTCCATCTAAATAACTAATTACAATCCAATATCGTGTCGCAATGCCTGGGTTTTCTCTGACCAATTTCCACTATTCCACCGTCCAAATGCACCAAGCGCTCCAAGTTCATTTGGACCATAATAAACCGGTAAGTGAATAACACTCAAGCCTGAAAATGATAAAGCTTTATCCAGGGCAAGAGTTAATGATTCGGATTCATAACCACCGAATAGTGCTTGTACACCTTTGAATGAACCTGCGAGTGAAACATAATCCACTTCCACTGAATCGTTCGTTGCAAAATCAACTCCATACTGATCCATCTGCAAGCTTGAAATTGCTGACATGCGCCGGTTATCCATTACGAGAATGCAACCCTTGGCATGGTGCTCAACAGCATCGATCAAAACTTGCGGGTTCATCATAAAAGACCCATCGCCTGTAATTGCAAGCGGGTAGAAATCTGTATCAGAGATTCCGGAAGATAGAACTGCGGATCCGGCAAAACCCATATAGCTGGCACCTCCATCCGTGATGCCTTGCTTTATGTTTTCGTCTTCCACGATCTGAAAACCATTGGCCTGAACGTCACCTGCGTCGAAAATCGTGATCGCATTATGATTTCTTGCCCAATCAGTAGCAATTTTCAATGCGGCTGGTTGAGTAAGGACTTCTCTTTTCCAGATTGGATCGAGTAGTGTGACCTTTTTAAACCGGGTAGCTTTGTAGGCTTCCCACTCTGACTTCTTTTCCTGGCAATTTGTATACCATTCTGATTTGATACCAGATACTAACCTTCCAGATTTCTTTAACACATCAATCAATATTCTTAATGTCGGAGCGGCATCACCTACAAGAGCGGTTGTCTTATTGTAGTGTGTTGCTGCATCAAAGTCAGTATTTATATTAATGACATGTGTTGCATTTAGGAAGCCTGTTCTCGAACAATCTGATTGGCAGACGAACCGGGAACCGATTGCTATTAGCAGATCTGCATTTTCCATTGCATAATTTCCGGATATTGACCCTTTGGATCCGGCAACAGACATATTCCTTGGGTGATGGTAAGGGATGACACCGCTGACAACCGGGGCAACTATCGCCATTCCATCGATCAGCTCCAACAGGTCCTTAATCTCTGGACCTGCATCCTTTGCTCCACCACCAAGGCGTACCACGATCTTTTTCGCTTTTTTTATCTCCTGAACAGCCTCTTGATATATCCCAAAATCAGCTGCTGCTCCCAACCGTGGAGGAGCTCCTTCCGGTAGTTCGTCTAGGTTGAATTGCTTCATTTCAACCGGTTGGATATTCATCGGCAGTAATAGATAGAATGGGCCTGCATGATGGGGGTGATCTACCGTGTTTAATCCCCGGCGTAAGGCAGTGCTTATCGCCAGAGGTGTATGTAAACTGTAGGCTTGATTCATTGTTCCAAATAAAGCAGCGAATTGACCCTGTTTTGGATGAGGTATTTGTTGAAAATTAGGACCTTCATCTTCAGTGGTTTCATCCCCCAGCAGATACCATACCCCCAGGCTATTTGCAAGAGGGACCAGGGAACCGGCTAATGCTTGAAGCGGTCCCGGTCCAATTGAAGCAATGACAGCTGCTTTTTCACCGGTTATCCATCTCAACGCTGTGACAGCATGTGATGCCTCGATTTCGTTCCTGACATTAAAGACCTTCACCAAACCAGACTGTTGATATATACGCAGGACTTCACCTATCTCAGTGGATCCATGGCCAAAAACTACGACAAACTTCTTAACACCCTGTTTGATTAACCCAAGTATGATCGCTTCAGAAACTGTGAGATCTATCCTTGTGGGCAGAATTCCGTTATCGATGGCATTTTGTATGCCTCCAGCCGAAGCAATATTCGTTGCCCGCTGTAGTCTCATCTGAGCTAAATTCCTGTTCGTATTTTCTTTATCCGCATTGGTCATAATATTCCACCCGGCAATAAATTACAGTGATAATCCATAACAACAACAATTTCAGATAATTGATAATATACAACAGTATAGTATATATAACAACAATATTCAATAGGAAACGAAAATATCCACAATATATTGAAAATTACAGATTGGTAGTTGCAATTAAAACATAATCGTTGTATATTGATGTTTGAACGTTTCAGCGTACTATTAATTGATCTAACGTTTTTTGCTGTTGACAATCCATATAAATGGTGAAATAATATTATTGGTCATACCATTAGACCAAATATTATTACCAAAAAATACTTCTGGCTGTCAGTGGCATTTGTGATGTTTTTTTGATATCTCTGATGGGGAGGTGGTGATAAACAGAACCCTGTTTTTATATTGATTACCGATTTAGTATCATTCAATTTCAGAAATTCTTAGGAGGATTCGAGATGAAAAAGTATTATTGGACTCTGCTGGGCGGATTAATAATTTTAGCAATGCTTCTTGCCGCCTGCCAACCTGCACCAACTGCTGCACCTGCAGCTCCAGCTGAACCCGCGGCTCCAGCGGAACCCGCCGCTCCTGCAGCTCCTGCCGAGCCAGCCGCCCCAGCTGCTCCTGCTGCTGTAGAAAAAACAAAAACCAACATCGTTCACTATTATTCGGGCGAACTTGGTTTGAAGGATATGACCACAATCATAGATGGATTCAACGCACAAAGCGAAAAATGCGAAATGGTTGATAACACAACCGGTCATGAGGACTTTAAGACCCAGATCCTGGTCATGCTTGCTGGCGAAAATCCCCCTGACGTCTTCTCATACTGGGCTGGCGCACGTGTTCAATTTGTTGTGGACAGCGATGCATTAATGGAACTATCTGATTTCTGGACTGCCGAAAAATTTGCCGATACTATTGTTCCGGGAATTCAAGGATCCACCCAATACAATGGTGGCGTTTACTCCATCCCTCAGAATTTTCACTATACCGGATTTTTCTATAATCCCAAAGTTATGGCTTCCGCTGGCATTACTGAAATGCCAAAGACCTGGGATGAATTCCTGACTGTTTTAGACAAACTTAAAGCAGCCGGAGTTGCTCCTATCGCCTTGGGATCTAAGAATCGTTGGCCTGCGCAGTTCTATACTGACTTCCTTGTATCATACAGTGCTGGACATGAATATCGTGCAAAACTCCAGGCTGGTAATGCTTCCTTTGAAGATCCCGAGGTTGTCAAAGCTATGGAATACTGGAAGTTGTTGGTAGATAAGGGTTACTTCTATCCAGATGCGAATGCTTATGACTGGACTGATGCAGCTGATCAGGTTGCAAAAGGTGATGCAGCAATGACATTGATGGGAACCTGGATCACTGGATACTGGGATGGAAATGGACTTAAAGCTGGTGAAGATTATGATGTATTCCCCTTCCCGCTTATCGATCCCGCAGTTGCTCCTGCAACTTTTGCATCCACAGATTCCTGGGTAATCCCAGCTGATGCCAAGAATCCTGACTGCGCCAAAGAGTTTGTTGCCTGGGCACTTAAGCCAGATATGCAGCTTTTATGGGCTAAGGGACAGGGTGCACTTCCCGCTTCTTCATTAACCGATACTTCAACCTTCAATCCTGTAATGAAGAAAGCTTTGGATTATATCGCTGGTGGAACAATGTGGCTTCCAGCTTATGATCTCTCTACCACCCCTCCAAACGCAGAAATTGGTTTGGACCTTGGTGCACAAATGATGAATGATCCTTCACAGTATTTGACTTACCTGAAAGACGCTCAGGTTAAATCAGCCGAAGTTTTCAAGAAATAATCAGTTTGAAACAACAAAGGGCAGCCCCTTTACGGGCTGCCCTTAGAATCAAGTATCTTCTCAAATACAATTTGGCTTATTGACTTGCTGATCTATAATATTGGTAATAATAATTATAGTCCCGTAACACCTCAAATTAGGAGTTCGCCGTGGTTTGGAATCGTCGCAAGTGGATAATTCTTTTTTCCGTCCTGCCTCTGGCAGTTTATTCTTTAATTGTCATCATCCCTTTAGTTAGTTCATTCTATTATAGCTTTACTGACTGGAATGGCTTCCGTCAGGATTTCAATTGGGTAGGTTTTGATAACTTTGTAAAGGTTTTCCGAGATAAGCTTTTTCTTCATTCCATAGAAAACACATTAATTTGGATGGCAGCTGCAATCGTCCTTCCGGTTGGTGGTGGGTTATCCTTAGCTCTATTATTACACGAAGGCATATGGGGGGCTAATTTTTACAAATCTCTGTTTTACCTTCCAATTTGTCTTTCTCTCGCTGTGATAGGTCAGGTTTGGATTTGGATATATCAACCTGATTGGGGCTTGATCAATACAATATTGAGATTGGTCAATTTAGACCACCTAACCATAGCCTGGCTGGCAAACACTAAAACAGCACTTGCAGCAGTAATTATTGCCTGGTCCTGGCAGCAGATGGGATTGGCAATGGTCATTTTCCTGGCTGGGTTAACTTCGATCCCTTCTGAATTAACTGAAGCTGCAGAAATCGATGGAGCTACTTATCTTCAATCCTTATGGAACGTGGTAATACCATTGCTTAGTCCTGCAACAATAGTAGTTGTTGCTCTATCTATTATTAATTCATTAAAAAGCTTTGATGTAGTGTATATGATGACCAAAGGTGGTCCTTTCCACACTACTGATACATTGGCGATGTTCATGTACAACGAATCTTTCCAAAAATACTATATGGGATACGGAAGTGCAATAGCTGTTGTTCTTTTTCTG
Organism: uncultured Leptolinea sp.; assembly: GCA_964387025.1. Taxonomy (GTDB): domain Bacteria; phylum Chloroflexota; class Anaerolineae; order Anaerolineales; family Anaerolineaceae; genus PNON01. The sequence goes on along the minus strand of CAYLUZ010000007.1, from coordinate 178,706 downwards.
ATCGCGATGGTGATTATTGCGTTCTATTTCCGCCAGGTCCGGAATTTGGAGCATCTTTATGACTGAAAATCTCATCGTTCAAAATAAACGAAATGTAAGTAGCTGGAAACGGTCTGGTGGATCGAATCTCCGAAAAGTACTTCTATATATCATCATAACAATTATCGCCTTCATCTACATTCTTCCCGGATTAGGTGTCATCCTGACATCTTTTAAACTAAATTCTGAAATCGCCAAAGAAGGACTTTGGATCCTTCCTAAAATGCTTCATCTTGATAATTACAAGGAAGTCTGGTTTGTTGCAAATGTACAGAGCTACATGAAGAATTCATTCATAGTAACTATACCAGCAACCCTCATTTCAATTTCTCTGGGTGTTTTGATGGGTTATGTTTTTAGCAAGCTGCCATTTAAAGGAAGTGAACTGGTATTCATGTTTGTTTTAGCAGGGATGTTTTTTCCACCACAGATTGTATTAATCCCCTTATTTAAATTTTATAATAGCGTTAAGCTTTACGATACATTATGGCCAATGATCATCACCCATGCTGCATTTGGTTTACCAATTTGCACATTGATCATGCGTAATTTCTTTTCATCCATTCCTATGGCGATTCGGGAAGCAGCAATCATGGATGGGGCGAATGAACTGGATGTTCTCATCCGAATAATGCTCCCGGTCAGCTTGCCCGCACTGGCAGTACTGGCAACTTTGCAGTTCACCTGGATATGGAATGATTTCTTGTTCCCAATTATTTTCACTAAGTCAGACAGTATGCGGACTATCATGGTTGGACTAATTTCAATGAGAGGTCAATATAGTATTGCATATGGTGCCCAGGGTGCGATGGCTGTGATTGCTAGTATTCCTACATTGATCATTTTTATTTTCTTCCAGCGCTATTTTATTAAAGGAATGACGATGGGGGCGGTTAAAGGGTAAGCTTAGGAGATTTACGATGTCGATGACCCAAAAAGAACGCGTGATTGCTCAGATCAATCATGAAGAAACAGACCGTGTTCCCTACCATTTAATGTTTGATCCGGGATCAAATATTGAAGAACTACTCGATAAGTTTTACGGAAGCAACTCATGGCGGGATAAGGTGGACAATGCTATCTACCAATTACCACTTCCCAGCACCGGGATCAATTTGGATCTGGGTCTGGAAAAATACACCGATGCTTATGGTAGTGAATGGAGATTGGATTTACGTCCATTTGCGCTTGAGAAACCAGCAATAACTCAACCAAGCCTGGAAGGCTACACATTCCCAAAAGTAAGTGATCTTTTTGATGAGGGATTTGAAGCTAATGCACTGCGATTAATTGAGGAGCAAAAAAACAGCTTTGTGGTAGCAGCTTATGGATTTGGATTATTTGAACGAAGTTGGGTGTTGCGTGGATTTGAAAATGTCTTAATGGACGTGGTCGCCAATTTGGATTTCTATGAAGAATTATTGGATAAACTCCTGGTCCATCAGCTTGAAATTCTGGAGAGGTTATTATTACTACCTGTAGATGGTATCTGGTTCTTTGATGATTGGGGATTCCAGCAGGGAGTATTAATTGGAGCAGAACGCTGGCGAAAGCTCTTTAAACCCCGATATGAAAAATTGTATCGCCGCACCCATGAATCTGGAAAATATGTACTTTCCCATTGTTGTGGAGCTATTGAGAAAATCCTTCCCGATGTGATCGAAATTGGATTGGATGTATATCAGAGTGTTCAACCTGAGGCCAGGAATAATAACCCCTATGACCTCAAACAAAAATATGGTGACAAGATCACATTTTGGGGCGGATTAGGTTCGCAGAATATGATCCCCTTTGGATCACCTTCAGAGATCAAGGAAGAAGTAAGGCATTTATGCAAAGATATGAGCAAGGGCGGTGGTTACATTCTCGGTCCTGCAAAAGAAATCCAACCTGAAACACCTGATGTAAATGTTGCTGCTGTTGTTGAAGCTTTTCTTGAACAATCAGAGTAATTTATTTATTTATGAATTACGTATATAAATTTTGGAACAATATAACTAAACATCTCCATTATTTGGAATAAATACGATTTATGGTCGAAAAATTATTAAAAAATTGAGGTAGAAATGAGTGAAGTCCAAAGTTTGGCGCGGGGATTACAAATAATCGAAAAATTAGCCCAATCGAAAGAAAGTCTAAGTATTACTGAATTGGCTGATGAATATGGTGTGGATAAAGGCAGCATCTCTAGAATGATGCAGACCTTAGCTAATTATGGATTCGCCGAACGGGAACAAGATGGCCGCAAATATATACTTGGCCCATCGGTAGTTCGTTTGAGCCGGATGCTATTAATGAGAACTCCCCTTCGTGACACAGCAAAAATATTCCTAAAACAATTGGTGGAACTGACAGGGGAATGTTCTCATTTGGCAATCGTTGCACAGGGGCAGGCTCTCTATATTGATCAGGAAGAATCTCCATCAGCATTAAGAGTGACGACCGGGATAGGAACATTAGCACCCCTGCACTGTACGGCTTTGGGGAAAATATTCCTGGGGTTTGCTGGTGTGCCAATTAACCCCGAATTAACCGCATTTACCCTGAGAACGATCACAGATATGGCAATGTTGGAACGGCATTTGGAAATTGTAAGAAGCCAGGGTTACGCTGTTGACGATGAAGAATATAACCCAGGCGTCAGGTGTATTGCAGTGCCAATTTTTGATTACAGAGGAAAGTGTGTTGCTGCAGTTGGGGTTTCCGGGCCAACAAGCCGACTCTCATTGGAGCAAATGCAAAAGGTGGCAGCTATTGTTGTGGATATTGGGAAATCTTTGACTGCAAAACTAAGCTTTAGGTGATAGGAACTAAAAGCCATCCCAATTTCAATTGAACCAATTATTCAAATATCAAGGTGGAGTATATAAATGGATAAACTACGAGTTGGATTCATAGGTACTGGACGAATATCTGATTTGCATGCAATCGAGTATTTACAAAATGAAAAATCCGAACTGGTGGCAGTTTGTGATGTGAACATTGAAAACGCACGAAAACGGGCAAAAGCCTGGGGCGTACCTTCCAATATGGTTTTTACAAATTATCATGATCTGTTGGCAGAGAAGGAAATTGACCTCGTCGAAATATTACTCCCCCACCATCTGCACTATCAGGCTACACTGGACGCAGCAACGGCTGGAAAACATATTTCGCTCCAAAAACCAATGGCCATCACCGTCGAGCAGGCTGATGAAATGATCTCTGCAACCAAAAAGGCCGGTGTAATCTTTAAAGTTTTTGAAAACTTTATTTTCTATCCGCCAGTATTAAAAGCGAAGCAATTAATTATGGATGGTGAGATTGGTACTCCTCTCTCGATCAGAATCAAAAGTAATGCCGCTACTTCTCCGCATGCTTGGCAGGTGCCGTTTTCAGCACAGGAATGGCGGTTTGATCCGAAAACATGCGGCGGCGGTCCGCTTGTATTCGATGATGGTCATCATAAGTTCTCATTGGGATGGTTTTTCATGGGAATGGCTGAAGAAGTCCACGCCTGGATAGGAGCAACACCCATTAATGAAGGGGTTAATATTGGAGTACTTGATTCCCCGGCGATCGTCTCCTGGAAATTTCCTGGTAATCGGGTTGGATCTTTGGAGGTTGTGTTTTCACCTGAAATGGTCCTGGACACCAACCACTACGCTCAAGATGACCGGATAGAAATTACCGGATCTAAAGGTGTGATTTGGGTCACGCGGGGACACGGTAAGATGATGGATGTTCCTCCAGTGGTTATGTATAAAGATATGCAAGTGAAGACCTTCTCGGATATGGAAGTAGGTTGGGAATCGAGCTTTGTAAATTCAACCAGGCACTTCATCGATGCTTACTTCAAAGGTGAACCACCATTATTCACCGGTGAGCAAGGCCGGGATATTTTACGATTTACGTTGGCAGCCCAAGAATCTGCGCGATCAGGGCAATCGGTAAAAATCTAGAACAGTTGGTTTACTTATGGGCTTTCACATAGCATTAATTGGTTGTGGAATGGTTGGCAGGGTGCATCTGGATGCCTTATTCAATCATCCATTGGTATCAGCGGTATCACTTTGTGAAGGTGATCAGGAACAAGCGAGAACCCTGTCAGAGAAGTATTCGTTTAAAGTTGTCGAAACTGATTATAAAGTTTTGCTTGGTAATCCGGATGTGGACATAGTGGATATCTGCCTACCCCATGATCTACATTACCCGATCGCTTTGCAAGCTTTCCTGGCGGGAAAACACGTCATTCTTGAAAAACCTATCAGCCTTACCCTGGAAGAGGCTGATGAAATGATAGCTGCTTCAAAGAAAGCCGGGAAACGATTATTTGTGGCTTTGAATGAAAGATTCCTTCCTGTTTATCAAAAAGTTAAAGAGATCATTAATGGTGGAACATTGGGCAGGATAGTAATGGCAAATCTTGTTGTTGCTGGAAGCGAATTGCCGAGAATGAATGTTCCGGGAAATTGGAAGGGGACATATGGAAGAGCCGGTGGCGGAGCCCTTGCTGATAGTGGAACACATATAGTTGATCTTGCAATTGATTGGTTTGGAATGCCGGTAGCAGTCCAATGTACCATGGGTAGATTTGTGGTGGATGTCGTCAATAAAGCTGACGATACAGCCAGCCTGATCATGCAATATCCGGATAAGATCGTAAATATTCATGTTACGTATGCATCGAGCGGGCAGAAATGGAGTGAGACCCGATCCGTCTGGGGCGAAAAAGGCAGCATCCATACCGTTATCGAATCTGCTGACCCGATTAGCTATTTTGTAGATCAGCAACAAGTACCTATTAATGTCGAACATTCCCCTGATACCTGGTGGGAAGATTCGGTTAAAAGCGGGATAAAACACGCTGTAGACAGTCTGGGAAGTGGTAGCTCGTTTACAGTTACACCCGCAGATGCAAGAAACACACTTAAAGTAATAAAATACGCTTATACCGCAGCTGCTTTAAAGAGGTCAGTAAATATGAACGAATCTGATCATTCCCCTCTAATAAACAGCGAGATCAGAACATGATTCGGAAACTTGGATTCCTGGCTGGATTAAATTTTGTCGATCTGAGCCCAGAGGAAGTAACTAATATCCTGGCTCAAGAGGGATATCAGGGTATTTCCTGGCCTTTGGTGTGGTTTGATCCGAGGAAAAAATCAGATCAAGATCGTAAGAACCTGATTACTGAAGTCGAAAAGGCGGGTTTGCAGGTCACCGAATGGGTGGCTCAGATCGATTATGTGACCCTGGATAAAAACACCGGGTCTGACCGGATCAAACATACGGTTGAAATAATCCAGGCAATTGGCAGGCTGGGTTCGAAAGCTCCAATTAATCTATTTACCGGTCCGGCTCCATGGGATCCCACCGCACCAAGGCTCACTAAAGACATTTCGGAAGGTTCAGCCTGGGATCTGATAATTAGTGCTTATGACCAGATAATCACCGTGGCAGAAAAGGAAAATGTGGTTCTGGCGGTTGAGCCGGTCTTTGGCCATTTGGTGCATGATTATTTCACCCTGATGGAGTTGTTTCGAAGATTCGATACACCAAATCTGAGGGTTAATTTTGATCCTTCCCATGGGATTCTTTATCAAAATGATACCGCTTGGGTGATAAAACAGTTGGGTGATAAGATCGTCCATTGCCACCTTAAGGATGCTGTTGGCAGACCTGGTGGACTTCCGGGTGAAACTTTTCAATTCCCGTTATTAGGGGAAGGAGAAGTTCCCTGGAATGAATTCAAGTCAAACCTAGATGATATAGGTTATTCAGGTTTTCTGACCGTGGAGTTTGAATCGTTCAATTATTACAAGCAAGTCTTAAAGAGTGATCCGAAATTAGCTGCAAGACAGGCAATGAGCGATGTGAAAAGGTTAGGATTACTGAATGATTAATGGCTTAGGTTGAAAAAATATGTAGAGGATGTTTAACTAAATATTATTAACAAATAAACCTCTAGTATTGATTATTGCATTTACAATTATTTCCAGTTTCAACAATTAATTGATCACCCAAATAATCGCATAAGCGTTTCTTTAGAATGCTGTCTAACAGCATCATGAAGGCAGCCATCATGAGAATCCATTGTCACGACCACAGGAAAATTCTCAACATCAATGACCCAGATCGCTTCAGGAACACCAAAGTCGAGTTTATATACTGCGATAACCTTTTTTATGGTTTCTGCAATAAGTGAGGCAGCACCGCCAATTGCATGGAAATAGACAGCCGGTAATTCCTTGCATTCCTCTAATGTGCCCACGCCCATGCCACCTTTTCCAATAACCCCGCTCATCCCAAAATGGCGCATCACTTCGGCTTGATAGAGCTCTTCCCGGATACTGGTGGTAGGTCCGGCAGCTACAAACCGATATTCCTTGGTCTGTAATCCACTCACAACCGGACCGCAGTGGTAGATCAACCCACCTTTCAGAATTGGTTGAATGGCCTCATAAACAAGCAGGTCATCTTCGGTTGCAGTCCTTGTTTTTTGGATGAATGTCTCGCTAATCCACTTATGGACGGCATCTCTTCCTGTGATCATTACCCCTGACAGGATGACAAAATCGCCGACATGAAGTTTACTGATTTCCCTACCATTGATAGGGAGCTTAAGATTAATGGTCATTCATTCCTTACTCTCATTCATACTTAACTGTCTTCCCAATGGCGATCATCTTCCGCCGCCGGTAAGCCCAGCACATATATGAAACAGACACGAAATACGATGCCGGTAATCTGTAAGTGGATGTTATTTTTGTACCCAGGACAGTGGTTTTACCACCGAAGCCCATCGGCCCGATTCCCAGTTCGTTCGCTTCCATCGTGATCCTATTCTCAAGATCATCCAATTTTTTATCATCATTAGTGTCATCTACGTCCCGAAGCAGCACTTCTTTGGAAGCGGAATAGGATGTACCACGGTCGCCACCTATGGCGACACCCAGAAAACCTGGAGCACAACCTTCGCCCTGAGCGTGATAAACCACATCGAGAATCACCTTTCGCACCCCTTCCAGGTCGCGTCCGGCATTCAAATGGTTATCTGGCAGAGAATACTGTGCCCCAACATTTTCACAACCGCCGCCTTTAAGCATGAGATCAATTGTAAGTGTTTCTCCCCCGACTTCAGTGAAATGAATGGAAGGGAAATAATCATCACCGATGTTGTCGCCGGTGTTATTTCCACTAATAGGATCCACCGCATTTGGCCGTAAATAAAACTTTTGGGTTGCCAGAACCACGGCATTACGGATTTGATTTTTTAATTCACCCCGATTCATTCCCTCAGGGTGTTGGACATAGAAAATTGGAATTCCGGTGTCCTGGCAAATTGGGGTGGCATTTTTCCGTGCCACTTCAATATTCTTAAGGATCGTTTCCAAAGCCCCACGTGCTGCAGAACCAATCACCTCTTTTTCTAAAGCTTCGCGCAATCTCCTCTCAACCGGACTAGGAAGATCGGTTGATGCAATCCGGAGCAATTCAAGAATATCCTGAGTAAAATCCTTATCCAAACAAACCTCCGTAAACGTTTTCGAGGAGCTAAACCTTTAAAAAGGAAATTGGTACTTTTCTAATCCCAGTTCTTTTTGCAGAAATTTGATTTCCTTCTGGAGATTAGGATTGATGGAAATTCCTCTCTCACTCGTTAATTTAGCCATCTCATATTCTTTTTCGCCAGCTGTATAAATTCGGGGTTGATCAGGGGCTTTGGCTGAATTTCGCAGGTCTCGTAAAATATTGCCAGTTGTGCGTTTAAACTCATCCAAAGGCACAAAGAACTCAATATTGATCGACAGGAAAAAGTGGCCGACCTTAAATGGCTGCGGCTTGCCATCCGATCCGATACCCGTAAGCCCCTGCAAAAAAGTTCCTGATTGCAGTGAAGCTGATAAGATCTCAACCATGGTTCCCAGGCCATATCCTTTATGCCCCGCGAATATCTCACCTGCTCCCCCTAATGGAAGGAATGATGCAGTCTGCTTACTAAGGGCGGTCATGACTTCAGCAGAGTCAGTCATGGGTTGACTGTTTTGATCAATGACCCAGCCCGCAGGAACGGGTTTTTCTGCGCGGGCAAGGACCTCAATTTTCCCTCGTTGGGTGATTGGTGTCGCAGCATCATAAATGTACGGGAAGGCTTCATCGGTGGGCGCACCGAAGGCGATGGGATTCGTACCAAGCATTGGTTGAACCCCAAAAGTAGGTGACACAGATGGACGTGTATTTGTCACCGAAATTCCAATCATACCCTGCTTGACCGCCATGGTCGGATAATATCCAGCAATTCCGTAATGGGTTGAATTTCTTACCGCAACACAACCTAACCCCGATTTGCGAGCTTTATCAATTGCTAGCTGCATGGATCTGGTCCCAATCACCATACCCATTCCATGATGACCGTCGACGACCGCTGTGGTCGGTGTTTCGTTTACGATTTCAATATTTGTTATGACCTGGTGCTGCCCAGCACGAATTCGGTCATAGTAATATTTCAATCGTCCTATGCCATGTGATTCAATTCCACGGATATCAGATTCAATGATCACATCTGAGCAGATTTCAGCATCAATTTTTGGAACCCCGACACCGAGTAATACATCTTGAATAAAACTTTTTAATATTGCAATTGGAATATAAATCGGACTATCAGGCATGCGGCCTCCTTGAAAAATTAGTATCACCTGAATTTCCATTCTTCACGTGCACGAATTGAAAATTGTATCTATAGTATAACGGAAATCCAAACTTGCGATAAAGCATTTAAAGAGGGTGGCGTAACGATCATAGAGGTTGAAAAAATCACGATTGCATATTGATCATAAAAAACTATTAATAGTAAATTTTGGATATATATTAATGGTTTTGGTATATCAATCCAAAATTCAGAAATAATGTAAAAAAACATATATTTGCTACTTGACAATAGTGTATATAACACAGTATAATATTGTCATGACAGAAAACAAAGTATTGGATATCGTAGAAAAGTTGAAACAGGAAATCCGTCGTGGGATAACCGTGGCCATCGTGCTGGAAAAATTAAAAGAAGAGCAATATGGTTATTTGCTTCTGAAAAACCTAAATGAAAATGGTGTTGAGATTGGACAGGATACACTCTACCCATTGCTGCGTCGTTTGGAGGAACAGGAACTGGTAGACAGCGAGTGGCGTATGGATGAGAACCGACCGCGCCGTTATTATAGACTAAACCTGAACGGGGGGGCTGTGTTTAATGAATTGAAAGTTGAATTAAAAGTTATTGGAAAATTGATTAGGAGGATGACAGATGAACATGAATAGAAACGCCCGAGAATTGCTGGATCGGTATCTGCTGGGAGTGAGCAGGGCATTGCCGGGAAAAAAACGTAAAGATATTGTAGCAGAGTTGGAATCTACACTGCTTGATCGCCTGGATGAACGTTTCTCCAACTCTAATGAGATAAGTGAATCTCAACTGAAAGAAGTCTTACAAGAGATGGGTTCACCGCGGAAGGTGGCTACCTCATACGGCTCACAACTCGGATTGATCGGCCCGCAATTATTTCCTACATACTTACTTGTCTTACGTATCGTAGTCCCGGTGGTCGTTGGCGCGTTGACACTCAGCTTCTTCATTGGTGCGGTTACAGGTGCGATTATCACAGGTTGGTCTGTGTTGGTGTACTTTGGCTCCCTCTGGAATGGGGCATTTATGGCAGCTGCCTGGGTGACTCTTGTATTTGCGATCATTGAAAGGATTGAAGACGGAAAAGGGGTCAAGGAATTGGAGGATCTAAATAAATTCAACCCTGACGATCTACCAACCCTGGATGAATCTGAAAAGCAGCCATATATACCAGGCATTCTTTTCGAGATCGTAATGGAAATGCTTGGCTTTGCTTTTTTCATCTATATACTGAGCACGAATGGAAGCTTTCCGGTGTATATCAATCCACTGGAAAAAGTTGGACAGGTACGGATCTTCACGGATAACTTTTTGCGCTTTGTTCCCGGTATGATGGCTATAACGGGTCTTGAAGTTATCCGCAGCACCATGTTGCTTGTCCAGGGGAGGCGCAATTTATTGACTGGCTGGATGAAATTCATGACTGAAATCGGTCATATCTTAATTTCCGGTTTACTTCTAGGTGCCTTCCCGATAATCACGGTTGAATTTTTGAAACCCTTTGCTGATACAACCAGCTGGAATTTGGTCCAAATTCAGGAAGGTGTAAATATTGGCTTGAAATGGATATTAATTCTGTCGATTGTTGGTTCAGGGGTAGGTATGATTAAACAGCTCATTCGATTCTTAAGAGGTAAAAATATGTAAGGATCGAGCATTGCTTAAGTACAGAGCGGGTGGAACACCCGCTCTGATACAATACTATACAGCTTTCCACCCATGGATGAGTATCAATTATTTGCATGATCAATTAATAATGCTGTCATGGATGGACGTGTGATAACATCCTATGAGAAATATTTTATCCTCTTATGATATTCAAATTATAAAGAAGAGAGATTGATTGAGAGAAAACGCATCAATTACAGAAATAATTACACAGAGGTTCTCCTGCAGGACTTTTTTGAATAAACCCATCCCAAAGGAATTGCTGAAACAGATGAAGGAGTTCATCTTACAAAATACCACCAGCTACTTTGGGTCACAAATGCGGTTTGAATTGATTGCAGTAGAAGCAGACGATAGAAAGGTACTCCGCGGTCTGGGTACTTATGGTTTCATCAAAGGAGCCAGTGGTTTCATCATCGGGGCAATCTCCTCCGGAGGGAAGTATCTTGAGGATTTTGGTTTCTGCCTGGAATGCATTGTGCTGGAGGCGACTCGTCTTGGGATTGGTACGTGTTGGTTGGGAGGTACTTTCACGAAAAGCAGTTTTGCCAGGAGGATTGTTGCCAGGGGAGATGAGCGGATCCCCGCTGTGATCGCCATTGGTCTGATTGAAGATGAAACACAGGCAAGGAAAACAACATTACGTGCTTCCATTGGTTCAGATCGACGGTTAGATTGGGATACTCTCTTTTTCGACGGGCAGTTTACTAACCCATTAACCCATGAGAAATCCGGCAGCTATAAGCAAGTGCTGGAAATGGTTCAAATTGCACCATCAGCCTCCAATAAACAGCCCTGGCGGGTGGTCAGAAATGAAGATGGTTTTCATTTTTATCTGAAGAGGACGAGGGGATACCGAAACAGCATGACAACCGTACTAGCTATCGAAGATATGCAAAGATTGGATTTGGGAATCGCAATGTGCCATTTTGATCTGACCGCGCGTGCCTTGGGATTGGAAGGAAAATGGCAAATACAGGCACCATCCATAGATACCGGGGATAACCTCACGGAATATTGTTTTAGCTGGTTAATTAATAATTCCACCTGATCCCACCGGGAATTCCTTTTTGGCAGGTATGGCGAACTGGTAAAGATCCTTTATGGTTATTGAATCTATTTAATAAACAATATAGCCACCCCAACGATGGATAGAAGAGTACCGGTAATAGCCTGCCAGCCAAAGCGTTCCTTGAAAATAAAATAGCTGACCGGTAGTATTAACACCGGCGGTAAAGCAATCAATGTGGAAACCACACCAATCTTGGCGTGTTGTATTGCCAAAAGGGAAAACGATACGCCGATCACCGGGCCAAAAACTGAACCTATGGTGATCCACCGGGTCGCATTTTGGCTTTTATATGCAGTCATAAGGGTGGGTATGGCTTTCTTCTGGATGATGGCAAGACCCCATAATGCTAATACAGCCGCGATCATCCGGATTAAAGTCCCGGATATCGGAGAGAAATTTCCTCCCATTCCTTGCCGCGAAAGGATCAACCCGACGGCCTGGCCAATTGCAGCTAATACACCATATAACACCCCTAACTTTTTATGCTTGGGGTCCTCGTTTTCATCGGTACTATTTTGACGAGCAATTACAACCCAACCGATACCCACCAAAGTGAGCAGCATCCCTGCGAATTGCATCAGATTGAGCAACTCCCCCATGAACAACCAGGCGAAAAGCGTGCTGAATACTGGTGCCAAACTTAAAAACAGCAGCCCCATCCTGGCACCGATCAATTGATAGGTTTTAAATAAAAACGCATCCCCGATAGCCAGGCCAATAAATCCGGAAAGGAGCAGCCAAAACCAACGTTCCGGTGTAGCAGAGAGTGGGATGGGTTGCTTATAAAATATCCAATTTACGAGAACAAGCAGGAGGAAGGCGATTAAAACACGGATGCGATTGACAGATTGCGATCCGATTTGTTTGCCGCTGATCGAAAAGGCAATAGCAGAAATTGACCAGCAAATGGCAGTGGCGAAGGCAGCAGTTTCTCCGATGAGATTCATTGTGTCCTTGAACAATATTGGAATAAATACTTGATTGAAATATAAATTTCAACCTGAACGATTTTTGAAGTATATCAAATAATTACTCAAATGACTGATAAGAAAAAATGTATGATATACATAAATATCGTTTTGATTAAATCATAATCAGCATTTAAGTAATTTATCGATGGAGAATTTATGATCCCGAATCAATGGTATATCATTCTCGAATCCCGCTTTTTAAAACAAAAACCTATTGGCCTTACCCGACTCGGAGAGAAAATGGTCCTCAGGCGGGATGGAAAGGGTGTACCGTCTGTGATCAGTGATAAATGTCCGCATCGGGGAGCTTCTCTATCTCAAGGGAAGGTAATTGGCGATTGTCTGCAATGTCCTTTTCATGGATTTGAATTTGAATCTTCCGGTAAATGCACGCTGATTCCTGCAAATGGGATTAAATCGATTCCGCCAAAAGCGATGAAAACACGCTCATTTCCGGTAAAAGAAGCATACGGATATATTTGGATCTGGTGGGGTGATGAACAAAACGAGTATCCGGATTTGCCGTGGTTTAAGGATCTACCCGATTCTGAGTATTCTTACTCAAGCTTTTATGCACACTGGCCGGTCCATTATTCCCGTGGGATAGAAAACCAGTTGGATGTAATCCATTTACCATTTGTCCATGCCAGTACAATTGGCCGGGGAAATCGCAGGGTAGTGGATGGTCCTATTGCCCGCTTACTAGACCAGGAGATGCATATCTGGGTCTATAATCGATTGGAAGACGGCGTTCCAGCCCGAAGAGCCGAAGAAATAGCTGAACCCCAGCGACCTCCTTTTCTAAGATTCATTTTTCCCAATAACTGGATGAATAATATCAGTACAGATTTTCGAATTACTGTTAGTTTTATCCCTATAGATAATGGTAATACACTTTTTTGTTTACGGAATTATGTCAAAAAAAGTGCTATTCCAGGTTTTGCAAAGTTAGTAGCCTGGCTGGCTATTCCTTCTTCCAGGGTAATCCTCAATCAGGATGAACGTGTGGTGACCAAGCAGCTTCCAATAAAAAGCGAGCTAAAGATTGGTGAAATATTAATCCCACAGGATGGTCCGATTATCCTGTATAGGCGGCACCGGCAGGAACTAATCGAAAATAGTAGACCTCGATAGAACATCATTATTATCAACGAAGGTAATCAGTTTATTACCTTGACAAGTAGTTCACTACAGTGTATAGTTAAGTATACTTAACTATATGAACGAATATAATCCATTAACGACTGCTCTAAATAATTGGTCCAACGTTTTTGCGCGTCGGTCGATACACGATTTTCTACAATATACCCGTCAATATGGGCTAGCAATGACTCATATCAATATCCTGATGCAGTTATTTCACCGTGGACCAACTTCGATTATGGCCATCCGAAGTACGATGGAAGGATCAAAGGCATCAGCTACTCAATTAGTGGATAAATTAGTTTCTATGGGCTTGGTTGAAAGATTTGAGGATCCCGTTGACCGGCGGGTAAAAAACTTATCCCTTACAAACAGTGGGCGGGACCTAATTGAGAAATCAATTAATGCCCAAAAAAAATGGATGGAAGATCTGGCAGCGTCTTTTGATGATAGCCAACAGAAGTACCTTGCAGAATGTCTCAGACAGATAACAGATAAGAGCCTGGAACAAGAAAATAAAATTATTCCAATCCGAAAATAAGCACCATTCGTAATTAATATTATTTGAGGTTCAATGAAAAATAAATCTGCACCAATTTTATTGTTTGTATCTCTTGTCATCGTTATGATCGGATTCGGGATTGTCATGCCGTTGATGGCTTTTTTCGTGACTCACTTCAATGCCTCAGGCGGGGCATTAGGCCTGATGATGTCGTTATACTCGATCATGCAGTTCATATTTGCGCCTTTCTGGGGTCGAGTATCTGACAGAATAGGCAGGAAACCAGTATTGCTGATTGGCATCGCAGGTTATTTTGTTTCCTTTTTATTGCAGGCATTTTCGCCTACACTTTGGTTTCTGATCGCTTCACGAACATTGGCTGGCATATTATCTTCAGCAACACTTCCGACTGCAATGGCATACATGGCAGATATCACCACCAGGGAGGACAGGTCAAAAGGAGTAGGCTTAATGGGAGCTGCAATGGGACTTGGAATGATCATAGGTCCCATGCTGGGCGGCATCCTGTCAGGTTTAGATTTACATTTGCCTGTTTTTATTCAATCACTCATGCAGATCACAACAGATCCAAGTACTGGCAAACTCATCAACCTATCCATCCCATTCCTGGTTAGTTCATTACTGGCACTGATCACCCTTCCTTTTATTTTCCTTATGCTGCCGGAATCTTTGAAACCAGAATTTCGGACAAACAAGAACCAGGAAATTCAAAAGGAATCTACCTTTTCCAAATTAATAAATGGATTAAAAGGCCCTTTGGGATTTTTCTTTGGAATGTCCTTTCTGCTTGCATTCGCTTTAGCAAACCTTGAAGGGGTTCTCTCCCTCTATGGAAAAGATAACTTCAATATGGGTCCTGCACAGATCGGATACATCATGGGTGCAATGGGCATCTTATCTGTAATTGAGCAGGGATTGCTGATTGGTCCAATGACAAGAAAGTTTGGGGAATTGAAACTTCTATTTGGCGGCCTCCTCATTTCAGTCATCGGGTTAATTGGATTATCTCTATTCCGATATTCCTGGTCCATGTATACGTTTACCTTGATCTTTGCTTCTGGAAATGTATTATTACAACCCAGTGTGACTTCATTAGTATCCCAACGATCAAGTGCGTCAGAGCAGGGTGCTGCCATGGGGATTAGCAATTCATTCCAATCCTTAGGGCGGGCTGTTGGTCCTTTATGGGCCGGATTTGCATATGACTCTTATTCAACTTTGCCTTTTTGGAGTGGAGCGATTTTCCAGATTGCGGCTTTGGTCCTTGGTATCAAACAGATTAAATTGAACAGCCCGAAAACAACAGTTATTGCTGTAACCGAATTTGAAGTTTAGGTTTTTAGAGGAAAATATGCCTGAGAATATGAGAGTTTTAGTTGAAGTGGTCTTTAATATTTCTTACCTGATGGTAATGTGGGGGTTGGTGATCTTGATGAAAAGGCGCTGGAATTTCGTTGCCCCGACAGATTTAAAAATTGTCAAAAGGATCTGGTGGATGTTTTTCCTACTGGCACTGGGCGATAGCGGGCATGTTGGATTTCGTGTTATCGCTTATGTTCGTGGAGGTCTGGATTCTAATCCTGGGTTAGTTGGAATTGGTGCACTTGCGACAGCAATAACAATAACCTTCTTCTATATGCTTTTAGTCGATGTATGGAGGATCAGGTTCAATAAAAAGGTTGGTTTGTTTGGAATTATCATTTTGATTTCCGGAATAATCCGGTTAGTTGTTATGACCCTGCCTGGAAATAACTGGGGGAGTGTTATACCTCCTCAACCCATGGGGATTATCAGGAACCTATTCTTAATGGTTCAGGGATTAGGTATCATGGCATTGATACTTATAGAATCCTATCGACAAAAAGACCGTGTCTATTTTGCAATAGGAGCTTGTATCTTCCTTTCCTTTTTATTCTATACCCCAGTTATCTTTTGGGTGGATAAAATACCTTTACTTGGTATGTTGATGATACCGAAAACCCTGGCATATGTCGCTGTAGCCATCATCGCATATAAGGCATATTTCTGTCATCCATCAACTGACGGACTGCTTCCAGTTGAATAACTAGCAATAAAGAAATTTTGTTATTATCCTTGCTCTCTTATTCGTAAGGTTGACGGATGATGGTCTTCAATTTCTCAGGAGCAGATTTTCTCGGATCACCAAGATAGATCTCGTGATGTTTACCACTGCGTTTGTAACCTTTATCTGCAATAGCTTGATGCAGCAGGTCTATATTCGGTTTTTCATCTGCATATGGCCCAATATGCATGATCTGCACACACTGCCCTTCGTCGAAAACCTCAAATCGAATTCGAACCAGGGCTGGATTGGGCTTCTTGCGACCGGCTTCTTCTATGGCAGCAGTGATATCAGCCTGGGTGATAAAATCCGGTTGAGCGATCATCATTGTCCATTTCCATAGGTCTTTGGTTTCAGTGGAGAAGAGATTCATGTCATCCATCCACCAAAGCCCTTCGAGAGCCAGAAGGTTATAATCGATCGCCCTGGTTTTCTTGATCTTGAATTTCAAAGTATAGGCAATGCTATATAACCCTGAAACTGCCTCAGCGTATTCGGGAGAAGTGTTCGGATTTCCATACCCGTCGATCATCAGAATTTTCATCGGGGGAATGAGAACAAATTCCACTTTGCCAACTTTAGGTTGGTAAATACTTTTATATTTTAAACGATAGTCAATTTTCTCCATAAGAACTTCTCCTGTTTATTGGTTGTTCTCGCAATGTTAACCTACCTATATAATATGGATAAATCCGATTTTGTCTATTGGAAATAGTAGACTAAAAACATATAATAGAATCATCCAACTGGCAGGAGGTATATATGGCAATAGTAAGAAATTTACTTGGTAGTAAAGGGAAAATAGTCTGGTCTGTTGCTCCCACCACAAAGACAATCGATGCATTAAAATTATTGTCAGAAAAAGATATTGGGGCATTATTGGTGATGGATGGAATAAAACTCGTAGGCATCATCTCAGAACGTGATTTTGCCAGAAGACTGGCAAAATCTGGGTTGTGCGATGTGAATCAACCAGTTCAGGAAGTTATGATAACGAACGTTTATTATGCAAACCTGGATAACACCACTGAAGAATGTATGAAACTGATGTCCGACAAGCATATTCGCCATCTACCCATTATTGAAAAAGGTAAAGTGGTAGGTATGATCACCATCGGTGATATCGTAAAAGAGATCATTGACAATCAGAAATCCACCATAAAAAGCCTGGAAAATTATATTACCGGCCAATCATTTGAGTTATAACAGAGATTAGATCTTGGTAATGGCTAGAAATTAGTGATTTTTATCATGAAAAAAGTTTTAACTTCTGAATCCATTTTACAAGCATTTTCTAGATTCGAGGATCTTTACATTTGTTGACTAGTATTTAATCCTCTGTTTACTTCTAAGTACGCAAATAGTTTGTAAAGAAAGGGATGCCAAAAATTCGATTCTGGCGTGGGTTGGATATTATCCCCTAATATTCAACAAACCAACTATATCGAATGTTCTAGGTTTTCTTACACCAATTACATTAAGATTGCTGAGGTGGTTTGAATTTATGTGTATGGAAGTAAGAAATAGGTTGGTTGCAAAAATCAATTTGGACACAAATTGATTTTTGTTGTATATCCCACGAGATGGCTTGAAAATTGGTTATTAAGGGTTATTCTAGGTTGATTTCTCCTAAACAAGTATTCTGGGTTCATAACAAGAACTATAAATAATAAACAATCGGGTGTGTCAATAACTACTAACAAAAAACTAACTAATAACAAACCTTGACAAAACTAAATATATAGATTATACTAATCTCTATAGCTAATTATTGGGTTAGTCAAATAAGGTTAGGTTTATTCAATATCAATCTTAATGTATACGGAGGTTTGGATTGTATATAAATACTAACTTATATCAAAACAGAATTACTCAATTGGGGGCTAATTTATGATTGAAATCCATTTCCTCTCCTCGATCCAAGAAAGTATTAAAAAGAACCATCATATCCAAATAATACTTTCCCATAAAGAGGACTCAACAAATGAGCCGTACCAAATCAAGGAAATGGGAAAAAAACCTTCGTACAGTTTCTGATATATGCAAACCCGAAATAAAGACAACCAACCAACATTCTATAGGTAACCCTAATTGTACCGATTACCGACAATTAGCATTGGATAGATTTAATTCAGACAATGAATTGCGTAGTAAATTTAACCAATTAAACAACACGAAATGGGACACAAATTTTTCGATATGGAAGTGGTTCGCGGAAAAGCCAAAAGAAGTAATTCTAGATTCTGCAAATTCTTTCCAACCTTATTCATTAAAAAGAGTTTCAATTCATGAAGCAAGCCATGCTGTGATTGCATGCCTAATGTTTCTAGATATTGAATGTGCAACCGTGGTTCCAATCCCTGAGAGTTTGCAGGTAGGTCTAGTAAGATATTTAGCGCATACCTGGTATGACGGTAAAAATTCTGGGAACTTTGAATTTTGGTTTTGGGGGAATATGGTAGTTAAACTCGCTGGCGCTGCATCAGAATTTAAATACCAACATAGAATTAGTAGTGGGTGTGATTATGACATATATGAGGTAAATACCTTAATTAATAGTGCACTTCCTGGTTATGACTATTCATCATTTTTTACTAGCTGCATCCTAGGTGTTGACCTAATTATCAATAAGCCAATTGTTTGGAATACCATTAAAGTAATTGCAGATTTGCTTTACCAAAATGGTACGCTACACCCACAATTGATAAAACAAATAGTTGAAGACCGTATTTGTTTATCTAACGATTGTCCTGAATTTATGTCGATTTTTAAGGACGTAAATGAAGAATCACAAATATCTCATGATGCTGAGTGGAATGATGATATTGACCTAAAACAAAACACCTTACTACTACTCAAGAATACCTCAATAAATTTTATAATGCAATTGCAGAACCTCAATCTAGATGACAAGTCAAGATTTCTTAAAAAATTAAAAAAGATATTACCCGATTTATAGTGCACCCCATTTGTTGGACAAGAGTTAAGTAGAAACAAAGGACTGAGTTCTGAACTGAACAGGGCTCAGTCCTTTTAGTTTAACCTTAATTCTGCGGTTGTTGTAGTAGTCAATATATTCAGAGAGCTCCTGTTTGAATTGATCAATGGAAAAGAATTTTTGGTTGGTATACAATTCTGATTTGAGTAAACCAAAGAAGTTTTCAATGACACAGTTGTCGTAGCAATTACCTTTTCTAGACATGCTCTGGCGAATACCCTTATCTTTGAGCATCTTTTGGTACGGTTTCATCTGGTATTGCCACCCTTGATCAGAGTGAAGGATCAAATGGGTATTGTCAGGTATCTTCTGAAAGGCGCTTTTGAGCATTTCAGTGATCTGGTGGAAACTCGGATTCGTGGAGAACGAATAACTGATGATCTCACCATTGAAGAGGTCCATGATTGGAGACAGGTAGATCTTTTGACCAAATAATTTGAACTCAGTGACATCTGTTGTCCATTTCAGATTGGGTATATTTGCCTTGAAGTCACGTTTCAATAGGTTTGGAGCGACCTTTCCCACCTCACCCCGATAAGAACGGTACTTCTTTTGCCGCAGCATACAGGTTAGATGGTACTGCTTCATGAGTTTCAGGACCAACTTGTGATTGGTCTGGAATCCTCTCCGATGCAGCTCTATCGTGACCCGCCGATAGCCATAACGGCCTTTATTCTCGACACAGATCTTTTGTATCTCATCCCGTTCGCTGTTATGCTTTACAGACTCACAGAGATGCTTCAGGTATTAGGAATAACTGCTCCTGGGGATTTAGCAGTTATTTTAAAAAGGTATTTCTGCATTAATTCAGTAATAACAACTAATTTATCCCTTTTTCGCGCTTTTCCCGCTCTGCAACCAAGGTGTCCAATTTTTTAGGTATTCAATTTCCATCTGCTGATCTTGTATCTTCTCCAGCAGATCTTCTTCCCCGGTCATCGGAGGTTTAGTCTTTGGTATTCTTTACATATTCTGGATATAAATACTGCACCTCCTCAAGATGGTTTGTGTCCAATCTTTGGGGTGAAGTTCAAGATTAAGCTGCTTTTCTGAATAATTCTTCATAATGCGGATACTAGATGTTGATCTGGGATTGCTGTGGTTACAAGGTCACCTGATTGATCTTCCAGGGAGTAGATTACCTTCATCATCCGCATCAACATTGAAATAACGAGACATAGAATTCCACCAAGCACAAACCAGGCTTGAATACCAAAACGATCGGCTAGTGGACCTGCGATGATGAGTGCCAAAGGTGTCAACCCGGATGTGATACTGGAGGTCATAGTCATTACCCTTCCTTGCACACCCGGGTCAACTTTCGATTGAATGAGTGCAAAGAAAGGTCCATTGGCAATCGGATTCATTAATCCTAAAACAAATACTCCTGCAATTCCCACCCAATATAAATTTCCAGGTGCGAAACCGGTGACCAGTGCACCAATACCCATCCCGGCGATACCTAGTGAACTAGTAAGAATCTTCTTTTTATATCCTCCCCAGGCACCGAGTCCGAGTCCTCCAACCACAATACCGATACCGATCGCGGATTCCATCCAACCATAATGAATAGCTGTTCCATGAAAGTGCTTTGTGACCAGTAATGGGAGCAATGTGAAGGCTGGGCTGATGAGGAAATTGATTAATACCGCGAATAGAAGAACATAAAATAGTCCTTTCCAGCGGTAAACATACAAAAATCCTTCTTTGATATCAGTAAGGATTGAGCCAACAATAGGTTTCCCAACAGAGTTGAGTACCTGGATAGGCTGTGGGATATGGACTATGACCAAAGGAATTATTGCCAGGGCAGCAGTGAGTATATCAATACTCAATACCCAATGAAGCTGTAACACGCCGATCAGTAGTGCTCCACTGGGTGGGGCGATGATATTCATGGCACCATTCAATGCCTGGTTGATGCCTGCCACCCGGGAAAGTTGCTTTTCCGGAACCAGGAGGGATGTGGATGCCTGCATGGCAGGAAAATGGAATGCCTGCCCGAGGGAACGGATGAACATGGCAACGTAAATATGCCAGGGAGCTAACTGACCATATGCAGCAATAAAGGCCAGCGCGAGGGTCGTTAATGCAACCAGGGCGTCTGCCACGATCATAACTGTCTTTCGGTTAACCCGGTCGACAATTGCACCGGCAAATGGCCCCAAGAAAACCATAGGCAGGTAAGCTACCAGGCTGGCTGTTGCCAGTATGGTTGCCGATCCTGTTTTCTGGGTTAACCACCAGACTAGGGCGAATTGGACCAGCATGGACCCAAATAATGAAAATGCCTGCCCAATCCAGATGATGATAAAAGTTCTTAACCAGTTTTTAGAAATCGTTGGAGAAAAACTCATGCTGTCCTCAATGGATAAAATGATATGCGATAATATTTACGAAAAACCGGGAGAAAGGTTTCCAAAGGTCACCCTTTGGCGGTTTTATTACCCCGATAACTTTTAGTACTGATATGAAGATTGTTGTGTGTCTTAGATTCAAATGTGAAGGGTTTTCAATTATCCTTTAAAATCTGGAACATTTCTGGTCGATGTGAGGTCAGCACCTTTGAAATTCACTCCCTCAAGATATGCACCTTCCAGATTTGCACCTCTGAGATTTGCTCCTGATAGGACAGCATCCTCCAGGTCAGCTTCCTTGAGGTTTGCTCCACTCAGGTTGACACCAGACAAATTTGAATCATTGAGAATGGCAGACGTAAGGTCAGCACCTGATAGATTTGCTCCAGGCAAATTTGAATCCGAAAGAATACCGCTCATGATGTTTGCTCCAGTGAGATTTGCACCACTAAGGTTTGCGTCTGTAAGATTGACCGCCATGAGATTTGCCTCAACTAGATCAGCACCGGAAAGATTTGAGTCGGTAAGGTTCACACATGTGAGATTTGCACCTGCGAGGATGGCTGCATCCAAATTTGTACCTGAGAAATTCGCCCCCATAAGATTCGCCCCGGAAAGATCAGCATCCTTAAGGTTTGAATCAGAAAAATTTGCCCCCATCAGATTGGCACCCTTGAGATTAACTCCTTCAAGGTTGGCATCAGAAAAATTTGCACCTGTCAGTTTTGCATAGGAGATATCTGCAAAGCGTAGGTTTGCGTCCGAAAAGTTTGAACCAGCTAACTTTGCATAAGAGAGGTTTACTCCCTCGAGATTGGCATCACTTAGGTCTGCATCAGTGAGAATTATGCGCGTGAGCGTTGTGCCTTTAAGGTTCGAGCCAGAAAGATTTGAATCTCTTAGGTTTGCCTCTGTAAGATCAACCCCCCGCAGGTCTTCCTCGGATAGGTTTGCTCGCTCTCCATCAACTTCTTTCTTTAAGAATTTAGTGTGTTTTTCGAAGATTGCTTTTAGCCGTTCTGAGTCAAATAGTTTCATTATGATTTCTCCTGGAGCAGGGATTGCTCAACGCTTAGATTAATAATTTTCTGAGAGTGCTGATGATGAATTACTTATATTCCCAAAATGCATTTATATGCCTGTTTTCTTCATGATAGCTTCTAAATTCCAGATTTATGTTTGTTGTTCAGGTTATTCTTCAATATATATTTCGACATGTTCACCGTCTTCATTTGCATTTACGTCGATGATCAGCCCGGACTGGTTATTTTGAATCGCATCCTTCAGCAAATTTATATCCATTCCATCCATTTCCGGGGAGAATTTCGCTCCCATTTTTAATCCGGCACTGACCAGGCTGATCGGTAAACGAATATTGGCTCGCATTTTCCCAGTGATAGTATCTGTGACCTTTACCCTGAACCATCGACCGGGTCCACTTGCTCTTGGCTGAGAATAATTATCAGAAGGCGGTTTTTTCACCGGATCGACCGCATCTAAAAGTGTGATGGCTTCTTCCGCAGTGATCTTGCCATCCTGTACCATCTTCATTATTTTTAAACGTTCTTCATTGGTTGGCATTTTACACCTCGTTCTTAACTTTCACCTGATAACAACCTTCGGGCATCGTCTAATGTGATCCTACCCTCGCTCATATCATCCAGGATCTTTGCGCGTTCTTCGGTTGATAACCGGACAGTCTGCTCTTCCTTGCCGGGTTCAAATCCAAGTGCCTTGATCAATTCGATCAGACGGTTTCGCAGGGTAGGGTAGGAGATCTTCAATTCATCTTCCATCCGGTTCAATCGTCCCTCACAGCGGATAAAGGTCAAAGCGAAATTGACCTGCTCTGGTGAAAGTTGGGCGAATGGACTGGTATTCAATGCGAAATTCCCTTCTATGCTGGTGCCGCAGTGATCGCAATTCAATCGGGTAGCAGCAAGGGGTTGGTCGCAAACCGGGCAATTTGTCAAAGTATTTTTCATACGGCTCCGATATAAATAAACGCAGAATCAAATTATTGATATTATTATATAATAATATCAATAATAGTCAATAGATATATTAATAATATTTATGTAATAATAAATATTATTTAAGTACTAATTCTCCCCACAGGAACCATTCCCCTTTTCTGTGATCCACATCCTTTGGCGCGCGATCATAATAGATCTGGAAATAACGCTCACCAACTACTTTGACAATGTAAAAATCCCTGCCCACTCCCCAGGATCCGCGATTGCTGGCAACTGCAGCATGCTGTGGCTGCATATTCCTGGCCATGCGTCCTTTACGGGAGTAATCATGCCATTCCTTAACGAGCTCAACCACCCGGTAATCAGTATCCCTCCAGGTGAAGGCATTAGGGCAGCCCTGTTTCTTGTCCATTGAAGGTGGAATATCAAAAGCTGGAATGATCGGTTCGTCGAAAAAGTGTAAGGGTTTCAATTCCATAGATCAGGTTGATAACTTGGCATTTTTCCCTGAATTAGTATGAATGGCGCACATCTATTCATGGATATACCAATTCTACCCAGATCTTGAATTTTTGAAATACCCTGTTTGGTGCGTTCTTCCAGGATCTTTTTCGCATTGATCTTACCAATCCCAGGCACGCGGATCAGTTTCTCGAAGTCAGCTTTCGAAATATCCACCGGACTGCCAGCCAGGTTGTCTTTCGCCCAGATCATTTTAGGATCACTCTCGGTCCGTAGATTCCCATCCACACTGAAAGGCAGTTCTTCGAAGTCAAAATCATAATCCCTTAATAGAAACGATGCCTGGTACATGCGGGCATGCCGCAGATGAGGCAGGGCTGGTAACGAATCGAATGGTGTTCGGGCTGTGGGTGAGAAAGCCGAGTAATACACCCGTGCCAATTTGAGCTTTTTATACAGTGTCTGGGTGGTCTGCAGGATCTCGCTGTCACTCTCTCCGACAGCACCCATTACAAGTTGGGTGGTGAGGGATGTCCTCTTCTGAGGTGGTTCCAGATTCCCCTGTTCCGCAACTGTGATCCGATGGATCGCATCCAGCCCGCCGACCAACTCATCTGCAAATTTCTTTTGCGGTGCCAGCTTAGCCAGCACAGTTTCATTGGGACCCTCGATATTGATGGAAACCCTGTCTGCCAGTTGGAGTGCCTCAGCGATCTGCGCATCCTGCACCCCGGGCAGTAACTTGAGGTGAATGTAGCCGCGGAATCCGTACTTCTTCCTTAATATACTCACACAATCCAGCAGCCTGTCCTGCGAACGGATCGCACTTCCGGCAACACCTGAGCTCAGGAATAATCCCTTAACCAGGCCTTTCCGGAACACTTTCATGAATAAGCCAGCCATCTCATCCGTTGAGAAGCCCACCCGCTGAAAATCGCGATCCTTGCGAAAACAGCAGTAATTACAATTGTTTTCACAGTAGGTGGTAAGCATCGTCTTAAGCAGGGGAATGGTCTTTCCGCCGCCCATCTGCGCATGGAATATCTCCATATCTTCCAGCTTATGTTTGGGAATAGCTAGCGGAGGTATCACCGGCTTTGGAAGTTTGTTATGCAGGTCCGGATGATGTGCCCACGCAGGGATGTCGTGATCTTCGCTGACTTCCTGATCACAAGCCTGGCAGGCCAGTTGGAGTTTGGCAATTTCATCCATTAACCGCTCTCCTGAAAACCGAATGCGGGCAGCAGATGCTGGCTCACCCGGCGGAAGGATGCCATTGGCAGCTCCTGCGAGCATTCCCTTTCGAACAGCCAGTCCTCCAGTCCGGTCTCGCTGAATCCCAGCGGCTGCAGCAGGGTGAAAGCTGCCCGCATAAAGAGGATCTTGTAGCGCTCCACATCCAACCGATGCGGGTCCAGATGATCAGGCAGATCCCAGGCATGCACACCCGGATCACCGAGGGTAAAGAGAAAGCGAATGCGCTGGCCGGGCCGCAGCGACTTGCCGATGGCTTCCAGTTGGGTCAGCGCGGCAGCAGTGGGGGTGTTGGGTGCTTTGTACTCCTCCAGCGTACGGCTCAATTTGAGCGTCACCAGGTATTCTTCCAACGGCAGTGTGCGCCGTTGAATGAGCGAGAGGCGTTTCAGCAGTAACGTACGGATTTGCGGCAGCAATGCGGGCAGTTCCTCTGCGCTGCCGGCTTTGGCCATCAGCTTCAGCATTTCCATCTGCATACCCGAAATGCAGGCGGGGGTATCTCCACGCCTGGCTTCGATACCGCGGATCTTGATGGTGCCGTCCTGGAAGACGCCGAAATAACGATTGGGCACCGGGATGCGTACATCGCGGCGGGAGGGCAAAAATGCCACCCAGCGGAAGATGCCGTCCAGCGCAATGGGCAACCCGGTTTTTAGAACTACTTCATCCAGGATGGGTTGAAAATCCTGCACGGTCTTCAATCCCGGCTTGCGCACCCACAACCCGTCCACATACATGTGCAGCACTTCAAACCCCTGTTCTTCCGCCACATCCTTGGCTGCCAGCAATGTTTCACGCCCGTAAGCAGTCACCGCCTGGTGTGCTTCGATGCGGCCAAAGCGCGCATTCTTGTAACCCAAATAGCCAAAACAGGTCACCAGCAGCCACTTGTGGGCTGAGGCGTACATTTTATAGCGTTTCTTGCGCGGATCCCATTCCGGCAGCGTGAGCATCTGCTCTTTGAAGGCGATGCGCTTTTGCAGCAGCGGCTTGAGAGTGAGCGGCACCAGCCCTGGAGTGGTGCGGTCGATGGTCATGCCCAGTTCGGGGATCAGCTCCGCCTGGGGCGAGCGGCTGCCCACGGTTTCGGGCGAGATGTTGAAGTGCACCATCACGCTTGGGTACATGGAGATGAAATCGATCTCGCCGACGTGACTGTGCAGTCCAATGGTTGGCTGGTACACCAGTCCGCCCTGGTCCCCGTACAACAGGCTGAGCGCGCTGCGCGGGTCTTCTGCCTGCTGTTTGTGCCAGGGGATGAGTACCCCCATGTGGAGGGCGGTGGTCATTTGCATGGCCGAAATGCCGGAGCCGGGCGAAACCCGCGCGGACATTTGAAGTGGCAGCCCGGTGACACGTCCCAGTTCGAATACGCCGTCCAGTCCGTAATCACCCCACAGCATGGCATTGCAGCGGTCGATGTGCAGCCGCCCGAACAGGTGCACCTGCTGTCCGCGGTGAATGACCTGCCCGTAGGAGAAATACACCTTCTCTCCACGCCGGGCTATCCCGCGCCCGAGTTCACGGTTGAACGCCACCGGCACCTTCCACTTTTTCGACAGCTTCAGCAGGTGGTCGATCAGCCAGGTGTCGCCCCAGTTGGTCAACAGGATGTCGGGATCATACGATTGCAGGATGGCGGAGATGTTAATAATGAAGGGACGCTCCGGCTGCAGGGGGATGCGCCCGGTATGTTTTTCATAGCGGATGAGCAGTTCGGTGGGTTCGCTATGCGCGGGGTTCACATCCGGTTCCAGCGACAGGACGCGTAGTGGCGGAGGAGGCGGATCCAGTTCCCAGGGGGTGTCCAAAGCCTGGATGGATTGGATGACGAGATTCTCATCGGTGCTGACGCGGCAGTACGATAGCGGGAAGACGCCGGTTTGCGCCTGGTAGCGCAGCGAAAGCTGTACATCCGCATCATAGAAAGTGATATCGGGGAAATCATGGCTGAGGCGCTGAAAAAGCAGCGGCTGCAGGGCGGTTTGCTCCACCTCGATGGCCATGACCGGGATATTGGCATTCACAAACAGGTCACGGCGCTGGGTGTCATACAGGCGCAGCTTGATGGGCTGCTGCAATAATTGGCGGCGCAGTTCCAGTAAGCGGGCAGGCGGCGCAGTGGCATAGAAGGTGACCGGGAAAGGCTGTGTAAAACGGTAGCGGGTGCCGTCCTCGGATAGGAACCAGACCACCACACCCTGGCGGGCTGTATCAAAGACATCCATCACCCAGCCCAGGTAGTTCGAACCCGCCTGGTTTTCCATCAGTCCTGCTCCTCTGCGGGCGGGGGCAGTGCTCCGGCGGACTGCATCTCTTCGATCAACTGGCGCAGGCGCATGGTCTCTTTATGCTCTTCCAGCAGCATAGCCAGCAGAAAGGTCTCGAAGGGCAGGGCATGCGCGGCGTAAGCGGCGGCTGCCAGGTGCTTCTGAGCGGCGGCGAACAGGTCATCAACAACCAACTGGTCGCTGCGCCGCAGGGCACGCCTGAAGCGTGAGAAGGCATCCTGTTCCCCCAGGAAAACTTGCGTAATGGAAGGTAGTGTGCGTCCCATAATTACCTCTAAAATAACCTTGGCATGGCGGCGGGAACAGGTGTTTCTGCCTGCCAGACATTATCCACAAAATCCAGCATCTCATTCAACAGGGATTGCTGGTCCGGCCGGGTGGGCTGCGCAGGCCGCAGGCTGATGAGCAGCGGTGAGCGCGCAGAGATGACTTTAAAGTAACGCCGGCATAGTGCCAGCAGGCGTTGGCGTTCGATCACGTTCACATTCTCATCATAGAATGTGGCCAGCAGATCGAATACCAGGGTGACTGGTGAGTGTGCCTGTTCAGGCAGGTGCCGGACCTCCAGCGCCGCGTCTGCCAGCAGTGCTTCCATTTGGTAGCAGGTGAACGCACGTGCCAGGCTGATGCGTGTCAACGCAGAATCAATATCAGATGTGAAGCGGCGGATGGAGCGCGCCACGATGTAGGCGTTGAAGTGGTTGCCGCCATCCAGCACCCGCACTGGGCCGCGCAGGGAGAATCGAGCAGCAGTTTCCAGCATCGCGGTCCGCCCGGCGTGTGGGGCCAGGATTGCCAGGATCTGTCCGCTGGTAAGTTCAAGGACGTCATTGGGGGAGTCGGTTGCAATTTCTTTCATATTTGTATTATATAGAATATATGTTCTATTGTCAATATGAATGTCATGGTGCATATATTAGCCTGCATTTCGACCGAGGGGATTGCGTAGCATCCCGCAGGGAGAAATCTTCGACTGAATATAAGATTTTTTCTCACTGCTCATATCGAAATGACAGGAAAGCATATTTAGATGTGCATCGATCCATCGCCGGCCGTTTGATATAATTGGAAAGTATCTTCATGAATAGGGGCATAGAGCGGCAATACACGGAATCCGGCTGGTAAAAAAATTTCCATCAACCACTCCCTCTTTGTGTCCATACATTATTCGGAACTGAGTAAAAATAGTCATACACTAGAAAAAATGTTTTAGGTAAATTATCCAAGTTGGAGAAGAAGAGCCAATGACAATCAACCCCACCGTCGAGCTTATCGCTCAAGTTGCTGAAATACCCTCATTTACAACCTATGAAGAGCGGTTAATACCGTTCATTGAACAGATCGCTGCCGGTGTTCCAGGCGCAGAGTGCATGCGTGTAGTAGAAAATAACGTAGTGGTCAAAGTGCCAGGAAATCCCGCCAAACCAACTATCGCGCTCACCGCGCACCTGGATAAGATCAATCATTTTGGAATAGATTGGGTTGAAAAACTTCCTGTTTCAGTTAATGCGGAGAAGATCATCGGGCAGATGGATGACTCGGTCGGATTGGGTCTATGCCTATCGGTGATGCAGCAATCCAAAAGAGGCGATTTTCCACCCATGCTGTTCCTGTTCTCAGAAATGGAAGAAGGTAATGGGCTTAAGTATCACCCTGAGTGGCTTCGCAGCGGGGGAGAGGGTGTACATTCCGGGTTGGGTGCAGAACGGATCAGTGAATACCTTTTGCAGAATAATCTCCTGCCGGATCAGGTCATCACCATCGACACGACTCCACTCTTCAAAGGCGAACCTGGACTGGCGATCTACACCGATCACTGGGAGAAGAACGGTTTGACACCGACCCCCGACCTCCTCTCAGCGACCGAAAAGGTGTATCAGCGCTTCATGGAAATAGACCCGGGGTTGTTAAAATATAACAACACCAACGACTACCTGGCTTACGGTTTGAAATTAAACCAAAATCCAACCCATCCAATTACCAGTATCGCCTTGGAACCGGCTATCTTCCCCTATCACCAACCGGGTGAAGAAGTCTTTCTGAGCGATATCAATAGGTTGAAAAAGTGTTTGGTGGGATACTTGGGTAAATAGTGATTAGTTGATCAGTTGATTAGTTGACACTACTCACTAAACACTTGCCTGCTTCAATCCCAATCTTCAGCCCGTAAATGATCGACCTGCCGGTGGAGGACGCCTTTAACCACTGCCAAGGTAATGGTCGAAACGATGATCAGGATGATCGAGAGGGTTAATGCCTGGGTCAGGTCAATCTCGAAGCCGATGAAGATGGCCAGCGGCATGGTTTGGGTTCGTCCCGGAAAGTTGCCGGCAAAGATGAGTGTAGCCCCAAATTCCCCCAATGCCCTGGCCCAGGTGAGTACTGCGCCGCTGATCAAGGCGGTACGAGAAATGGGCAGAATGATATGGCGGAAAACGTCCCAGCGATTGGCTCCGTCCAGTGCTGCGGCCTTGCGCAGTTCGCAGTCAACGTCCATAAAGCCGATCGCGGCAGCTTTGATATACAGCGGTGCGGCGATGAAGGTTTGCGCCATGATGACTGCAGTTTCGGTGAAAGGGATTTCAATGCCAAATTGCGACAACCAAGCACCTACCAATCCGCGCCGACCGAAGGCCATCAGCAGTGCCACTCCGGCGACAGCCGGAGGAAGTACTGTCGGCAGGTCCACCAGCGTGTCCACCACCCGGTGAAAGCGGTAATTGCGATGCGAGAGGTAATAGGCTACTGGTGTGCCCAGTATGATCGATACGAGAACCGAGATGATCGTCGTTCGCAGGCTGAGCATAACTGCCTGCTGGATCTGCGGATTGGATAGGCTGGGAATGAATTTTGACCAGTCGTTGCGCCAGAACAACCCGATGATCGGAATGATCAGGAAGAAGAGATACGGCAGCATACTTATCTTCCAGTAGTCAGCGGAATGCCGCGGCAGTGTTGTTTTTTGTTTGCTCACAGGGTTTATCTCAATTCACCTTCGACTTCATCGAGCCAGCTCAGCAAAGATTTCACCTGGTGCAGCCGGAAGCTGTCCACAGTATGGCTGAATTTTCCTGATTCAGAATTCAGCATCAGCTTTTCCAGCATGGCCTGCCACTCCAGGCAGTTTTGTTTTTGGGCGGAAACAAGTGCAAGGGCTTTATCCGTCCCGGCTTTCCTGGCGAAGTAGAGTTTGCCTAAAAACTCCTGGCGCATTTCGCGTGGATGCTCCACAGGCAGGGCGATCCACACCTGGAAGGTGGCTTTCCCCTCAGGCGTTGCTTTGTACTCCCGCCGGGCGATGAAGGATTCTGTGGTCACATGCGAGGAGCTAACCATCCCAGCTGCTTCCAGCTTCTCCAGCAGGGCATAGAGCTGGCTCTGCTTGATGTGCCAGACTTCCGAGAGATCGTTGATCGAGGATATTTCACGGTACAGGTCGTAGCCATGCACCGGTTTTTCCAGAAGAAAACCGAGCAGGATGAATTCGAGCGAGAGGGGTGAGGATTGGCGGGGTGACATATTCAATCAATGAGTATTTAAAGAATAATTACTGCGTGAATTATACAACAGAATAAAGGCCATTAGGTCAGATAAAAAGGCTGATTTTATGGGCAAGGAACTTATACATAATATCTACACCCCAATAAATCAAATCAATACAATTTATAATTGTATTGATCAATATCATTTACGGATTCATGTTATTGTTTCGAAAAATCGATCACCGCGAATATAACCAATCAACCGCCTATAATGGTAGATATACATAAAGGAATACCTATGAAAATCCAACTCATCCGCAGTGCCACCCTTCGGCTCGACTATGCTGGTAAGCAAGTCCTCATCGACCCCTACCTGGCGGCTAAATTCTCCCGCCCATCCTTTACGGGTAAATCCCCCAACCCGATGGTCGATCTCCCCTTTTCCCCGCAGGAAGTTATCTCAAAAATTGACGCGGTCATCGTCTCTCACCTGCATTCGGATCATTTTGACCCAGCTGCCCAGGAGCTGCTGCCAAAGGACACACCCATCCTGTGCCAGCCAATGGATGAGATACCGATTACTTCCATGGGATTTCACAATGTGACGCCGGTTGTAGTCAGTCTGGTATGGCACGGTATCACCATCACCCGCACCCCCTGCCAGCATGGCAGCGGAGACGTCCTGGAAGAGATGGGAACTGCTTCTGGTTTCATCTTCCAGGCAGAAAACGAACCCACTGTATATTGGGTGGGTGACACGATCTATTATGAGGCTGTTACTGAAGTGATTGACCGCGTTCAACCTCAGGTCATCATAACCCACTCCTGTGGAGCCGTGTGGGGTGATCAGGTCCTGATCGTCATGGATGCAGAGCAAACAGTCGCTGTATGTAAGTCCGCCGCGAATAGTATTGTGGTTGCCACCCACATGGAAGCGCTTGACCATGCCACTGTCACTCGTGCTGAACTGCGGGAATATGCAACATTACATGGAATCAAACCCGATCAGCTACTGATCCCTGCGGATGGAGAGATTTTGGAGTTGTAGACTTCTCCCGAATCATTTCTCCCCAATCCCTTCTATTTCATATCTGAAAATCGTGCCCGCTCCATACACCTTGCTCCGGTATGTGCGGAGTATTTCCATTCGCCTGTATATGAAGCTGCGCTTCCATCTTTTCAACCCTCTTCATTAAGCTCACCAGCGTCGACCCGACCAGGTCCGGCATCAGATTGTGCTCGAGGTCGGCAGTATGTTCGTGATGCAGCGGATGGCTGCGGGTGACCACCTGCCCGGGGATACCCACCACCACCGATTGCGGCGGCACGGATTTCACGACCACTGCATTGGCACCCACCCGCGAATCTTCACCGATGATGATGTTGCCCAGGATCTTCGCGCCGGCACCCACAACCACGCCGTTTTCCAGGGTCGGATGGCGCTTGCCTTTCTCCAGGCTGACGCCACCGAGGGTCACCCCGTGATACAGGGTGACATCCTCGCCTATCTCTGCTGTCTCACCGATGACCACGCCCATGCCGTGATCGATGAAGAAACGGGACCCGATCTTAGCCCCGGGGTGGATCTCGATACCGGTCATCCAGCGGAATATTTGCGAGACTGCCCGCCCGATCAGCTTCATGTTATGCATCCAGAACAAATGCGCCAGGCGGTGTCCCCAAACAGCCTGCAGTCCGGGGTAGCATAACAATACCTCCAGCGTGCTGCGGGCAGCCGGATCGCGTTCAAAAACGGATTGTATATCATTTCTCATCATTGCCAGCATCTTTCCTCCTCAACAATCAATCAGCCAGGTTGGCAAACAACGGAGTACTCAGATAGCGTTCACCGAAGGACGGGATGATGACCACGATCACCTTGCCTTTGTTTTCTGTACGGCGGGCGACCTGCAGCGCAGCCCAGGTGGCTGCCCCGGAGGAGATACCCACCAGCAAACCTTCTTCGCGTGCCATACGGCGGGCTATATCGAAAGCAGCATCGTCTTTTACACGGATGATCTCATCATAGATCGTTGTATTCAAAATGGAAGGCACAAATCCCGCTCCAATACCCTGGATCTTATGCGGACCTTTCACCTCGCCGGATAATACTGCCGAGGCATCCGGTTCCACTGCGACCACTGTGAAATCCGGGTTGCGTTTTTTAAGCACTTCGCCAATGCCGGTGATGGTGCCACCGGTCCCGACACCTGCCACCAGAAAATCGACCTTGCCTCCGGTATCTTTCCAGATCTCTTCAGCGGTCGTTTTACGGTGGATCTCAGGATTGGCTGGATTATTAAATTGCTGCAGCACCAGGTATTTGGGATTCTGGGCAGCCATTTCTTCGGCTTTGCGGATAGCTCCCGGCATACCATCAGCTCCGGGAGTGAGGATCAACTCAGCGCCGTAAGCTCGCAGCAGCATGCGCCGTTCCTTGCTCATCGTGTCCGGCATGACCAGGACACAATTGTATCCGCGTGCAGCGCTGACCATGGCCAGCGCGATGCCGGTGTTGCCGCTGGTCGGTTCAATGATCACTGTATCAGGTTTGATCTTCCCGGCTTTTTCAGCTGCTTCGATCATGGAAAAACCGATGCGGTCTTTCACGCTGTGAGCCGGATTGTAGAATTCCAGTTTGGCCAGTATTTCGGCATACGCACCTGTCGTGATCCGGTTTAATCGGACTAGCGGGGTGTTGCCGATCAACTCAGTTACATTATTTGCGATTTTCATAATAAACCTCGATAAAAGAGAATAGTTGATTAGTTGAAAAGTGAGGAGTTGATCAATTGATTCGTGATCATATGATTCCAATTGAAATGGGATGCAACATTAGGTAAATTAAATCAACTCAGGCATGGAAGGGCGGGTTTGCTTAACGACCAGTAACGCAAAATAACCAAACCTTCCGGGCAGGATGATAAGCGGGATGACCGACCGCTTGGATTGAAATGTATTTTCTAGGGGAAAATCAAACCGGGGCGGCGTAAATCAATCCCGCCCGGGACATAAGCAGAGTAAAACCTGACTTCTTACCTGAACTAAATTCATAAATAGATTATAAACCGTGCATTTTATCCGTCAAGGAACAGCTTATACAAATGTAATCGTCGAAGAGCAGAAATGGATGAATCAATCAACGGTAAAAGACCTCAGGATTCCACCTTTTTTCCATAATCGGAATTCCGTTTGTGAATTGAACATGATCTGCACACTAAAATAAATCAGACTGCCATCTGGTTTCTGAGCGGTTGCTTGGATTGATTTTCCGGGTTCGATTTGGTCCAATCCGGTAATGGATATTTCTTCTGTGCCAGCCAACCCTAAGCTGGCAGCGTTCTCCCCATTCACGAATTGCAGTGGTAATATACCCATACCCACCAGGTTGGAGCGGTGAATCCGCTCGAATGATTCTGCAATGACAGCTTTTACCCCGAGAAGAAGTGGACCTTTAGCTGCCCAATCCCTGCTGGAGCCTGATCCATATTCCTTCCCGGCCAGGATCACCTGGTCAATCCCTTCCTGCTGATATTTCATGGCAGCGCCGAAAATGGTCAAATTTTCGCAATCAGGTTGATGTGTTGTAAAACTACCTTCGACACCGGTCAGCATCAAGTTTTTGATGCGGATATTCGCAAAGGTGCCGCGCTTCATCACTTCGTGGTTGCCCCTGCGTGAACCATAGGTGTTAAAGTCGTTAGGGAGGATACCTTTTTCCTTCAAGTAATCCGCAGCCGGGCTATTCAAGGCGATCGCACCTGCGGGTGAGATATGATCGGTTGTGATCGAATCCCCGAAAATGGCCAGAATTCTGGCGCGATTAATCATCGTATTTTGATCAGGCAGCTGGTCTGAAAAGGGTGTTTCCAGGATATAGGTTGAATTACGGTCCCATGGATACAGCACACTTGAACTTGCATTGATGGATTTCCACAATTCATCCCCGTCGGTAATATGCGCGTAGGTATTTGAATAGATCTCTGGGGTGATCACCTTGTTGACCACATCCACCACTTCACGGTTGGATGGCCAGACATCTTTGAGGTATACCGGTGAGCCGTTAGGTGTGAAACCGAGTGGACTTTTAAGGAGGTCGTTTTGTAAGCTGCCAGAGAGCGCGTATGCCACCACCAGGGCAGGGGAGGCCAGGTAGTTGGCTTGGACGGACGGATGAATTCGCCCTTCAAAATTTCGGTTGCCAGAGAGAACTGCCGCTGCTACGATCTTATGTAGTGTAATAGCTGTGTTTACTGCCGGGTCGAGTGGACCGGAGTTGCCGATGCAGGTGGTGCAGCCGTAACCTGCCAGGTGAAACCCCAATTGTTCCAATGGTTCCACAAGACCAGCTTTTTCAAGGTATTCCATCACAGCTTTTGATCCGGGAGCCAGGCTGGTCTTCACGAATGGTTTAGAACGTAATCCCAGTTCAACTGCTTTTTTTGCAATAAGTCCGGCGCTGATCATCGTAAAAGGATTGGAGGTGTTGGTACAGGATGTGATGGCAGCGATTACCACCGAACCATGTTCCAGTTCACAATCCTCCCCTTTTACTACCAATACAGTTTTTTGATTAACATCCACAGAAGAAAGAGCAAATCCCCGATCACAGACAGGTGCTGACAGAGCTGCTCTAAATGTATTGCTTACATCAGCAAGGGATACACGATCCTGCGGTCGTTTTGGCCCAGACAGCGATGGCACAATACTATCCAATGCCAGGTTTACTACCTGTGTATATGCAGGAGTTGGACTATTTTCAGACCTGAACAATCCCTGCGTCTTGAAATATGCCCCGGTCAGTAGAATGTGTTCCTCACTCCTGCCTGTCAATCGCAGATAATCCAACACCGCGTCATCCACCGGGAAATAGGCAGCGGTGGCTCCAAATTCAGGAGCCATATTCGCCAGCATTGCGCGATCCGGGATGGTGAGATTCTCCAGACCCGGTCCAAAGAATTCCACCATCTTATTGACCACCCCAACCTTTCGAAGCATTTCAGTGAGCGTCAAAACAATATCGGTTGGCGAGGTGCCCTCTTTCAACTGACCAGTGATATTCACCCCGACCACATCCGGGATGAGGGTTTCCACAGGTTGCCCAAGCATAGCAGCGGCTGCTTCAATACCCCCCACACCCCAACCCAGAACTCCCAGTCCGTTCACCATGGTGGTATGCGAATCTGTGCCAAAGACACTATCGGGGTAAACATGCACTTTTCCATCTTTTTCCGAAGCCATGGCTACCTGTGCCAGGTATTCCAGGTTCACTTGGTGGACGATCCCTGAGGCAGGTGGAATGACCTGGAAATTTTTGATCGAACTCTGCGCCCATTTCAGGAACTGATAGCGTTCCCGGTTTCGGGAATACTCCAGGGCTGTATTTTGTGCCAGTGCCTGGCTTGTACCTGAAAAATCCACCTGGATGGAATGGTCTATCACCAGATCCACAGGTATCAATGGATTGATCTGGGAAGGATCATTACCTGCTCTTGCAGCTGCCGATCGCAGCGATGCTAGGTCCACCACCAGAGGAACACCGGTCAGGTCTTGCAGCAGGATCCTGGCTGGAATAAAGGAAATAGATCCATGGTCTCCAGGTTTTCCTGACCAGCCAGCCAGGTCAGCAATGCTTTGCTCTGTGATTATTTCGCCGTCATAGTTCCTGATGGCGCTTTCCAGCAATATCCTGATACTGTATGGAAGTTGATTCAGATCAATAGCGTAGGTATCCTCAAGCTGAGCCAGGGGGTAATATTGATATTCCCGGCTATTAAGCTTAAGGGTACTTGTAGAAAAAATATTATTATTTACCGGTGACATTCTACATTCTCTGAACTACCTGCTCAGCGAAATCCGATGTGGATAAGCAAGTTGCATTTTTCATTTGTTCAAAGAAATCAGCGGTTACGTTTTTACTCGCCAGGGTCTTACGCATTCCGTTCTCAATCAGATTGGCAGCTTCGTTCCAACCCAGGTAACGCAGCATCAGCACCGATGACAGGATCAATGAGCCCGGGTTGGCGATATTTTTCCCGGCTAAATTGGGGGCTGTTCCATGAGCAGCTTCGAAGATGGCATTGCCGGTGACGAAGTTGATATTCGCACCCGGTGCAATTCCCAGCCCGCCGACAAGGGCCGCTAGCGCGTCTGAGAGATAATCCCCATTGAGATTAGTGGTAACCAATACGTCCATATCCAGCGGATGGGTGATTGCATGTTCAAATGCAGCATCCACGATCATGTCTTTGATCAGCAGCTTATTATCCTGCTTTGCCTTTTCAAGCTCCTCGTGAGCGGCATCCTCACCGTTTTTCTGGAGGGTATGTTTCCATTGTTGTGTAGTATATACACGGCCACCGAATTCTCTTTCCGCGAGCGCATATCCCCATTTCAAAAAACTACCCTCAGTGAACTTCATGATATTTCCTTTGTGAATGAGGGTGATTGTTTTGCGTTGGTTATGCAGCGCCCATTCGACAGCAGTGCGCACGATGCGCTCAGAACCTTCACGGGAGATCGGTTTAATTCCGAGGGCTGAGGAATCTGGAAAACGGATTTTCGCATAGCTATCAGGCAATTTTGTTTTCAAAAAGTCCATGAGTGAATCAGCTTCAAGAGATCCCGCTTCAAACTCTATTCCGGTGTAAACATCCTCTGTATTCTCCCGAAATAGAACGATATCGACATGTTCTGGTTTTCGCAGGGGAGAAGGAGTGCCGGGGAAATATTTAACCGGGCGTAAGCTTGTGAAGAGATCCAATTCCTTTCGCAAGGCGACATTCAATGACCGAATTCCTTCTCCGATCGGTGTGTTAAGTGGTCCCTTCATGCCGACGTGATACTTCTTGAATGCTTGCAAAGTCTCTATTGGCAGCCAATTACCTGTAAGATCGAAAGCTTTTTGCCCGGCATAAACTTCCTTCCACATGATGATATGCTTACCGAGATATGCCAGCTCAACGGCGGCTTCCACGATCTGTCGGGCAGCATGCCACAATTCAGGTCCGACTCCATCGCCTTCTATGAAAGGGATGACAGGTTGATCTGGGACTTGTATCTTGCCATTGGAAAATGAAATGATTTGATCCTCGTTTTGGGCAAATACATTGTTCATTCTTTACTCCGATAAAAAAAGAAATAAGATCTTCAAAAGAACTGATTGACAAATTTTCAATACGTATGTAAACTATTATACAATAGAATATGGGACGCTGTCTACTATAATGGGACAATCAATAACGATTAAACAAAAAGCTGATACTGGTGTTCTAGCGCATATTTGCGAGATACTCGATTGCTTTTCCCAGGAACATGTTGAACTGGGAGTTAGAGAGATCGCCAGGTTATCAGGCCTCTCCACCAGCACAACCGGCAGGCTGTTGTTGGCAATGAAAGAACGCGGTATCCTGCAGCAGAATTCTGAGGTGAAGACATACAGCCTCGGCATCCGACTATTAAATTGGAGTGGAGTATACCTGGCTTCGTTGGATATCCGTGCGATTGCCATGCCGATCATGACCGAGTTGCTGCGCCTGACACAGGAGACCATCAGTCTTTATATCTTGGATGGAACGGACCGTGTTTGCGTGGAGCGTCTTGAATCTCCGCAAAGTGTCCGGATTGTTGCAAGGCTCGGGCTGCGTTTGCCATTGTATGCTGGTTCTGCTGGAAAGGTGATCCTGGCCTTCCTTCCGGAAGAGAAGCGGGAGAATATCATCACGTCAGTACCGTTGCAACCGTTCACCCGGCATACGATATCTGATCCTAAGGTCTTGCGGGAAGAACTTGAGAAGATCAGGAAACGTGGATTTGCTTACAGTCATGGTGAATGGATCCAGGATGCATCTGGCGTGGCAGCACCTATTTATGGCCCATCTCGGGTTGTAATGGGTGCACTCACTATTTCCGGACCTTCGCAGCGCTTTACCAGGGATGTGATCGAAAAATACGGACGGGAAGTTGTTCCGGCTGCGTCTGAAATCTCACGGTTATTGGGATATTCCAGTAATCCATCTTATGTGCAGTACAGGAAGTAAGTATGAACATTGAACATCGCATTGCATCAAAGTTGACCGAAGAACGCGCCAGGATGCAGAAGTTGGTTAAAGAGCATGGCAAATTCTCAATCGCAGATGTTACAGTCGAACAGATCTACGGTGGCATTCGGGGAGTACCGATCCATGTGACCGATGTTTCCTACGTTGATCCACAGGAAGGGTTACGGCTGCGTGGCTTTACCATTCCAGAAGTTATCGAGCTGCTTCCAAAGTCTGATCATGGCGAATTCCCTTTGGCGGGTGGTTTATATTACCTACTGATGACTGGTGAAATGCCAACCCGGCAGGAAGCGCAGCAGGTCGAGATCGAATGGAAAGTGCGCAGCAATGTACCGGAGCATGTATTCAAATCGCTGCAGCCTATGCCTGCATATACCCATCCAATGACACTATTCTCGCAAGCTATTCTGGCGCTGCAAAGTGAATCTGTGTTTGCCAGGCGTTTTTATTATGGTATTGATAAGGAAGATTACTGGGGCTACTACCTGGAAGACAGCCTGAATTTGACTGCCAAGCTTCCAACCATTATTGCCAATATATACAACCTTAAATACCGTAATGGCATATTTGTCCAACCAGATCCCAAGCTGGATTGGAGCGCGAATTTTGCATATATGATCGGCAAGAACGATCCGGCATATATGGACCTGATGCGGTTGTTCGTGGTCTTGCATTCCGACCATGAAGGCGCGAACGTCAGTACCCACGCCAGCCACCTGGTGGGATCAACGCTGTCAGATATTTATCTCTCCTGCTCAGCAGGTATGAACGGATTGGCTGGACCGCTGCATGGACTGGCAAACCAGGAGTGTTTGCGTTGGCTGTTGGATGTGAAGGGACACTTTGGTGGTCTTCCAGGGGAAGAGCAATTGCGTATTTATTTGGAGGATTTCCTCGCCAGCGGCCGGGTAATACCGGGTTATGGTCATGCTGTGCTGCGGGTGACCGATCCGCGTTTTACTGCCCAACGTGATTTCGCATGCAAATACCTGCCTGATGACCCGCTGTTCAAGCTGGTAGATATGGTTTACAAGATATTACCGGGAATACTTTCTGAAAAAGCCAAGGTCAAGAATCCCTGGCCGAACGTTGATGCCATTAACGGGACTCTCCAATATCACTTTGGTGTCACTGAAACAGATTTCTATACAGTCCTATTTGGTCTCAGCCGTATCCTGGGGATCTCCACCCATGTGGTCTGGTCGCGTGCGATGGGTAAGCCGCTTGAGCGGCCAAAATCGTTGACAACTGATATCCTGGAGAGCATGATCAAGTTAGAATAATCCTGTTTCGATCTCAGGATATTCGTATTCCTCCTTATTGAGACAGCCCGCTGAATTCAGCGGGCTGTCTCAATTAAATATTCAAGAGTACTATTAATTTGTGATTATGCCTAATGGTAAAATTTTTCACGGTCAGGTGTGCGATATTCGCTTTTTCCCTTCTTTATCCAAATACATTGCCTGATCAGCTTGATTTAGGATTTCGGTCAGTTGAGTGCCATGGGAACCACAGGCAACTCCGATTGAAATGCTCAAGTTCTGTCCATCCAAA
This sequence comes from uncultured Leptolinea sp., assembly GCA_964387025.1. Taxonomy (GTDB): domain Bacteria; phylum Chloroflexota; class Anaerolineae; order Anaerolineales; family Anaerolineaceae; genus PNON01. The sequence goes on along the minus strand of CAYLUZ010000007.1, from coordinate 138,108 downwards.
CAATTTTGATTGTAATCGTTAATAATTGCTTTTAGGCGTTTAATAACAATGTTAGCCAAATCCATATCAGTTCTGGGAAGGACTGCGACAAATTCGTCTCCACCAATTCTGGCGACCATATCCTCCCTGCGGAAAGCTGTTTTCAGCAACATGGAAGCATTTCGTAAGAGTTCATCCCCGGAACTATGCCCCATCGTATCATTAACCTGTTTGAGTCGGTCGACATCCATCATGATTATACAGATTGGAAATTGCCTGCCTTGTTGTAGCCTTTCCATTTCTGTTTCAAAGTACAAACGATTATAAAGTCCACTGAGGATATCATGAGTTCCCTGAAATTGTAGGGCTGTTTCCAATTCATGTTTTGCTGTAATATCAACCATTGAAACTATTACCTTGGACAAATCATTTTCATATCCAGGAAGGGCAGACCAATTCATGCTGACAACTATTTTTTTCCCCGTGATGGTCTCTTTTTTTAACTCCGAGCTATAAAATAATGCTCCACCTGCGATTTGAATTAATTCGTCCCGAAATTGATCGAAAGAATTGTAAAAATAAAATAAACTGACATTTTTTCGGATTATTTCCTTATTATCAGCATCAAACATTTCTAAAGTTGCATTATTGACATCGATCACTTTTACCAAGGCAGTACATTCCATAACAACTTCGGGGTGTTGTGTGAAATATGCGTCGAAATCAGAAACCCCCTGCACCCGAAGTTTGTCTATTAAATCCTTAATCCCGGAGAAATCTTCCTCCCACAATGATATTGGGGAATGTTCAAAAAGACTCCTATAGCGCAATTCGCTTATTTTTTGAGCTTCTTCAATTAATTTCCGTTCAGAAATTTCTTTTTCCAACGTTGAATTTAATACAATTAGTTTTGCGTTCTTACGATCGAGTTCCCGTTTGAAATTTATTAACTCATTGTTCAATCGGCTGATATCATCAAACATGGCTTCATTCACATCGATATGCTGCTCAAATTCACTTTCTTGTGAAATCTTTTCGATGATCAAGCAGTAATCATCTTCCGTGCTCATACCAGAAAATGAAAGCATGATGTTTTGTTCATTGATCAGCAAATTGAAAACCCAACCAAATGCCACTTTTTGTTTTTGGAGTTCTGAAATGAACTTCTTTGCTCTTTCTAATTCACTATGGTTTATAAGAGAATCTATGCGATCTCCCAGTTTTAGAAAAGCAGTAATCCCTAGGTCATCATGAATGAACTTCTTTACAGTTCCCCTTTGATCAATTAGCAATATAGATCCGGTATTATTTTTCAAAATTATTTGTCTTCTTAATTTTTTATTGATATAAGCCGGTTGGCAACTTCAATTGCTTGTTCGGCGTTACCACCATAACCATCAGCTCCAAAATGCTGCCATAACTTAGGAGAAGAATTAAACGGATAACCTCCCACCAGGATCATTATTTCGGGGGCAGATAAACGTATTTGGGTAATTAACTCTGCAATCTGACTTAAGTGAAAAGTCATTGTCGTAGATAACGCCAGGACATCCGTTTTTTGTTCCTTAATGGCTTGGATGATACCTTCCAATGGCATATTGGCTCCCAGGTAAATAGAATCCCAGCCGTCCATTTCAAAAAAATCAGCTACCATGCGAATACCAATTTCATGTAATTCATTGCCGACAGATGTAGCTACGAGGCACCGGCCATTCTTCTTGGAATTAAATATATAAGGATAAAGTTGAGACATGATAAATTGAGTTGAAGCACTGCAGTAGTGCTCCTGGGCAACACTGATACGATGGGTTTGCCATAATAAACCAACTTCCCGTTGGACTGGTTCAAATACACCTAAATATATATCTTTAACACCAATACCTTGTTTAACTGCATTTAGAATGAGCCGACTTGCGGTTGATCGGTCTGAGCTTAATAAAACGTCCAAATATTCCTGGGCTAATTCACTAGTGAGCTGACCGCTTTGAATGAAGCTTTTCGGTATTTCTGTCGGCTCCAAAAGTTGTCTTACCCCTTCATCCAAGTATTTAGCTGCCACTTGGAAATGCTCTATTGAAAGCTCCCCTTGTAAAACCTCTCTGGTGTACCTGAGAGTAGTCATAATGACCTGATCAGAGAAGTTTAAATTGGCAAATAATACCTTTACCCATTTAATGTAATTAAGGAATAGATTATTGTCAGAAGCATTAATTGCTTCAATAAGATAGTCAAGGTGATATCCGGCATCCCGGATGCTTTTTTGCCGTCCAATGTTCCCGTAAGCTCCCCACGTTTTTGTATCACTTTTGTATTGTCTGGAGACGATCTCTTCTGCGATAAGATCCCGTTTAGAGTAAATTACGAATGCGGTTTTTTGATTAGAGGTATTCATATTTCCTCCAGGTAAACCTTATGATCTCCGCCATATCTTATAATCTAAAATTAGTAATTACCAGGCCGATCTATAAGCCGCATTCTGTCCAAAAAGGGGGTATCCCCGAAGGGACCACGATTTCATGGATGAGCATCTCTCTAGGCGATACATTTCTGCACCGCTCATGCAGTCTACCCGGGACTCAAATGAGACGGGCAGCCTCTTGTCCCTGCTTGACCTTGCTCCGGATGGGGGTTGCCTGGCCGCCTGCATTGCTGCCGGCGCCGGTGGTCTCTTACACCACCTTTTCACCCTCACTCCCTCGCGGGAGCGGTTTCTTTCTGTGGCCCTACCAACAGCTTCGCCTTACGGCTCGCCATTCCGGATGTTATCCGGCATCCTGCCCTGTGGAGTGCGGACTTTCCTCGATCTCCCGAAGGAGACCGCGCTCATCCGACCAGCCTGATGATTTCATCATACTATTATGATGGGTATGCGTCAATTGTTGGAATAATTGATTGAAAAATCGAGAATTGATAATCAGCTTATTTTTTCACATATTTTGATTTTCATTCCTTATGGTCAAGTGCTCATTTTTCCATACGTAATCCTTTACAAAATTACTAACCTGGAGTATTATTACCGCTCGTTATTGTGATCGGATATTTGGAGGACGAAATTGGCTAATATTAAATCTGCAATCAAGCGCAACAAACAGAACGAGAAGAAACGTGTAGCAAACCGTATTTACCGTGGAACAGCCCGTACGTTCATCACCGCTGCCCGTAAAGCCGTCGCAGCCGGTACAACAGAAGACGCACAGACCACCACAGCTGCCGCCATTAGCGCTCTGGACAAAGCCGTAGCGAAAGGTGTTATCCACAAGAATAACGCTGCCCGCCGCAAGAGCCGCCTGATGAAGCACCTCGCCGCTCTGGCTAAGTAATATTTGTATTACCCTTGATAAGCGGGAGCGTTTAGCTTCCGCTTTTTGTTGTACAAAATCCAGCATGATATAATACAAAACGGACTTAAATAAACAGGTGGTCAGATCATTATGTTCCAGGCAGAGCAAAAACAAGTTGAATCCATAACCACCGTATTTTTTAATGAAATTGAGCTGTCTGGAATACAAATGCAGTGGACTCCGGCACCATTTGCCGGTCAATGGGGAATTACTACATCGTTTTTTCAGGCAGCATCCCAGGAATTCAAACAAAAGAATATAAGATCCAACGTGCCTCTGCGTGCGCAGGAAATGGCGCAAGCCGTGGCGGCCAGAATACCCACAGATTCCGGCTTTGACCGTGTGGAAGCTGTACGTGGATACCTGAACCTGTATTTCAAACCCGCGGAATTTGCACGCCGGGTAGTCGATGAAGTTTTACATCATGGCGGCGATTTTGGCCGTGGTAAAACCAAACCGGGCAAGATCATGGTTGAGTATGCCAATCTTAATACCCATAAAGCTTTCCACGTTGGGCATTTACGGGCTGTGATCCTTGGGGCTTGTATTTGTGATATTTTAGCTTTTGCCGGTTTCGATGTGGTCCGGGCAAATTATATGGGCGATATCGGTGCCCATGTTGTCAAGTGGATGTGGAATTATCTCAAACGCCACAATGGTGAAAAACCACCCGAGAATTCCATTCGCTGGATGGGTGACTTGTATGAAGAAGCTGATTCGCATGCTCATTCAGATCCTGAAGCGGAAGCAGAGATCAAAGCCCTGTTTGCCCGCTGGGACAAACGCGATCCGGAAGTGATCTCCTTGTGGAAGACAACCCGCCAGTGGTCATTGGATGGTTTCGATCTGATGTTTGCCCGCCTAGGTGCACGTTTTGACCGTTTCTACTTCCCTAGCGAAGAAGAAGATGATGGTAAAAAAATGATCGCCGGTCTGATTGAGCGCGGTATTGCTGTGGATGGCCGACCGGATGAAGCAGTATATGTGGACCTGGATAAACTAGCCGGGGAAAAGAAAGAAAAATACCGGGTGCTGGTCGTGTTGCGGTCAGATGGAACATCCCTGTATGCTACAACTGACCTGCCTTTGGCTGTTCAAAAATTCTCTGAATACGACCTAACAAAATCGATCTATGTGGTGGATGTTCGCCAGTCGTTATACTTCCAGCAGGTTTTCAAAACGCTTGAAATTGCCGGTTACCCCTGGGCGGATCGCTGTTACCACCTGGCATATGAAATTGTAAACCTTCCTGGCAACCTCACCATGTCTTCCCGTGATGGGACGGTAGTTTTACTGGAAGACCTTCTGCGTGAGGCAGTTGACCGGGCGGTGGAAGTCGTTCGCAAGAAGAACCCGGCCTTACCTGAAAGTGAAATGAACCAGATTGGCAATGCAGTAGCGCTGGGTGCGATCAAGTATTCCATGCTAGATCGTGATAATACCAAGGTGGTCACCTTTGATTGGGAATCTGCGCTCAATTTTGACGGGCAGGCTGCGCCGTACGTTCAATATGCACATGTCCGGGCTAATAGCATCCTCCGTAAAAACAAAAGCATCATTCCTGAATCTGCTCCAATTCAAACACAACTTGAAATATCTGAGATCAACCTGATCGATCTGATTTCCCGGTTTCCGAACGAAGTAATAAAGGCTGCTGAAGAATTAAAACCTTTGGTAATATCCAGTTACGCATTTAGGCTTGCGCAAGCGTTCAATGACTTTTATAATCAATGTCCCGTACTGCAAGCGGATGAACCTGTCCGCAGCAGCCGGTTGCGCCTGGTGGCTGCTGCAAAGCAAGCCATCTCCAACAGTTTGGCTTTATTGGGCATCACAGCCCCAGAAGCGATGTGAAACTCAATGCCGCCGACCCGGGTTGAATATTCTCCTCCGGGACGGTTAAACCATTACCAAGGAGAAAGCCATGTCACCAATCCGTACCCTTATCATGGGAGCTGCAGGGCGCGATTTCCACAATTTCAACGTCTTTTTTCGAGATAACAAAGACTATGAAGTTGTAGCCTTCACTGCCACTCAGATCCCCAACATCGATGGCCGCCGTTATCCACCAGAGTTGGCGGGTAAGATGTATCCCAATGGGATCAATATTTACCCGGAAAGCGACCTCGTCAAACTGATCAAGGAAATGAAAGTCGATCAGGTTGTATTTGCTTATAGCGATGTCCCACATGAATTTGTGATGCATAAAGCATCCACTGTGCTGGCTGCCGGTGCAGATTTCCGCCTGATGGGCACCCGTGATACCCAGATCAAGAGCACCAAACCGGTCGTTTCAGTCTGTGCGGTGAGAACTGGTTCAGGCAAGTCTCAGACCACTCGCCGTGTATCTTTGATCCTGCGCGACCTGGGATATAAAGTTGCCGCCATTCGCCACCCCATGCCATACGGAGACCTGGTCAAGCAGAAAGTCCAGCGCTTTGCCTCTTATGCAGACCTCGATAAACACGAATGCACCATTGAAGAACGCGAGGAATACGAACCTCACATTGACAATGGCATTATCGTATATGCTGGCGTCGATTATGAAGCCATTCTCCGTCAGGCAGAGCAGGAAGTGGACATCATTCTTTGGGATGGTGGTAATAACGACTTCCCGTTCTATGTCTCTGATCTGCAGATCGTTGTAGCTGATCCTCACCGCCCTGGACACGAAAGATCTTACCATCCTGGTGAGACAAATGTTCGTGCAGCCGATGTGTTCGTGATCAACAAAGTGGATACTGCCAATACAGAAGCTGTGATGAAAGTTCGCGAATCTTTGCATGAACTGAATCCAAATGCTGTTGTGATCGAAGCCGCATCTCCACTCTTTGTGGACGACCCGGAAGCCATTCGTGGCAAACGGGTGCTGGTCATCGAAGACGGTCCTACCCTAACCCATGGTGAGATGGCTTATGGTGCCGGTTGGGTGGCTGCCCGCCGCTTTGGCGCTGCCGAGATCGTGGATCCCCGTCCTTACGCAGTGGGATCGATCCTTGCGACCTATAAGAAATATCCCAATACCGGCCCGATATTACCTGCGATGGGATATGGCGATGAAATGACCAGGGATCTTGAAAAAACCATTGACAAAGCTGATGTCGATCTGGTCATCTCTGCTACACCTATTGATATCACCCGTGTCCTCAAGGTGAAGAAACCGATGCAGCGTGTACGCTATGAGTTGCAGGAGATCGGTAAGCCGACCCTGGAAGATATTTTAAAGAAGAAATTTGGAAAGAAGTAAAAGAAGTAGATGAAACATGACTGCGCCAGAAGATTTGGCGCAGTTTTTATTTAATCAGGATGTCTTCAATATTTTATAACATATAAAAATCACCATGAAATAACAGCATGCTATAATCCATTTATGACAACAGTTCTGGTCGTGGAAGATGAGATCTCACTGCGTGAAGCATTATCCTACAACCTTGCCCGTGAGGATTATGTGGTGGAAGCAGTGGGTGATGGGGTTTCGGGTGTTGAAACCGCCCGCCGGATAAAACCTGACCTGATCCTGCTAGATATCATGCTTCCAGGCCTGGATGGCTTCGAAGTCTGTCGAATACTTCGCCAGGAAATGTCAGTTCCCATCCTGATGCTGACCGCACGCGAGGATGAGATCGATCGAGTGATCGGACTGGAAATTGGCGCTGATGATTACATCACCAAGCCTTTCAGCATGCGTGAGTTGTTGGCACGGGTGAAGGCGCATTTGCGGCGAGTACGAATCATCAGAGATGATGTAAAAACAGAGCAGCATGTACAACCGGATGAAGATTGCCATGGTTTTGGTAACTTGATGGTTGATGAATCCCGTCACGAGGTGCTTTTGGATGGTAAGCCGCTTGCCCTCAAACCAAAAGAATATGAGCTTCTGCTCTTTTTCACACAGAACCAGGGACGGGCATTAACCCGTGATTTTTTACTCGAAAAAGTGTGGGGCTGGGATTATTCAGGTAACTCCCGGACAGTGGATGTTCACGTTCGCTGGCTTCGTGAAAAAATTGAGCTGGAACCGTCGAAACCGGTAAGAATTACCACTCTGCGAAGTTCAGGGTATAGATTTGAGGGGTGATTAATGTTCCATACCATTCGCTGGAGAATCGCCTGGCCTTTCGTTCTTCTAATCCTTATTGCGATGACCGCTCTTGGAATTCTAATTTCCAATTTTGTCCGACAGATTTATTTATCCAATTTGGAAACCAGGCTATCCTATGAAGCCCGAATAATTGGAGAAGTAATAAAGCCTGTTCTCTCAAACAGGGATCAAAACGATAATCTGGATGCAATCGCTAAACACTGGGCAAGTGTGATTGATGCTCGGGTAACGATCATCGCGGTCGATGGTGCAGTTCTGGGTGAATCACACGAAGATCAAGCGACGATGGATAATCACTTAGACCGCCCAGAGGTGGCTGAGGCGCTTAAACTGGGCAGTGGTACCAGCAGCCGGTTCAGCCATACAGTCGGATATCAAATGATGTATACCGCCGTTGCCGCTACTGACAACGGAAATATAGTGGGGATTATCCGTATTTCGATTCCCCTTAATCAAGTCGAAGTGAAAGTACTCCAGCTTCAGGAGGTTCTGGGCTCAACGACGCTTCTTGTCACTTTATTAGCCATCATCATAGCCAGTCTCATTTCAATTAGAATATCCCAGCCGCTCCGAAAGCTTACCAGGGATATTCAACAATCATCATCAGGGAAAAATCAACAGGGAATCCAATCTTCAAAAACTGATGAAATCGGGCATCTTTCCCAGGCATTCAATACAATGAATTTGGAAATTCAGAACCAGATCAGTGAAATTGATACTGAACGCGCAAAACTGGCTGCTGTATTGGAAAAAATGAATGATGGCGTTATCATTGTTGATGGAAAAGGCAAAGTCCAACTCATCAACCCGGCTGCAGTAAAAATGTACTCTTGCAGTAATGAAACAGCCGTAGGAATTCCTCTAATCGAAGTAACCCAGGATCATCAGCCTGTGGAACTATGGCAGAAGTGTATGGATTTGGGCGAAAGTCAGGCGGCAAAATTTGAAGTCTCAAATAAAAAAATTCAGGTACAGGCTATAGCTACTTTATTGGGTTCCATTCTGCCTGACCACATTCTTTTACTTTTCCAGGATATAACCAAACAGGTTCAAACTGACGCTGTAAGACGTGATTTTATTAGTAACGTATCCCACGAATTGAGAACTCCCCTGGCTGGGATAAAAGCTCTGACTGAGACTCTCCAAAATGGGGCTATTGATGACCCACCAGCCGCTCATCGTTTCCTTGAACGCATCGAAACCGAAGTGGATTCGCTCAGTTTGATGGTATCCGAATTACTTGAACTATCACGAATCGAATCAGGCCGCGTACCAATGGAATTAAAACAAACACGGCCTTTTGACGTAATTAAACCTGCATATGAGCGTTTGTATATGCAAGCTGAACGATCAGGTATTGCTTTATCCATAGATTGTTCAGAAGATCTGCCTGAAATCATTGCAGACGGTAACCGCTTACAACAGGTGGTTGTCAATTTAATCCATAATGCCATTAAATTCACCCCGGGTGGAGGTAAGGTAATTGTAAGTGCCACCCGAAGTGAAAAAAGTATTCTATTCTCAGTGAAAGATACCGGCATGGGTATCTCATCAGCTGATCTTCCAAGGATCTTTGAAAGGTTTTATAAAGTTGACCGATCCCGTTCATCGAGCGGCACCGGATTAGGGTTGGCTATTGCCAGGCACACAGTTGAAGCACATTCTGGAAAAATCTGGGCCGAAAGTGTAATTGATCAGGGAAGTGAATTCAGTTTTATTATTCCTCTCGCGTAATAACATCAAATCGAAAGACTTTTGAGATATCTTTTTCAAAAGCTATTTTTTGTTAACCATATGTTAACTTGATGTTGACTAAACTTTTACATTAAGGATTCTATCTGTTAAACTACACATGTTATCCTCTGATTGTATAAAAAAATTATTACAATTATTGGAGGATATATGTTTCGAAAAGTACAATTTGTAACTGCAGTTCTGGTAGGCGCATCGCTACTCCTTTCTGCATGCGCACCAGCCAATGTCCCGCAAACGCCAACAGAAATTGTAGTTCCACAAACCGCACCAACCTCAGTACCACAGGAACAGCCAACCGCCGCACCTGTAGCTGCATCTCCTACTGAAGCTCCGGTTGAACAAGCCGGAATGCTACCCGAAGTGGACCCTGCAGCCTTGACCGGCAAAATCGTCTCAGCAGGCAGCTCTACAGTGTTCCCTTTAGCCGAAGTAATGGCTGAGCGTTTCAAGAATGAAGGGTTTTCCGGGGAAGTCACCATTGATTCCATTGGTTCTGGAGCTGGTTTTGAGCGTTTCTGCAAAACCGGTGAGACTGATATTGCCAATGCTTCCCGCAAGATCAAGGATTCTGAAGTGGAAAGTTGCACCGCAATCAACCGCACACCCATCCAGTTCCGAATTGGAACAGACGCACTTGCAGTCGTGTTGAGTGGACAGAATGATTTTGTTAAAGACGTTACTATGGAAGAATTGGGAATGATCTATTCCTCAAAAGTGACCAAATGGTCAGATGTTCGCCCTGAATGGCCGAATGAAGACATCCTAAGGTTTTCACCGGGCACCGACTCAGGCACCTTTGATTACTTCGTGGAAGTAGCCTTAGGTCCTAATTTCAAGGACGCTGATGGAAAAGTTGACCTGAAAGCTGCAGAAGCAGACATTTTGAACAGCGCTAATATCCAATTCTCAGAGGACGACAATGTGCTGGTACAAGGCGTTGAAGGATCCAAGTACGCGGTTGGTTACTTTGGCTTCGCCTACTATGCTGAAAACAAAGATAAACTCAATGCCATCTCCATTGATGGGGTAACACCTTCCTTCGAGACCGCAGAAGACAACACATACAAACTTTCCCGCCCGTTATTCCTGTACTCTGATGCACAGATTTTGAAGAGCAAACCACAGGTGGCAGGATTTATCAATTTCTTCCTGACCTATGTAAATGAAGAGATCCAAAATGTTGGTTACTTCCCGGCCAGCCAGGCTGCCCTGGATGTTGCCAGACAATCACTTCTGGATGCCCTAAAATAAAATAATACTGACTACATCCACCCTGGCTGCAGATGAACATACTCTCATCACCACTCACATCTGCAGCCAGGATTTGATTTTGTAATAAAGTTAGGTTACATATGGATATACCACTAAGCAATGCAAGGAATACTAATAACGGTGAGATCAGCCTACTAAAAAAGAAAAGGCTTGGAGAAGATGTTATCCAGGTATTTTTATATTTCTGTGGAATATTTTCAATTTTTACAACCATCGGAATTGTCTACGAAATTGGTAAGGAAGCTCTGCTTTTCTTTCTTACACCCGGAGTAAATATTTGGAAGTTCTTGACCGGCTTGAAGTGGCAGCCTCAGGGAGGTGAGTTTGGAATTCTCCCTCTTGTCAATGCTACTATCATGACGACCCTTATCGCGATGTTGATTGCACTTCCTCTGGGATTATCGATTGCCATTTACTTAAGTGAATATGCTTCAACCCGCTTACGAAGCATTGTTAAACCTGTTCTGGAAGTTCTGGCAGGTATCCCGACAGTGGTGTACGGATATTTTGCTTTGAGTTTTATGACTCCCCTGCTTCGTAATATTTTTGGAGAAGACGTCGTAAACATCTACAACACAGCATCCGCAGGGTTGGTGATGGGTATCCTTATACTGCCATTAATTTCCTCAATGGCTGAAGATGCATTGACTGCAGTTCCCAGATCCTTGAGAGAAGCAGCGTATGGACTGGGGGCTACAAAATTGGAAACAGCATTAAAAGTAGTTGTTCCTGCTGCATTATCAGGTATTGCAGCTGCTTTCATTGTAGGTATATCACGGGCAATTGGTGAAACGATGATAGTTGCTTTAGCGTCAGGAGCTGGTCCGAATTTTACATTTAATCCTTTCAAAGGGGCAGAAACGATGACCGGGCACATTGTACGAATTTCCGGTGGAGATTTAAGCTACGATTCAATTGATTACAACAGTCTTTTCGCGATTGGGTTACTTCTCTTCTTCATCACATTGGTTTTGAATATCATCAGCCAAAAAATTGTACGTAAATTCAGGGAGATACAAGAATGATGCGTCCAATACTCTCCCCCCGTTTTAAACCTAACATAAAAGAAAGGCATCTGGTTGAAAATATTTGGCGGGTGGTTTTTCGTAGTTCAACAGTGATCGGGATCGTATTCCTGTCATTACTTCTTTTCAATATTATCAACCAATCATTTGGTTATATTGCCATTGAAACAAAAATAAACCCCGACACTTTGAAAGTAAATGGGGTTTCCTTGGATCAATTATCCGTACCCGAATTAAGGGAAATCCTGGCGAAAAACGTATCCAGTGGTAGATTACGCCAGCTTGAACGGGAAAGCCCTTTGTTGGACATGACGAAATCTGAGATTTTTGATATTGTTTGGGCTGAAGTTGTTAAACCAGAGATTCAAGCCACCTGGCCTTTATTTGATTCAATTTTCAAAAAGAAAACTGTATTCGCTGATGCAGCAGAAAATTACCCTTACGCTCAATTAGAATTTATTTCATGGATCAATCCAGGATTTCTATCCAGCCCACAATCGTCTGATCCATTAAAAGCAGGCGTAAGAACTGCGGTCCTGGGCACATTATGGACAGTCTTCCTAACGTTAATAGTTGCTTTCCCATTAGGTGTGGGTGCAGCAATTTATCTGGAAGAATATGCTGACGATAATAGGATAAATCGAATCATCCAGACAAATATCAACAATCTGGCGGGAGTTCCATCCATCATTTATGGGATGCTAGGATTGGCAATATTTGTAAGGGCTATGGAACCTATTACGAGTGGCGCCTTATTCGGCTTTTCGGATCCACAATCTGCAAATGGACGCACAATTCTATCAGCCGGATTAACGCTGGCTGTCCTGGTTTTACCTCTGATCATTATCAACGCCCAGGAAGCTATCCGTTCAGTCTCCGATTCCATTCGCCAGGCTAGTTATGGTGTTGGAGCAACCAAATGGCAGACTGTTTGGTCGCATGTTCTGCCTGGAGCAATTCCTGGTATCCTTACTGGATCCATTCTCGCGATCTCGAGAGCGATCGGAGAAACAGCTCCACTTGTCGTGATCGGTGCAGCCACTTACATCACCTTTGACCCGAATAATATATTTTCCAAGTTTACCAGTTTACCCACCCAAATATATCAATGGACAGCACGCCCGCAGGCAGAATTTCGGAATTTGGCAGCCGCCGCAATTCTGGTGCTGCTTGCTATCCTTTTATCCCTCAATGGCATAGCCATCTATATGCGCAACCAATACCGGAAGTAAAGTTATGACTTTATCAAGTAATTCTAAATTTGCTATTGAATCACGTAATATTAATATTTACTATGGTAATTTTCGTGCAGTAAAAGATATTTCGCTGCAAATTAAACAAAATAAAATTACTGCAATCATTGGTCCATCAGGTTGTGGAAAATCCACATTATTACGCTCTTTTAATAGGATGAATGAACTGGTACCATCATCACATATTGAAGGGGAAATTCAATTTATGGGTCAAAATATTTATTCACCTGATGTTGACCCGGTGGAGATACGTCGACGGGTGGGTATGGTTTTTCAAAAACCAAATCCCTTTCCAAAAAGCATTTATGAAAATGTTGCCTGGGGTCCAAAGATCAACGGGTTTACCAGCGAAGTGGGAAGCCCTAGCATGGATGAATGGGTCGAGCATTGCCTTAGAAGGGCTGCATTGTGGGATGAAGTCAAGGACAAACTGAATCAAAGTGGACTGTCTCTTTCAGGCGGGCAGCAGCAGCGTTTGTGCATCGCACGGGCTATCGCCATCCAACCTCAAATAATCCTTATGGATGAACCAGCTTCAGCCCTCGATCCAATCGCCACCCTAAAGATCGAAGAGTTGATGAGGGAATTGGCTGAGGAATACACGATCATAGTAGTGACCCATAATATGCAGCAGGCTGCCAGAGTTTCAGATTACACAGCTTTCTTGACCATGGATTCTGATCGATCCGGGATTTTGGTTGAACATGGTGAGACCAACCAGATTTTTACCAACCCGCATGATGAACGAACTGAAGGCTATATTACTGGGCGTTTCGGATAATCTACGAAAGAATATTAAGGAATATTATGTATTCAGTTAATAACCGCGAAACCTTTGATAATAAAATGAGAAGTCTTTCAGATCAGGTTCTGGTGTTGGGTAGCATGGTGGAACAAGCAATTAGACAATCTATGACAGCCTTCCGGAATCAAGATCATAATCTCGCCAGGCTAATTATAAAAGGCGATCAGATCATCAATGAGAAGCGATATTCACTTGAGGGGGAATGTATCAATTTGATCGCCACCCAACAACCCATGGGACGGGATGTTCGATTTTTAGCATCGATCTTTGAAATCATTATTGAACTTGAACGAATTGGTGATTATGCAAAGGGTATTGGCAAGATCACTCTTCGAATAAATGAGATCACTGGTGCATCACCAATAATTGATCGATTGGTTCAGATGACAGATTTAGGGCTAAGCATGCTTCAGAGGTCTTTGGATGCATTAATGGCCGGGGATACCAACGCGGCACGACAAATACCGCTGGAAGATGATGAAGTAGACCGTTTATATAACCAGGTTTCTTCAGAATTGACCAATCTGGTGATTTCTGATCCGGAAAAAATCCATATCTCCAATAACCTGATGTGGGCTGCTCATAATCTGGAACGATTGGCGGATCGGGTAACAAACATTTGCGAAAGAATTATTTACATGACAACTGGTGAGATTCTGGAAATGGATAATTCTGACTAATATTATTTTTCTAGCGAGATCCTCCCTGGTCGCTTTCCGGTGTAATTTCATGTATGTAATCCAATTGATAAGTTTTATTATGATTTGCCCAAAGATTGTGCCTTTTCGTGCTTGTGTTGAAAAAGATTTTATGCTATGGTTAATAGGTTGATCTTCCCAAAGACATAGGGAAGTAACGTTGTTGTCGATCAAAATCGCCGCGCCAATCAGGTTCTATAAAGGAACCAGCGGTAAGAGGAGGAACCGATGGGAGATAAAAGTCCAAAGAATAAGGAAAAAAAGAAAAAGAAAGAGAACAAGAACAAAGCTGGGACTCCAATAACAAAGGTCTCAACGATCGAGCCTAAGAAATAAAAAAAAACACACCCCGTAGAAATTACGGGGTGTGTAAATAATATGGACAAAACAATCCCGCAGCTTTTTCCATCCAATCGTCCTACAATACCGTTCCCTCGGTTATAATAAATCACATGTTTATAGATGAAGCCAAATTATATGTAAAATCAGGAAAAGGCGGAGATGGCATGGTCCATTTCCTCCAGCAGAAGTTCATTACCCACGGTGGACCGGATGGCGGTGATGGTGGAAAAGGTGGCAACATCTTTTTCACTGTGAACAGCCATATGAATACTCTCCAATTATTCCAGCATAAAACGCATTTCATTGCGGAAGATGGCAAAAAGGGTGGCATTAACAACCAGACCGGGCGCGGTGCTGATGACCTTAAGATTGAAGTCCCTGCCGGTACGATCATATATGATGCTGACTCAGGTGCCATCCTTGCGGACCTGGTGGAGCCAGGACAAAAATTCGTCTTGTGCAAAGGTGGACGGGGAGGAAAAGGAAATCCGCATTTTAAGAATTCCCGCAACCAGGCTCCCCGCACAGCTGAAAAAGGTGAACCAGGCGAGGAAAAAAATCTTCGCCTGGAATTAAGGCTCATTGCAGATGTAGGAATCGTGGGACTGCCGAATGCCGGTAAATCCAGCCTGCTGGCTGCAGTCACCAACGCACGGCCAAAAATTGCTGATTACCCGTTTACCACACTCGAACCCAACCTGGGTGTCGTGAATTTGGATGATAATACCAGCCTTGTACTGGCAGATATTCCGGGTCTTGTGGAAGGCGCCCATATGGGTGTTGGCCTGGGAGATAGCTTTCTAAGGCATATCCAGCGCTGCAGGGTCCTCATTCATTTAATTAATGGCGAATCTGATGATCCATTGTCAGATTTCGCACAGATCAACAGCGAACTGGCATTATTTGATCCTTTACTGGGCGAAAAACCCCAGCTTGTGGTATTAAATAAAATGGATAATCCCGAAGTGGAACAAAAACTAAAAGGATTGCAGAGTAAATTCAAAAAACGTGGGCTGCACTTAATTACTGTCTCTGCCCTGGCACGAACGAACTTGACTGACCTCATGTGGAAGACAGCCCAATTGTTAAGGGAAACCCCTGAACCAGAGAGACCGGCTTCTGCAGAGATACCTGTTTACAAACCCGGAGAAGATACGCGCGACTTCACAATTTCCAAGGATTACGATGGAAAATGGCGAGTGAAAGGCAAAGCGATCGAACGCGCTGCAGAAATGACATATTGGGAAATGGAAGAATCCATCCGCCGCTTCCAGCGTTTGATGGATTTCCTCGGTGTGGATGACGCACTCCGTAAAGCAGGTGTGGAAAACGGTGACACCGTCTGCATCTCAACTTTCGAGTTCGACTGGCAGGAGTGAATCCGCTATGCGTATAGGATTATTTGGCGGGACATTTGATCCTCCACATATCGGACACCTGATTCTCGCGTCGGAAGCGTTTTCTCAATTGGATCTGGATGCCCTATTTTGGGTTCTGACACCCGATCCTCCCCATAAAAAGGGGCAGGTGATCACTGATTTTGGAATACGAAAAGCCATGGTTAAAGCAGAGATCAAGGATTTTCTGGAATTCACATTCTCTGAAATTGAATTTAAACGACCTGGACCTCATTTTGCTGTAGACACTGTGCGTGAATTCAAGCTTTCTCATCCTGGTGCGCAAATTTATTATCTACTGGGGGGAGATTCACTCAACGATCTTCCTGCGTGGCATGATCCGGTAGGATTTATCCGGGAATGTGCCCTTATAGCTGTCATGCTGCGGGTGAACGAGGAACCGGATTGGAAAATGCTTGATCAAAAGCTGCCTGAATTGCACCAGAAAACTGTTTTTCTGAAAACTCCGATCATCGAAATTTCATCTTCTGATCTACGTGACCGGGTAAAAAATGGTCATCCCTGGCTTCCATATGTGACAGCTGGAGTTGGCAAGATCATTCAAGAATCTAATATTTATAACTAATCCTTCAAAGGTGATACAACATGGCATTATTAATTGATCGCCTTTTCTCTTCAATCGCCATGGGTCATTTAATTGTTGATATCCTGGGCGGACAGAGGGCAGTTTTACTAACATACTGGAGTGGTCCTTTTCACCTGAATAATGCTACGATCGGGCTTTTCAGTACGGCCTATGTGGTTTCTGCAGCACTTGCACAGCCGATTTTTGGATTTTTCTCTGATAGGATAGGACCCCGCTGGTTGGTTAGTGGAGGTGTCTTGTGGATGGGCTTCTGGTTTATGATGGCGTTGCTCACACCAAATTCCACTGCCCTGGTATATCTGATCCTGGCCAGTTTGGGTTCTGGTGCCTTCCATCCGGCAGGCGCTGCTCAAGCGACGAAGATCGGTAGAGACCATTTGGATGGGCGCGAGACTACAGCGACCTCATTATTTTTCCTGTTTGGTCAGGCTGGAGGCTTTTTTGGACCGCTATTAGGTGGTCCCCTCCTGGAAAGATTTGGCTTGCCTGGACTTTTCCCCCTGGTCTTCCTTACTCTGCCTGCTTCAGGGTGGGCATGGTGGCATCTCAGAGATGCTGGTCCATTTAATATGGATGCAAAAATCGAGAAAAGTCCCACACAGGCGAAAACTAAATGGTTTAGCCGGGGAGTGATCGCATTAATTTTGGCGGCAGCTTTTCTTTCCTGGGTTCAACAAAATATGGTCACCTTCATGCCAAAGTACTTAAGTGATCTTGGTCAGTCTCCGTCAACATATGGTATCTTATCCGCACTTTTTATGGGTGGTTATGCGATAGGTAATGTATTTGGTGGGGTTCAAGCTGATAAATACGGCAAAGAGATCATAATAGTTTTATCATTACTTTTCGGGACAGTCCCGTTATTGCTTATCCCAATAATTGGATATAATGCGCTCTATTACTTTCTTATTCCAGTCTCAGGATTTCTGACAGGATCAGCTTTTTGTGTCATCATTGTCCTGGCGCAAAAGCTTATCCGCGGAGGATCAGGGTTGGTAACTGGATTGGTTTTGGGATTCATGTTTTCGAGTGGATCATTAGGAACACTTGTTAGTGGTTTTATTGCTGATAAATATGGTTTTATTACTGTGTTCTATTCCACTGCTGCGATATGTCTCGCAGGAGCTTTTGCAGCGCTCTTCTTAAGAAAAGAAAACAATAATTAAAAAAGTCCGGAAAAATGCTCCGGACTTATAGACTTTTTGTCGATTTTACTTCTCCTGGATGAGTGAAAGAGTTCCCAGGTTTGTATTAATATTCATGGTCAGGGTAGGTCCACTACCCTCAGTTTCATACCTTGTACCATTAGCGGTCCAGGTTCCCTGGGTGTTTACAGTCTTGATCCCACCTTCGACATCTACGACTACTTTCATTCCAGCGGGAACGATGATTTTTGTCGTGCTCACTCCAGCCTCAATTTTCACTGAAGCATCCTGTTTTAGAGTGCCGGAGAAATCAAGAGTATATGTTCCTGCTCCACCAGTAAAGGTCATGTTTTCAAAATTAGCATTGCCAAGACCCTTTAATGCAACTGTGGATGCACCAGTTGTATAGGACAATTCTGACATGACAGTTGGATTCGGTGAATTGAACGAAACAGTATTATCACTGGCTCCATCTGTTATCGCCAGGGATGCCAAAGGTACACCTGAAAAGTCCATTTTTCCCTGGTATGCGCCTGCGTTAATGTCCAAGTTTAATGGTGTTTTATCGGTAAATTTAAGAGTCCAATTGTTCTTTATGTCTTTTAAATTGAAACCACCAACATCTGAAACCTTGCCCTGGTTGATTTCCAGGCTGGAGTCAGTTCTAGTGATAATGGGTTTCCAGTCAACGACATTGTAAACTATGGTTCCATCCACGAGACCTTTAGCTCCACCGGTAAAATTGATCTTCGCAGCACCGATCTTTAAATTCACATCGAATGGCTCATTTCCGGAGGGAGAAGCTTCCTTGATGTCAAAGGTTTGGTCTGGTCCCGTTTCAATGGTCGGCAAATTTACGGTGAAACTACATGCCATTGTCAGTAGGACAATTACAGATACGATCATAAGTATTGAGTATTTTTTCATTTCTTATCTCCTGAATAACAATTTTCTATTTATTAAGATATATTTTTTCCATATTCACGGGTACCCAACCTGGTAAGGACAACCGCACCTAATCCAAGCATACTAAGAAAGAATGGTGTGACCCAGCCAACACAGGGGATTAGTCCAATTAAATCAGCAACCAGGGTCAGCAGTAAAGTACCCACTCCTGCACTTACAGCAATATGCCATTGAGATTTGAACCCTCGAGCAATACGGTTCCCAATTTCTGTTCCAATTGCAGCCCAACCCAGGAAACCGGCAAAGCCGAGGACAAGAATCCCAAGCAATGAGAAAGGGATCCCAATTAAGGTGATGGCGATCATAACCAGGACGATTGGAGCCACGAAGATGGTCAACAAGCCAAAACCTCCGGAAATGATGGGAGCGGTTAGGATGGGATGGATCACCCTATTTACCGTATTGGGAACGACCAATGCCAATAACATTGCAAGAATCGCAACTCCGAAACTGCGGAAGCCAATTCTGGATGTTTTCAATAGTGGATTCAGGTCTGGAACTGTGATTCCCGGTTTTGTTTCCGGTGAAGTCTGATTATTGCCAGAAAAAGGTACCTGGAAGGGTATGGAGAAATTCTGCTGTACAGTTCCGGCGATGGTTGCACCAGTATCCTGTTCAATGCTGGATGAGGCAGTGATCAAATCGCCAAATACATACGCAGAATTTTTCAGGTGTGCTGAACCACCAACAACGATCATATTGCCATTTACGATTCCTCCGACAGTTAAAGTCCCACCGACAAGTACAATATCACCTGTCACTGTCGAATCTTCTGCTAATGTTGCAATCCCACCGATGACGATCAAACTGCCATTTATTGTATCTCCATTGGAAAGCTTGAAAGTTCCACCAAAAACCACTTTATCATCGTTGAGCGTCTTCGCAGATACTGTTGACGGGAGGAATGCCGCTATGATGAGGAAAACTAATAAGGAGTAGATCAGTTTTTTCATTGCAGGCTACCTTTTGGGCGAACCACTTTCCAAAGAGAAAAAGACCAGATAGCGATCCAAAAAACGACATTCATTCCTATCCCGATCAAAACATAGGAAGGAATTCGGATGGCGGAAACTTCCAGTATGAATCTGAAAGACCGAACGAAATCAAAGATATTTTCAAGTGTTCTGACGAAGTAGAGAAAAAAGCTGGCAAACATTTGAGAACCCGAGACACCGGAGAGAATCACAGGTAATTGAAGTACCAGTAAGCTGACACCAGCGCTTAGAACAAATCCGCTTAAAAGCAGCCATACCCAGCTCTTTTGTCTGGCTTCCTGCTTCAGATTTGCATAATTCACCCACCTCTCGGTAAATCCTTCAGCCGGTTCAGCCAGTGGAAGATTTGATAATAGTAGGTCAGTTTCATATAAGGCCGTACGTAATTCCCGGCATTCAACACAATGAGTCAGGTGTTCTTTCAATTGTTTTCCCTGGTCATCGGTAAGTTTTTCTTCTAACAACCATTCTTCATATGGATAATGGTTCATGTTGCCTCCTCGGTTCTCCAAAGCTTTCTTCCTGAGATTTTTTCCAGGCCAGAGCGATTTGTTTTCGAGCGCGAAATAATCGGCTTTTCACGGCGCTTATGCTTAAATGGAGAGCATTTCCTATTTCCTCATCAGTAAAATCGTACCAGTAACGCATCACGATCGCTGCTCTATCGTCGGGTGTGAGAATTCTTAACATTCCACGCAATCGGTTTTGTTCATTCGATTCTATGGAAGCCTTCTCGGGAGTCAAACCGGAATCAGGTAAAAGCTCATCTGCAAACAAATCGATGCTGATGGTCTTCATCCGCCTTTTCCGAATTTGATCGATACAATGATGGGCAGCGATGGATAGTAACCAGGTTAACAATGACCGGTTTAGATCGTATCTGCTGTAATATTTATAGGCTTTCCAGAAGGTTTCTTGCGCAGCATCTTCAGCATCGTTGGGATCACCAAGCATTCGATAACATAGGTTGAATACCGGTTTTTGATTCTCCTCGACGATCCGAGTGAATTCGGCCGGTTCCAACGGTGTGATTCCTGATGCATTTGTGTCTGTGTTTGTCTGCGTCGTCATTTCTGGTTACCTGTTTTTCTATCTCTATATACGCAAGTTCTTTAGCATAGTTGCATACAGACAGAAAAATAGAATTATTCTAACAATGAAATTCCTGGTGGAAGAGTAAATGTAAACACGAATGTTACTTTACTTAAAAACCACTTCTTCCTTGCCTGAAAGTTTATTATTGATACGTTCCACAATAATATCCAGTGTGTGCGGTTTGTTGACGAAATCCAGGTCATCGGTTTGGATTGTCAGGACGGGGCAGAGGTCAAAGTTTTGCAGCCAGTCGTCGTAATAGGAATCAAGCAAAGTAAGATATTCGGCTGAAATCCCGGTTTCAATATTCCGGGCCCTCTCCTGGATGCGCTTCATCAGTATATCAATGGGTGCTCGTAAATAAATAAGCAGATCGGGAGCAGGCAGGTTCTTGACGACAAGTTCATAAAGCTTTCTGTAAGCCTTATAGTCCCGTTCTGTAAGGTTTCCCATATGATGCAGTGCACGGGCAAAGATAAATGCATCTTCATATATGCTTCGATCCAGAATGGCAGAGATCGGCTCATTCGCTAATTCCAAATACTGATCAGACCGGTGTCCCAGGAAAAATACCTGCAAGTGAAATGACCATGTTTTCATGTCCCGGTAGAAATCCGGCAGATAAGGGTTATCGGAAACAGATTCAAAAGCTGTTTTCCAACCCAAACGCGCACCAATACGTTCCGTGAGCGATGTTTTTCCAGTTCCAATATTCCCGGCAACCACGATCAATCGTTTGGTCATATTTTTATCCTTGAATTTGAATTTGTGAATTAATTATAATAGAAAAAGCTCTGGTCCCGGATCTCGAGACACAGAGCTTTATTTCTAGAGTTGTAAATCTTACTGAATTGGAGCGGCTGGAATGTCTGTTTCAACCTGGGTGACTGGAACTGGCAGCTTTCCTTGTGATGCGGAAAAGTTCCCGAGCATCACTTTGGCAAATTTCCCCGAAAGGAAGGCCATCCCGTTGAAAATGTGGAATGAGATCAGCAGCAGGAAAAAACCGATCAGGCTGCATATCAACGCTTCAGGTAATGTGTCAATGACATTCAGCTGAACCGGCATATTGCTCCAGGTCAGATCGATCACCGGTTGAAATAAGCGATAGTAGATCGGAACGGTAAATAAGCTTAAGGAAATTGCCAGTAAAGACACCAGGACGGAGAAACAAAACACGCCAATCGGGAACTTGGCCATCAAGAAAACGAGCCCTTTCCAGGTCACTGGATTTCCAGCCCTGGTTTTAAACTTCTGCCAAAGTGTTTTCCCTGTTCCATCAGGAATACTGATTGGAAGGATATCCACCTTAAGCAGCCAGATCGCCATTTTCCTTTCAAAGACCACAAATCCGATCCATAAGGCAAAAAGTCCAAGAAGGATAAGCAAACCAACCCAGATGATAATTAATGGAATCCCGACGGCAAATCCTGTAATGAGAATAACGAAATATATTATTCCCAATGGAAATGATAATAGTAAATAAAGCAAATTAAGGTAGGTTTGGCCTTTGAGAAAAACAGTAAAGAAGTTCTTTAATAAAGTTCCGGGTTGTGACATAGTGGTCCTCGAATCAAATGGATTTAATATGTATACGGATTTGAGGAATTAGAAGTTGCATTCATCCAGGATCAATATGAATGCGAGGGTAATCTACAAGCTTTTCAAGTTACACCAGCCAGGATTCCGGTGTATCCAGGTATTGCTGCAATTTCAGATAATAACGCCCTACATGGAACCCATCCATCAATGCATGGTGCACCTGGACTGATAGTGGCAGCAGAACCCTGTCATTTTCCCTAAAAAACTTCCCCCATGCAAACCTGGGGACGGAGTCAACCGGATGCATATGGATGGGGTGCATGATCCCTGTAAATGTTACCCATGGGATGCTGGTCAAAAAGAGTAAGTCATCCTGTCCTGGTTCATCCTCCAGCGTCGGATGTTGTTTTGTATTGGCTATTGTTGCTTCAGCATTTGGATAGAACTCAGCAAAACTCTGGTAAAACTTCATGGTGCAAAAAGAAAACAAATCATCCGAGGTTAGAATGGAAGCAGATGGATGCACGATATCATGTTCAACCACTTTATCTTTTCGGATACGCCATCGAAATTCCGGGTAATCATTCGCTGTTCGGCTGATGACATAGACCAGGGTGGTGTGTAGGGATTTACTTTTAACTTTAGCAAGGGAGTACAAGCTGGAGATATCTACATTTGCGCATAAATTGAAATGTGGATAATCAAAAGAATTAAATACTTCAAAATGTTTTTTTCTCGGCCAGGTTGTTAAATCGATTTCTCTCATATTTATTCCTCATTATGGAATGTATATTTATTATATAGCGGTCTACAATATTGCCACACCTGGTTATTTAGAGCCTATAATTAATAGATAATACGATTAACTAGTTTGTAGATGGAGGACAAGATGTCTAAGGTGGTAACGATTGATTTTTTGGATCTTTTTTCAAAGCCTGCTTATGGCCATCTGGCTACTTTAATGTCTGATGGTGGTCCCCAGGTTTCTCCTTTATGGGTGGATTACGACGGGACGTATCTGATGATCAACAGTGCTCGTGGTCGGGTAAAAGATCTGAATATGCGGCGGGATAGCCGTGTGGCAGTTGAGGTGCAGGATCCTGACAATCCATACCGTTATATACTAATCCGCGGCAGGGTAGTTGAGATCACTGAAGATGGAGCTGAAGCGCATATTGATAAGTTATCCATGAAATATACCGGAAAACCTTACCAGTGGCGGGTGCCCGGGCAAATTCGGGTAATTTATAAGATCCTACCGGACGCAATCACCACTTCCAGTAGATAATTTCTTTTATAATGTTTTATGCTATTTCATTATCCAGGCTTAATAAAGCCTCAATTCACATTAAAGATACAATAGACAATTTCCAGGCGTGATAGAATAGCGGATACAATATTATCTCAAAGGACGATCACTTGACCGATTATTCTCTTCCAATCGCAAAATCATTAAAGTTAAAATTCAGCCAGGTGACTGCAGCTATAGAGCTGTTGGATGGAGGGAATACTGTTCCTTTCATTGCTCGATATCGCAAAGAAATGACTGGCACCCTGGATGAAGTACAGATCCGTGACATCCAGGCAGAAGTAGAACGTCTGCGTGCACTCGATGAACGCCGGGCGGCTGTTTTGGCTTCGATTTCCGAGCAGGAAAAATTAACACCCGAATTGGAAGAAAAAATAAACCAGGCTTTGACGATAACAGCGGTCGAAGATCTATACGCGCCATATAAACCCAAACGGCGTACCCGTGCCAGCATCGCCCGTGAAAAAGGTCTACAGGGATTGGCAGAATTCATCCTCAAACAATCTCGCACTCCTGGTAACGCCGAAAAAACTGCGCAAGGATTCATAAACGAACAGGTCACAACCATTGAAGATGCATTGGCCGGTGCCCGGGATATTGTCGCAGAGGCAATCAGTGACCATGCGGATGTTCGCAGATTGACCCGGGAAAAAGCATTACAGTTTGCATCGCTGAAGGTAGAAAAAATTCCGGATGCCGCAGACGAAAAACGAGTTTATGAGTTGTATTACGAATACGATAACCGCGTGGATAAAATGCGTCCGCACCAGGTGCTGGCTATCGACCGTGGTGAGACAGAGAAAGTACTTCGCGTGGGCGTAGTCGTAACTGAGCGCGACTGGTTGGGAGCTATTCAATCTTCTTTTCGACCGGATCCACACTCACCTTTTTGCCAGCAATTGGAATTGGCAATCGTAGATAGCGCTGAGCGGCTTTTGCTGCCTGCCATTGAACGTGATGTCCGGCGGGAGTTATCCATCCAGGCCCAATTGCACGCCATCCGTGTTTTTGCCGATAATATGCGCGGGCTGCTCAATCAACCTCCCCTTTCCGGGCAGGTGGTATTGGGGTTGGACCCCGGATTTCGCACCGGCTGTAAAGCAGCAATTGTGGATGCAACCGGTAAACTGCTTTATACAGGCACCCTCTATCCACACGAACCGCAAAAGAAATGGAATGAGACGCTCGAAATCATTCGCGGGTTGATCCTGAAATATCATGTTTCCCTTATCTCGATCGGCAATGGCACTGCTTCCCGCGAAACGGAGCAATTGGCAGCCCAGGTCATTAAAGATCAAGCTGCAGTTAAATATATTATTACCAACGAAGCCGGGGCAAGTGTGTATTCAGCAAGTCCGTTGGCCAGACAGGAAATGCCGGATCTGGATGTTTCTTTGCGTGGGGCAGCATCGATCGCCCGCAGGGTGCAGGATCCGATGGCAGAGTTGGTGAAGATCGATCCCAGGTCAATTGGTGTTGGTTTGTATCAGCATGATGTCGATCAGGGTTTATTAAAAACTACCCTGGATGGAGTGGTAGAAGATGTAGTCAACCGGGTCGGTGTGGATGTGAATACCGCATCCACCGCTTTACTGGCGCATGTAGCCGGAATAGGACCAAAGCTGGCCGAAAAGATCGTCAGCAACCGTGATGAAAATGGCACCTATAAAGAGCGAACGGAATTAAAGAAGGTCGCCGGATTGGGTCCGAAAGCATTCGAACAAAGTGCAGGTTTCTTGCGGATCATTGGTGGAAAGAACGCATTGGATGCTTCAGCCATTCACCCGGAAAGCTATCCGATTGCAAATGCTGTAATGAAAAGATTGAAATTAAATCCTAACGCCACTCTTCCCGAACGGCGCGAGGCTGTGGAAAAATTACGCTCCGAAATCACACCAGAAGCATTGGCTTCAGAACTGGGCTGCGGGTTGCTGACATTGACTGATATCCTTGAGCAATTGGTACGTCCGGGTCGTGATCCCCGCCAGGATGCCCCTCCACCTATCCTTCGCAGCGATGTTCTCAAAATGGAAGACCTTGCAGAAGGCATGAAACTGAAAGGCACTGTCCGGAATGTAGTCGATTTTGGAGCTTTTGTGGATATTGGTGTCAAACAGGATGGTTTGCTCCACCGATCGCAGATGCCGCAAGGTACTTTTCTACAGGTAGCAAATGTGATCGATGTCGAGATCATAAAAGTCGAAATCGAACGCGGCCGCATTTCTTTGCGCCTGGCAGAATAATCCAATCATTGTCTTGTAAAAATATCCCGTGCATCGGGATATTTTACTTTAATTTTTAGCTGGTTATAATAAATGAAATAGTTAATCAGGGAGGGATAATGATTGTACCTTTTCGTATTTATCTTGTCTTTGGCCTGTTATTTATGGTTGCAGATACTTGTCACTTCTCAGGTGATAAGATAAACCCCTCTGGGCACATATTGCCTACTCCAACCGATCCATCCTTGACTGAAAGCTCAAGTCATGAATGGTCCAATGTGGATCTTGTTCTCGAATATCCTGAAAATTTCTACCGGTTTAATGAGATTTGGCCGGATCTTGGGGATTTTATTCAGCACAATCCAGAATATGAGACTGATGAAATTCTAAATACCGGAGATGGAAAACCAGGCTCCAAAAATGGATACAGTTATCGCATTGCTGTCATGCAGCGACCATATTCTCCGGACATGGATATGGAGCAAGTTTATCAGGATGCTTATAAGGTCGTCCGTGACAATTATCCGGACCAGGAATTCACCCGAACGGAAATTACTTTGGCTGGAAAAGATGCTGTTCAATTCACGCTTCAGCGTCCATCCGGTGAGCCCTGGTGGAGGTTGCGGGATATCTGGGTGGTACAAAACCAGAGCATCTATATTTTTACTTATTGGGCATACCCTTCACAGTTTGAAGATGGGCTGCATTATTTTAATGAGACACTGGCAACGGTAAAGTTTTTGGATTGAAGAAATTATAAGACTGGTTCACCGAAACGCTAAAACCTTCCATCGTCTCCTATCGTTCCCAAAACCAGCAACTATTGAACGAATTGGAGGGTGTATGTTCTCAAGCAAAGGAAGTATTACTTTATTTGTTTTTTCAGCGCTATTAATCAGCTCATTGTTGGTATCATGCTCGACTACAATACCTACGGAATCTGTTCCAATAATCATAGAACCCTCTCCATCAAGCACAACGGAAGTTATAATCATTCCACCCACAGACAAACCTGCACCAACTGAGACTGCTACTATCATCCCAACCCAGAGTATTTCAGAAGTGGAATTAGATTTTCCTCTTTCAAAACCCGGCAAATATTTCCCTGGCAAATACTCAGTGGAATATGCCCATCCGTGGTTGGAAGGCTCCACCCTAAGCATGCGGATTTTCTACCCGGCAGATAGGCCTTCGAATTTTACAGGAACAGTGGCGTGGGATGCTGTACCTGACAGATCATCAGCCCCATATCCTGTTCTGTTGTGTTCAACAACAATAGCAAATGAGCTTGCACCACACCTGGTATCGCATGGATTTGTTGTTGTCAGTGTGGAAGGGCAGAATTCTTACGATATTCTGGGTAGTAAACTAATCGATTATCCTCAAGAGATCCTAGCTGCACTCGATAATGTTGCCAGCACGCCGCCTTCTGATTTAATTGGGATGATGGATACAGACAATGTAGGTGTATTTGGTTATTCCTTTGACGGGTATAATGCGCTGGCAATGAGCGGAGCACGTTTTGACCCACAATATTACCAACAGGCATGCTCACAGGTGGAATCGATCATCCCTGATTCGCCAAAAATCTGGCAGGGTTGGAAAAACTACATGTGCCCCGGGAATACCAATTTATTTACGATTCTTGGAGATGCAGGTAAGCGCCTAACAATTTCTCAGGATGGCTTGTGGCAGACGATGACTGATCCGCGAATTAAGGCTGTAATGCCAATGGCTCCCGAAGGTGCTTTGTTGTTCGGTGAAAGAGGATTAAATGCTGTAAACATCCCCATTCTAATTATTGGTGCAACAGCGGATGAATACTGCCCGTATTCAATTGAGGCAGCGTCTATTTATGAACATATCGGAAGCCCGGACAAAGGTTTGATCTCATTCATTGATCAGAACCACATGATGATATTTGATAGTATCCCAAAAGCAAAGATCGAACATTTTCTGGTGGGTTTCTTTAAATATCATTTAATGGGCAGTCAAGAGGATGCTTACTATTTCTCTGAGGAGTTCGTAAATAATCAGCCTGGATTATTCTGGGGAGTCTATCCAAATAAGTAATCGTCTTCTACTTTTGAAAGATAAGGTTGAAGTAGTAATCCCTCTCACCGGTAAAGCCTTCATTGGGTAAGAAATTACCTTCCTTGATATCTGCCTGGACAAAACCGGATTGTCCAACACTCAGGCCATCTTTGGCAGCATTATCAATGCTCAGCGGGAAAGGCCCGGTTGGTATATTATCCTGAAAATGTCCATAGATATCCCCTTTTTTAACCTGAAGCAGATTGTCAAAATAGACCGTAGAAGTTCCTGTTCTTGTAATCGGTTGATCATCAGCAGGGAGTTCAACCGTATGAACGATTAGCCAGCCATTCTCTGTAGGCCGCAGGATGAGTAGCGTGACCGATTCCTGGATCTCTGCCCGGAACCATTCTGAGTCATTGAGATAAAACACCCCGCTCACCCAACCGTCTTCCGGGATCTCATACTGATGGATAAAAATATGCCCGGAAGCCGTGTGATCACCGCCAGTATCTTGAGGTGTATCACTTTCCAGGTCAAATCCGAAATAAATGGCATGCATAATTCTTCCATCCATCCCGTCTGAAAGTCTACAAGCCAGGCTGATCAGTGATATTACGGCTACAAGGAGAATTATTCTTTTCCGAGACATGCTTTCCACCTGATACCCGGATATATGATTATTAAAAAATATAGTCAGGATATGTAGTTTGCACACCCTGACTATATTGTATATCCAGTTAATGTTTATTGAAGTGAGGTTTTGTTAGTTTCTTCTACCGGTGGTTGAATTTCATCTGGTTGCTTTTTGGGCTTTCGTAAAAAGTAACTGGATAACATAACCACACCGACGATGATCAGAACAATTGGCCAGAATAGTTTGAAGCGTTCACCCGTGAACATTGCGAGAATTGCTGCAGCAAACAATCCCAGAGCGGGGTACTTTGCCCAGGCAGTTGGTCTCGCATTCCGCATGAGCCATAATATTCCAAAGGTAAGCCCTATCCCTCCCATAATCACAGCGCTCATAGGACCATTTTGCTCATCACCAACAACGATCTTCATGGTTGTCAAGAAAACTACAATTGCGATACTGATAAACACTCCCGCAGGTATCAATGCCCACCAATTATTTTTTGACCAGAAAAAGACTACTAAAAATGGGACACCAAACAATAACATTACTGCGACCCCCATCGTATCTTCATTAAGAATGGAACTAAGCAGTGGAAAAGTCCCGATCACAGCCATAGCACCGGCTGGAATAAGCGCCCACCAATTCTTGCGATCCATAAAATACACCACCAGGAAAGGCAGCCCGATGGAATAAAGAACAAGAGTACCGATCCAATTTCCATTTACCCGGTCCGCAAGCAATGTTATCAGGGAGATTACCGACATCACCCATGCCGGAATTAGTGCCCACAGGTTCTTCTTACGGTCAAAAAGGTAAGCGACAAAAAATGGTATTGCAATACTAAACAAGATGGGAGTACCGGTGACTGAACCAAAGTCTCCCATCTCACCCATTAAAATCGTCATGGATAATCCAGCAGTAATACATGCCGGAAAGAGCCAACCCCAGTTTTGTGCTCCATTTACCAGCCAGGTGGAAAAGAAAAGTAAACTTGCACCCGCAAAGATGAATTTCCATACTCCATCAGGGATATTGGAAAAATACCCTACATTTCGTGCCAGGAAATATGCACCTGCAAGAATGAGTATGGCTCCCCAGACGAAACTAATGCTTTTTGTTCTCATTACACCCTCCCAAAAAATAAATTATATATACCCTATTTTAATTTGTTCAAAGATATATACGCAAAATTCTCAATTCAGTTTCAAGGTGGGGTGGTTAATTAACTGCTTGCGCTCGAATACCTTCTTACGCTGAACTTGAACAATAAACCGGCACCCAGATATAAACCGAAAGCCAATCCAATTGCTGCGAGTAGATCGATCAAAGCTGCTTTGCCCATCAGCGCTTGGGCGGGTAAAGTGGTGATGACACCAACTGGTATGATCCAGGTTAATAATTGTCGTGCCCAACCTGGATAAAGACCGATCGGGTAGCGGGCTAATTGGAACAATCCATCGAATACCCAGGTGAACATAAAACCTGGACTCCAAAATACCAGTGCAGAAAATGCCAAAATTATGGCATACATCACGACCAACCCAGCAGAGAGAGCCAATCCGAAGGAAATCAAATGGGCGATGGAAACACTGCTTGCATGAAGAGTGACAGAGTAGATGGTAACGCCTATGCCAAGCAGCAGGTCAAAGATGGCAAATGGCTGCCAGTACCTGAAACTGGCCAGAAATTGCAGGTTGATGGGTCGCAACAATGTAAAGTCGAACTTTCCTGCCATGATCTCGCCGTCCATCCCAGATAGGGCTTCAAGACTGGGGCCGATGAAAAGACCGCGAATGGCACTGACAAAAAGGTAAATTCCGAGTAATGCCAGGGTTGATTCGTAATCCCATCCCTTGATGGATTCAACCTGGTTAAATAGAATTCCCAACCCGGCAATACCTATTCCCAGGTTAAGCAGGGAATAAACCAGATGAATAAATAAATTGAATGAATATGCCATTTCCTGTTGGGAAGATGCTATTAGGAATTGCATGATCAATTTTATGTAGCGCATTCTAACCTCCCACCGCTGAATAATTCTTCAATCCGCGAATCCAGATAAAACGTGTCAGTAAAACAGAAATGCTAAGCCAGATCCCTTGTACAACCAGACCGTACAAACTCTCCAGAGTACCAACTTGCCCTGTTAGTATTTCTACGGGAAATCCGACCATATACCTGAACGGCAGCCAACGAGCAACAGTGGCAACGCCTTCAGGCAGCAATACAAATGGGGCGACAATACCGGATAATAGGAAAACAAGAGAATCCTGGATTACGAGCAGAGAATCTGCTCTGGAGGTCCAAAATGCCAGAAGTGCCAGCCAGTATCCCCACAAAAAGCGGAGCATCCAGGCAAGAAGCACTGACAGCACAAACAGTAGTACATTTTCGAGTGTAGGGTGAAGAGAAGGCTTGAGGAAGATGGCAAGAATTCCCGAAACAGGCAGGACAAAAACCATGAAAACCACCTTTCCTGCAAGTTCAGAAGCCAGAGCTTCAAAAATTGGCGGAAGGGGACGCAGCAACCAGGTATTCAGACTTCCATACCGGATCACATCTCCGACAGTCCAATTGGTGGTTGAATAGGTAAGCTGATTGATCACAATGATCAATAAATAATATGCGATGAACTCGCTTTGGCTCATCCCTGCGATTAATTTTTCGCCTGCTGCCGTGGACCAGACGAACAGGTAGATCAAAGGTGGAATCATCCACCCGAAAGCCAGCACCCAGAAAAATCCCCGCGCCTGCAGCCACGAAGCCCAGGTTCGTTGGATCAGTGCGATACCTCCCCGGTAATTCATAAACCACCTTCCGAATAGATCTGGTCGATGACAGCCTCGATCGGCGGATCTTCCACCGTCAGGTCAGCTAAGGCTAGGTTCTGTAAAAGATGAGCTGTTACCCCCGGAGCATCTTTGCGGTTTGTGCGCCAGGTAATGCGGTCATCTTCCCGGGGAAGTACATCCACTCCCTTAGGCAGGTCAATCTCAGTCTGACCATCACTCACGGTAAAGTGGATGAGCTTGAACGGGGCAAGTTGGTTTGAAAGTGTACTTAATTCTCCGTCATACAACAACTTGCCCTGGTGAATAAGGATCACTCGTGGACACAGGGCCGTCACGTCAGCCATATAATGGCTCATAAGGATGATGGTGGCTCCGGTAAGTGAATTGTAGGTTTTCAGGAACTCTCTCAGCCTGTTTTGCATGGAAATATCCAGGCCGAGGGTCGGCTCATCCAGGAACATGACTTTTGGCCGGTGAAGCAGCCCGGCGACCAGCTCACATTTCATCCGCTCACCGAGTGACAAATTTCGAACAGGTTTGAAAAGGATCTCCTTCATTTCTAGCAGGTTCACTAATTCATCGAGAGTCTGGTCAAATTCTTTCCGGGGAACTTGGTAGATCTCACCTAATACCCGAAATGTGTCCAGTGGCGGGATATCCCACAACATCTGGCTCTTGTTGCCCAACACCATACTGATCGTCCGCAGGAAGGCATTATTGCGCTCCCACGGAATGAATCCACTTACCGTTGCTTTCCCAGACGTCGGAAAAAGCAATCCGGCAAGCATTTTTAAAGTGGTTGTTTTGCCCGCCCCGTTAGGGCCTATAAATCCGACCATCTCGCCGGCATGGATGGAAAAACTGATTTCCTGTACTGCTGGAATATTTACATAGGTTCGATGGAATAAGCTCTTTAGTGAAGCGGATAATCCTTCACCGCGCTGAATCACTTTGTATGTCTTGCTTAATTCCTGAACTGTAATGAGCTGCCCCGTCATGAATTCCTCCATAATTGGTCAATAACATAGTATCTGCCCACGCCTGAACAGTGGGAATCATTTGAATCCCACTTATTTTCATTTTAAAACATTGGTGTGCTATTGGAGGGTTACCGCTTAGGATGCTGCATACTTCTCTATCATTTGATTGATCTGGAAAATTATTTTTTCCGCCCTGACTTTCTGGTCTTTCAGAGTAGCCAACCACCTGTCTGCTGCCGTGATCACATCCTCACCAATGGGTTGTTCACCGATCAGAGTTTCCAAATCGCCCTTGATTCCAAGGTCAAGTTGGTGAATGGTTCTGAGCATGGCCATCATACTGTATCCCGCCTGGCTCAAAACCCTGATCACCCGTAATCGACTGAGTTCTGGTTCATTGTAAAGACGATATGAATTTGAATCATCGCGCGGAATGGCAACAAGCCCATTGCGTTCCCAGTTGCGCAGAGCATCTGTGGTAATACCAAGTAGGCTGGCAGCTTCACTAATCCTTAGAGGTTGTGGCATCGGTTTAGCTGGTTGTCCGCTTGCCCATTGCTCCAGCACACGGACAGCATCCTGCGCATAGTCTATTTCCTGTTGGATACGGTCCTTGTAAGCATATCCAAGCTGAAGAGCGGCAGGGAACTCCTTATCAGCCGCAAGATGGACTAATCGATCCACAGGGGCTTTCCCACCGGGATATGGCCACCGTAAAGCTGTGAGAGCTAACTGCATCTGTTCAATATGAAACTCGGTAAATTGTCGATAACCGGAGTTGCTGCGGGGTGCTGTAGGTATATACCCCTGTGCTTCAAAAAGTCGAACAGTATTCGGGTGACAGCCTACCGCTTTTGCTATGGTTAACGTGGAAAATTTTTGTTTGTGCATATAATTGGTGTAACGAAATTCTAAATTTTCCCTAGTGGAGCATATAACTTGTTCTTCATGGGTAAACTTATTTCCAGCATCTAATAGTATAAGAATGAATTGTGAATAAATTGGAAAATATTTATTAATGAAGGATAAGACTTTTCAGCATGGGAAACTGGCAGGATCTGGATATTTTCACATTCCAGTCACTGACCGTTGCACAAATGTCAAAACAGCCATTATTAGAAACAGGATGATCGCTGAAATGCTCCACTCCCGGCCGGCCAGCCGTGCCACTCCCAGCATTCCACCAGCCCCGGCGAAGAACAATACAACATAACTGATCACTGCCCACCTGATATTGCGAAAGTCAACTTTAAGAATGTAATCAAGAAGTGCTTCCAATACTAACCAGGCCAGCATGCACCCAATCTGGATGTAATAGATAACGGGACGATTGTATTGCGGACCTACAACTACTAAGTAAATTAATGGGATTGCCAAAAGGAACTCAAAATATCCAATCCAAAACCCGTATCTCGGTTTGCCGAGCAGCCTGAAAATAAAAACCAATATGGCTGATAAATAAAATGCATCAGCCACGATTGCTCCAAGTAAATTCGCTTTTTCAAGCATAACGTGCCTCCTCCTAATCTCAGGTGCAAAGGTCGTGTTCAAGTCATTAACTTTCCATTTTTTGTATACACCCAAAATTTAAATATCCGGGGAAATACTTGGGTATCAATGATGGCAGCGGAGATTGCGCCAAAAGCATACATTAAGTAATCAAGCGGGTCGAAAGTAGTTCCCAAAACAGGTATATCAAAAAATTGGAAGGTCTCAGCCATAGCGGGTGCTAAAAATGAAATCACTAGTTTACGTCTCCAATGTCTGAGGATGGGCAGCTTGAATTCTGCTGCGCATAGCAGAAAATATCCTCCCAATGGGAGGATCAGATCAGAAAAATAACTATAATAAAAATGATATACCTCACCAGACAAATAATTCCCGATCCTAAGTAAGTGAATGATGGCAATTACAGCCATTATGCATAGGATTATTACCCGCCGTCTGGAAAATCTGATTTTATTTTCCAACTAGCCAATCCAGCGCTTTATCGCGGTCTTGAAAGACCCTAAATTCATTTCCACGGTTGGTTTCGAGCACAAATTCATAGAATTTACCAACGCCGATCATTTCAGCCTGAACTAGAATACATGCCTGAATTCTATAATTGCTGAATTTTAACAAGACAGCACCTGCCAGGCCGCTTTTCAGGTCAAAAAATGACTCTGACAGGCATTCGCCGGGAATGAGCAGTTTATAGGTTCCATATTCTCCACAAGCCGCGACAGCATCAAGCGCATCTGCTTCCGAAGAGATCCTGGTTCCATCTGGAATGCAGGTCACAATTTTCACGTTCTTTTTTTGGATTACCGTAAAGTTCACTTCAGCACCACCTGATATTTAATTTGATCAATTTATATGTGTAGATATTATAGCAATATCCTTGTAATCTCCGCTATGATGTGGTTTCATTAAAGGAAGGATCGAGTTTCAAAATATTGTTATGTGATCACATTCAAATTTTCTAATTTCTACCCTCTACTATCTATTCTCTAATCAACAGGACTTGATATGAATGACAAACAGGTAATTTTTTCCACGGTCAAAGTAGGTCGTGTTTTCCAGCCGAATAATAAACAGGTGCTGCGTGATATATCCATCGGATTCTATTATGGAGCGAAGATAGGTGTACTCGGCTTGAATGGCTCGGGCAAAAGCACCCTGCTGAATATTATTGCCGGAAAAGACGATGGCTATAACGGAGAAGTGGTTTTCTCACCAGGTTATTCGGTGGGTATGCTGGACCAGGAACCGCATCTGGATGATACGAAAACCGTCCAGCAGGTGGTGGAGGAAGCAGTCCAACCAATTGTAGATATGCTCAAGCGATATGACCTAGTCAACGAAAAATTTGCCGATCCAGACGCTGATTTTGATGCTCTCCTGGTTGAACAGAGTAAGCTGCAGGATGAGTTGGATAAGCGTGAAGCCTGGACTTTGAATAACCGGCTTGATCTGGCCATGGATGCACTACGCTGCCCGCCGGGAGACACGCCAGTCAAAACCCTCTCCGGCGGAGAACGCAGACGTGTAGCCCTCACCCGGTTGCTGCTTACCGAACCGGATATCCTTTTACTCGACGAACCGACCAACCACCTGGATGCTGAATCTGTTGCCTGGTTGGAGCGCCATCTGCAGCAATATAAAGGCACCGTTATCGCTGTAACCCATGACCGCTACTTTTTGGATAATGTAGCCGGTTGGATTCTCGAGTTGGATAAAGGCTTCGGAATCCCCTGGAAAGGCAATTACACTTCCTGGTTGGAGCAAAAAGAGGAGCGAATTCGACAGGAAGAAAAAGGAGAGAGCAAGCGGTTAAAGACCCTGGAGCGGGAACTGGATTGGATCCGGATGTCCCCCAAAGCGCGGCAATCCAAGGGTAAGGCTCGCTACACAGCTTATGAGGATCTGCTCTCCCAGGAATCTGAAAAACGACGGGAAGACCTGGAGATCTATATTCCGCCGGGTCCTCGTTTGGGGGATAAGGTCATCGAATTCAGGGGAGTGACCAAAGCCTATGGCGATAGATTGTTGCTTGAAAATATGGACCTGAGCATTCCAGCAGGCAGTATCGTCGGTGTTATCGGTCCAAATGGTGCTGGTAAAACCACCATGCTGCGATTAATCACCGGTCAGGAACAGCCGGATAAAGGAACGATCGATATTGGTAAATCTGTGAAGATCACTTACCTTGACCAAAGCCGGGCTTCCCTCGACCCAGAAAAGAACGTCTGGGAGGAGATCAGTGATGGAAATGATATTCTGGATCTGGGTGGTCATAAACGCAACTCACGCGCCTATGTGAGCGCTTTTAACTTTCAGGGTGCGGACCAGCAAAAGAAGGTTGGCAATCTTTCGGGGGGAGAACGCAACCGTGTTCACCTGGCAAAAATGCTTCGCAGCCTGGGAAATGTGATCTTATTGGATGAACCGACCAACGATCTGGATGTAAATACACTCCGGGCGTTGGAAGAAGCCCTCGAAAATTTTGCCGGGTGCGCAGTCGTGGTATCACACGACCGCTGGTTCCTTGATAGGATCGTCACTCATATCCTGGCTTTTGAAGGAGATAGTACAGTCTGGTGGCAGCCCGGCAATTGGTCAGATTACGAAGCTGACCGAAAAAAGCGTCTGGGCATCGCCGCAGATACTCCACATCGTGTAAAGTATCGCAGTTTGACAAGATAGTTATTGCTTTTATCGTTTATTTTAATTGAAAGATCATTGGATCTTTATTGTAGTCCTTGCCCATTGAAATCCGGATTTCACCATTGGTAAGGCCATAAAGCACAGACCACTGAGTATTCGTTTGCGATACTTCTTCTAATAGGCTGATAGCTTCCAGGTTTGTAATCTGACCAAGTGATCCTTCTAATTTCCGTGATATCCGGTCGTATCGCCGGCATTCGCCATTTGGATGATCAACCACAGGTGAGACATAGAAGTTGGTCATGATGTGCCAGGGTTGTGAATTTCTAATAATTTGAATTTCTCCCTGGTAGAACTCCACCAGAACCGAATTACCGCTTCGATCAGCAACCAAATAATGCAAAGGTGGACCATTGCCCCAAACGATGTTGTACTTTTCTATGATTGCTATTGCATCGTCAACTGTGCGCGAATGGTCCAGGATTTCCCGGATAACCATCAAGGAATCTATTGATGGTTTGTTTGGATCGATCCGTTGTCCATCCGATTCAAGAGCTGCCATTCCCACCGCAAGGCCGTATTCATTCATTCCATCAAATGGGATTTCGACCGCCTCGATTAAATCAGCCCTCTCTTCAAGCGTAAGCTCAAGGAGGTTTTCCTCTCCTAAATACCCCAAGTAGGTGATGTCTACCATTGAAACTGAAGAATATCCATCTGGTGGATCGTAGAATAACAGAAGAGCAGGGCTATATTGCCAATCAAAATTGCGGCCAAACAGCATATTTTCGGAGTCACCCAAAGCAGAAAATAATGAGCAGCCCCACATGGGATGGTTTTGACCATAATTCTTTGTAAACATCCGATATCCCTGTTCTAAGGATCCAGACTCGTTGGTGCTTACTATTTCGGGCTCATAATTTCCTGAAAAGTGCATGGAATATAAAGGATAATCATCCAATAAAATGATGCCCTTCAGAGCGTCAGCTTCCTCTTGAGTCATTCCATTAGGAAGTAGATCACCATTCTGTTGCAAAATATCATTTAATGGACTGCATCCAACGAGTGATAATGTAATAATCAAAATAATGGAAAATAATCGGTTTCTCATAGGCTTGTATCTTACTAATTATTAATAGTATACGTTCTAGAATAATAGGTGTGAACGCGCATTACTATAATTCCTCATGATCCGACATTTGACGGTAAATGATCTCCGGGCAGATTCCTTCTTTGTACAATCCTTTCCAAATCTCTGCATCCACATGTCCCAACCGTTTAGCAACCCCCGGTAAGCGGGTATTGACCAGTTTGTGTACCAGGTCTACTATCCCGATCAAATACTTCCATTCACGTGCTGTCGCTACCGCATCATTTGCAATCTTTTTCTGGATTGCGTAGGTTATATTAAGTACATCAACCACACCATTGGTTAGGTTAATTTTCTCCATCTCCAAATTATTCAATTTTTCATGCTGCTCCATGACAAGAATGTTGCTCTGTTTCAGATCATGGGCTAATCTTGAGATCAGCATTCGACCCCATGTTGGATTTGATAATAAAACATCGAGGTCTGGTGTTCGGAAGGCGTAAACAATAGTATTATCCAGTAAAGCTTCAACACTGGCAGATCGAGCACCTCCAGCAATGATAGACATCTCACCAAAGAAATTAATGGCATCGATTTTGGAAATTTGCTCGCGCTTACTCCCTTGACCTTTGTAAACCGAGACACTGCCTTTTCTAAGTAGAAATATTCCCTTATCATCTAATTCATTCTCTTTGACGATGATAGCGCCTTTTTGGTAGACCTGAATAAATGATTGAAATTTTTGGTATTCCTGATCTGGAATGTCTTCGTACATGGATCTCCCTGATGTTTTAACTATTATACATATGTGGGAAATAAGAATTCGTTTTTAATATCAGGTATTTATATTTGATATCACCCGATTAGCGTTTCAATTGGAGGAAATAAGATTAATGCTATAAAAAAAACTGCATTGATAAATTCGACGCAACAATATAGCAGTGTAATTCGTGATAGCCACCATTTTTTCCAAATGACTGAAACAGTGGAAAGGATTAACCCAGATAATGGAAGGACAATTACATATACAGACATTATGATAAAGTCTAGTTCTGAAAGGTAATCAAGTATATCCTCAATGGACAAGAATAACATCAGAATGATTGGATAAGTGCCCAATACGATACTGGCGCCAGATAAGAAAATGGATACGATTCTTGCAGAAACGCTTTCTTCACTTTTGTCTATTTCTGATTGCGATTGTTTTGTCGGTTTTGTGGATTGTCCTTTTTTGAAACACAATATTATTCCTATTATGATTGGGTATAAAATGAAAATTGCTAAAACACAAGTATTAAAAACAAATAGCGTGGATATATTAAGAAAGCTCTCTGGACGCAGAATTGACATGGGTGGAATACTAAATGAATCAAAGATGACGATAGCAAGATAAATCACTGATCCTGCGATTAAGGCAAGTATTAATGCTAGAAATGGCTTAACAAATTTAATGGTATGTTCCCCGTTTTCTATCGTTGAATAAACTACCTGACAATATGAAGTAGACCTGGGATCTGTTTTATCCGTCCTGATTATTCAGGTTTTACTTCCCGCATTATTGTTAGTCGACCCACAAAAGCAAATGCGATCAAAACAATTGCCCCATACCAGCCGCCCAGGCTGAATATGGTCGGAACATACAGGGCGATGAGCGTTCCGCCGATGATCATCAGATTTCCCAGGATGGCAAAATGCTTCATTCCATATAAGAAAACAAAAGGCAAGTAATGTGCCCCAACAACGATCAAACTCGCCGGATAAAACCAGTTGGGCTCGTAGAGTGTTGCCACCCCTACGAGAATGAATCCGATGGGTACTGTAAATGCGATCTGCGCTGCTAATTGACCAAGTGTATTTCCAGCACCTAGTTTAGTTTGTTGACCCATTCGCCGTAAAATGAATTGAGTTAATGGGAACAAAAGCATACTGACAAAAAAGAGAATGATCATGCCAATTTTTGGGCTGATCCATAAACTGGATGCTGCGGATAGTGCCCAGATAATTCCAGCTACCAACTGGCCGATAAAACCTCCCATGTATGCTGTCCGCATCTCTCTTTGTGCATCAGTGATGAGCATGGTATCTCTCCCTTACCCTCGAATCATACTAACTTGTATGACTATATTGCTTAATTATAGTTGGATATTGTTTGAACACGATTGCTAAATCAGGCACGATTCTTCGTATGGGCACGAGATAGCGTGCCATCATTTAGGTCAAGAATTTGCATAAAAACTCCATCAGGGTCCGATGGAAGAATTCGGGGTTATCCAGATTGGCTGCATGTTTGGCATTTGGAATAACTACAAATTTACAGTCAGTCTCCTGCTTAGCCCAGATCGGCATAATTTTTCGGATATTCCCTGTTGTATCTTTATCTCCCACCATCATCAGGATAGGTTTATTGATTTTATACCCCGGTTCATTATGCAGGCTGGTAGTGGCTTCCATTAAGATCTGGATCATCTCATCTTTTTTGAGGCTCTCCATGGCAGGTCTCAGCAAATCCTGGGATTCCTTTGATGTAGCTGTTACAGCCAGAGATTGGTTGATCAGGGTCTTATAAGGATACAGCTTGAAGATGGGTTCTGCCACACTGAGGCTGATCGATTCCAAAGCTGAAAGTTTTTGAAAATTCCACGTACAGTCCAAAAATACCAACGCCTTTACACGATCGGGATGATGGAAAACCAATTCCTGGTGCAAATTGCCGCCCAGGGAATGTCCAACAAAAATGGCCTCCTCAACCGTAAGTGCATCCAAAATTCCAAGGAGATCATTAACTGCCTCCTGTAAGGAAAATGGTGCTGGCCGGGAAAGTCCATGCCCCCGGACATCCCAGGTCATGATCCTGAAATCCTTCCCGATGATGGGTAGGGTGGCATCCCATTCATGGTGATCCACCGTGGCTCCATGGCTGAAAACCACCAGAGGTGCGTCGGGTTTACCCCCGGTCCAATAATGAATTTTGACTTTGCTTTGTTCTAATATTCCTTCAACGAGTTCCATAAATTGATTCTCCCTGATTATTATACTGAATATTGTCCTGCTTCTTTAAGCAATGCACCAGCCTTATCCAGCGCATTCAAGAAATTCCACAATAGCACTCCGCGAACTTTTCCATTGTAATTAGTTAGATAAGATTTACCAGATGGCTATCGGTCCGGTTTATGGGATACATTACATTCAAATTACAAGTGGTATATTCACAAATTAGTGCCGGGATAATTTCCTTACAATATTCTATGCATAATCTATGCTTTAGGCTGATGGAATATATACTTGGGAACAAAAATGTAGTTTTATCGTATGATATATATACGGAAAGCTGAACCTAAAGATTGATTACTCGAGCGGGCACCTTGAAACCTAAATTGCTTTTAGCCATAATCCTCATCGCGATACTGATCATTCTTCCTGCCTGCAGTTTGTTTGGACCGACAATTTCGCAGGCGGAAGTGTACCGGATCTATACATCGGTGGCTCAGACTTATGCCGTGGAACACCCAACCCCTACGACAACACCGGGTACCTCCACTCCCAGTGCGAGTACTGTAACGATCCAGCCAAGCGTCACCATTTACAAAACCGCAATTCCAACCAGCACCTATGATTATTATGCCACTTGCCGTTATAGTTCGATGGTGACTGATGAGACCATCCCGGATGGAACGGAGGTCTTTACAAACGAGGAATTTGACAAGACCTGGGAATTTTATAATAACGGGACCTGCGCCTGGTCCACAAGTTTTAGCCTGGTGTTTGTGTATGGAAAACGCATGGGTGGAGCAAATGTATTCCTGGATGACATTGTTGCGCCAGGCGATTATATTCATGTCATAGTGGAACTGACCGCGCCTCCATCAGAGGGGGAATACACCGGTCACTGGCAGTTGATGGATCCATATGCGCGGCTTTTCGGTGAGATACCCTCGGTCGCTATTGTTGTAATAGATCAACCGACCAAAACACCTACCCGGACTCTGACAAGGACTCCAACCAAAACTTCCACAGTTACTGTGACAAGAACCAACCCACCATCATTGACACCTACATTCACGCCGACGCCTACCCCATCGGTTACTCCATCGCCAACCTCAACCAACACCGAGATCCCGACAAATACGACCGCTCCAACAGCAACGGATACTCCTGCTCCCACCGATACTACAGTCCCGTCGCCTACTCCATCCCCGACTTAATTCATTCCGGATTTTTTGATGGAAACAATTATTCCCGCAGGGGCAGACCTATGTGCTTGCCCCATGTTTGTCATTCCGAACGAAGAGAGGAATCTTAGTGCCTGATTGGTAAACCTTTTAGGGCGAACTGACGTGTCCCCTAAAAAATTCTTCCTACCCTAATGTCTTTAGCATTTGGGTAGGATAGGATAGGGCAAATCTTGATCCTTCCGAAAATCTGCACAAACCTTAGCCTGCATCGAGAAGAGCGGCTAACTTGTCGAGCGACATCCGCCATCCAATCTCATTGTCGGCGGGTGAGAGGCCAGGCGGCAGGTTCTCGTGTTTTGCGAGCACGTCCGTACCTCCGCCAGCATCAGTGAGCGTGAAAGTGACTGTCATTTCACCGCGCATTGATTCATCGGATGTCTCGAACTCGATTGTTTCGATCACCTTCTCATTTGGTACGAGCTTGGTGAAATGGCCATGATAGGTGTCGGTTTGTCTGGATGTTTTTCCTTTGGAGGTTGTTTCTTCGTAGGTTAGCGAAATTCTAAAATACCCCCCTTCCCGGCCATCAAACTCATGCACCTGGCTGGTCATGCCAATTGGTACATCCCATTGTGCAACTGCCTGGGCGTTGATGAGTGCCTGGTAAACCTTAGGACGCGGAGCATTGACATGAACGCTGGAAACTGTAGAATTGGTTGCCATCTGGTGATCCTCCGGTTTGGTTAGCGACTATTATATTATCCAGAATCCTTGTCATCTGCAAATTTGTTGTATAACCGAATGAATTCAATCTCAGGTTGTTTAGCAAATTCACCAATAAGTTTAAGTCGTCTTCCAAAGTCCCCAATGGTGGATTTCCAGAAAGATGAAGGCTGGACTCAGCCTGTGACAGACCATTTGGATGGGGCGTATTTCGGGGTGAATACCGACGGGCAGGGTAACCACATCACCCGACTGCGCCGGACTGCCGGCAGCAATGCTGATGCTCTCTTCGCCTGGAGCACCGGTGGAAAACTAAGCGGTGAAAAGAATACAACAGCTGTTGCTGGAAAATACAGGATATTCAGAACCGGTACGAATTTATCATTCCAATACGATGATGGAACAGAGTGGGTGGAACTTGAGGCTATGAGTGTCCCTGACGACCCGATAATAGTCTATCTGGGGAATGGTACTGTGAATAAAAACCCAATTCTTCACCACCTATTTTGCGAACTTCAAGATCAATTCAGGTAAAACCGTTTATTAGTTTCTGGTCTCATTCGACCAGGATAAAGCACTCGTCGTGCCCGGATTCATTTTCTGTACCCGGTCCGTACAAAATGGTCCCATCGTCAACTTGTTTAGTAAACTTTATGTCATAGGTGATGGTATGCTGACCAGTTTCCATTATTCCTATAGGTGAGACCCACAAAACCTCATAATTGTTCCTGGTTTCATTTTTAAATATATTCCCCGTCTGGTAGCCTTCAATTTCATTTCCATCCAGGGTGATGGTGGTGGTGCTGTTCTCCAGGAATTCGTTGACCTGTTCTTCGGTCTTTGCGCTCCATCCCCATACAATATTCACCGGTGAAGTGGATGGTACCCGTGTTGTTTTATCTTTTCCGATGCTGGTACAAAAGGGATAAACGTCAACAGGCTTGATGAGCAGATCGGTAGGTCCGGGTGTCTCAACGATCCTGGAGGCATCAGGTGAGGACGTAACCGTTGGCGGAGAAGTAGAGGCGGTGGTTGGTGTCGGAGGTGGTGTATTGGCTGGTATACAGGCTGTCTGCAACAATACACAGACAATAATAATGCCCAAGTGAATGCGAACAGGTTTTTTCCTTCTCATTCCATGCTCCATAATGATCAATTGCAAATGATTATACAATTCTTCGCTTGAAAATCATAACCATCAAAAATCGCGTAGGTTTCGATAGAAATTTACATTTGTAGAGGTGGATCAAGATCCGTCTGCATGTCTGTCGCTCCGATAGGAGTTACACCTGTAATACACTGCGAAGCGTCCATGTGGGCTGCATTTGCTGTAGGAATCTATAAAATT
Source organism: uncultured Leptolinea sp. (assembly GCA_964387025.1). Classification (GTDB taxonomy): domain Bacteria; phylum Chloroflexota; class Anaerolineae; order Anaerolineales; family Anaerolineaceae; genus PNON01. The sequence continues at coordinate 94,333 of CAYLUZ010000007.1, read as the reverse complement.
ATTTAGAAAAAACCAACACTAATTGAATGGAGACCAGGCGGTAAACCCACTTTCTCGGTGGGGGTCTATTTGATACACTTAATTGATAATAATACTGCCGCGAAAGGGGGTCATTTTTTAGGTAAGAGGAGCCCTAATTGGATAATCTTTTCAATATCATTAAGGATTTGCTGCGTCTTCTGCTCTCTAACAGTAGAATTTGGATAAGCTAGTTGAATTGCCTTCAGTAAACTACACTTGCCATCAAGATAGCGAAAAACTGGTATGGTTTCAGGGGAGAGAGTGATTTCTAAACGCATTTCTTTGGATGAATATATCCAATTTGTCGAATGATTTTCTGGTTCAATCTCCAAGTTAAATTTATGAAAAATGATATTTAGCAATTCATCCTGATTTCCAAGGGTATCCAGGAAATCCTTTCCTGTGAAAAATCGTATGAATTGTTCTCCCACCTGGCTATCCAACTCTTTATTAACTGGTATGGCACGGAACCAATTCTTGCTTGTTAACCGGCTTCTTAGTGTCAAAGCTCCAAACCCGATCTGTTGAATACCCTGATCTTGATACCACTGGACCCATGTTTGGCGGGTTTTTAAAAATTTTTCCGGATCAAGTTTTGTTGCCAGGTCTATCCATGCATCTGCATATTCTGTCGGTATTTTGGACCCGTTATAGATTAGCCAGGAATCTACCTTAAGATCCTTAAGCATTTCCTGGATGGGCTGCCACCAGGATTGATTATCATAGATCGGCCATTGTAAAAGCACTTGCGCATAGCAACCTTCCTCAAGGTAATTTGGTATTTCCAGCAGCCATTTTCGGATGCTTCCATTGCCAGGTTGTTCCACATCGCAATAAATGAAGCGTGATTCAGGACGAATGACATAAGGCAGGTTGGCTAATATAAGGTTAAATTTATGTCCAGCTACAGGTTCAAAGTAGCTGCCTTCAATGGTCTCCACATTCATTATTCCATTTAATTCAGCATTTATTCGAGTGAGAGCTAATGCGCGAGGATTTATATCTGTGGCAATCACTTTTACACTGTGTTGGGCAGCCAGCAAGGTTTGGATCCCGCACCCGCAACCCAGATCCAGGGTGTTCTGTACAGACTGCCTGATGGTCAGATCTGCCAAATACCGTCCGGAAGGACCGATTGGTAGAACAAAATCCGGCTGGTTTTCCTGGTGAAAGAAATCTGTGAGGAAAAGGAGGCCTTGATAATACTGGATCTGCAAACTGGCCTGGATTTTTGAATTTACCTCTTGCAGCAGACCAGACTTGATGAGATCATTTAGATGTAGCGGGAATAGTGTTTCTTCAGCCTGGAAAATGGATAGACTAGCCCCTTCCTCAAATAACTTTCTGAAATTTGCAAGCTTCTGGGTGGTCTTATCATTACATTCAAAAAAGTTTAAGCAAACCTGACGCAGGATGAGCAGATCTTCCTGAGTCAGGTCTGGTACCGTTCGCACCAGGTTATTAATCATATTAAAAATTATACTTCACTCAATATTATTGTCGAGTGTTGTCTATCTCAATCAAACTTAATGAACTGATCACCAGCACCATCCAATTTGTGATCCTGGTTGATCGCACCATTCAGCTTGTGATCCTGATTGATCGCGCTATTTAATTTATGATCCTGGTTGATTGCTCCATCAAACTTGTGGTCCTGGTTGATCGAGCTATTAAATTTGTGATCCTGGTTGATCGCGCCATTTAACTTATGATCCTGATTGATCGCTCCATCAAATTTATGAGCCTGATGCATGGCATTTCCTGTGTCAACTGCAGGAAGAAGACCGCCACGCATACTCCTGATAACGGCAGGCAGCAGCCCGCCTAGCAATAATCCGATCAATATTCCCACCAGTAATCCGATCAATATTCCCAACGGATTGCCAACCCCCAACCCGAATAGCGAAAACTGTCCCGGGTTTGGTTGTGGCCCGGGAAGCGGTGCCTGATTGGAATTAGGATCACTTCCTGAAGGAGAATTTCCTGTCAGTGGAATAACTGCTAGGATTGTGGCACTGCTTGTTGGGGTAAAGGTCTTGGTGGGGGGTAGCGCAGTGGAAGTTGGTTTATTGGTTGCTGTTGTGGTTGGGGTGGCGGTGGGTAAAGATGTTTGCGTAGCTGTTGGTATTTTTGTCTGGTAGGGGGTCTTTGTTCGTTTTGGTTTTGGGCAGGGAATCACATTTTGAAATTGGTCATAACAGATGACTTGAGATGTATCTGCCTGAACCGGGTTGACTACTGCAATACTTCCAAACAAAAGCACAATCACGAAAATGGTGGGAAACAAGAAATGTTTTTTCATAATGACTCCTGCCTATATAGTGGATAAATAAGATAAAAAAAGTGTACAATTGGATTGGGCAAAAGTATAGACTAATGATTATACAAACAAGCTGGTTGTGATTTTTCAATCGGCTGGGGAAATATAAATTCAATTTCCAGATTCGGTAGTCAGCACAAACCAGCCTTCAACGGGCTGGTTGATATAACCTTCGGGCATGATATTTCGCATATATATTTGCCTATTGACAAAGGAAAAATTCTTTGCTAATATAGCGTTATGCGATGTAACGATAAACGATATAGCGAATAACGATATATCGCTGTGAAGTAAAGGCAGGTGATGCAATGGTCGATGAAGTGAAAATTGAAGAAGCAATAAAAAAAATAACACCGCTTACAGAGGCTACTTTTTACATCTTGGCAGCTCTCAAAGAACCCCTGCACGGATATGGTGTGATGCAAAAGGTCAGCGAGATCAGCAATAACCGGGTTCAATTAGGCCCGGGGACCTTATATGGAGCCCTGTCGAATTTGCAGGCTATGGGACTGATCGAATCAGTAGAAGAAGCCGGGCATGAACGTAGGAAACTTTACAATATGACTGAAGTCGGTCTTCGCGTGGCAGAGCACGAAGTTAACCGTTTCGAAGAATTGGCCCGTCATGGCCGTATATTATTGGGTTTGTGAGGTGGAAGTGGAACAGGAAAACGTAAACGAGACAAAAACAGTATTCAAAGTGATTTTTGCCTGGCAGGATGAAAAAGAAGAAAAGTGGTTGGAAGAAATGGCTGCATCGGGTTGGCACCTACTATCTGTTGCTCCTTTTGTTTATACTTTTCAGCGCGGAACCCCTGAGACAGTGACCTACCGGCTTGATTATAAACTCACAACGAATAAGGACTACCCGGAATATGTTTCTATTTTCCGCGATTCTGGTTGGGAATTGGTAGCTTCTATAGCCAACTGGCATTATTATCGCATAAAGCCTGAAAATTCAAATACGCCTGAGATCTATAATTCCAGCCGCGCAAAGGCTCAAAAATATCGTCGTTTATTGGCAGTGCTGCTTCCGTTTCTTCCAATTTACCTGGTGATAATTAATCCGGGCAGGCTCGTGAATCACGAAGAATTGGGAAAATATTCATTATTTTTTGATATCACGCAACTGATATTGTTTATTTTTATAATATTCCTTTGTTATGCGGTGATCCGGATTGGATTAAATATAAGGAAATTAGAATCGCACCCCGGTGAATAAGGAAACAAGAGACCAAGGAAATGATGATATGCATTTGCGCATATCATCCTAAAAGTCCGCAGTTTGAATTGCCGGGTAGGCAGATTATTGTCCTTTTTATCCTCCTTATAGGTGGATCGTGATCTGCCTTTTATATATGTAATTCCTGCTATAATTTCATGCATAATATTCCTTTGATTCATTAGGAGATCTCCCCGATGCGATTCTTTTGCATAGCCTGTGAAGTACTGGCTAGACCACTGTATTTGGCTGCTGCAGCCTCGCCACACATCGTGGATATTCACCTGATGCCGATCAGACTGCACGAACACCCTGAAGACCTCAATGAAGCTCTCCAGGCAAAGATCGCTGAAGCTGAACAAGGGAAATACGACGCCATCCTTTTGGGTTATGGGCTATGCGGGAATTGGTTAAAGCTGCTGAAAGCGCCTTCAATCCCGGTGGTCATCCCGAAAGTCCATGATTGTATTACATTATTTCTAGGTGATGCCAAACTTTATAAAGAGCAGGTTGACCAGGTTCCCGGGACATACTGGTTCACAGATGATTATATCGAGCGCATGGGCACAATGAACTTGCTGTCGCCGATCGGCTCACCGGAAAAAAAGATCTTCGACCTGACCTATAGTGAATGTGTAACCAAATATGGTAAGGAAAACGCCGACTACCTGCTCAGCCTGACAGATTCCTGGCAGCAATCTTATGAGCGGGCAGTTTGGATCGATTTGGGTTTGTCAGGTTCAGAAAGCCATGAGGAAAAGGCACAAGCAGAAGCCCAAAAATATGGCTGGCGTTTTGAAAGAATGCTCGGAGACATGATCCTGATCAAAGATCTTTTAAATGGCAATTGGCTGGATCGGCAAAACCAGAATTATTACGTTATTCCACCCAACCAAACTATTACCTTATCTTACGACAATGATTTTTATAAGCCCTGCTCGTAGGGGTGGACCGACGTACCCTTCGGGCATGATATGCAGGCCTATCCTTTGCGAATCCCTCCAAATTCGTGAATTTGGGGGGATACCCTACACTTTGTTCCTGGCACATGAGGCGAAGCTAGGGGGGCAAATGCCTGTCATTCCAACCGAAGTGATTGCGCATCAGTGGGAAGCCTCCCTGTGGGATCCTGGAGGGAGGAATCTCAACCACGGTGTAGAAAGCCTAATACCAAAGAATGGAGACCTGGCGGTCAACTTTCGCGCACGGCGGGGTCTCTCTCCGCTACGCCTCGGGGATGCTTCCCATTCCGTTTCACTCCAGGGATATTAACGCAAACACCGGCGCGAACAGAGGTTTCTATTGGATAAGTAGTTGTGGAGGTAAATGTTTTGTGATAAATTCAAACACCTGTGGACCATCGACCAGGCGATAGACTGGCACGATCACCTTTCCTTTTAGAGAACGCAGATCGTAATGTTCGACAGTTGAGCTTGATCCACGGTTGACACGAGTGGTTACTTTGGTGATTTTGGTGAATTCATTCCACGCGATACGCGTTCCGCCCTGAGTAGTCAATCCACTTTCATCAACCAGTTTTGGCCAACTGCGAGTTTGTATGAAATAGGCTAGTGGAAACACTCCCAAGGTTAGCACTGCCAGCATAACATTCATGCAGCCATTTAACTTTATGATCTTAACTTCCATTCTTTTTCCTTTCTCAAAGAACCACTATATGTAATCGATAAATACTTTTTCAACTTTAATTTTAGTAAGATTAGGGAAATAGTCTATAAATTCTTTATTAAGATTGCAGAAATATCAATTTAACAAAATAATACCTGAATTCCACGTCAATACAAAAGGAACAAATAAAGACAAATAAACAAATCGCGCGCGATCGGGTCCCTCTCCGCAACGCTTTGGGGAGGCTACGCACACACCGGCGAGAACAGAGTTTGCTTGGGTCGGATGCATGTGGTTTTCCGGAATCCCTTCAAATTCGTGAATTTGGGGGGATCCCCTACACTTTGTTCCGGGCAAATGAGGCGAAGCCAGGGGGCAAATGAGTATGTCATACAGAGCACCCCTCTGTCATTCCGAACGGAGTGAGGAGTCTCATAATTGATCTAAGAAAAAACAATCCAGTTGGAAAATTTCTCAACCAATCCAGTTGTATAATGAATATAGTTCAACAATAACAACCAAAAGGGCGGGTAATGTCAGCACAAATCATCGATCAGGCACGAGAATTATACAAAAACGGTAAAAGGGAAGAATCCAGGGAACTACTGAAACGAGAGATCAGGGGGAACGTGAAGGACCCGGAACTGTGGTTTGCGCTGTACTGGTGCGTGGATGAGCCAAAACAAAAACAGGACTGCCTGGAAAGAGTGATCAAGCTTAATCCGGAAAATGAGAAAGCAAAAGCTGAGATAATAAAACTCTGGGCTTCAAATGCTCAGAAACATGTACCACCTGTTGAATCTATCATAATTGATCAACCTCCTTTACAAAATACTGAGATAACTGAAAAACTGATTCCCAATGAAAAAGTCAATCAGAAAACTCCACCCCTAATTAAAACAGATGTTCCTATAATGGTCGAAAAACCTGTTCAAAAAACGGTTCCACCTAAAAAGGTACCAAAAAACGCAGGAGATTCTACCTATAAACTGGTTGATAAACGGCGATGGATTGGAATAGGAATTGGGTTGGGAGTGATAGCCATTGTCATTATCTTAAGTATTATTCTTTCAAACAAGGACATAATAAAACTCGGTGGACCACTCGCCTTAATATTTTTAGCTATCATCATATTTTCTCGTCCAATACTTGCGATGCTCTTGAAACCAGTTGAAAAAAAGATAAAGCAGGCTAAACGCGGAGCAAAAGCAGAAGTACAAATTGGGGATCTCCTGGCAAATCTGGGTGAGGATTATTTGGTTATTCATGATGTTATGGCGGATTATGGCAATATCGATCATGTTGTAATAAGTAAGGAAGGTGGCATTTACATGATTGAGACAAAATCTCATGGGGGCAGAATAACTATCGAAGATAACAAGTTGCTTTTGAATGGCCATACTCCGGAAAAAGATTTTATTGCCCAATCACTGCGAAATTCCTTCTGGATGAGGGAAAAGATCGAATCAGTCATAGGGACTAAACCCTGGATAACACCTATCCTAGTGTTTACAAATGCTTTTATTCCTTTTTACCCGCCTTTTCGCGGAGTGTATTTGACGAATAAAAAGTATCTACTAAAGACGATTACTGGGCAAGCGAAGAATAAAAAATTGGGAACACTAATTTGGGAAAAAAGAGACCAAATGCTTGAGATATTTCAATAGGAATATAACGTACTGAACTGGAAAAGATAACCACAATTTCGATATTTACATTATTATGTAAAGTTAAAATTGTTTTGAGCAATATGAACTCATGTAACATGACTCACATATAGGATCAGTTGGTTTGCACCATGTACGACCAATCTCCCAAATCGGTAAATCTAATAGGCCAGGAAAAGCTGGTGATAATGCTCTAGCCTTATAAATAATCATTTCATCACTAGCAGATTTTGGTATAAATCCAAGCCTTGAGAAAACACGCCTAACGTGGACATCCACAGAAATATCGATTGAATAGTAATCTGAAAATCGAATTTTAAAATCTCTTGCCAAAATATTTGTCGCCATTGTCCCAATTTTTTGACCAACCCCTTTAAATTCAAAAAACCGATAAACTACCTCAGCGCTAGAAGGGTTGCCATTCCATATATTCGAAGCAATCCCTGAGTACTTATTTTCAATTAATCTAACAGCCTGGAAGATGTTTTTTGCCATATCTTTAGGAAAACGATGGAGAGGATAAGGTTTGGACATTAATTCTTCAAAAGCTAATTCTGTTAAATTTGCTAGGAATGGAAAATCGAATCTACCAAGCTTTGTTTTGATTTTTTGAGGTATCCCCCAAGCTATTTCCGCTTTTACCTGTCTGTCCATTATGCAAGCAATTACAAACGCATGAGGGGAATCATCAATATTGTTTAATAGATTGTTCGATTCTTGATCAGCAACAAATAATGTATGAATTCTTGGAGAAATAAAGAGTTCATTTCCTTTATTAATGATGATCTCGGCTATTTGGTTTTTTTCCATCTCTCTACCTTTTAATAATAGGTCGTATATTTTGAATTTTTATTGAACAGGGAAAAGTAGATTTTGGGATAGTTGAAATCACATGAGTGGAGCAATGGCGCAACATATCTGTTAAGTAATTGCAAAACAAGTAATGTTTCTGAATGGAATAATAAAATCATTTTGACTTTTCCATAACCACTTTATAATTGTCACCCCAAAACCAACCCGTGTGAATTTCTCGTTGACAATTATCTTCAATTACTAAAAATACTTTTGGGCGTTTGATTAGTTTAGGAGCATTATTATCTATAGGACTGTAATTGATTATCGCCATTATCGTATAGATAAAAAAATGCCCTGCAATTTTCAATAATATTGCATTCCGATTATCTTTATCAATAGGTTTCAAAGAGAGTTCATGAAAATTTTGTTGGTAGTTCCAATTTGATATTACATTCAATCCCCCACTAGGTGGCATAGGTGCAATTTTAAATAATGCATCTACCCATGTTTTAGGTGGAACCCATCCATCCCTGACAGCATCAAAGGCAATACCAGACGAATAAAAACCACATAATGGTTTTAAAAACCATCTTTCTAATTCATTACCATTAATCATAGAAAAATCTTGAGTAATTGAAGGTAGGTACAAAAAGCTGAAAAACTTGAATGCTAATTCATCCAACTGTGATAATGCATTATTATGTCGTTCACATAAGACTTTTGACGTGATAGATGTTATTGAGATGAACGTATTTTTATCAAATTTTGGACCTAATATTTGTATTTTGTTTTTATGAAACAAATGGTATAAAACATTTCTAGAGATTATGTGCTCATTAGATATTTTTTTTGAACAATCATTTAATTCTCTGGCAAAAAAATTTTTGTTTGCATAATAAGTTTTCGGTGCGGGTGGGCTAGTTGAAAATCTTGTGAACAAACAACAATCTGTCACTATCCTTCCACTACCACATGGGTAATTATCGGTTGTTACATTAGTTCTCATAATTTAACGATTAAAGGATTACTTTCATATAACATCCGGGTGCGTCGCAGACGCACCCGTAATCTCCTAGCACTCGCTGAAGCCGCATGCGTAGCACTTGCGGCAGCCTTCTTCGCTGACCACCGCCGCCTGGCCGCACTCCGGGCACAGGTCGCCGATCTTCAGCATGGCCTGCTCCAGCGGCATGGGTGTCAGCGTCACCTCGTGCACCTCGCCCTCGCTGAACTCGTCGCGTTCGGTCAGGTAATCATCCAGGGCGCGGGCAACGCCGTCCGGCAGGGAACGCACGCGGTTGGGGCCGAAGCCAAGCGAACGTCCGCCGCCTATGCCGGCCAGCTGCCGGAAGACCTCCTGCAGGCGGGCGCGAGCTTCCACCGGGGAAGCCAGGCGCAGGTTGTATGAGATCAACCGGCCAATGGCTTCAGAGACCGCCGCGGTATCCGAGCCGGCTTTGGCGGTATTGACGAACACCTCGAAGGGCTGCCCGCCGCCGTTCTCGTTGATGGTGACGAAGGCTTTGCCCAGCGGCGTCTCGATGGAGTAGGTGGATCCGCGCAATGAGCGTGGGCGGGCTTTCTTGCTTTCCATCCACAGGTCCGGCTGGACGGCCAGCTCGGTGACCGGTTTCTTGGCATCGGCGGTGGAGGCGGTCTCCAGCACGACCTTGTCGCGTGAGCCGGTCACATACACGGTGATGCCTTTGCAGCCCAGCTTCCAGGCCAGGGTATAGGCTTTGGCAACATCCTCGGGTGTGGAGCCGGCCGGGAAGTTGATCGTCTTCGAGAGGCTGTTATCCACGAAGCGCTGCAGGGCAGCCTGCATGTAAACATGCTCCTCGGCGGTGATATCCGCAGAGACTACAAAGGTATCGTGCACTTCTTCGGGTAGTTCGGCGATATTCTGGCAGGTGCCTTCCTGCATCACCTGTTCGATGATCGCCTTGCGCATCTCCGGGGAGAGCATGCATTTTTCCAGCACTGTTTCGAATGCGGGGCTGGCATAGGTCAGGGTGAGATCCTTGCCGTTGTCGTTGACATGGCGCACATAGGCCAGGGCGAAAACAGGTTCGCAGCCATAGCCTTCGCAGCCGGCGACAGTGGCGATCGTCCCGGTGGGGGCGATGGTGGTTTGGGCGGCGTTGCGGATGCCGTACTTGAGGATTCCGTCTGTGATGTTCGGCCAATCGATGACCGGGCGGTCCCAGTCGTGGACGTAATTCATCAACGGCGTGGGCGGCGACCAGGTGAAGTTTTCGGCGTCATAGATACTGCCCTTGATGGCCGGGAAAGCGCCGCGTTTGTGCGCCAGCTCGACGCTGGTGCGCATGGAATGGTAGCGCACGAATTCCATGACCTGGGAGGCGAACTCCAGGCTGTCGTCGCTTCCGTAGCGGATGCCGGTGTGGTACATCAGATCGCCCAAGCCCATGATGCCGAGGCCGATGCGGCGGGCGTTGTGCGCGGCTTTTGACAGTTGGGGTACTGCCGGGACGTAAGCATTGGCTTCCACGATGTCATCCAGGAAGGTGGTGGCAGTAACAGTGCTTTGGCGCAGGGTTTCCCAATCCACGCTGCCGTTTGGACCGCAGTGCTCAGCCAGGTTGATGGAACCCAGGCAGCAGTTCTCGTATGGTCCCAGCCACTGCTCGCCGCAGGGATTGGTGGCTTCCAGCGGGTACAGATGCGGTACCGGGTTGGAGCGATTGGCTGCATCCAGGAAAAGCATGCCCGGTTCACCATTGTGGTGGGCCTGGCGCACGATCTTTTCGAACAACTCCGCCGCGCGAATGGTTTTCATCGTTTTCACGGGGATGCCGGACTTTCGGGCTTCCTCGATGGAGCCATTATATTTTTTATAGTCAGGTGAAGATACATCCGGGAAGACCAGGTCCCAATCGGCGTCTTCCTCTACAGCTTTCATGAAATCATCGGTGATCCCGACCGATATGTTGAAATTGGTGATCTGGTTCTCGTTGGTCTTGCAGGTGACGAAATCTTCCACATCCGGGTGGTCGACGCGCAACACAGCCATATTTGCGCCGCGGCGTGTGCCACCCTGGGCGATCTCGCCAAAGGCGTGGTCATACACCCTCAAAAATCCCACCGGACCGGTTGCCTGTCCGGCTGAGCTTTTCACCAGTGAGCCTTTGGGGCGCAGGCGTGAGAAGGAGAATCCATTCCCGCCACCGGTCTGCTGGATGAGCGCAGCATCCCGCAGGGTCTGGAAGATCCCGGCAGAATCTTTGCCCATGTCATCTGAAATGGGCAGCACAAAACAGGCAGCCAACTGCCCCAGGGGTGTTCCGGCACCGGTAAACGTTGGGGAATTGGGGAAGAATTTTTTGCTTGTCAGCAGTTCAAAATATTCGATGGCGCGGGATTCAATATCTTCCTTCCATTCCGCTTCCACCTTGGCAACATGGTAGGCAATGCGCCAGAACATCTCCTCCACAGTTTCTGCAGGTTCGCCATCTGGTCCACGGCGGACGTAGCGGCGAACGAGCACCTGCCGGGCGTTATCTGACAACATAACCGGTGGAATTTGATCGGGTAAAGGAGGGGTGGGGAGTAATCCAGTTTGTTTATTCACAGTAATGTTTTCGTTTGTCATCTTGACTCACCTTCTAATAATTGGTCGATCTCATCGCGTATTGCCCGCAAGTCTCTGAGTTTGAGGTAGACTGACGCATAGCGGATATATGCGATCAGATCGAGCTGTTTCAACCGATAAATCACTTGGTCTCCGATGATCCGGGATGGAACTTCCGGTTTCCCCAGGTTTTCGAGGTCTGATTCAACTTCGCCAACCAGGCGTTCGATATCTTCTGCTGAGACAGGCCTTTTTGTACATGCGATGCGGATGCCGCGCTTTAACTTCTCGCGGTCAAACTCCTCGCGGCTGCCGTCCTGTTTAATGATGAGGGGTGTGGTGAGGATGGCCCTTTCGGTTGTGCTGAATCGCTGGTGACAGCTTTCACACTCCCGCCGCCGCCGGATACCTCCCTTGGTATCATGGGCGGTATCGATCACTTTCGAGTCATCAAAATTACAAAAAGGACAACGCATCGACTCTCCGTATCTAAATAGTAATTTCATCCCCCATATATGGGGGTCGATGAGAAACTCCCCCCTTATTTGGCAATGTAAAAAAATTTTAGCATAACAAAAAAAGGATTGCAAGTTAACTGAGCAACGATTGTCTTAAATTAACCCTGCCAAATTCATTCTTTAAGGTAAGTGAATGGAAAGAGTTGGGATAGTTTTCCATTAAAAAAACAGCCTGATTAAGCAAGGCTGTTTGCAGAGACGAACGAGTATAGGGTAATGATCCATTACCCTATACCTTGGGAAGCCCGGGTGCAGGACACCGGACCACTTGATGATAAATTAATTCTTATTTGCGCTGCAGGCGATTGCGAATGAAAGTCGGAACTTCCAATTCATCCGTATTGATCACGCGGCTGGCATACTCCATTGCTGGTTGAAGTTGGCGTTCAACTTCGGCCTTTTCTGCAGTTCTGGCTGGCTGGTTAAAAACAATGGCTGGTTTTTCTTCAGCTTTTGATTTTTCCACCTGGCGGAGTCCTGAACGCTCAAAACCGGTGGCGATCACTGTGATGCGTAGATCATCTTTCATATCCGGATCAACTACAGCACCAAAGATCAGGTTGACGTCCGGGTGGGCTGTTTCGCGAATGATGGCTGCAGCCTGGTTGACTTCATACAGGGTCAGGTTTGAACCACCGGTGACATTGAAGAGGATACCGCGAGCGCCGTTGATGGTTATATCCAACAGTTCACTGGCAATAGCCTGTTCAGCAGCCAGGCGGGCGCGGTCTTCACCGGAAGCGACACCTACTGCCATTAGTGCTGCACCACCTTCAGACATGATCGTACGGACATCTGCAAAGTCAAGATTGATCAGGCCGGGGATAGTGATAAGCTCGGAAATACCCTGTATACCCTGGCGCAGAACATCATCTGCTTTGCGGAATGCATCATTCAGGCTGGCGCGTTTATCCACGATCGAGAGCAGGCGGTCGTTGGGGATGACGATGAGAGTATCGACATGGTCTTTTAATTTGTTCGCGCCGGCTTCAGCATTTGCGTTACGGCGGCTGCCTTCAAAGGTAAATGGCCGCGTGACCACACCAATTGTCAGTGCGCCAACTTCCTGGGCGATCTGGGCAATAATGGGTGCAGCACCTGTTCCTGATCCACCACCGAGACCGGCAGTGATGAATACCATATCGCTGCCCTTGAGGACCTCATATAATTCTTCAGCTGATTCTTCGGCTGCTTTCTGTCCAGTCTCCGGGTTGCCGCCAGATCCTAATCCACGGGTGGTCTTATCGCCGATCCGCACACGGGTGGGGGCTTTGGAAAGCTGGAGAGCTTGAGCGTCAGTGTTGATGCAGATGAATTCAATACCTTGCAGGCCTTCATCGATCATGCGGTTGACTGCATTACAACCACCGCCACCGACACCAACAACTTTAATTCTGGCAAACGATTCTTGTGATGATTGAGCTGATGTATCCATTTTATTCTCCTCATTTAATGAATTCATAATGTTCCATTCGGCAAACTTTGATGAGCCTCGATTATGGGATTAACCTTTTCATCCAATCGAGCAGTCTTTCCCAGGAAAACCATCCACTGCTTCCGAGCGAGTTGCGGTGTTTGGCTGGGAGAGATGATTCACTCATGAGTAATGCCCAATAGAGTAAACCTACACTGGTTGAATATGCGGGAGTCAAGAGTTGATCGGTCAACCCCAAAAGGTTCTCAGGGTGAGCTACTCGCACGGGGACTCCCATGACCTGGCTTGCGAGTGAGCGAATACCTGGCAGATTGCTGGTTCCACCGGTTAGGACCATACCGGCGGGTAACAAGCCATCGTATCCCGAACGTTTGATTTCCTGAAGAAGGAGTGAAAAGAGTTCTTCCACCCTGGCTTCAATGATCTCTGCCAAATCTCTACGTGTAACTGAAACTGGCTGGTCCTCGCCAAAAGCGCGGATGGTAAAATGTTCATCCTCGCTAATTTCCGACATGACTGCATAACCATGCTCTAATTTGATATCTTCTGCCTGCGAAATTGGTACCCGCAAACCGTGAGCGATATCTGTGGTAATGTTGTTACCACCTAAAGGCAGCACCATGGTGTGCCATACGTCGCCATCTATATAAACGGCAATACTGGTTGTACCGGCGCCTATATCACAAACCACAGCACCCATCTGGCGCTCGGTCTCAGAAAGCACCACTTCACCTGATGCTAACGGGTTCAGTACGAATTGTGCGGTTTGAACGCCGGCAGAATTGACTGCCTGGCGAATATTTTCAACGGTTGCGGCTGCCGCGGTGATGATGTGGGCTTCCACTTCCAGGCGGAAACCATGCATACCGATCGGCATATGGATCCCATCCTGCCCGTCAACTGTAAAGCTGCGCTGTATGACATGGATGATCTCGCGGTTATGCGGTATGGCAACCGCCTGGGCAGCTTCAAGAGCCCTGGCGACATCCGCATTGTCGATCACTCTGCCGGCGATACCAACAACCCCGCGGCTGTTTACGGATGAGACATGCGATCCAGCCAGGCTGACAATGGCAGATGTGATCTCCAAACCGGAGGAGCGTTCTGCTTTTTCGATGGAACGGGCAATTGACTGGGTGGCTGCGGCAATATCGATTACTGTTCCGCGTTTGATTCCCTGGGCAGGTTCGATACCCACGCCTAGAATTCGGAGTGTTTTTTCTCCTTCCACTCTGGCAACCAGAGTGCAGATTTTTGAAGTGCCTACATCGATTCCAACTACAATCGGTTCATCCATGGCTATTGCTCCGTCCGATAATATGGCGCATATAAATTCTCCATCGAGATCAACTTCGGATGGATATCTTTACTCAATAAATTTTGGACAACAACCTGGTATGAGGCTAATTTTTGCGACATTTCATCGGGCTGCATACCAAAAAATACTTTCCAACCCTGGGTATCGAACCAGCCAATACCATACATGGGACTGTAGACAAGTGAAACACCCTGAGGAGCCTGTTTTGCCATTGACTGGATAGCCGGGATCAATTCAGGGTCGATGAATATCTGCGCGGGAATTTCAGCTATTTCCTTTACATCTGTTGTTTTCTGCGCAGGTAAAACCATACTTGCAAGAGATTTTTTACCTTCCTGCTGTAATACATTCAGGTTATATCCACCGGATGGCGGATTCCCGGCTGCAGTAATGGAGATCAATCCTTCAGCTTCACCTTTGGGGTCAAAAGCTACACCGTCGGCCGATATCCATCGCGTGACATCGTCTTGACTCCAAACCAGAACTGGAACACGTTCTTTAACCTGGATGGAGATGGAGGAAGGCCAACCAATCACCACACTGACATCAGCTATGACAGGGTAGGTATTCTTTATTACCTTTTCGATAGGACCGGGAAAAACGCCTAATATTTTCTCGCCTTTGATCGGAATAATGCTTTCAATTTCTTCCTGTGTTACTCGTTCAGCACCGGATAAATGGATCTGGTTCACCCTGAAGAAAGGTGATGTCCAGAAGAAATAGATACAAAATGCGGACAATCCAAATATGGCGGCAGAAACTAATCTCCATCCTGGTTTAAAGACCGGGAAAGCGGGTAATTTGATCTCAACCCCATTCTTGAATGCATAGAAGAACTTCCGTCTTGTTCGTTTATGCGCCTTTTGCCTGATAGGAACAGTATCTTCTCCGTTGCGGGAATAGATAGGTGCATTTTGCGACGGTTTCTTTGCCACACCGGTAGCAATGAACACCCGTTGCTTCATCTCTTTGACGCGGCGGGTCCGTACATGGTCGGCACGAGTATTGGGTTTTCGGCTGCCGATCATGATTGTTTGCTCCTGAATTGATGGACGGTATGTTCGCGATCTGATTTTCTTTCCATAGCCAACTCAATTAATCGATCGATCAATTGTGGATATGGCAGACCGGACGCTTCCCATAATTTGGGATACATAGAGATTTTCGTGAAACCTGGAATGGTATTGATCTCATTTAAGTAGATCTCGCCCGATTTTTTATCCAATAGGAAATCTGCCCTGGCCATGCCTGCACAATCTGCAGCGGTATATGCAAGCTTTGCGAACATCTGAATTTGGGTGATTTGATCTTGTGTCAGCACGGCCGGAATGATCAACTCGGAGTCCGGGAGGATATACTTCGCTTCGTAAGAGTAGAAATCCGCATTTGGTCGGACCTCGCCTGGAATGGATACCTGAGGTTGATCATTGCCTAATACGCTGATTTCGATCTCCCTGGCGTCAACACCTTTTTCGATCAAGATTCGGCGGTCGTATTGAGCTGCATCGATCAAACCTTCCATCAGGTCCGAACGGTTTGCGCATTTGTTGACTCCAACTGAAGAACCCATGTTTGATGGTTTCACAAATAACGGGTACCCTGCAACCTTTTCAGCCTGCTTGACCACAGTTTGCAGGTCATTTTCGATTTGAGAACGTAAAACCAAAATGGAAGGAACTACCGGAATATTATTGGCGCGCATCAGATCTTTAAATAGCGCTTTATCCATCGCCACAGAGGATCCGAGAACACCGGAGCCAACGTAAGCTACATCGGCCATTTCCAACATACCTTGCAATGTTCCGTCCTCGCCGTAAGTACCATGTAATACAGGGAAAATGATGTCCAGATTGGTCAACTTGAAAACAATTTCGTCACCGGAAACAGAATGGAGTTGATATAGACCTGGCCGGGTTGGATCGCCAAAAATTGCTGCACCAGAAAGTTTGGATGTTTTCTTGTCAGCCAGAAGATCCAGCAGGTTTTCCCCAACAACCCAGCGTCCTTCCAGAGTGATCCCGATGGGGAATACTTCATATTTCTCCCTATCGATCACGCTGAGAACTGAACGGGCAGACATGAGAGAGACTTCATGTTCTCCAGATCTACCGCCAAAAATTACGCCGAGTTTTAATTTCTTACTCATTAATTCACTCCGAATCAAATTTGCCTAAAAATTCAATTTCTGTTTCCAATAAAATTCCAAATTTCTTCTGAACTTCACCCTGGACATGCTTGATCAGGTGAAATATATCCATCGCAGAGGCTTTACTCCCGCTGAGGATAAAATTGGCATGTTTGGTGCTGACTTCCACGCCACCGATACGTTTACCTTTTAATCCTGCTTCCTCGATGAGCCTTCCAGCGAAATCTCCCGTTGGATTCTTGAAGATGGAACCCAGGCTCGCACCGGAAGGCTGTGAATCTTTTCGTTTGGAGGTAAACTCTGCCATTTTGTTTTTTATTACGGTTGGGTCTTGCTTCTCCATCCGGAAAGTTGCACCCAGGACAATGGTATTTTTGTTATCTCTTTTTAAAATACTGCTCCGGTATGAATACTGGAATTCTTCACAAGCCCAGGTTTCAGTCACGCCGCCCGGGATTAAAATGTCAGCCGTAACCAGGTTAAAATGGATGTCAGAACCATTTGCTCCAGCATTCCCGTATACTGCCCCGCCCACCGTTCCCGGGATTCCACAGGCCCATTCGAACCCGCTCAAGCCGTGTTCGGCAATCTTGCGGGATAGGGTGACCATATTCACACCAGAATCTGCCCTGACCAGGGGAGAGGCCAGGGGGAGATCAAAGTCAATTTCGTGAGTATGATTCACAATGATCAAGCCATCGAAACCCGAGTCGCTGACCAGGATATTTGAACCTTCACCCAATAACTTGTATTGAATAGCATTTTTATGTACGAGTTGAACAAGTTGAACAAGATCCGTGATGGTTTCAACGGAAACCAGTCCAGCAGCAAGTCCACCAACACGGGCAGTAGTGTACCTGGCCAGTGGAATGTTTTCCATTAGCCGGTCACCCAATGTCTCGCGTAAGGTTTTCATCTGATCTTGCATTTAGAATTCCTATATCCTTATGATGCCTTTAGAAAACGGATCAATTTCATTACGACCTGTTTTCGTTCTTTATCGTTCAAATCTCCTTCAAAGTATTTCACCTGTGGTTTAGGAGATGTGAGTTTGATCTCTGTATTCATGGCATTTAATGGGTTATTAGAAACCTGATACCGCTGTGTATTGGTTTGAATATCTTTCGAAGCCATTTAATTCTTCCTTTCAGGCAGTGATTCTGCCAACGCTTTATTTACCAGATTTGCATCTCCTGCTGAAAGAACGACCACCACATCACCTGGGCGAAGTTCCTTCCGGAGTGTATTTACTACAGTTGCAAGTTCTGGGATAAAGTGGGTATTTTTCTGATTCATTTGCCTGACAAGTTGATTTGATGAATACTCCTCTTTTTTTTCACGGGATGCGTAGATCTCAGTGACAATAACTTCATCTGCCTCAGAAAAGGCGTTGATGAATTCATTTTCAAGTAGGCGGGTACGGGAATAGGTATGTGGCTGCCAGATCGCCCATATCCGGTTGTGTTGATATCGGGAGCGGGTGGCTGCGAGAGTGCTTTTTATCTCAGTCGGATGATGCGCGTAGTCATCGATTAGAGTAATTCCATTCACTGTGGCCACGATTTCAAAACGACGCCCGGTACCGGTGAATTTAGCAACTGCTGTCGCTGACTGATCAATGTCAAGGTGTAACAGATCGGCGACACTTAGAGAGGCAAGCGTATTAAGTAAATTATGTTTACCTGGCAGGGTGATGGAAATGCTCTTTCCTAAAACCTTAACACCCTCGGGTGTCTTCAGAACAAAATCAAATGAGTAGTTCCCATCAGCCGAAAGGATGAGGTTTACTGCCTGGTAGTCGCAATTTTCGTTAAACCCGTAACTAACAGAATTCAACCCCTGATTGGTAGCATTAAGCTGGAGCTTTAGAAGATTCTCATGATCGCCACATACGAGCACAGTTCCACCGGATCTGGTTGAAGAAACAAATTCATCAAATGCCTGGTAATAATCAGTCAGGGTTGGGAAACAATCAGGGTGGTCGTGTTCCATAAAAGTGATTACGCTGATGTCCGGTTTCAACCCCAGAAACATCCGGTCGTATTCATCCGCTTCCATGACGAAATATTTGCCTTTACCCGCCTGGGCATTTGTATTCAGCTGGTTGATGGTTCCCCCAACAATAAAGGAAGGATCCATTCCCAATTCATACAACATCCAGGCGATCATCCCGGTCGTCGTTGTTTTTCCATGAGTCCCGGCTACAGCGATTCCGATCTTCGATTCCATGAACTGACCCAGAAATTCTGATCGTTTGAGGACTGGAATTATTTTCTCACGTCCCGCAAGTACTTCCGGATTTTCATCGGAAATGGCTGATGAGCGTACGATGATATCTGCGCCGATGATATTTTCAGCCTTATGTCCGATTGTGACCTTTATCCCATCCTGAATCAGGGCTTCTGCAAGCGGGCTCATCATCTGGTCAGATCCGCTAACAGAAAATCCACTCTGCTGCAACAGCCGTGCAATTGCAGAGAGCCCGGTACCACCAATTCCAATGAGATGAATGTGTTTTTTCATAAGAAAATAATGATTACAAACCCAAATGCCAAAGCAGTGACAAAATAAATGAGGGGTGTTCCCAACCAGGCTGGTGCAAGGAAGGGGATCATTTTGAGGGCTGCATCTCCCATGACAGTCCCTTTTATCGGTGCTGCAATATAACTGATCGGATAATCAGCCTGGTGTAAAAAGTACCAGATGGAACCAAAGATCAAGAAACCGTTGACCACTCCTAAGAACAATCCTAATAATGTATCCTGCAGGTGCTCACGAACAAATTTGGGTGATTCGGATAAGCGGGGCAGGTTGGGGGATTGGTAACCAAAGAACACCAAACCAACAATGATGATAAAACGAAGCCAAAAGGCGCCTGAATTCCCACTGTGGGCTACAGTTTCAGTGATGATCGGGGCAAATTTTTCAATGATCGTGATCAGGAAAAGGCTGAGGATCACCGCGAAGGTAACCAGGATCTCTTTTGCCCAACCACGGGTCGCACCGATAATGGCAAAAAGAAGAACAAATAACCAGAACATGAAGGTCAGGCTGATCATGGCTGTATCCTTCCAGTTTTCTTGTTTGAAAGATCAACAAGCATTTCAGCGATTCTGTCAGATGCACCTGGTACAGCAAGGGATTTCATTGAATTGCGCATCTGTGATAACTTTTGCGGATCTGCCAGTATTGATTTGACTAATGGTAAAAGCGCATCCCCTAAACGGCTATCTTCAAGGACTAAGGCAGCACCATGTTTTGAGAGATAGTCTGCATTCCCTTTCTGATATCGCCAAGCATATGGATACGGAACCAGGATGGCTGGTAGGCCAAGGAGGGGATATTCTCCAAGGGTGGAGGCTCCAGCACGGGAAATTGCCAGATCTGCGGCTGCTAGAGCAGCGCCCATATCATGCAAGTAAGGATAAAGATGGTAATTCGCTCTCATGTCATCTGAGAGTTTTTCCCGACTCTGTTCAGCCACCGCGAAATCCAACTGTCCAGATATGTGGATGATCTGGGCGAAACTGAGTAATTCATCCAGATGTTTTTCCACCACCTGGTTTATTGATCGTGCGCCTTTGCTTCCACCAAAGATCAGAACAACCGGTTTTTTCTTTGAGAGATTGAAAAGTTGTTCTGCTTTTTCTCTTGTCCACTCTGAGAAAGTAACTCTGGTGGGGTATCCGGTAACTCTGGTATTCCGATGTCCAGAAAAATAGATCTGCGATTCTGGTGTTGTCAATGCGATTTGGTCAGAGAATCGGGCGAGAGTTTTTAGTGCCAAGCCTGGCTCTATATCCGGAACATAAAGCAATGATTGGAGAGGGATACCCGCTAATGCCATTGGTACAGCAACGTATCCGCCGGTGAAAAAAAGTACATCTGGTTTGAAAGATTTGAGAATTCTGCGGGAAGCAAAATAGCCTCTTGTTAATCGCAAAACATTCCCGGGGAGGGATTTTATTCCGATACCATGAATGCCGGCAGCAGGAATTGTCTCAAACGCGATGTTTTCCCGTTTGACCATATCCGCCTCTATTCCGCCTTCTGCTCCAACCCAGAGCACCTGATCAACCCTGTCGTTCAGAGCCTGAAGAACGGCTAGTGCGGGATACACGCCGCCGCCCGTTCCACCTGCGCAAATCAACAACCGCACTGAAAGCACTCCCATCCTTGGCTTCATTCGCCAAATTTGTGCGGGAGATATTCATCAGAATACCTACCGCCATTAAAGTTGTTACAAGGTTCGAGCCACCAGCACTGAAGAATGGCAGCGCGTTACCTGCAAAAGGAAACAGCCCGATAATTACTGCCATGTTCAACATCGCTTCCAACACTATCCAGAAGGTAATACCTGAAGCCAACAACGACCCTAATTGGTCAGGTGCATTTCTGGCGATACTTAATCCTCTCCAAAGAAGTAAACCAAATAGAAGAACTACTCCTGCTGCTCCGAGCAATCCCATTTCTTCAACAATGACAGCAAAGATACTGTCTGTATATGGGAATGGAAGACCGGTAAACTTGACATTGGATTGACCAATACCAACCCCAAACCAGCCGCCATTGATGACCGCTTCCATGGCGCGCATCACATGGTAGGAGGATTTCGTCATATCCTGTAAACCGGTGAGGTAGTCCTGTAAACGAGTAGCACCTGTATCGTAGACCTTCAACCCCAGCCAACCGATGAGGGCGACTGCAGCGAGAGCAAGAATGATCTGACGCCATTCAGCACCGGCAAGGAAAAATAACAATCCGCCAATCAAAATTACAGTTGCAGCAGCACTCAAATCAGGTTGCAACAGAATGAGTCCACCTACAATTCCAAGTATGGCAACCACTGGGAATAATCCGAAACCAAAAGTCTTTATCTTTGTTCGTTTTGAATACAGCCAGAAGGATAAATAGATCACCATGATCAGTTTTGCGAGTTCGGAAGGTTGTACTGATCCATTTAATAACCCACGTGCGGGACCTGCATCTCCCCGACCAAAAACCAGCACCAGTAACAGCATACCGATTGTTCCGCCCATGATCACAATGATGAATTTCTGGTACTTGTGGTAATCGATCATTGAGATAATAGTCGCCAGGGCTAAACCCAGAACTACCCATCGAATCTGTTTAATAAAGATAGCAGTTGCTGGCATGTCATGAACGACTGCAAAATCCCAACTGGCAGAATAAAGCATTACTAATCCATATGTTAACAGAGCCAGTACAATGAGTAATAGCGGTACGTCGACATGTAACTTAATATTCGATGTCCCTGCTACGGCACTTTTTGGTGTGGTTGATTTTACGAAAGTAGCTGTACCCATTGAATGAAAGCCTCTCCACGCTGTTCGAAATCTGTAAATTCATCAAAACTGGTTCCACCGGGGGATAAAAGGACCACAAATCCCGGTTTTGCATACTCTTTTGCTTTTGCTAAACCTTCCTGCATAGATGAGCACTTATCGATTGTTATAATGGACGATTGATGATGGAAAGCTGATACAGCATCAAAAATCTTATTTGCAGCTTCGCCAAAGAGTATCAGGTGTGTTAACCGCTCATGAGCGAGGGCAGCGAAATCTTCCCACGGCAAGTCTTTATCTCGTCCACCAGCTAGCAGAATAATGGGCTCGGAGAATGACCTTAAAGCTGCCATAGTCCGCTCAGGAGCGGTAGCTATTGAGTCGTTGTACCATCTAGTTCCGTTGTACTCCCGGACAAATTGCAACCGATGTGGAACGCCGCTAAAATCTGCCAGTCCTTTTTGAATTGCTTCTGCACCGAAACCTGCTGCACAGGAAATTGCGCAAGCAGCCAGGACATTCATTAGGTTGTGCTCTCCGCGAAGTTGTATATCGGATACATCCAGTAAGGGGGTTATCAATCCTGCAGCTGAATAGCATACCTGGTGGGCTTGGACGAAGGTTGAAGGTGCCATATCATCACCTTGTTTTTGCCCAAATGTGATGATATGGCCTTTGCAGAGACTTGTAAGTTTTCTTGATCCCTCATCGTCCCGGTTTAAGATGGCATAATCACCCTTCTTTTGAAAAGACAATATTCGGGATTTTGCTTCTGTATAGGCTTCCATAGTGCCATGTCGGTCCAGGTGATTAGGAGTGATATTCAGAACAACTGCGATATTCGGAGAAATGGTCATTTGCTCCAATTGAAAACTGGAAATCTCCATGATCACCAGGTCATCTTTTTTCATTTGATCCACATTGGAGATCAAAGGATTCCCAATATTGCCTCCAACCCATACCTTGTTCGGTGCGGAAATGCCTTCTTTTGCAATCCGGCCAACCAGAGTGGTGGTGGTGGTTTTCCCGGCGGAACCGGTGATGCCTATGACCTTGCAGGGTACTTCTTCCATAAATATTTGGGTATCATTCGAAATCCCGATACCACGAAAGTTGGCTTCTACTGCTATCGGATTGGTGAGTGGAACTCCACCTGATAAACAGACAAGGTCGATTCCATCCAATATGCTTAATGGATGACCACCTGTAACCCATTGAATATCCAGGTCTTGCAATGCTGCTTTTGCACTGCTTAGTTTTTCTTCAATCTGGTAATCATTGAGGACAACAAATGCACCCCTGGAGCAAAGAAAACGAGTAAGAGCCTGACCCTGACGGGCAGCTCCCATGATCAATACTCGTTTACCAGTCCAATCACTCATATTTACACCAAAGTAAATGCTATTCCAACCATTGCGGACATTAATGCCACCAGCCAAAATCGTTGAACCACCTGTGTCTCGCTCCAACCTAATAACTCAAAATGGAGATGTAAAGGAGCCATCTTGAATAGTCTTTTTCCATGCGTGATTTTAAAATAAGCAATTTGCAATACATCACTGACTGCTTCACTGACAGGAATAATCGCGATTAATGGCAGTGCCAGCCATTGACCGGTCATCAAAGCAATGTATGCCAGTGTTGCACCGATTGCCAGCGACCCTGTGTCACCCATGAACAACTGGGCTGGATGGACGTTAAACCAGAGAAATCCAAAGATCGCTCCGACCAGGGTAAAGCAAAAACGGGCAATGAAAACCTGCCCGGCCATGAGGGCGATGATGCCGTATGTCGCAAAACATGTTGCCGAGATCAACCCGGCTAGTCCATCCATACCATCCGTGAAATTTACAGCGTTTGCCATCGCTACAATAATGAACATGGCGATGGGAATGTACCAGATTCCCAGGTCAAGCGGGTGCTTGGCACCCGGCCAGAGCAAGTGCGGAACATTTAATAAATACTGGAGCGATAGTGCTGCGCCGAGGGCCAGTATGGTCTGAAGGAGGAATTTCGTTCTGATGCGCATCCCGGAACCACGCCTAGGACCGCGAATCCCTTCCCAGTCATCTATTGCGCCTAGGAGACCAAATGCAACCATGACAACTGAAGGAAGGATGATTGATTGACCATAAACATTTAAACCGATCAATGAGGCGGCATTCAATAAAAATGTTACAAAAATGACCGGCATGATGATCATGACACCACCCATGGTGGGAGTGCCCATCTTGGTTATATGTGCATCCGGTTCTTCGACTCTGATTAATTTACCGATCTTTAATTGGCGAAGAAGCCTTAATAGTGGTCCGCCCCAAATGACAGCCAGAATAAATGTAAATGCACTGAGCGTAAGGGCAAGAGAAGTTTCTTTCATCTTTCCTTCTCCAGTGCAAAAACTATCTGATCCATGTGCATACTATGGGACCCTTTTATCAGGACTACATCACCGTCTGACAGGGTGGATTGCAAATATCCTATCGATTCCATGGCTGTATCGAAAGAATGAACACAGCAGGAGCCCAAATTCGACTTCATGGCAGAACTGGCTATCATTTTTCCACGTATACCAATGGTGATCAAATCGGAAACGACTTCAGCAGCCCGGGCTCCTACGAGTTCATGGCCTTCCTCTTCGTATTGCCCTAATTCAAGCATGTCACCTAAGACTGCAATCTTGCGACCATCCAATTCATCAAGCAAATTAAGGGCTGCAAGTGTAGATTCCGGGGAGGCATTATAAGTATCATCGAGCAATAACGCGCCTTGTTCCGTATGAACTGCCACCAGCCTGAGTTGTGAATGGCTGTTCCTTAACCCGATGATTATCTCGCCCCAGGTTAGTCCTTCCGCAAGGCCAACAGCAGCCGCCCTTAATGCAGTATGGACAGAATGCTGACCAATCAGTGGGACTCTCAATTGAAATACGTCGTTCTGATAGTGTAGATTGAAACGAATACCTTCCAATCCTTCACCAACAACTTCATCTGCCCAGATATCTGCGGCTGGATTGAGACCATAATTAATTACTCTCGCCTTGGTGAGCTCTGCCATGGGACGTACCCGGGGATCATCATAATTTAAAATGGCAATACCTTCGGGAGCAGATGGTAAAGCTTTGATCAATTCTGCTTTTCCCCGAGCAATTACATCCTGGGATCCAGCTCGTTCCGCATGGACAGTACCAATATTGGTTACAACACCCACCTGTGGTTTGGCAATGTCACACAGGAGAGCTATTTCTCCGGGAACGTAAAAACCCATTTCAAGAACGGCTCTTTCGTAGCCCTCGCTGAGGCGCAATATCGTTAGGGGTAAGCCAATCTCGTTATTCAAGTTACCAGGATTTCTTAATGTCCGGTATTTTTGATTCAGGACTTCGCTGATCAATTCTTTAGTGGTTGATTTACCAACACTCCCGGTGATCCCAACGACCCTGAGATCGAGCTTTGAACGCCAGAACTTGGCGATTTTTTGTAGAGCAAGAACTGAATTTTCTACCAGAATGCAGAAAGGAATATTTGGAATATTTGCTAGAGATAACTTTTCTTCTTTATCCAGTTTGAGCGTGGGAAATAAATTTGACAGATCCTTTTCTACCAGGGCGATAACCGCTCCTTTATGAAAAGCATCGCCGACATAATTATGACCATCTACTCTTTCCCCGGAAATGGCGACAAAAAGGGACCCTGCAATGCATTGACGTGAGTCAATGGAAGCCTCAGTGATGACCAGGTTGACACCATCCGGCCTATATCCAAGTAACGCTTCAAGAACATCAGCAAGGTTCAGCACCATTTCTCCTTATTGTTTCAATCCCAACCGAATCTCATCCGGAGGGATATTCATTAATACGACCAATTCCTGAACAGCTTCCGCAAATACAGGTGCTGCAACGATAGATCCCCAAATGGAGGTTTTTGGTTTTTCCAGCCAGACGTAAACCAGGAATTTTGGATCATCAGCGGGTCCCCAGCCAACAAACGAAGCATTGGTCACACCCATGGAATATCCGTATGGAGTTGGTATTTCTGCAGTACCGGTTTTCCCGGCCAGTCGATAACCATAAACCAAGGCATCTGAAGATTCTTCTTCCAAAGATGTGGCGAGCATTTCGGTTAATGTTCTTGCTGTTTCAGGTTTTATGGGATTAGCAATTACCTGGGGTGTAGTATTGTACTGACGTCCATTGCTCACCATTGCTTTCAAGATATGTGGAGCCATAATCTTGCCATCATTTGCAGCAGAGCTGATGGCAGAAGCCAGTTGGATGGGTGTAACAGCCAACCCTTGACCAAAGGAGTGTGTGGCGAGGTCGACATCGTACCACAAGCCATCATCGGGTGTACGAAGCGGGAAGACGGCTTCATTTGCCAGATCAATCCCGGTAATATGACCTATACCAAACCGTTGCAAATAATCATAAAATATCTTTGGGCCCATCTGTTTGGCGATCCAGGATAAACAGACATTCAATGAATGCTGCATACAACCGATCATATTTTGTTCACCCCAGGCGTTTCCATCCCAGTTACGGATGATGGCTCCACCGATTTCAAATTCACCGGTATCCAGGAAAGGCGTTTCAGGAGTAACAGCACCTGAGTCGAGCGCGGCAGCCATGGTAAGTACTTTGAATACCGAACCAGGTTCATAAGTTGTGGAGACTGCCCGGTTGAAAAATGCGGCATTATCAAATATTTGGCTGATCTCCCAGTATTTATTGGGTTCCAACCTGGGTGAGTTGGCCATGGCGATTATTTCACCGTTTTTTGGGTCTAAAACGATCAAGGTTCCGGAGATTGCACCGGAACTTTTAACGTGTTTATCAATAACCTTTTCCATACTTGCTTGTATTTCCCGATCTATGGTCAGGATCAAGTCGCTTCCTGGTGGAATTTGAGGTATATCCCCGACCAGGTTCGGATCGAGCGGTACCCTCACATCAATCGGGGTGCCTGCCAGTAATTCGTTATATTTCTCTTCCACACCGTAATAACCGTGTCCAACCCGGATCTCATGCCGGTCAGCAGTTTTACTATCTTCACTGGTTTCGAGCGTATAAAAGCCCAGGATATTGGATGCAAGTGATCCTTCAGGGTAACTTCGTTGAAGGTGAGGGGTGAGGATGACACCATCCAAGCTGGGTGGTGTTTTTTGCAAATACTTTGGATCATCTGCCATTCTTGCATAAGAATCCATTAATTGACGGATCTCATCTGCTTTTGCGGCGGAAACAAAATCTGACAGGATCAAATAAGAGGAATTTGACGATGCAGCAGTGCTTACTTTTTCTAATGTGGCAGTGTAATCCAACCCGAGGATGGTTTCAAGCGCCCGCGCTATCGATTCGGGATCATTTACATCGACTAAATTGACACCTATTTCATAAAGTAACTGATTTCCTACCAGCAAGCTCCCCTGGCGGTCATAGATCTTTCCACGTTCCGGGAAAATAGTACGGGGAACATATGCCCAGGTTTTCCCATAATCCGATACTTCTTTTGCCTGAACACTGGTTTGAATGTGTACCATTTGGGCAACAACTAACAACCCAGCCAGGGTAAGAAGAATTCCTACAAATAAAAAGCGCGGGTAATGCGGTAATCTCATTTCATACCTTTAATTCTCATAAACTGGTTGAACAAAGCGGTCATACATCCAATCCCAGAGAGATTGGGTAAATTCCGGACTGATCACATCATCGGGTAAGGTCCGGATCGAGTCTGGAGCAAGGATGGCAGATGGTTTTCCGTTATACCCGGGGATGACCATATAGGTATAACGATCAGCGCTTAATTCTTTAAACCCCAATTTTTTCGCCCGGCTGGCCATTTCAGTGGATGATGTGATCCTGGCTAAATCAGTCTCGAGCTGAGCGATCGATTGTATGGTCTTTGACTTCTCGTACTGATACTGTTGAATACCGCGTCCTGCAATACTGGCTTTGGAGGATACTGATAAATAGATCCAGGCGATCAGGGATATGGTAACCAAGGCAAGCGAAATCACGCCGAGCCATTGCATTTGGCCGCGCCAAGGAACCAGTTTGTAAGCCTGCGTTATTCCTTTTTTCATGTTCGTAACTGATTCACCTTGCATAAGTCATGCCACCATCAGTTTTTCTGCCACCCGCAACTTGGCACTGCGCGCCCGCGGGTTTGTTTTTACCTCGTTTTCACCCGGTTGAATGAAGTTTGGCTTTATCACCCGGAGGATTGCTTTATGTCCACACTGGCAAACTGGGAATTCTGGTGGGCATATGCAAGCTTTGCTTTCCTGTTGGAAGAAGTGTTTGACAATCCTGTCTTCCAACGAATGAAATGTGATCACTGATAATCTTCCTCCAGCTGTTAGGAGTTCCATCGCAATCGGCAGGACAGCGGTAATGCTTTCAAGCTCATTATTTACTGCGATCCTGAGTGCCTGGAAGGTGCGAGTGGCGGGGTGAATCCCTTTTTGGCTTCTTCCTGCTACTTTATCGATCAGTTCCGCAAGTTGCCGGGTAGTGGAAAAAGGTCTGGCTGCCAGGATGGCATGTACTATACGTCTGGCATTCTGCTCTTCCCCATATCCCCAGAGGATCTGTAACAACTCTTGTTCGTCGAAATTATTGACGATATCCGCAGCTGTCATTCCGGTTGTCGGGTCAAAACGCATATCCAGCGGAGCATCTTTTCGGAATGAGAAACCTTTTTCGGGATTATCCAGTTGAATCGAAGAAACCCCCAGGTCAAGTAGAATTCCATTTATTGACTTCCATCCCAGGGAGTTTGCCTTTTTTTTCATTTCAAGGTAAGAGCTCTGAAAAAGGTGGATCCGCTCACCATATTCAACGAGTCTCGATCTGGCAAAATCAAGGGCGATGGGATCAAGATCCAAACCAAGGAGTTCACCATCTGGAGCACTCAATTCGAGAATTCCGTGTGAGTGACCTCCTGCGCCAAGTGTGCCGTCGATATATTTGCCGCTCGCAATAGGGTTTAAAGACTTTAAGACTTCATGGTAAAGTACGGGAAGGTGCGGGTGAGGTTCGCCAGACACCTTTATCTCCATTTTCACCTGGCCGAAAGGTTCAATGCTGCGAACCGTTGAGCATTTGAATCGCTGTCTTGAATTTGTGTATTCTGCTGTTTCCAGTGAATATCAGCCCAGATCTCGAAATAATCACCCACCCCGACAACAATTGCGCTGCCGTCCAAATTGACTGCTTCCCGTAGATATTGCGGTATCAGGATTCTTCCAGCCCTATCGATTTCTACCTGAACCGCATTTGAAAAAATCAACCGCTTTAGCAAACGAGCATTTGGGTCTGTGATACTCAGGTCATTGACCTGGTTATAGATCAGCTGAAAAGAAGGCGCGGTCCAGACCATCAAGTTCTTGTCAAAACCCTGGGTAACATAAGCTCCTACAAGCAAAGATTCTCGATATTTGACCGGGATGGTCAATCGTCCTTTTTCGTCGAAGCTGTGAGTGTATTGTCCAAGAAACATATGTTCTATTTACCCTATTATGACGGAACGCCGGATTGCTCCGACGTCCCACTTTTACCCACATATATCCACTTACTCCCACATTATATCCACTTTTAATACATAATTCAAGTACTTTCTACCACCAGTTTTATGCTGTAGAAGGAATTGATGGGAAGAGTTTAGTGAGGCGTTAATAATTCTTTGAAAGTATTGGGTTACAAACTTTGGATAACTCTTGACACAGGTCAACCGAAAGTGCATCCAGTGAAATCCGGGTTTACATATATAATTGCATGGGAAACTAAACTTCAACGGAGGATGTATGAAACCACAAATTTTCGCCCTCTTAACAGCCATAGCCTGGGGTGTAGGCGGTTATTTTGAAAAGAAAGGTTTACATTTAGGTAACCTTTCTCCTCAAATGGGTATAACTATCCGCACATTCACAGCATTGATCATTTTAGGAATTGTCAGCTTTCCACAATGGAAAACGGTTCCTCAAGCGGGCTCAAAAGCTTTGCTTTATATGGTGATTGGTGGAGGAGTTGTAGCCGGAGCATTGGGTATGCTTTGTTTCTATACTGCCCTCAAAGGTGCCCCCCTCACAAAAGTAATGCCAATCGCCTTTACTTCTCCCCTTTTTGGCGCGTTAATGGGCATAATATTTGCTGGTGAACCTCTCACCCTTAAAACTGTGATCGGTATATTGCTCACCGTAAGTGGAATTATTGTTTTATCTATATAACGGATTTTTGATTTAGAATTCGAAAATAAGGGAAGATTCAGAGTTTCACTCTTCACTTATATCTTGCACAGACATTCTGCTTTGAAATAGAGAAATAATTGGTTGGACTACCTTATTGAGTATGGGTTCAACCAATTTTGTAACCCGCCAGAAAGCTACAGAAGCGAGTCCATGAGCGAGGATCGCGAACAAAGGTGGTTTCTGCAGAGTGTAATAAGTCCAACATTCACGGGTGGTTCCCCAATATTCTAAAAATATACCCAAAACGGCACCTGCAATAAAGATGGTAAGTGCATATCGAAGATCACCCGCAAATCTGATAACCAGGCAGACACCAATGATGGCCAATATAGTAAACGCCATGCCAATGGTCGGATATACGAAAACGAGCATATAAATCAGAAACCCGGGAAATACTACCCAATACAACCATTTCATCCATTTTTCCGGTATTTTGATAGTTATAATTCCGAAGATCCTTTCCAAACGTTCAATGGCCAGTGTTGCAATTGGCCAGGCTGGAATGATCCATAACGGTGGCTTTTCTCCAGTGTAATATGACCATAGCCCGGTATGTGTTCCCCATGATTCAATAAGGAATCCACCCGCAAAGCTTACAACAATTAATAATGCATCCTTGCGGATGTCTGCTCCGACAGTGATTAGGACGGACATCACCAGGAATATCCCGATTAGCAGCCAGTCGACCTGCAGCCAGAATGGGTAAGCTGGATTGAAAAATTGGATGTATTCCTCCACCAATGGCCACCAGACAATGATAACCAGGGTGATGATCATTAGAATCAGGCTAAGGATAAAGATGCTGGAGTGTGACCAGTGAAATTTATTACCCAAAGAGGATTTTGGAGAGGATGATTTCACTATGGATTAAAAGAATTAGCGCTGGTACCCGGCGTTGGTGTCAATTTTTGCGGAGTCTACATTCGCACCGTACAGAATTGCATCCGTCAGGTTGGCATTTGTAAGGTTGGCGTTATGAAGATTAGCCGATTTGAGATTTGCTTCTTTTAAATTGGCAGAAGTCAAGTTGGCATTATCAAGATTGGCTTCTTCCATTCGAGCACTGCGCAAATAAGCTCCCGAAAGATTGGCGTTGGATAAATTTGCCCGCGTAAGATCAGCATAGGCAAAATTCAAATTTCTCAGGTCCAACCCTTCCAAATTCACCCCGGAAAGACGGGGATGATCGCTGATTGCCAGTATTTTTATCAATTCTTCGCGGGTCAGATCTGTCATAGTAATTACTCCGTGTGTAATTCTTATTTATTCGTGGATAGTCCCATCAGGCATTACAGTACCAAATAGAGATTTGGCTCTAAGAATTTTATGATCTGGGGCATTTGTTCCTGTAAGGTTTGCATTTGAGAGGTTGGCATTTGTCAGGTCGGCTGCACCAAGGTTCGCATCCAGAAGGTTTGAATCAGACAAATTAACATCGGTCAAATCCGCCTCCGCCAGATTGGCTTCATGAAGATCAGCCCTACGTAGATCAGTCCCTCTCAGGTAAGCCTTCCGCAAATCTGCTCCCACCAGGTTGGCGTCCTGAAGGTTAGCTCCGCCTAAATTCGCTCCAACGAGGTCTGCTCCCTGGAGTTGGGCTTTTTGTAAATTTGCTCCGGTAAGCACCGCACCATGAAGAATCGCTCCGCGTAGATCAGCTTCACTCAGGTCTACCTTGCCCAACCAGAGGGGTTTGTTTCCATTAAGAAGTTGAAAGATTTCAAATCGTGTGAATTCAGCCATAATACACTCCTGCAGAGAGGATATTATTCATTATATAACATTTGTACTGTGTGGTTGCAGTAAAACCAATGTAAATAAATTTATTCACCAGCCAACTGAATGATCTCATCCAGGGTGGGAATACTTTTCCTGCCCCCCAGCCGGGTTGAGGCGATGGCACCAGCCGCGGATGCATAGAAGAAGGATTTCTCCAAGGTGAAATGATTGAGTATTCCATAAAGGAAAACACCGTGAAAGATATCGCCACATCCGGTTGTGTCGACCACATTTGGCAAAATAAAGGCCGGTTGGTGAAACTCAACCCCGCCAGCCTCTTTGAACCATGATCCTTCTTTTCCACAGGTAATCCCTGCTACTTTAATACCCTCCTCCAAGAATGCATCCAGCATGGCAGAAATGGAATCTTTTTTAGTATAGTCTTGCGCATAGCCAATAGCAACGATGCAATAATCGACCTTTGGAAGAATACTTCGATCAGCTTCTTTGAACAGACCTGCTCCTCCATCGAAGGAAACTTTTCCACCGGAGGATCGAATTTGACCTGCTGCAATCGAAACGGTTTCAGGATACGTGCCTGTGATGTGCAGTATTTTTGCTTTGGAGATCAGGTCAATTTCATTTTGTTCCAGGAGGTGATCAGGAGCATCACCGCGATAATTGATGATAGCCCGTTTTCCGGTTGTTTTATGTACCAATATCGTGGAAACCGTAGATCTTCCGGATGGTTGTACACGCATGAATTCTGTATTCACATGATCGGCTTCCAGATATTCACGAATCTTTTGACCTTGCCAGTCATCTCCGATCGTATCCAGTAAGGCAGTGGAAGCGCCAAGGTGTGATAATGCACAAAGAGCATTCGGCACAGGACCACCGCCTTGCATACTTGCTTCTTCCACCCGGATGAGATCGTCACCGGTCGGGAAATGGTCAACGACATAAACAATATCCAGAGGGGCACGCCCTATTCCAACCACATCAACACTGCTCATTATTCAATCCTTAATTCTTAGGGATCTATAGGTAATCTATCCGGGGGCGGTATTGCAATGCTTCTGCCAGGTAGACCAGTATAATATTTTCAGATCCTGCCAGGTCCGCAATGGTTCGTGCTAATTTTAGGATGCGGTGGTAAGACTGTGCTGTCAATTGAAGCTGGTTTGTAGCAGTCTTCATCAAGCTGCGCCCCGCGTCATCGAGCGCACAGTGTTTCCTCACTTCAGCCGTGGTCATATCCGCATTGCACAACGTTGCATGCCTTCCGCGTTTCTCTTCACTCATAAAGCGATCACGCTGCATCTGGCGGGCTACTTCAACCCGCGACTGAATCGTGCTACTGGATTCTCCCAGGCGGTCGTCATTTAACTTATCAAACTCGACCCGAGGAACCTGTATGTGAATATCGATCCGGTCAAGTAATGGACCGGAAACACGCTTCTGGTATTTAGATACTGTGCTATTCGAGCAGGTGAAGGCTCGAACCGGATCGCCATAATAACCACATGGGCATGGGTTCATGGCAGCAATCAATTGGCAATTGGCAGGAAAGGTAAGCGATCCCTGTGCCCGGCTGATGGTAACAAGTTTATCTTCAATGGGTTGACGCAAGACTTCCAATACCCGGGAACCGAATTCAGGTAGTTCGTCCAAAAATAGTACGCCTCGATGTGCAAGTGAGACCTCTCCCGGGCGGGGCCAATTTCCTCCGCCGACTAGACCGGCATGAGAAATGGTGTGGTGGGGAGAACGGAATGGGCGGTTGCGGATGAGGGGAACATCCGGAGGCAGCTGATCAGCGATCGAGTAGATCTGGGTCACATCCAGGGCTTCTTCTATTGTCATCTTGGGTAGAATGGCGGGCATGGCGCGAGCCAACAATGTTTTGCCAACTCCTGGAGGGCCGATCATAAGGACGTTATGACCACCTGCAGCAGCCACTTCTAGGGCACGTTTAACATGCTCCTGTCCCTTGACCTCACGAAAATCAGTCTGCACCTGTACAGGCAGGTCTTCAGGGTTGATCAAAGGAAATGGTGTGATCGGTTTGATGCCTTTAAGATGAAGGAAAAGTTCTTTCAGGTTATTGACCGGGATGACTTCCACCTCTGGCAGCAGGGCTGCTTCAGGTGCATCGACGAAAGGAACGATCACTTTATGGTAACCTTCACGACGGGAGACTGCGATCATCGGTAGAACGCCTCGTACATGCCGGACTGATCCATCCAGTGAAAGTTCTCCCAATATTACCGTATCATCGAGGCAATTGACATCCAGTTCTTCAGCCGCAATCAAAACACCTAATGCAATGGGCAGATCGTAAGCAGGACCCTCTTTCCGCACAGATGCAGGAGCAAGATTTACTGTAATGCGCTTGCGTGGGTAAAACAAGCCGGCGTTTTTTATCGCAGATAGCACCCGTTCGCGGCTCTCCTGGACTGAAGCATCCGGCAGGCCGACGATGACCACACTAGGCAGGCCGTTACTGCCGCCTGTGTCCACCTCCACCTCGACGATGACACCTTCCAATCCAATGACTGCACAAGAAAAAACTCTGGCAAGCATGGTGTTAGTTTAGATGGAGAGTTAGGAAATGTCAAATTAGAAATGCGGATGATTTGAAAACGGAAATAGTTAATTTCTGAATATCGAATGGAGAACTGATATTGCACAACCCTTCGGAAGTCGGCTATTGAACTGCTTCTGAGTTAGAAACAATTTTACTTTTCCAGTAAAGATGATACTTCGCCAAACCCCTTTTCACGAGCCAGGTCGAGAGGTGTCCGTCCATCTGTCAGGTGAACATTCTTCTTCGCACCAAAACATAAGAGTAACTGAACCATTTCCAGTTGGCCGTTTCCAGCAGCTTCGTGGAGGGGAGTATAACCATCTTTTTGAAAACCGTTGACCTCTGCTCCAACCTCTAGCAGTAATTCGGTGATGCGCATATGTTGTGCAGCAACGGACGAATGTAGAGGCTGGACTGCCATCGGATTTTTGGAAGGCGTATTCACTTCTGCGCCTTCTTTAATAAGATATTCAGCAACATCGCTCTGACCGAAGAAAGCTGCCAAACCAAGTGCCTGGAAACCATCAAAAGAAAACTGATTGATCAGTTCAGGTTGTTTGGTTAAGATATTCTTAACTTCCAATAAATTCCCCAGTGCGCAATGTTCATGGAAACTAACCGGGGCACCTTCACGAATCAACATTCGGGCGATCTCCGGTTCATTATTGTAGATTGCAATTGAAACCACCCCGAGACCGGTCTTGTCAATTGAAAGAATAATTTTCGGGTCAGCCTTAATTAATGATTCTATTTGATGGATATCACCTTTTTGAATAGCTTCAAATAGGTCAACCATATTGTCACTTAGTCTCCGAATGCATTAATCCAAACTTATTACCTTCGGTATCTTCACAATAACAGAATAATCCAACTCCGGGTATGGTATCAATTTCACTGAGCTTTTTCCCGCCTGCATTAATCACCGCTGCCAAAGAATCCTGAACAGAGTCAACCTCAATGGTATTGTATATGCCCATTCCCCGTTTCTCACCACGCATTATTGCGCCATCGATCCCGGGTGTTTTTTCATCGCCCGTCATCACCAGCCAGTACTCAATCGGACCACCCCATTTTTCAATCGTCCATCCAAGTGCATCCCGGTAAAATTTGATTGCCCGTTCAGGATCTTCTGCATTAATTTCAAAATGAGTAACTCTTCCCATAGTTGCCTCCTTCCATCGCTTTAGAAATAGTATAAGGAGATATTGGATCAAAAACAATAAAGACCTCCATCAGTGTCAAATGATGGAGGTCTTTACGAAAAAGAGCTTATTATTTCTGTGAGAATGCGTTCTTTACCATTTTGTCTTCAAAGAATGAACTGCTTTTCCCGGTGGATGCAAACTGGTAAACTGCTGCGGTATAGATACCGTTCAGGCTGCTATTTATTAGGCCAAGTATGGCTAATATTATGAAGAATATAACAACAACAGAGGCGATCAAAACAATCGATTGAGAGTTGATTGCCAGGATGATGATCGGGATTGCTGCGATTATTACCAGTAGATTGGCAATTCCAAAGACGAATCCTAAGCCGAAATTACCTATGACCTGTTCGCCCCAGGTCCTTCGAAGCAGGCTGACACTCTGTTTAATGGCTGCAACGGGTCCGATTCCTTCTACAGCAAGGATCGGTACAACGAGGTAAGTTGCCAGGTTCCAGGCCATGCCGAGGAGTGATGTAACGATGCGTACCAGGCCTTTTTGCCTTTGAAGTGCTTTTAGGATCATGCCGACGGTTGCCGAGATCAATGCATATCCAATGATCGCACCGAACCGGCTGTTGGCTATTCTAAAACCATCCTTTACAGTAGGGTCGCCGCCATTCAAACGGATCATGGCAGCACCTACCAGTGCAGTATTGGCATAGAAGACAACTGTGTATTGCACGATGTAAAAGAGGAAGAGGACTACATATCCGAGAATTCCGAACTTATTCGAAAATACCGTGTCAAAAAAATTGGATAGGAACATAGGTACGGCAAACGTCAGGCTGATGATGATCACCCCGATGGTAGAGATGATCGGAAAAATTAATAATTCCTTGTCTGCCGCCAGGACGGATGCAGCCGCTTTAAACAACTTCCAGCTATTTGAAAATTTTTCAAACATAGTCGTCTCCTTTATCTTTTCATTAGTATATACGCAGATGGTGAAAAATAGTTACTGGAATACAAAGAACTGATTATGAACAATATTGATTGGATTCGTTTTTAACCATGAATCCTAATAATATTATCAAGTTTTTGAAAATCACAATCTGATATAGCTTGTCCTTTGCGCCAATACGATGTGTGGGTTAAAATGGAGCGTATGAAATTCATTCTGATCGAAGAAGAAAAAATATGACAACTTCAAATGCTTCTCAGGACAGTAATACTACTTGGTTGGGTCGCAGTCTCCCGCCATTTTTGACAAATATAAATATCGAAAAGGTGATCTTTGCTGTCATTATCATTCTGGCAATCGTCAGCCGATTCTACATCCTTGATGCGCGGGTCATGAGTCATGACGAGGTGAATCATGTGCGGCCATCCTGGGAGCTATACACAGGTCAAGGTTACCGGCATGACCCGGTCACGCATGGCCCCATGCAGTTTCACCTGGTGGCTTTGAGCTACCTCTTGCTGGGTGATAATGATTTTACATCACGCCTGCCGGCAGCTTTATTTTCGATTGCTACTGTAATGATGATGTGGAAATACAGGCGTTATTTTGGTAAGGTCGGAGCCTTGTGGTCCGGACTTTTCATGTTGATCTCTCCCTATTTGTTGTTTTATGGACGTTATACCCGCAATGAGGCATTTGTCGCACTCTGGGCAGTGATAACGATCTATGCGGTATTGCGGTTTTTAGAAGAGGGCAAGGATAAATTTCTCTTATTGCTTGCGGGAATATTTTCCCTACAATTTGCCACCAAGGAGACAGCATTCATTTATTCTGCCCAGATCCTGCTTTTCCTTCTTCTTCTTTTCTTAAAACGTCTATATGATAAAGATTGGTTGGATGCCGGTAAGAAACGCCCATTTTTATTGGGTTTGATCATCGGTGCAATATTAATTATTCTGGCTGCAGGGTTGGCACTTATTGGCGGAAAAACACCTGTCCCGGTTGATCCGGCTGTTACCATCCCAATAGTAAAGCCTTTTATTTTTTCAACTCTTCCATTAATCCTCTTGGGTTTGGCACTAATTGACATCGTAGTGGCAATAATATTTTTGGTCCGCGGTTTGGGATTTGCGGAAATCCGTAGTGAGAGAAGTTTTGACCTTCTGATCCTGATCGGGACTTTTGTTTTGCCACAATTGACCGCCCTTCCAATTAAATTATTCGGATTGGATCCGCTTGATTATAGTTCTCCGGCTCTGATCAGGACTGGTATTTTCCTGGCTGTCCTCATTGGAATATCAGCCGCGATCGGAATCTGGTGGAGATCCTCCACCTGGTTAAAATCTGCTGTGATTTTTTATGGGATCTATATCTTCTTGTATACAACTATTTTCACAAATGGGCAGGGATTTTTTACCGGGATAATCGGCTCACTGGGTTACTGGCTTGCCCAGCAAACAGTTCAACGGGGAAGCCAGCCAATGTATTATTATGCACTGATCCAGATCCCCATGTATGAATTCCTTCCGGCTGTTGGTAGTTTGTTAGGAATATTTTATGCCATCCGCTTTTGGTTAAAAAAACCTGCATCCGGGAAGGAA
The DNA here is from genome assembly GCA_964387025.1 of uncultured Leptolinea sp. GTDB lineage: Bacteria > Chloroflexota > Anaerolineae > Anaerolineales > Anaerolineaceae > PNON01. Next base: position 56,102 of record CAYLUZ010000007.1, on the reverse strand, counting down.
ATTTTACCTGAGACTAAAGAAGGTGACCCCCAAGTCGAAAAAAGGACGATTACTCCATTATTCATACTCACCTTCTTGATCTTCTGGGTTGTTTCCGCCTTAGGAGCATATTCATACGCCGGGGAACGCATGCCATGGTTGACAGTGCATATTGCTGTACCGATGATCCTGTTAGCCGGTTATTCATTTGGACTTTGGGTGGAAAAGATCAACTGGTCTAAACTGTTAGCTAAACAGGGCTGGCTGGTAATTACCTTCCTGATCCTGCTGGTAGTATCTTCAACAAGGCTTTTCACTGCCTTTATGAGCCCTATTCCTCCATTTTCCGGGAATGGTCTTGATCAGCTCTCTGCAACAACAGCCTTTATTTTTGCTGCTCTATTCTTCATTGGTGCGGTAGGTGGATTGGTCTATAGTATCTCCCGATGGAAAGAATTCCAATATGGATATCTTTTTGGAGTCATTGTACTGGTTGGGCTGATAGGATTGACTGCCAGAGCTGCATATCGGGCGAATTATATAAACTATGACACAGCCAAGGAATACCTGGTTTATGCACATGCCGCCCGGGGTCCCAAAGATATTCTCGCCCAGGTGGAAGAAATTTCTGAACGCATCGCAGGCGGGAAGAATTTAAAGATAGCCTACGATAACCACTCCTTGTATCCATACTGGTGGTATTTCCGGGATTTCCCAAATCTGGATTACTTCGGTGAGCAGCCTTCGAAGACACTTAAGGATGATCCCATCGTATTGGTGGGCAACCCGAATTATGACAAGGTCGATCCGATCCTGAATAAGGGATTTTATAAATTTGAATATCTTCGTCTCTGGTGGCCAAATCAGGATTATTACGAGCTGACACCGCAAAGAGTATGGAATGCGTTCACAGACCCCAAGATTCGAGCAGGTATTTTTGATATCTGGTTGAATCGGGATTACAAACTTTATGCAGAGGCAACGGGTAGTACGACCATGACCCTTGAAACCTGGGAGCCTGCCGAACGCATCCGGTTATATATCAACAAGAACATAGCATCCCAGATCTGGGACCTGGGATTGGTACCTGTTGCACCGGTGGAAGAAGTGGATCCATATGCAAAACTAAAAGTTGACCTGCAGCCCGACCTCGTCGTTGGTGGTCCGGGAAAAGATCCGGGTTTATTTGATGCGCCGAGGGGGCTGGCCACCGCACCCGATGGCAGCCTGTTCGTAGCCGATTCAAGGAATAACCGTATCCAACACCTGCGAGCTGATGGCAGCGTTATTGGCATGTGGGGTAGTTTTGCAGACTCCAGTAAGGGAGAAGCGGTTGGAGGAACATTCAATGAACCCTGGGGAGTGTCAGTTGGTCCGGATGGATCGGTTTATGTGACCGACACATGGAACCATCGTGTCCAAAAGTTTGACACTAACGGGAATTTCATCACCATGTGGGGCTTCTTTGGACAAGCGGAACAACCGGAAGCCTTCTGGGGTCCACGTGGAATTTATGTTGACGGGAACAACAAGGTTTTCGTCGCAGATACTGGAAATAAACGCATCGTGGTGTTTGATGCGAATGGTGCATTTATTACCCAATTCGGTACTTATGGTTTAGAGTCCGGGCAGTTCGATGAACCGGTTGGTGTTTGGGGCGATCAAAATGGAAACATCTATGTTGCTGATACATGGAATCAGCGCATCCAGGTTTTTACACCTGATGCGACAGGAGCAAATTATGGCGTCAGTCTGAGTTGGGATGTCACCGCCTGGAATGGGCAATCGCTGGATAACAAGCCATTCCTGACTGTGGACGGCGAAGGACATATATTTGCCGTGGATCCGGAAGGATACCGTATATTGGAGTTTGCATCTGGTGGAACCATTATTCGTACATGGGGAGATTACAGCCTCGATACAGACGGATTCGGCCTGGCATCCGGGGTCGCTGTTGATCCGCAGGGCAATATCTGGGTGAGTGATGGTGCAAATATGCGCTTGCTGCACTTTATTGTGAAATAATTAGAAGAAAATATTGGGTAGTTGAAAAAATTGTACCCCTTAGCATAAGGGGTACAATAATTTGAAAACATTCTCTTCTAGTGGGCGGAACAGGACTCGAACCTGCGACCACATCTGTGTAAGAGATGTGCTCTAACCAACTGAGCTACCCGCCCGGGAAACACTATTATACCGCATTTTAAATTAAATCAAAAAGAATGAATTCAAAGTATTAGGATGACACAGAATGAAGATAGTTAGGTTCCAAAATAAGGATCGTAAAATCCAATATGGTTGGATCCAGAATGACCTGGTTGGTAAAATAGATGGATCACCTTTCAACGATTATTGTAGATTGGAACCTGATGTTCTTCTTGAAAGGTTGAAACTGCTTGCGCCGTTTATCCCAGGAAAAATAATTTGTGTAGGTAGAAATTATTCGGAACATGCCAAGGAAGTCGGGGCAGAATTACCCAAAGTTCCAATTCTTTTCCTTAAACCACCTTCAACTGTAATCGGACCGGGAGAAACGATTCTGCTTCCACCTCAATCATCCCAAATTGAACACGAGGGCGAACTGGCAGTGGTCATCGGTAAAAAGGGACGCTGGATACCAGCAGAATTTGCGAAGGACCACATTCTAGGATACTCAATAGCCAATGATGTTACAGCCAGGGATTTACAACGGCGCGACGGTCAATGGACCCGTGGGAAGGGATTTGATACCTTTTGCCCGATAGGCCCCTGGATCGAGACAGAATTTAACCCTTTTGATGCAATCATTTCCACACATGTGAATGGACAAATGCGTCAGATGGGATCCACCAGGGATATGATCTTTTCTATTTATCAGTTGATAGCTTTTATATCATCCATAATGACCCTCGACCCGGGTGACACCATCCTGACCGGTACACCGGCAGGTGTTGGTCCATTGATGAACGGGGATGTTGTAAAAGTGAGTATTGAGGGACTTGGGGAATTACTTAATCCGGTTGAAAATGCAAAGGATAACCCGGTATATTCGCACGGTTAAAACTCATTTGGATTTTTCAGCAATAATGAATTTTCGCCCCCACAGATTATCGTTATTAAATATAATGCAAGTTTGCAATATCAATCTTCCAGGATGGCTATATACCTCAAAAAATAGATCTTCCTGGCTGATCTTCTTCCCCTCGCTGCCAAGTGATGAAAAATCTGTAAGGGCATTATCCGGATCCAGCGCCTGGTATTGCTGGATCTCGGTTACACGATATTTTTCCATCGAGCCATCGCCATAAACAATAGTGATGACCTGGTTAAGATCCAGTTTGTTGAAAAATGCTCCTGCCAGGTAAGCATGTGCCAACAACCCTATTGACCCATAATCCGCTGCAAGGTGAAAATTAGTGACTATACCGGGTTGATCACTTACAAATCCTGATTGTCCGGATGGTTGTTCTTCTACAACCAAACCGGTGAGGTTCGGAAGCCATAATCCGGTAACCTTATCCGGATTCCCGTTCTTGACTTGATCTATGAAGGCTAATTTTGAGGCGTCCGGAGAAGTGAAATATGGATTCTTTTCCCCTGTTGACCCCGTAATTGGTATCAGGGTAGACCTATCCGATGAGTAAGATATGATCAGGATAATTATTATGAAGAAAAAGCTGAGTTTTGGATTGAGAAACAACTTTCCAACCGTTTTAATTATCATTAAGCTGTAGTATATGGTGTTTTGGTTATGATGTAAATGACATTCATCATTATTTTGTCACCCTGAAGCCCAATTATAAAATTTTGTCTACATTTAAATGCATTTAATCGGCCAGACTTCACCGGTCAATTAATGGGATGTTAGCTTTTTTTCAATGGTATAATATCTGAAAATATTCCGTATAGGTTTGAGGAGACAATGTATGTCCGGTCATTCACATTGGGCAACAATTCGGCGTAAAAAAGGCGCTGCGGATGCAAAAAAGGGTGCTATCTTCACCCGTTTGGCTCGTGAAGTGGTTATGGCCGCCCGTGAAGGTGGCGGCGATCCAGGAATGAATGTACGTTTACAAATGGCAATCGAAAGAGCAAGAGCCCAAAATATGCCCAAAGATAGCATTGATCGTGCTATTAAAAAAGGCACGGGTGAAGGCAAAGACGGCGTTGTCATGGAGCAGTTATACTATGAAGGCTATGCCGGCCATGGTGTTGCAGTTATGCTCGAATGCCTTACAGATAATCGTAACCGGACTGTAGCTGAAGTTCGCCACATTTTGACCAGGGGTGGTGGAAGCATGGCGGAAGCCGGTTCGGTGGGTTGGCAATTTAAAAAAGCTGCTTGTTTCTCATTCTCCCTCGAAGGATTGGATGGAGACAAGGTCTTTGAGCTCGCCGTTGATGGTGGAGCTGATGATGTCAATATCGAAGAAGGTTCTGCAGAGATCATCGCCCCGGTTGAGCAGTATAAGATCCTTTCCGAAAAACTTCATGCTGTGAAGATCTTCCCGGATGAAGCTGGTTTACGGATGCTACCAACCCAGGAAGTTGAACTGGAACCGGATAAAGCAGTTCAAGTAATGAAAACCATTGAGTCTCTTGAAGAGCTTGACGATGTAGTCAATGTGTTTTCAAACCTGAAAATGACTGATGAGGTCATGGCTGCCTTAGAAGATGATTGATCGCCATGCGAATTCTGGGAATTGATCCTGGAACCGCAACTACCGGTTATGGCGTGGTGGACGAAGACCCTCAGGGGCAGCTGTTCTCGGTAGCTTATGGGACGATAAATACACCGGCGAATATGGCCGTCGAAATACGGTTATTAAACATTTTTGAAGAACTCAAAAAACTCATACTTCTCTACGAACCGGAATCTGCGGCTGTAGAGAAGTTATTTTTTTATCAGAACGTAACTACCGCTATGACCGTTAGTCAGGCTCGTGGTGTAGTTATCTTGTCGATAGCACAGGCTGGTTTACCATTTGGAGAATACACCCCTTTGGAAGTCAAACAGGCAGTGACCGGTTATGGCAAAGCGGATAAACAACAGGTCCAACAAATGGTTAAAGCATTATTAAACCTGGAATCCATTCCAAAGCCGGATGATGCTGCGGATGCATTGGCAGTGGCTATTTGCCACCATAACTCCAGCCGATATACCAGATTGGAGTCTGAAACCTGATGGTAGAGATATCAAGTACTGCCAATCCACGTATTAAAGAGATACACAAACTCCTGAACCGGAAAGACAGGGCAGAATCAGGACTGGCTTATATCGAAGGCTTGCGTATAGTAATTCAGGCCATCCAGGATGGTTGGGATATTCAAACCCTTGTTTATTGTCCATCATTGCTTGTCAGTTCGATTGGCAAACAGGCTCTGGATGAATTTATTGCTTCTGGACAGAATAAGTGTATGGAAGTCAGCGAATCTGTATTCCGCTATTTATCCGGGAAGGACGGTCCCCAGGGTATGGCAGCCGTTATACACCAAAAATGGTCAACCCTGGCAGAGATCGACCTGAAGACATCGAAAACGATTATTGCTTTGGATGAAATTGCCGACCCGGGAAACCTTGGCACCATCATTCGCTCCGCGGATGCCAGTGGTGTGAATACGATCATCCTGTTGGATAAATGCACCGACCCGTTTGATCCCTCCTCCATCAGGGCTAGTATGGGTGCACTATTCAACATGGAATTGGTCAAATGCAGTCTGGAAGATTTTATCCTCTGGGTAAAAGCTTCTGACATCCAGGTGTTTGGCGCGGCAGGTGGAACGGAAAACGATTACCACTTTGCGCATTATATACACCCGATGGTTTTATTAATGGGCAGTGAAAGACATGGATTATCCGCTGCTCACCTTGCAATATGCGATCAGGTTGTTTCCATTCCAATGATCGGTAAAAGTGATTCATTAAACCTGGCAATGGCAACAGGAATCATTTTATATGAGATACTTAATCATCAACGTGAATCCTGAAAGAAAATGGACGATACAAAATGATCTCAACTTTGCGTGGTGAGGTACTAGAAATCAATAATGATAACCTGACGATCAATCTGGGCGGTCTTGGATTGCGGGTTTATGTAACGTCATCTGTCCGGCAGGGGGCTAAAACGGGAGATCTGATCTTTTTATATACCCACCTTATCGTTCGGGAAGATGCATTGACGCTATATGGTTTTGATCTTCGTGAAGAACGGGATTTTTTCCTCGTCCTACTAGGCGTGGATGGAATTGGCCCCAGGATCGCATTAGCTGTTCTTTCAACATTAACCCTTGATACCATCAGGCAGGCGGTGAGCAATGGGCAGGCTGAGGTGTTTTGTCGGGTTTCAGGAATCGGAAAGAAAACTGCTCAAAAAATGCTTTTGCACCTGGAAGATAAAGTCGGAGCTATCAGCCGGGTGGATCAATTATCCACATACAATGAAATGGAAACAGAATTGATTGCAGCATTAACGGGTCTTGGATACAGTATTGTGGAAAGCCAGGCAGCTATCCAGGCAATTCCAAAAGATACAGAACAAGATCTCGAAACAAAATTGCGGGCAGCTCTGAGTTATTTCACAAGGTGAGTTTGCAAGCTAGACAATAATTTTGCTTTCAGGTATTATATTTATCGACAAGTTGCCGATAACAGTTAAGATTTGGGTATTCTTTGAACAAGATTCTAATAGGGTTGGAGGATCAATGACCGATCTGATTAATCAAGTCACCGCAGAATTACAACAGAAAATCGAAGCATTTCAACCGCTTATGGAAATCAAGGAAGTAGGAACAGTCCTTGAATGTGGCGATGGAATTGCCAAAGTTGCGGGACTGACGCGCGTAAAATCACAGGAACTGGTGGAATTTTCTAACGGTGTCCAGGGTATTGCTTTTAACCTTGAAAAGGACAGCGTGGGTGTAATTATTTTAGGTGATTATCAGTTGATCAAAGAGGGGATGCTGGCCAGCGCGACCGGTCGAATAGCGTCTGTCCCTGTTGGAGATGCACTCATTGGACGAGTGGTGAACGCGTTAGGTGTACCTATCGATGGCAAAGGCCCCATTATTACCACTGAATTCCGTCCCATCGAACGTATTGCAGCTGGTGTAATTGAACGGCAGGATGTTGACTCACCAGTACAGACTGGTATTAAGGCCATCGATTCAATGATCCCAATCGGTCGGGGCCAGCGCGAATTAATTATCGGTGACCGCCAAACAGGTAAAACAGCTTTGGCGATCGATACGATCATCAACCAGAACGGTAAAAACCTGGTCTGTATCTATGTGGCAATCGGCCAGAAGAAATCCGCAGTAGCCAGAACGATCGCAATTCTGGAAAAGCACGGGGCAATGGACCATACCATTGTCGTGATGGCAGCAGCTGATGAACCTGCCGCCATGCAGTATATTGCTCCTTATGCAGGCTGCTCCATTGGCGAGGAATTCATGGAAACCGGACGCGACGCGCTGGTAGTTTATGACGACCTTTCCAAACATGCCTGGGCATATCGGCAGGTTTCCCTTTTACTTCGCCGCCCGCCAGGACGAGAAGCATATCCAGGTGATGTCTTCTATCTTCACTCCCGACTGCTTGAACGGGCAGCCAGGTTGGCCATCCAGTATGCAATTGTTCCTGTTACGTTCAATAACAGCCAGGCAAATCCTGAAGAAGCTTACCAGAAAAAAGTCTTTGACGGCCCACTCTCAAAATCATTAGCCGAAGAAGAACTGAAGAAAATCCCCGAATCATCCAATTATAAAATTGTCCCTGTGGCAGGTACTGGTGGATCGCTTACCGCTCTACCCATCATTGAAACTCTGTTGGGTGATGTTTCAGCATATATTCCAACCAATGTCATTTCCATCACAGATGGGCAGATCTATCTGGAATCAAACTTATTCAACTCAGGCATTCGCCCCGGAATTAATGTAGGTATATCAGTTTCACGTGTTGGTGGTTCGGCCCAGACAAAAGCCATCAAACAGGTGGCAGCCCGATTAAGGATGGAAATGGCGTCTTATCGTGAGCTGGCTGCATTCGCACAGTTTGGTTCTGATCTGGATAAAGTGACCCAGTCACAATTGAACCGTGGTCAAAGGCTTCAGGAAATCTTGAAACAACGGCAGTATGAACCCATGTCTCTTGCAAACCAGGTCATGTCATTATTTGCAGCCACCAACGGATTCGCAGATGCAATTCCGGTGGAGAAAATTCGTGATTGGGAATCTGCCATGCTTCGGACTATGGAATCATCCTACCCGGAAATTACTAAAGATATCTCCGACAAAAAGCAGATCACTCCAGAGACGATCGATAAATTGCAGAAAGCATTGCAAACCTTTAATTCATCCTGGGCTTCTTAGTAATCAGGGATTAATATATGGCATCTGCAAGGGAAATGCGGCTCCGCATCCGGAGCATAAAGAATATCATTCAGGTCACACGGGCTTTACAGGCGGTTTCTGCCAGTAAGGTCAGAAAAGCCGTGCAAGCAGTATCAGCAACCCGGGCATATGCTCAACAGGCTTGGAAAATCCTAGTCCATTTGTCAGAACAACCCGGACATAACGCTTTACACCCGCTATTGAATCCTCGTGGGACTGTAAAAAACATTCTAGTCATTTTGATCACGAGTGATCGTGGATTAGCAGGAGCTTATAATACAAATATTTTGCGGAATACCCTGGTGCATTTTAAGGGATTCTCACAAAATATCAGCTATATTACAGCCGGTAAAAAAGGTCGTGATTTACTTCTTCGCCGAAGTAAAAAGGTGATCGCAGAATTCAGCAACTTACCAGCATCACCATCATTTTCAGACATTTCGCCCATCGGTCGGATGGCAGTGGATGGTTTTTTGGATGGTACATTTGATGAGGTTTACCTGGCATACACCGACTTTGTTACCATGATCCATCAGGATCCGGTGATCAAAAAACTCCTGCCATTTGAAATTCAAAGCGAAAGCCATGAGGCAGAAAACATCGGCTCTCATAAGATCCAATCCGCCTTTACATATGAACCAGACCAGGGAGAGCTATTGAATCAGATCATTCCCCGGTTCACTGCATTGCAGGTATATCAAGCGGTATTGGAAGCCCAAGCCAGTGAACATGCTGCACGGATGATTTCCATGCAGAATGCCACAGATAACGCCATGGAGCTCAGTGGTGTTCTTCAACTTGAATATAATAAAGTCCGCCAGCAAAGCATCACCAACGATATGCTTGATATTGCTGGTGGAGCAGAGGCTCTTTCGAAATCATTAAATTAGGGTCAGAATATTTTCGTGACTATGAGTGGAGGTTCTTTCATGGAAAAAGCAACAGGAAAAGTAGTGCAGATCTTGGGCGGTGTCGTGGATGTCGCTTTTACTGAAAATGATATACCGGTATTGTATGAAGCGATCGAGATTCCACGGGAAGGTAAGAAACCTGTTACTTTGGAGGTTGAAAAAGACCTCGGGAAAAATACAGTCCGCTGTGTAGCCATGGACACTACGGATGGTTTGGAACGCGGAATGCCAGCCATGAGAACCGGAGCGCCGATCATGGTTCCGGTTGGATTGACCACATTGGGTAGAATATTTAATGTTCTGGGTAAACCGGTGGATAACAAAGGCCCAGTTGAACCGGAACAATACTATCCTATCCACAGGGCTGCTCCTGCATTTGAAGACCAGGTTACCAAGGTTGAAGTATTTGAAACCGGACTAAAAGTGATCGACCTGATCGCTCCATTCACCAAAGGTGGGAAGACCGGTATCTTTGGTGGAGCAGGAGTTGGAAAAACAGTCATCATTATGGAATTGATCCGTTCGATCGCAACGGTCCATCAGGGAAATTCTGTCTTTGCCGGTGTTGGTGAACGAACCCGAGAAGGGACTCAACTGTACCGGGAAATGGTCGAATCTGGCGTGATGAAGGATACTGTCATGGTTTTCGGACAGATGAATGAACCACCTGGAGTTCGGCTGCGCGTAGCCTTAACTGCACTTGCCATGGCTGAATACTTCCGTGACCAGGGAAAAGACGTATTGTTATTCATTGATAACATATTCCGTTTCACAATGTCTGGTTCCGAAGTGTCAGCACTGCTCGGGCGTATGCCTTCTGCGGTTGGTTACCAGCCAACCCTGGCTACCGAGATGGGTGAACTGCAGGAACGTATCACGTCCACAAGACGCGGCTCGATCACATCCATGCAGGCAGTCTATGTACCCGCCGATGATTATTCTGATCCAGCCCCTGTGGCTACATTTACCCACTTGGATGCTACCATCGCCCTCGAGCGGTCCATTGTTGAAAAGGGTATTTATCCAGCTGTTGACCCGCTGGCTTCCACTTCCCGTATTCTGGACCCACTTATTGTGGGTGATGAGCACTACAATACTGCCCGGGAAGTACAAAGGATTTTGCAACGGTATAAAGATCTTCAGGATATTATCGCGATCTTAGGTTTGGATGAATTGAGCGAAGATGACAAATTGATCGTTTCACGCGCCAGGAAGATCGAACGGTTCTTCTCTCAACCGATGGCTGTGGCCGAATCATTTACCGGTATTCCAGGAGCTTATGTCCGCATCGAGGATACTGTTCGTGGTTTCAGGGAGATCCTGGATGGTAAACACGATGATCTGCCCGAACAAGCATTCTTAATGGTTGGAACAATTGAAGATGCTGTGGCAAAAGCCAAGACGATGATGTAAGAGAGGGCTGATAATGCCTATCCATGTAGAGATAACCTCGCAAGATCGATCTGTATATTCAGGTGAAGCGGATATTGTTGTTGTCCCCGGCACTCTGGGAGAAATGGGAATATTGCCACACCATTCCCCTCTGCTATCCACAATGAAATTTGGATTGATCAAAGTACGTTATAAAGGCGAAGAAAAAGTATTTACTGTTGCTGGTGGAATAGTGGAAGTACAACCAGACCAGGTCACAATTCTGGCAGATTCAGCCGAAAATGTTGAAGAAATTGATATATCAAGGGCTGAATCAGCCAAGCAAAGGGCAGAGGAGATGCTTTTAAAAGTCATCCCTCAGGATACCGATACATACCTTACTTTGCAATCTGCATTGAGAAGATCCAATCTGCGTCTAGAAACCGTACGGAAGTATCGAAAAGATAAACGTTAATTCATTCGATCACAGCTGATATTTGCCCTTAATATACTCACGATTATTTATTAACTCTTTCCAGGTTAAATATATATTTAACCCTTGTCTAACCATGCGGTTTGCTTTTCACAGTTACAGTTCCTGTTCTTGGTAGAATTATTGATAGAAAAAAGGAGGCATCATGATTGATGACCTATTAACATCAACAAAAATTGCGATCATCGGGGCAGGTAATGTAGGCGCAACTTATGCGTATGCACTTCTGCAGAGTGGTCTGGCAGGCGAGATAGTTCTCATCGATGCGAATGCATCGAAAGCTGAAGGGGAAGCGATGGATCTGAATCACGCAGTCCCATTTGTTCAGCCCACCAGAATTTGGGCTGGCACTTATGAAGATTGCAAGGGAGCAGCGATTACTGTGATCACAGCCGGAGTGGGACAAAAACCCGGTGAATCCCGCCTGGACCTGGTTCATAAGAATATCTCCATATTTAAGCAGATCATTCCACAGGTAGTAAGTAATAATCCGGAAGGTTTGTTACTCATTGCCACAAATCCGGTGGATATTTTGAGTTATGCCTCCTGGAAAATTTCAGGGTTGCCGCATGCCAAAGTCATCGGTTCCGGGACAATATTGGATACCGCCCGCTTCAGATACCTGCTCAGCCAGTATGCCGGGGTCGATCCCCGAAGTGTTCATGCATATATTATTGGTGAGCATGGGGATAGTGAAGTACCTGTCTGGTCTCTTGCCAATATTGCCGGAATGCGTTTAAAAGAATACTGCCTGGCGAATTGTGTTGGATATTCCCAGGAGGTCTGGGATGAGATATTTAGACAAACCCGGGATGCTGCTTATCAGATCATTGAGCGAAAAGGTGCTACTTATTACGCTGTTGCCAATGGTTTGTTACGGATCACTGAAGCAATTTTACGGGACCAGGATACTGTACTTTCGTTGTCCACTTTTATCGAAGACTATGATGGGATAATGGATGTATACCTGAGTTTGCCTTCCATAGTGGGTAGAAATGGCATAAAGAAGATCCTGAACCTTACATTGTCAAATGAAGAAATTAGTGGATTATCAAATTCCGCGAGAATACTAAAAGAGCTCATCAAACAGGTTGATATCTAGTTATGTATTAGTGAGAATTAATCAGGTAAAAACCCAAATCAACCCATTCCATGTATAATTGTTGTGAAAGGTAATTAATTCATGCCATTTTTTTCACGTGATATCGGAATTGACCTGGGGACAATGTACACACAGGTTGCAGAAGGAAATCAAATTCTGCTGAATGAACCAACCATAGTAGCCATCCTGGTCGAAGAAATGAAGATGGTCGAGTGGGGAAAAGCCGCAAATGATATGTATGGGCGGGTTCCGGAATCCATTGAAGTATCTCGCCCCCTTCGAAATGGTGTGATCGCTGATTTCGAAATTACAGAGAATTTACTAAGGGATGTTTTGCGGCGCGTTTCAGGGCCAATGGGCATGTTCAAACCCAGGGTCATGATCACAATCCCTTATGGTGTAACCAGCGTTGAGATGCGTGCAGTTCATGAAGCGTGCCTCGGAGCAGGCAGCCGTGAAGTCTTAATGATCTGGCAGCCACTGGCTGCTGCAATTGGAATAGAACTCCCCATATCGACCCCATCCGGCAATATGATCATCTCTCTTGGTGGAGGTACAACTCAATCTGCCATACTGGCGATGAATGGGATTGTTTGCGCTGAGACATTACGTGGTGGTGGTTTGGCCCTGGATGAAGCTATTATTAATTATCTTAAAAAGAAATACGGTCTTTTGGTTGGGCAACCTACAGCTGAACAATTAAAGATAAAAATAGGCAGTGCCATCCCGATATCCCAGATGGGATCCATTGAAATTCAAGGGCAGGATCAGGTCAGCGGCTTACCCAAACCACTGGAAGTCAAAAATGAGGATATTGTTGAAGCCCTGGATGATCCATTGCGGGATATAGTTGCCAGCATTAAAAGAGTGCTTGAAAAAACTCCTCCTGAACTCTTATCCGATATTATTGACAGAGGTGCTGCACTTTGTGGTGGTGGTGCCATGCTGCGTGGAATCGATAAATACCTGACAAAATCGCTTGGAATTCCTGCTTACCTGGTTGACAACCCGGTTAGCTGCACAGTTGAAGGAGCTGTCAAGGGTATTATTCTTTATCCACAGTTGAGACGTAATCTGCCAATGGGATAAGATCTAACACAGTTTATGAATGGCATCGAAAAGTCCCGCCCGGCATTTTATAAGACCACAATCCCATGGTCTTCCTGGTTGGTGCTCGTGTTTTGTATTTTCGGTTTTTTTATAACAATTGTGGTGAGTTATTTTTCCTATTCCTGGGAAGTAGCCAGTCATGGGACAGCAAGATCGCTGAACAGTATTGTTCCATTTTTTTGCCTTCTTTTCATATTTGCATTAATTTTCCTGATCATCCTGATTCGATTGATCTTTTCCAAAACAATGGAACTCACTTTTACTGCCGATTCTCTCCAGATTAACCACAAAGGTAAGCTGTGGCAAATAGTATATGCCGAAATTCAAAGTATCTATAGGCGGGATGAGGTCAATCTATTTTTACTATTCCCTATCAGAAAAAAAGAGATGGAGATACATACCCCATTGGGAATTGCCAGGATCCAGGGGAATATTCGCCACTTTGACCAGATGGTACGCGAACTTGAGTCAAGAGTTTACCCCGGTTTATATTTGCATGATAAGGAAATACTGGCTGATGGAAAAATAGTCAATTTTGGCGAGATCCTCCTGAATCAGCAAGGATTAAAGATCAGGGAAAATATCATCCTTTGGAGCCAGGCTGCAGGGGTAACAGTTGACCATGGCACGATTTTGATCAAATACTGGCAGGATGGCAAAATTCAAAGCCATAAATTATCAGCAAGCTCGACTCCCAATATTCCTGTTTTCCTCAAACTAACTGAGGAGCATATCCATACTGCAGGCAGATTGTAAAATCTGTCGATTTATTTATCAATAAAAGAAAAAACTCCGCAATAGCGGAGTTTTTTGTGCCCCTGCGGCGACTCGAACGCCGGTTTTCACCTTCGGAGGGTGACGCCTTATCCACTAGGCTACAAGGGCAATTAACTTTAAAATCCCCGTTTATTTTACCATGAGATAAGTTCTGGAAAACATATGACCGGTTTCTAGTTTTTTTATATATAATAAGGCTATACATTGGAAAGGGAATTCCATGCATAGATTAATTAAAGTGATCATCCTGCTAGGCTTGCTGTTGATCCTAATGGTCGCGGCAGGAAGCTTTGTGTTATCGAATAAGGGTTTAGCTTCTCCCGGAAATCCACTTTATCCGGTCCAGTATCGTACTGAGCAATCGAGGCTAGCGCTCACACTTGGCGGATCACAAAAGTTGTTTTATACCGAGCGGCTGTTGGGATTAAGAATAAATGACTTAAAAAATCCAGCTGGTGACATACAGGAAAAAACCATTTCAGTTAGCCGGGCTATTGACCAGTTAGCAATAAATATGCCAATTACTAAGACAAATGATCCACGCATAAATTCTCTTCTTGAATTTTACAGGGTATCCGATAACGCCATTCAAACCTGCTGTTTAAACAACCAGGATAAGTCAGTCCTAGCACTCAGGAGAAAATGGAAAACACTTGGATTGATGATCGAAAACTCCACGAAAAACCCAATGAACTGGAAAGTAATTGCGGGAATTAAGCTTCCTGGGGAGGAGCTTAATACAAAGGGGTTTTACTTTACTACACCATCATCACTTTTGGCAGATACGCATCAGACATTTCCACTGGAGGGTTGGCATGCTGTGAGTCCATGCACAGATTGCCATACAGGCTCAACGTCAGTTAAAGGAACACTATGTATAGACTGTCACTCAGGATCAGTTCCTAAAAGCCATTCCTCTCTTGAATGTAATCTTTGCCATTCACCTTTTGGGTGGGAAGGCAGGAAGGTAGATCATAAAGAGTTTTCCGCTGCGGCATGCGCAGATTGCCATGCTGAAGATAAACCTGCAGTTCATTTTGTCTTAAAATGTGATGCCTGTCATTCAATCAAGACTTGGTTGCCAGTTTCCTTTGATCATGACCAAAATGAATCTTCTGACTGTATCAGTTGCCATGCTGTCAGGGCAGGACATTTTGACCTGGTTTGCTCAACGTGCCATACAACAAATGCCTGGTCACCCCAAAATGTCGATCACGCAACTCTGATAGATTGTGTAAGCTGCCATGAAAGTAATCGACCGGATAACCATTATCCGGGGTTATGTTCGACCTGCCATTCCACGACTGCCTGGTCTCCGCAAAATGTAAATCATGCTGGTCTCACCGAATGTTTGACCTGCCACGAAAAAAACCGACCAACAAACCACTATCCAGGTTTGTGCTCCACCTGCCATTCCACAACTGCCTGGTCGCCGCAAAATGTCAACCACGGTACTTTGACAGATTGTATTAGCTGCCATCAGGGTGATCAGCCGGCTAACCATTACAATGTTCAATGTTCGAGCTGCCATGTTACAACAGGCTGGGTCCCGGCTAATTTCAATCATGCCATTTTGACTGACTGTCAATCCTGTCACACCAGGCCGTCAAATCATCTCGGCGGACAGTGCTCCAGCTGCCATTCTTTTCCATCATGGAATCGCGGCCATTCTGGATTTAATATTAACCATGAAAGTGCTAATGGAGTCTGCACTGCCTGCCATACAACCGGAAAAGCAGGATTCACAGATTGCAAGACCTGCCACGCTCAAGAAGAAAACGGTGGTGATGACGATTAATTCTGGTATCGCAATTTAGGCTGAGTTATCCCATCAACCTGGTTCTAGATAAATTACTCCTTATGTGAGTTGTAATTTTTGATTCTTATATGTTGATAATAAATGACATTATCATGATACACTTGCGCGCATGCGTTTAAAAGCTGATCTCACCTTATTTTTGGCTGCCCTGGTCTGGGGATTGGGATTTATTGCCCAGCGCAACGCTGCCGTAGAGGTGGGTGCATTTTTATTCAATGCTGCCCGGTGGACTCTGGGCGGATTGGTAATGCTGCCGTTTATCCATTTCAACCTCCATCTCGATCGAAAGACCATACCCTGGATGGCTGCCGGCGGATTTATTTTGTTTGTAGCCAGCGGACTCCAGCAATCTGGTCTGGAATTTACAACGGCGGGGAATGCAGGTTTTATCACCGGAACTTATGTGGTCATCATCCCCATTTTGCTCAGCTTATTTTGGAGGGAAAGATCGAACTGGTCCATCTGGTTGGCTGCTATTATGACCACCATTGGAATATACATGTTAGGTAGCGGTGGCGTTTTGCGTTTTAATTGGGGTGATGGAATTGTTCTGATCGGTGCTGTAATGTGGGCTTTACATGTGATCATCACTGGAAAAGGGGTGAAACATGTTCAGGTTCTTCCATTTGTCACGGGTCAATTTCTGGTCTGTGGGATTCTCAATATGCTTTTTGGATTGACTTTCCAACGGGAATCTTTACCTGCCCTCCTTCCAGCCTGGCCGTCTATCCTTTACCTTGCACTTATTTCCACGGGAGTTGGCTTCACCCTTCAGGCGTATGGACAGAGACACGCCCCTCCAGCTGATGCTGCCATTATCCTAAGCCTCGAGGCTGTATTCGCTGCATTATTCGGCTGGCTGCTCCTCTCCGAGAAGCTGACGCTAATTCAGGCTGCTGGATGCTTACTGATCATGGGAGCGATCCTTATTTCTCAGTTATTAAGTTCAAGACCTATGAAAATGGAAGTATTGGATTAATTGTTACAGTTTTTGTAAGAGATCGGAATAACACAGAATCAAGCAAAATTTAAACTGATCCGTTCGATCAGGCTTTTATATGGATCGATCCCGAGATACGTCAGGACTTCATCCGCCCTACCTGTTGCTGATTCGCGGGCTGATAAGCGCATGTTGATAATACCTTTTCCTTCAGACGTAGTCCTTTGTTCCAAACTTTCAACGAGGTCACGAATATTCCTGGTTTTTCCTCTGCGTTCAAGTAGAATTTCTGTGGAATGATTGAATTGGTCAACTCGATGTTGCAATTCCTGAAGGTTTTCATTTGTAGAGAGTGTTATTTGGTAGTCTGCTGTTTGGAGTGCGACCTGCACTTTTGGCGCATCAAGCGGGATTTCTTCAACCCGGATTACTTCGAGACCAGGTGGTAAAGCTGCCTGTATTTTCATCGACAAATCAAGCAGGGGAAGTTCTTCCTTGATCCAGGCATCCAGTACTTCTCCGGAGCTGATATATCCCAAAGGTAGAGCTGAAGCTAATTGAAGTTTTGGCTGCTGGTGAAATCCCTGGCTATATTCAAGCTGAATTCCTGCCCTGCGAAAAACACGCATCCAGGTTTGTTGCAGGTCAAGGTGACCGGTAAAGCGCATAGCCTGGGTCTTCTTAAATACAATTCGGGTTCTCATACAGTAAACTCCTCACGGGCTTTCTTTTTCGGTTTTGGTGGCGGGCAGTTCCAATCGGGAAGGAATTCAGCTGTAAATTCTGGCATGATGCCGCATACAAAACACTCGTCCCGGCAATCTTCCTGTAATTTTCCTTCTTTGGAAGATTGAAATTCCTTAAGCAGATAGGCATCCCTAACACCTGTATTGATGTGGCTCCAGGGCAGAACTTCGGCGATATTCCGTTCCCGGTGAGAATAGAAAGCCGGGTCGAGTCCATGCTTCTGAAACGCTGTCAACCATTTATCGTAGTGATTCTGATCCTGCCAGGCATCAAATTTAGCACCAGATTCCCAGGCAGAGAATATTACTTCCGATAATCGGCGGTCTCCCCGGGCTAACCAGGCTTCCATTTGTGTATCTTTCGGGTCGGTCCAACTGACTTTTATGTTTGGATTTCGCAGTTCCGAACGCAGCAAATTCTGTTTTTCATGGACCGAATCCGGATCATCGCACGCTGTCCATTGGAATGGGGTATGTGCTTTTGGTACAAATGTCCCTATACCGGCATGTACCTTGGCTCGTCCGCCGACCACACTTCGGCCGATCTGGTAGACTTGCTTGCACAGGTCGATGATGGCTCGAACATCTTCCATGGTCTCGGATGGATGGCCGATCATGAAGTAGAGTTTGATCGTTGTCCAACCCCGGCTATAAATTGATCTGGCAGTCTCCAGGAGTTTTTCGGTAGATACCGGCTTGTTGATGATCTGGCGCATCCGGTCAGTGGCTGCTTCCGGGGCAAGCGTGAATCCGCCCAGCCTTGTTCCCTTGAGTTTGTCCATGATGTCCACTGAAAACGATTCGATCCGAAGCGAAGGCAAAGACACCACCAGGTGGTTACCTGAATATTTTTCACTCAATGCATCCACAAGTTCCTGGATGTGGGAATAATCGGAAGAAGATAACGATAAAAGGGCTACTTCTTCATGCCCTGTGGCTTCCAAAGCAGCATCAATTGCAGTCATGATCTCATCCACAGAACGCTCGCGTACCGGCCGGGTGATCATACCGGCATGGCAGAAACGACAGCCACGGGTGCAACCGCGCATGATCTCTATGGCCACCCGATCATGAACGATTTCGATGTAAGGAACGATGAATCGTGTTACCGGAGGAGGTAATTTTGCCATGATCCGTTTGGTGATCGGAAAGGTGACATCTCCATTGACCGGTTTAATTTCCTGCACTCGACCATCAGGTAAATAGCCAACAGAATATAGTGATGGAACATAAACTCCCGGGACCAATGCCAGTTGGCTTAACAAAGACTTACGGTCAAGCCCTGAACTTTTCCATTTCTGCTGGATATCGACGATCTCTCCCATCACCTCTTCGCCTTCGCCAATTACAAAAGCATCAATAAATGCATGCATCGGTTCAGGGTTGAAGGCTGCATGTCCGCCGGCGATGACCAGTGAATGTTCTGATGTTCGCTCATTGGAATGAACTGGAATTCCAGCCAGATCCAGCATGTTCAGGACATTGGTATAAAGTGTCTCATAAGGCAATGAAAAACCGATAATATCGAATTCGATCAGGGGGTGTTTGGTCTCCAGTGAAAATAACGGGATTCCATTTTTTCGCATCAGGTCTTCCATATCGACCCAGGGGGTAAAACATCTCTCGGCAAGTACATCCTGACGCTTATTGAGGAGATCATAAAGGATCGCCAGACCTAGATTAGGTAATCCAAGGTCATAGATATCCGGAAAGACCAGAGCAACCCTGCTCGGGATAGTATTCCAATCTTTGACAATGGAATTCAACTCACCACCGGTGTAACGTCCCGGTTTTTGAACAAGAGGAAGGATCGAGTTGATCTTCTCTTCGAGAAAGTTATTCTGTTGTTTCAACTGCATTTTCAACCTATAAAAGACCTTTATAAGAACCGCCATCCACAGGAATCATAACACCGGTAAGATAGGAGGCGGCTGGAGAAAGTATAAAAACGGCTACATTTGCGAACTCATCCGGAGTTGCCAGGCGTTTAAATGAGGTGGCTTCAGCCTGCTTTTGCATTTCAACTTCCTGCGAAGTGTTGTTTTTTACTGAGCGATCCTTTAGCAGGCTGAGTGCCCGATCGGTTTTTGTCCATCCAGGAAGAATCGAATTAACCCTGATGCCGTCACCGCCTAATTCCTGGGATAATGTCTTTGTCAAACCGAGTAAACCTGCCCGAAGCGTATTTGAAAAGATCAGGTCCGGGATGGGTTGTTTTGCAGATACAGAAGTGATCGTCAGCACACTGGGTGATTTAGAAAGGCGTAAGTAAGGTATTGCCGCACGGATAAGCCTGATATGGCTTAAGAAACACAGATTGATTGCTTCCATCCAGTCTTCATCGGACTTGGTTTCGAATTTTCCGGTTTTTGGACCTCCGGAATTTGTAACCAGCAGGTCAATTCCACCCATCAATTGGGCTGATTCCTGGATGAGACGGTTACAGAAATCTGCAGAAGATACATCACCAGCAACTGCATGTACCTGACCAGGTGCTTGAGCTTGGATCTCTTTCATGGATTTATGTAGAGATTGTTCATCGCGGCTATTGATAGTCAGATCCACACCTTCATTTGCAAGACCGCAAGCCACAGCATACCCCAAACCGCGGCTTGCTCCAGTGACTACACCTTTTTTATTTTTTAATCCAAGGTCCATATTCCCTCAAATGATTTCAAGTTTTTGATCATAAACAGTTAATTCCGGATAGTATTTCTCCATCCATTTTTCAATATTGGCAAATTCTGATTGAATAAACGCAGAATTATTGTTTACCAGGCCTAATGTTATCTGTGCATCTTCGTGGTTATCCTGGTATCCTGTCTCAGCAATTGAGATATTGAATTGCTTCGAAAGGCGGTGTTCCAAAGGCCGCAATACACTTCTTTTCTCTTTCAAAGAATTGCACCCAAACAGTTTAAATTGGAAAGTGAGCAACCCGAAGTGCATATTGTCCTGAGTAATATATTGATTATAACTTAGGTAGCCGAATGGTGGATTAATTCACGAGATAGTACAGTTCACATAATAATAATTATGCTTGCAAATAATATATACGGCGGTTACAATCCTTGACAGATGAAATCTCAGAAAAATTCAATGACAATAGAAGAACAATACCAAAATACCCTGGATTACTTGTTCAGTTTTGTTGATTATAGTCTGACGAAACAACTGGTCTATTCCCCTGAAAAATTCAACCTGGATCGCATGACCAGGTTATTAGATTTAATGGGAAATCCACAAAAAGCTTATCCAATTGTTCATGTAACCGGAACGAAAGGGAAGGGGTCGGTTGCTTCCTTTTGTTCAAGCGTATTAAAAGAATCAGGGTATAAAGTTGGTTTGTATACGTCCCCACATCTGATTGACTATAACGAAAGGATTCAAGTAAATCAGTTGCCCATTCCACATGCAGACATGGTCACACTGGTGGATAGGCTTAAGCCGATGATCGATCAGGTAAAAGAGATCACAACATTTGAAATATCGACAGCATTGGCTTTTCAGTATTTCAAGGACCAGCACGTTGATTATGCTGTCATTGAGGTGGGTCTTGGGGGAAGGCTGGATGCAACTAATGTGGTAGACCCCATATTGTCTGTGATCACAACCATTTCTTATGATCACCAGGCAATACTTGGAAATTCAATTGCGGAAATTGCTGCAGAAAAAGCTGGCATAATCAAACCTGGAAAACCGGTGGTTTTGGCATCCCAGACAGGTGAAGCTCTGCAAGTCTTGCTAAAAAAAGCTGATGAAAATGTCTCTACAGTTACCCTGATTGGTAAGGACATTTTGTATGCGGCTATAGAACATGACCTAGATTCCCAATCCCTTTATATCTGGTCAATCGATGATCAAGATAAAATGAACAAATTTATTGAAGGCGACCCGGTTAATAAATGGAAACCGGAACAATTCACAATTCCATTGCTGGGTGCCCATCAACTGGAAAATGCAACAACTGCATATTCAACACTAAAAATATTGCAAAAACAAGATCCAAAGATTACCAATGAAGCAATAGTTTTGGGGTTCAAAAATGTGACCTGGCCTTGCCGTTTTGAGGTGATCAGTAAAAAACCATTGATCATTCTGGATTCAGCCCATAACCGTGATTCTGCAATAAAATTAAGGTTGACACTGGATGATTATCTTCCAGGAAATGATGTCATCCTGATCTTTGGGGCATCTGAGGATAAAGATGTCCGTGGTATGCTGGTTGATCTTTTACCCAGGGTATCGCATGTGATTGCCACCCAATCGATCCATCCCCGGGCTTTGGAGGCAGGAGTGATCGTGGATTTGGCCCACCTGATGGGAAAAAAAGCGAAAGCAGTTTTGCCTTTGGAGGATGCTTTCAAAGAAGCCGTCAAGCTAGCCAATGGTGAAAGAGTAGTCCTGGTGGCTGGTAGTATCTTTATAACTGCGGCAGTAAAAGAACTATGGATAAATCAACAGGGAAACCTGTAAACGAATAGGAATAGGTAAAATGCGAAGTGATGATTGGCAAAACCCGAATGATGATGAGATAGATTACAGTTCAGCAATTCATCAACGAACCGAAGAATTATATAGAATACAAAATGCTGAACCGGACGATCAGGGAACGATATTACTGCCTGTCTTGCCACTTAGGGATCTGGTTGTTTTTCCGCATATGGTCTCACCGATCTTCGTGGTCCAGGGTGGAACGTTGCATGCAATCCAATCAGCCCATACAAATGTCCAAACAATGATTGGGTTGGTTCAAAATGACCCGGATGTGGAACTGCCCACTGCAAAGGATTTCCTTTCAATTGGTGTGGAATTGGCTGTGGGTCGCTTGTTAACCATGCCGGATGGCAATAGTTCCGCTCTTGTTCAGGGACGCCGCAGGATTAAGGTTTTGGAGTATATCCAGGAAGAACCTTACATTATCGTACGGGCGAAGGTCATTGAAGAATCTGTTGACGTGGATAAAAAAATGGATGCTTTGATGCGGACTACACGCGATCTTTTTGAACGATGTGTCCAACTTGATCGAACCCTCCCGGATGAAGCACACCTGTTTGCCATCAATATCAATGAACCGGGTTGGCTGGCAGATATGATCGCTACAACACTCTCCATCGATCTGAAAGCCCGGAGGGACCTATTACTAAATACCAACCCACAGGATCGTCTAAAAAAGATCAATCGGCTTCTGGCTCAGGAATTGGACGTCTTACTGCTTGAGGATGAGATCCAGAATAAAGTTCAAAGTGAGGTAGATCGCAGCCAGCGTGAATTTTATCTCCGTGAGCAGATGAAAGCTATTCAGAATGAATTAGGTGAAGGTGATGTCTGGACCCGCGAAATAGCAGAACTGCGACTAAAGGTGGAATCCAGCGGACTTTCGAAAGAATTGCAGACCCAAGCCAATAAAGAAATTGAACGATTGATGCAAATGCCGCCCCTGGCTCCGGAAGTTGGCATCATCCGCACATATCTGGATTGGATACTGGATCTTCCCTGGGTCCAGCAGACTGAAGATAACCTGAACGTGAAACACGCTGCAAAAGTGTTAGAGCAATATCACTATGGATTGGCAAAAGCCAAAGACCGAATTCTGGAGTATATTGCCGTTCGGAGCCTGCATCCGAAAAAAATGAAGCAGCCTATTTTGTGTTTTGTTGGTCCTCCGGGTACCGGCAAAACCTCTCTGGGTAAATCCATTGCTGAGGCATTGGGACGGAAGTTTGTCCGGTTGTCGCTTGGTGGAGTTAGGGATGAGGCTGAGATACGCGGCCACAGGCGGACGTATATTGGTGCCATGCCGGGGCGAATTTTACAGACCATGCGCCGGGCGGCATCCATCAATCCGCTCTTTATGCTGGATGAAATTGACAAGTTGGGGGCAGATTTCCGGGGTGATCCTGCTTCTGCACTGCTTGAAGTCCTGGATCCTGAACAAAATTATTCCTTCTCAGATCACTATCTTGAACTTCCGTATGATCTCTCCAAGGTGATGTTTGTAACAACTGCGAACTCAGTCATGAGCATTCCGGCAGCATTACTGGACCGGATGGAACTGATCGAGTTTCCTGGTTACATAGAGGAAGACAAGCTGGAAATTTCACATCGATTCTTATTGCAGCGGCAGTTGGAAGAAAGCGGGTTGGAAACAGGGGAAGTAGCCCTGTTGGATTCAGCCTTAAGCAAGATCATCCGCGAATATACTTATGAAGCTGGTGTTCGTAATCTTGAAAGGGAGATCGGCAGGGTATTTCGTAAAACAGCCCGCTTAAAATCCGAAGGCAAACAGTATCCCCGTAGAATCGTTCCTTCGATGGTGGAAAAGTTCCTTGGTCCACCTCAATTCTTTGCGACTGAAGCAGAGAAGAAAGATGAAATTGGCGTAGCCACCGCCATGGCATGGACAGAATCTGGTGGAGAGATCATGCCGGTTGAAGTATTGATCTTCGACGGAAAAGGCAGCCTTCAAATCACCGGGCAGATCGGTGATGTAATGCAGGAATCCGGTCAGGCTGCACTTTCTTACCTGAAGTCAAAAGCGAAACAGCTGAATATAAATCCAAAGGTATTTGAACGTTCGGATATCCACATCCATATCCCCGAAGGTGCCATACCAAAAGATGGTCCATCAGCCGGGATTACTCTGGCAACCGCCATGATATCCGCTTTCACGAAAAGGGAAGTCTATAAAGAAGTAGGAATGACCGGTGAAATAACCTTGCGTGGTCGGGTGCTTCCAATCGGAGGAGTACGTGAGAAGATCCTCGCCGCTCACCGCGCCAATTTGAAAACTGTCATACTGCCAGAAAGAAACTTGAAGGACCTGGTGGATATTCCCCGCAAAGTTAGAATTGACTTGAAAATAATACCAGTATCCCACATGGACGAGGTATTAAATGTGGCCCTTTATCCTGCCAAGCCAATACAGAAGAAAACCCGGGCAAAAAGAAAATCTACAAAGCCGGTTGAAGTAAAATCGGTAATTGAAAAATAAAAAAAACTCCCCTTCGGGGGAGTTATTCAGTCTTAAGGCGTTGTTTGTGTTCAGTCTGTAACGCTTTGATCCCGTTTCTCACCTGGGATAAAGTCCGGTCGATTTCCACCTCTAATCGTGTAAGGGTCTCAACAACATATTCATCTGATTCGTGCCGGGCAGCTTCAGCTTCCTGACGAGCCTGGGCTATGATTTGTTCTCCCTGGTGCCTGGCAGCTTCAGAAATGGCGTCTTTCGCGGTTAATTGGTCGCTTTTATCCCGAGCCAATGCTATCGTCCGGTTGGCTTCTTCCTGTGCCTGGGCAAGGATGCGATCTTTCTGTGTTAAAACCTGCTGAGCTTTCTTCACTTCTTCCGGGATCGAGACCCGCATCTGGTCTATGATGTCCAAAAATCGGTCTTCGTCAATGGCTACACTGTGAGTTAGAGGAATGCCCCTGCTCTCATTAAAGAGTTCTTCCAATCGATCAATTAAATGTTGAATGTCCATATGTTTCTCCCGGTTAAGAATAGATGTTGCAACTATCAGACCACAATAATCTGATTGAGCCAGTATTAATCCCGCAGCGATGTCATTGGAACAACGGTTTGATTACTTCCAAGCTCTTGAAATTTCGCTTTTAATGCCATCATGACATAGTTTGGGACCATACTTGAAACATCACCGCCTAAAGATGCAATTTCCCGCACCGTGGTCGATGATAGAAAAGTATGCTGCTCTGAAGTGATCAGTGCCATGACCTCAACCGTTGGAGCCAGGCGATGATTTGCCAGAGCCATCCTGAATTCATGCTCAAAATCGGAAAATACCCGCAAACCTCGGACTATGACTTGAGCGTCGATCTTCTGGCAAAAATCCACAGTTAATCCACTATATCCGGTAACCCGGATCTTTTTATCGTCAGCAAAACTTTGCCGAACATACATAAGCCGTTCTTCAGGTGCGAAAAGCAGATTCTTGAGCGGAAGGTCGTAGACTGCAACAACCACCTCATCGAATAATTTGGATGCGCGACGGGCAATATCAATATGGCCAAAATGTATAGGATCAAAAGTTCCAGGAAAAACTGCTCTTACCATCAGCTGATATCTCCTTTTCCAGCTCCCCAGAAATGATTCAATGTTGTTACCAGGTACTGGTTCTCGGGTTGGGCTAAATTTGGATCTTCTTCAAATAAAGTCTGGGCTGCCTTACGGGCTATTTCGATCATGCGTATGTCGGTCAAAGATGCCATCCTCAGATCGGCAAATCCGGATTGTCGTGTACCGAGGAAGTCACCCGGTCCACGTTGATCCAGGTCTTTTTCAGCCAACAGGAACCCATCATTGGTTTCCACCATTGCCTGCAGGCGCTCATTGTCACTGTCGCTTTCAGATTCCGGGATGAGGATGCAGTATGATTTTGCTGTTCCACGACCAACACGTCCCCTGAATTGGTGAAGCTGGGATAAACCAAACTTGTTGGCTCCTTCAATGAGGATCATGGCTGCATTGGGAATATCTATACCCACTTCGACAACAGAAGTCGAAACCAGTATATCAACTTCATGGTCGCGGAATGATTTCATGACCTTGTCTTTTTCATCCGGTTTCATCCGCCCATGCATTAAGCCAAGTTTATATTTTGTAAAGACTTCTTTTTTTAATCGATCATATTCTTCCACTGCTGCCTTGGCTTCGTCATTTTCGCCCTGTTCGACCAGAGGATAAATAATGAATACCTGGTAACCCAGATCCAGTTGGGTGCGAATGCGGTCATACACACTCTCCCGTTCGCGGGGGTAGAACACAAAGGTATCAATAATCTGCCTGCCTGCCGGGAACTCATCCATGACAGAAAGATCAAGATCGCCATAGATCGTCAATGCCAGCGAACGTGGAATTGGTGTGGCGGTCATGACCAGCAGGTGAGGGTTGGTTCCTTTGGAACGAAGTTGGGCACGTTGGTCCACTCCGAAGCGATGCTGTTCATCAACCACTACGAATTGCAGGTCCTTAAAGATGACTGGATCCTCGATCAGTGCATGCGTACCGACCACAAGTTTAATGGATCCATCAGCTAGTTTTTCCAGGATGACTTTTCGTTCACTGGCTGAGGTATCTCCAACGAGAAGGCATATTTGGTCCGGTTTCAGCAGAGCGCTTTCATCCGCTGGGTCTGCCAGTAGTTTACCGAGGGTCCGATAATGTTGTTCTGCCAGAATTCCGGTGGGTGCCATGAAGGCAGCCTGCGACCCTTCGGAAGTAATGATGGCCGCTATCAACGCCGCAACGATCGTTTTCCCTGATCCGACATCACCCTGTAATAAACGATTCATCGGTGATCCACTCGCCAGATCTGTCCTTAAATCAGCCAGGACTTTATATTGAGCATTGGTCAACTGATATGGCAGTTTGGCGATCTGCTGATTGACCCATACATCATCCTTCTTGAAAGGGGTACCGGTCATATTCTGCCAGGCCTGTTTCTGCCGCAGAACTCCCAATTGCATTAAAAATATCTCATCAAATGCCAGCCTTTGGCGGGAGGCATGCAACTTTTCCTGGTTGGCCGGGAAATGAACTTCCTGCAAAGCTGAAGAAAGATCCGGAAGGTTATTCGCTTGTTTGATCGACGGTGGAACGAAATCTTCCACTTTACCGGACCAGTAAGAAACAGTCTGGTACATGATCCGGCGCAACCAGCGCTGGGTAACTGAGGCTGTTAATGGATAGACGGGTACTATACGATTCGTATTCAGCTGTTCCTGATCAAGGGGTTCCCATTCAGGGTTATTCATGATCAAACGGCCAAGGTATTGGTCCACCTTACCCGAGACCACAATTTGCATTCCCTCGTGAAAACGGTTCGCGATCCATGGTTGATTGAACCAGGTTAATCGCAGGTCACCGCTGCCATCCGTAATAACTGCTTCGGTCAGGGTAAATCGTCCGCCGCGGATTGGCCGGGCTGCAACACTCTTTATTGAACCGATGACCGTTACATCGTCCCGATAAAATATCCGGCTGATCGGTTTTAGCTGGCTGTAATCATCATATCTTCGGGGAAAGTAGAATAACAGGTCTTCCAGGGAATTCAAGCCAAGATGGGCAAGCGTCTCAGCGTACTTGGGACCGATGCCTTGAATGACCGTCAATGGGGCAGATAAGCCCAACCGAACCTGAGGTTGCTGGCTGGAATGACCTGATGCTGGTAATGGACGGCTTTTATTGTTGGAATATTGGCTTGTCCTGACAGGAGATTTTTCGGGAGACGAAGGCGTGGCTTCTTTGCGTCGGGAGGTAAATGTCAATGAATTGACTTCCTGTTCAGACATTCCAGTGGATGAACCTATAAAAGCCCATACTTCTTTGAGGCAGGTTTCACGCTTTTCGGGAGCTTCGGAATATTCACCGATCCTGCTCCGAACCAATTGAATGGCTTCTTCCGGAATATTATTCGTCCTGGCTTCAGCTTCCCAGTTAGGCAGGATCTTTTCTAGTCCACCGACTATTGCCCGATTATCATATCCCCTATCGGCTTCTAATTTGAAGAATTTTAATAACTTTTCTATGGATGGTTGCATACGATTATTTTAACCCCAATCCAGTATTTCAGCCGGGAATATGATGTATGGATATTACAGAATAATCTTTTTTTGATTTTGGTAATATCTCAGTCACGGCCTTCAATGGCAAAAATGCCAACTGCTGCAGGTCCAAAAAGAGCCGCCAGGGCAAGATTAATGGTGAGTTCAATAAATGGCGTACCCGGAAAAGATGAATTCACATGTTCTCTTAAAGAATGGGTTTCATGTATGAGTGGAGGTTGGCTTTGCACCAGTGCGACTTGATCCAGGTTATTGAACTCATCCACAAATTCCTGGTAGTTTTCCAATAAAAGCCGGAAGTTCTTTACTTTCTCAACCGAGACCATTTTTCCTTCTTCAAAGGCAAAAATAGGCAGGATGCTGAGCATTTCTCCCAGCATGGACTGAGGTTTTGAAAGAAAATTGGAACGTTGTAAATACGATAGATTGGATATACAAAACTGGGAATAGATCTTCGGTATTTTTCCCCGGATTTTTCGCTCAATTTCAATGAATTTGGTGCCTTTAACCACATTTTCGGCAGCCAGTTGGACCAGTACCCCCAGGCCAACCGATGTTGTCTGTGAATCGATCACTGATAGCGTTATTTTACCCGGTTTGATCTTTGCCGCCTGTTCCATGTTTTGATAAGCTTCTGTTAATTGGGAAGACATGAAAATGGCGATGATCTCTTTGTATGATTTACTGTGCAATTCAATCGCATCCAGACAATCTTGCACAGAAGGTGCAATTAACTCAGTTATGTTATCCTCGTCCAATTTGGATGGTAAGCTGGATACTTTAAAAAGGGGATCATTTTCTACAAAATGATCCCCGACCTTTACTTGAAATGGAACCTGGAAAACCAGGTTCCTGCCTGGAAAAGTATGTTTTGAAAATTGGACAGAACTATCGGTAATGATGCAGGTTGAAGTCATATTATTCGACAGACATGATATAGAAGTAATGTTGCTGACCACCGTCGTGGTATTCAATTCCCTGATCAGGGTAGCGTTCCTGGATTTTTGCAACCAGTTTTTCGACCATCGAAACAGTGATATCTGCACCATAAAAAAGTGTTATCTGTTCATGATCTTTGGTTTGAGCTGATTCAAGAAATTTGAATACACTCTCTTCAAGCGATGGGGAAGAGCAAATGATCTTTCCGTTGTGTAGAGCTATGATCTCGTCTTTCCTGATCTCAACGCCTTCATTGATCACATCGCGTGTGGCGGTAGTGATCTCACCTGTTTCTACACTGGTGAGTGCGCTGTTCATGTCCTCCATGATCTCATCAAAATCTCCATCCGGGATGAGGTGTAATAATGCGGATAATCCCTGGGGAATATTCTTGCTGGGAATGACAGCCACATTTTTCACAGAATTAGCTGCTGCCTGTTGTGAAGCAAGAATAATGTTCTTGTTATTTGGCAGGATGATTATATTCTGGGTAGGCAGGTCTTCGAAGGCTTTCAGTATTTCTTCGGTGCTGGGATTCATTGACTGACCACCCTCAACGATTGCAGCAACACCCAGGCTGGCGAATATTTTGGATAAACCGGGACCCGGGCTGATGGCGACCACAGCGATCTGTCCAGGTTCAATTTTGGCAAGGTTCAATGGCTTGGCTGCCTTTTTTCCCTGTTCTTCCATCTGGGCGATCAAGTTTTCAATGGCCACCTTATGCACCGTTCCCAGTTTCATGGTGTAGTCGATCGGCTCGAATCGTTTTTCTGTGGGAACATGGATATGCATCCGGTAGAAACCATCCCCTTCACCAACCTGGATCGAGGTTCCAATTTTGCCTAATTCCGCATAAAAACTATCCAGGTCCAATGCATTCGTGGGGGAGAAATCTACTACCACTTCATAATCCTGACCCTCCTCAACTGATTCCATGATGTTATCCAGATTCATCGCAGATAGAGGAGTTACACTGGCTACCGGAGTTTCAAGTGAAAGATTATCAAGTTGACGTTGAATACCTTCCAACAGGATGAATAATCCTTTCCCACCTGAATCTACAACTCCTGCTTCCTTCAATTTATCCAACAGTTCTGGTGTGCGGATGACTGATTCATCCGCAGCTTTCACTATTTCATCCAGCAGCACACGCGAGTCGCTGGAGTATTGCAGGACTTCCCGGGCCCGTTTTGCGATATCCGTGGCCACGGTCAATATAGTGCCTTCGACGGGGCGAACCACACCTTTGTAGGCTGTATTACGGGCCTCCTCCAGTGCGGCAACAATTTTGGCCGCATCGGCTGTATCAAAATTATCAAGGGCACGTGCAAATCCACGCCAGAGTTGGGAGAGGATGACTCCTGAATTACCACGGGCACCCATTAAGGCTCCCTGCGCCAGTGTATGTGCCATCTTACCAATATTCCGCTCTTCTGAATTGTTGATCTCATTCAAGGCAGATTGCATGGTAAGCACCATATTGGTGCCTGTATCACCATCCGGGATGGGATATACATTTAATGAGTTGATATGATCTTGATTGGTCTTTAACCATGACAGGGCGGAAGTAATAAAGTATTTAAAGTTTTGCCCGTCAAGCAATACGGTTTGGTTGGAATCTAAAGAATCGTGAATACCCATAATATCCTGAATTTTCTCTTAATCCGTATCGCTAATACGCAAACCGCGTACATGGACGTTGACACGGTTTACTGTCAGACCAAAGGTCTTTTCAACCTGGTATTGAACTTGATGAGAAATGGTTGTGGCTACTGATTTGATTCGAATACCATATTCCAGTACCACATAAACATCAATATCAACTCCGGCACCATCATATTTAACTTCCACTCCATGGGAAGGGTCCTTGAGTATAACATTCGCCCACCCATCCACAAAGTTCTTGGGAGCTAATCCCACAACTCCGTAGGAAGATAGGGCAGACTGGCAGGCGACAGTTGCGATCGCCCGATGTGACACCAAGATTTTACCTATTGGATTTTTTTGATCCGTCATATTATCCGATCCTTTACACCTAAGTTATTAACATAAATTATTGTCAACAGTTACGGTTTGTGATAAAATACTTTCCTGTACTAAAGGGATTGCCCCTTTCTTAAGCGTGAATATAAAGTTTGAAAGGAAACTTCAGAATGGCTATTTGTGAAAAATGCGGCAAGAAAACAACATTCGGACATAATCGCAGTTTCTCCATGCGTGCGACTAATCGTTCTTATCAACCGAACCTGCAAAAGATCATGATTGTTGAACAAGGACATAAAGTTCATAAGGTGATGTGCGCTCGCTGTATCCGGACTCTGGTTAAAAGTTCTTAATCGATTGTTTAGTTTTTGAGCGGCTCACGCCGCTCTTTTTATTTAATCTTCCAGGCAATTTCTTAAAGTTTTCACACCTGCTGCAATGCCACCGGGGTGGACGAAGATGGCAGTTGCCGCTACAAAAGTGTTTGCCCCGGCAGCCTGTGCCAACCGGATGGTTTGTTCATTGATCCCGCCATCCACCTGCAAATATGCCTTCGAATGTATATCTGACAGTATTCCATGCACCCTGGCGATCTTATCTACCATTTCAGGATAAAATACCTGCCCTGAAAAGCCGGGATTGACCGTCATAACTAAGATGAGATCAGCCAACTGCAGAATATAAGGCAGCGTAGTTTCTGATGTCGCCGGGTTCAGCGCCACACCTGCCAGGCATCCCAATTCCCGAATAACACCCAAGGTGCGGTGCAGGTGGGTACAGGCTTCTACCTGGACAGTGATGTGGTTGGCACCTGCATCTGCGAAAGATTTCAGGTGCAATTCTGGTTTTTCGATCATCAAATGCACATCCAGCGGCAGTTTGGTGATGCGCTTACAGGCTTCAACAATGAATGGTCCCATGGTGATGTTGGGAACGAACCTGCCATCCATCACATCCACGTGGATCCAGTCTACGCCAGCGTCTTCAGCCTGGTGGATCTGATCCGCCAGGTTGGAAAAATCTGCTGAAAGAATGGAAGCTGATAAGATCGATTTCATAAGATATTAAATAGCACTGCGATCCATAACGGGATCAAGCCGCCGACGGCGACAACCGTTAATAATCCCAATCCTATTGTAACCCAATCAATGCCGTTTAGCTCATCGATCAACTCAGGTGTATTGACCTTGTATGTCGCTCTTGGAGCGGTATCGGCAGGGGAAACTTCTATGTGTTCGGGCAGCGGTGTCAGGTTCTTGTTGCCTTCGGTCGGCCGGAAATAAGATTGCAGTACCCGCCCGAGCTGGTCGGCGGTCCGATAGCGCCTGACAGGCTCTTTGGAGAGCACTTTCATAATGATGGCGTCCAATTCCGGCGGGATTTCTGGATTCAACATGCTCGGGTTCACCGGGATCGACCGCAGATGCATTGCTGCATAACCCTCGGCAGATTCTGCGAAGAACGGCAGCTGCCCGGTGAGCAGTTCGTACATCACCACACCTAAAGAATAAACATCAGATGCGGGTTGGGGTGCCGCCCCGGAAGCCTGTTCGGGGGAAAAGTATTGCGGCGATCCCCAGATCTCTTCGTTGCGTTCATCGGGAGAGATGGATGCCAGGGCACGCGCAATGCCGAAATCGGTGACTTTTAATCGTTTATCAGGGGTTACCAGCATGTTTTGCGGTTTGATATCGCAGTGCACCAGACCAGCGCGATGCGCATAGCCAATACCACTGCAAGCCTGAATGATAAGCGGGATGGCTTCATCCAACGGCAGGCGGCCTTTCTTGATGATCATGGTCTTCAGATCCACCCCGGGGATGTGCTCCATTACGATGAAGAGCCGTCCCTGGTCGAGACCGAAATCGTGAACGGTAACTATGTTGGGGTGCGAGAGGTTGGCGGCCGCCTTGGCTTCCTGGTGGAAGCGATCCCGAAAGACCGGGTCAGCCGAAAGGGTTTCCTTTAAGACCTTCACCGCCACCGGGCGGTCAAGCATTAGATCGATGGCGGAATACACATGCGCCATGCCTCCATGCCCGATGGATTCCATCAGTTTGTAGCGGTTATTGAGAAGTGGAAGTGCATCCATGACCTAAAAATTATATCATAGCGGAAGTAGGGTGCATTCGTGTTTGAATGTACCAAATCTTGAACACGGAAAGAGCTTTGCCAACGCACACTATATGCTGGCAGGTACTTGAGGTTTATAACGAGGGTGGAAAAACAAGACGCCAAACAGGATGGCGGCGGCCACACGGCCAAAAGCTGATACCCAAAGAGTCTCGATAAATCCCCAGCGGGTGATAAGGCCGCTGCCGATGAGAGCCCCGATCGATAATGAGATTGTTACGATGATCTGATAAATGGCAGAGGAGCGAGGCACCTGGTCTGCAGGGATGGATTCGAGCATCAAGTTGAACGATGCCAGGTTGAAAGCTGCCCAAAATACCCCATTGAAGATATTGATGATTACTGCATGCCAGGGCCGGCTCACGAGGATCCAGGCAAAAGGGATAAGCGGAATCAATACCATACTGATAAGCTGCACACGGTGTGATCCCCACCTGTCTGACATGAATCCCAGCTTATTCTGGACAAATAGCGCCGATATACTGGAAACAACCGTCTGGAGTCCCACTACGGCAGCCGTAAATGACAGATTCTGAACCATATAAACGCCAAAAAATGGAGAGGCAATGTTGACGGTCAGGTTCCAGAAAGCGGTTGTGATAATGAGGGCAACAAATTGAGGTTGGGATCTTAATCCATGGAAGAACTGGCGCAAGTCCAGGTGAGTGCTATCCCGATGAATGAAAGACTGAATTGGTTCATTGATATGCGCGTAACTATAGGTTGACAGGGCTCCAATTACAAATGCGATGCCAAGCGCGATCTGGTATCCGGTCTGGGAAACAAACATTGTGATCAGCTTGCCAGCCAGGAGGACAGCAACCATCCCGGTGATACTCATTACAAAATTTCGTGATCCGAAGTACCTGCCCCGTCCGTCGATGGGAACAACATCATTGGTGATCGACACCCAGGCCGGATAGCTAAAATTCCCGAATGCATCCCTGGCAACTGAGAGAGCGATCGCTATCCAGATCATTCCCGTTCCCTTGAATACTATCGGAACGAATACCAGCATCAATTGAGCCAGCCGACTCACACCGCCGCCACAGGATAGGCAAATATACTTCCGATGGACAATTCTTTCTGCCAGCAAAGCTCCAGGCATCAACAGCAGAGCACCCAGCAGGTTCGAGATCGAATTCATCAGCCCGATCTGACCCTGTGTGGCTCCCAACGAAAGGATGTAAAGGCTGATGAAAGTGACACTGATATTATCGCTGGCAGATGCAAACAGGCCGTCCAGCCAGAACCAGCGCAGATTTAGCTTTACCCGTTGGGTTAAAGAATCACCCCAGGTCCCGCCCACCATGAATAAGGAGATCCAATTGGTTGTTTTATTGAGTAACTTCGATGTTCTGTTCATATGAATGATGCAAAAGCAATATGTTCTTTGTTTTAGCCAGTGTTATCATTCCCGGAGTGTAATGGAGGGGAAACCGCGTATGAGGTTTTAACCGCAAAGTCTCCGGTTTTGATTGTACCTAAAACACTATATAGTTACCACCAAATTCGTGGGTGATTACTACGAAGTCACCGAACAGTGGTTTACAGACCCGTTCGTTTCTCCTGCTCTTCAGGGTACCGGTCACCGATCACCTTGATCTTTGACGCAGCGGTATTGATCTCATTCAGGTCATCCGACGACAGCTCGATTGTTGCTGCCCCGATATTTTCATCTATCGAGAAAGCCTTCGTTCATCATATTTATTACTGTTTTCAATAACCGTTCATATTAACGGCATTAACTTCTGCGAACAATTTACCAGGGCTTTCATTCATTATTGTTGATTTGCCAGACATGCACAACAGGCTTTGCCCCATCTGCATAAAGTTCCAGGATGTAGAGGATGCCGTTTTGATGGTCGAATGCCACATCGCCTATCCGGAAGCGGCGTTGATCCCCCCAGCCCAACATTTGCCGGTCCCACTCAGGAGGTGAGTTGAACAGGTATTCATCTATATCCAAAACAGCATAAGGCTGCGGATCCCACGCTTCCAGTTTCCCGGCTGCCACGTCGGCCAGTTGTGCCGGGTCATAGAAGATGATCTGCGCATCAAACCGGCCTGACCACCAGCCGCGGTTGGTGGCGCATCCTCCTGTGGCTTCATCGCAGCAACCCGAAAAATCTGTCTGAGGGCAGGAACTTCCATCAGCCATATGGCAGGTGGTATTGTCAGTGACACCTGGATCCACACAGGGTTTGGTTGGATCATCTGCATCCATATAACCATACCAGAATTTTTCACCGGTTCCTTTAGTACCGGCAAAGATCACAGCCTGCTTCCCCGAATTATCCTCGAGGAATGCCCCGCCTTCCCATTCATCCGGATGCTGGTAGCCGACCATGCTGTGAGCAAATTCTGTTGTAGTTAATGAGTTTTCATATTGCAGTAGAGTCTTGTATTCAAGATGAACTCCGGCTGCAGCTGGTTTCCCATCTTCCTGGAAAGGTCGGTAGGCAAACAAAGCTGGACCCATCCCGGCCAACCCGCCATCACGTGTCCTTCCTGCGACAAATGGGAAAGAACTTGTAAATTTGTCTGCCCAATTTTGAGGCAGCTCAAAAATGTAACCATTGGTTTTTGTTGAAGCCAGGTCACCAATGTACCATTCTCCCTGGAAAGATCCCGGATCGAGGTTGGCGTTCACCAGGGCATGAGTGGGTTGATCGTCGAACTGCATATGCTGGCCAAACGCCAGGAATAATGTTGGGCCAAGTTTCATGTCATTTGAATATTGCATTCCCATGCGGGGGATCTCGTCCATTCCTGAGAAATGGTTTCCGAGCACATTGACGAAATCCTGTAGAAACTCGGGCACGGGGAGGTCGTCCAGGCTGCGGGTGATAACCGGCGCTGCAATGTTGATCTCAGCGATTTGGTTGCCATCCGGTACCTCGCCATACGCGATCCGGTCATGTCCGCTGATAAACAATGAGCCCGGGAATCCGTCACTCATACCGGAAGGATCTCCATCCGGGTTAAAAGTCATTGCATTCCCGCCATAGGCAAAAGTCTGTGGGCGGTCTTCTCCACCGGGCAGGCGAATTGCGCCTACATATTTCAGATCAGATGGCTGGATGAGACCTGTAGTGTTCAAGGCTGGTACAGATGTAGTTTCCTCTTCAATTGGAAGAGGTTTTTCATCACCTGTTGGCGAAGTAATTTCTTGGGTAGGGCTGAATGCAGGTGGCTGAGTCGGAGCCTCTCTGGGTGAAAATACGCTGCATGAGAGCAATAAGAGAACTACGAAAAGGTAGATGGTAATCAATCTTTGGCGCATACACCCTCCTATAGTTAATGAAAAATATACAAGACAGAGTTCTAGCGTAGCTCTGTATTAGTTAATTATATAATCAACCAATTGTTTTTTTGGGGAAAATGCGGATGATTTTGCTGGTTTGAAACCAACCAGCGAAATCGAACTGTAAATATTCGGGTAACCTCGATTACCTGTATATAAATCTGCTGGTCTTACAGCAGATCGAACTTATTCAAATTGAATCAAGCCTACCAATTTTTTACAGCCTACATCTATTTGATTATCCCCATCTAAACAATTACAATGAGTGTGGATACGCAATAGGGGTATTTCTTCAGGAGGAGAATATGAAACAGGATAAATTTCTAATTGGGATCATCACCGGAATAATTGCCCTTGTTGCCATCGCATTGGTGGTGTTTTTCACCCGGCAGAATATAATACAGGAATATCAGGCTGAAGATCAACCCACGGGAGTCGTATTCAACTATATCCTCGCCTTGCATAAAGGTGACTACGAGAAGGCATATGGATATCTTTCAGAGGCAGATACAAAACCGACCCTGGCAAAATTTCGGCAGGGTATTTTGATCAATAAACCGCAAATGGAAATGAATTCTGTGGATATCACAGGCGAAACGATTGATGGCAATTCTGCAACCGTCATGGTGGCGACTACATATTCAGGTGGCGGCGTATTTAGCGAAGGCTCACGAAATACAGAAAATGCCAGCCTGGAAAAAGAGGCTGGAAAATGGAAATTGATTTCGATGCCTTACACGTATTGGTCGTATGATTGGTATCAGCCGGTAATAAAACAATAACAGGACCTGATAATTGGAGATCATATGCGAACTATAAGGCGAATCTACTTTTATCTTGTAGCTTTCATCAGTGTCGAAACACTGACCTGGGGAATAACCAATTTATTAAGATCCATTACCCATCAGGGTATTGGTACTGTCCAGGCAAATGTATTATCAGCCGGTCTTGCCCAGGTGGTCGTCAGCATCCCATTATTTCTGGTGCACTGGTTGGTAGTTCAGCGTGATGCCCAAAGATCTGACGAAGAAAAGAATTCAGTTGTAAGGGCGATCAGCCTGTATGGGATTTTACTTGGCGCACTGGTTCCCGTCGTCCAAAATCTTGTCGCTTTGGTAAACCGCTTGCTGTTGACGGGAGCTCATCTAACTGTGCAACGGGCTGTATTTGGTGGAAATCAAACCCTGACTGACAATCTCATTGCGATTGCTGTAAACCTTTTGCTTGCCGCATATTTCGCCAGGATCTTACGGTCCGATTGGAAATCATCCACGGATACTGACAACCTGGTGGACCTGCGGCGTCTCTATAGCTATATTTGGATGCTCTACAGCCTCGGTTTGACCATCGTTGGTGTAAAGATGTCAGTGCAGTACATTTTCCAATTCCGGCAATCGATCGGCTTGACAGGGCAGGAAACGATTTTCAATGCATTTGCTTTGTTGGTGATCGGTGTGCCATTATGGGTGTACTGGTGGAGAAATATCCAGATTTCCATTACGGATGAACGGGAAAGGCATTCAACTCTCAGAACAATCGTTTTGTATATTCTTGCGTTGGTAGGAGCGATTGTTTTCACCATCAATGGTGCAATGGTGCTTTACTGGCAGTTAAGGGCTGCATTGGGGGAAAGTTTCACCTTCTCAACAATGATGAGCAATATGAGCTCGTCAATCTCCTATACTGTACCTTTTGTTGTGATCTGGGCATACTTTGGACGTATCCTATTCAATGACATATCGAGTGAATCGGATGTCTTCAAGCAATCTGCCATGCGCCGTATCTACCGCTATATACTTTCGATTATCGGATTGAGTGGAACGATATATGGAATCGCTGCCATCGCCGGCTTTATCGTAAATAACCTCACCCAACGTTCCATGACCTTTGTGGACAAACATCAGACGCTGGCTGCAAACCTGGCGGTGTTAGTGGTTGGGTTGGTAATATGGCTGGCGTTCTGGCTGCAGGTGAATCAGGAAGCTGGATTGGATGGGGAAGCTGGTGACCATGCCCGCCGATCGCTCAGCCGCAAGATCTATATTTATCTGGTGATCTTTGCCAGTGTTATCGGGACGATGGCTTCCACCGGTTTTCTTCTGTATACGATCCTTCAAAGTGTGTTTGGACTTACCATACCTGATTTGATTAATTCATCTTTGCAGGATTTTCGCCTGATCTTGATATTTGCTGCATTCCTGACCTATCATCTTGTTTGCCTGAATCGGGATAATCGCGCCTTGACCAGGCACCTGGCTGAGAAACAAGCTGCCTTCCATGTGATCGCCCTGATGGATCCGCAGTCAGACATGGGTAAGGGGATTCAGCAGGCATTCCAAAGGCATGCTGCCGGGATCCCCTTGCGGTTTATCCTTCCGACAGAAGTCAAAACTGACTCATTTTCAACAACGGGAGCAGTAGTCATGGAGAGTAGTTTGTTCACCCAAAAAGAGCCTCTAATGGCAGAGTTGATGAAAGATTATCCCGGAAAAACAATTGTCATCCCCACGAAGAGTGATGACGTGATCTGGTTAAGTTCTCCACATAAAGACCAGGATCTTCATAAAGGCTGTGCATTGGCAGCCCGGGCTATGGCAGAGGGGCAAACCATCAAGCCAGTCGCTACAAGTTCAGCCTGGCTGATCATCAGCTATGTGATCGCTGGATTTGTAGCACTGCAGATCATGGTCATTCTGCTGAGTATCCTGTTTGGAGGTTTTTAATAAATAGTATTTGTTTCCTTGTACGCTTCCATGACCAACCGATAAATAATTAATCAGGTAAAATCAAAAAAGATAATTATCCTGGAGCAAAGATGAGCAATAAACTCTATCAAGTGGATGCTTTTACCGATTCTCCCTTTAAAGGAAACCCGGCAGGTGTTTGCATTTTGAAGCAATCTGTGCCTGATGAGTGGATGATAAATGTGGCTTCCGAAATGAATCTTTCAGAAACCGCTTTCCTCTACCCTGAAGAAATGGGTTATCGCTTGCGCTGGTTTACCCCGAAAGTGGAAGTGGACCTCTGTGGGCATGCCACTTTAGCTTCTGCACACATCCTATGGGAAAAGGGAATCCTTAAGACCGATGAACAGGCGAAATTCTTTACCCGCAGTGGGTTGTTGACTGCAAAGAAAGATAACGGTTGGATCATTCTGGATTTCCCATCGTTACCTCCTGTGGAAATGCCAGTTCCTCATGAACTTAGTGAGATCATCCAAACCGAAATTCTTTATTTAGGGAAAAGCAGGTTTGATTGGTTGGTAGAAATAGATGATGAAGAATTTCTGAAAGCCTTTCAACCTGACTTTTCTGCGATTAGCAGGCTTCCTGCCAGGGGTTTGATCTTGACCAGCCATTCAAAGAAATACGATTTTGTTTCCCGATTTTTTGTACCCGCGGTTGGAGTCAATGAAGATCCTGTGACAGGTTCGGCCCATTCAGTCCTTACCCCTTATTGGGCGGGCAAGCTCGGAAAAAATGAACTTTTTGCCTATCAGGCATCCTTACGAGGCGGAGAGTTAAAGCTATGGAATAGGGGAGACAGGGTGGGTATTGGAGGTCAGGCTGTTACGGTTATGGAAATAGATTTATTGGCATAATATAAGGAGACAATTAGCATTAGATTTTGTTAGAATTGAATAATATTTTTATCAATCATTCAGAGAATGAAAAAAATTAGGTGATATTTTTATGACATCGAATTGGTTAATTAAATATTTAAAATCCAACCCATTAATGATCCTTACCATTGCAATACCTATGGCCTTCGTTGCCCAATATATGGGGTGGGGTTCAACCTGGGTATTTGTATTGTCTACAATTGCTGTTGTACCTATGGCTGGTTTGATCGGTAAAGCGACAGAATCGCTGGCAATATATACCGGTCCAAAAATTGGCGGCTTATTGAATGCCACCCTGGGGAATGCCGCTGAACTGATCATCACATTAGTGGCAATCAAAGAAGGGTACCTAGAACTTGTAAAAGCATCCATAACCGGATCGATCATAGGCAATATACTTTTTGTTTTGGGGATGGCAATGATCGTAGGGGGCGTTAAACATGGTTCCCAGAAATTTGACCGGAAACAGGCTGGTCACCATGCTGTCCTATTAACATTGGCTGTTCTTGCATTAGTGATACCATCATTTTTCAGTCATTCTATAGGACCGGATAATAGCCCTCGAGTTGAAGCACTCAGCCTGGGTGTTGCAGTGATCATGATCTTACTATATATATTGGGCTTGATCTTTACCTTGAAAGTGAACAATAGCCCATTAACCTACGAATCTCAACCTGCAAATGAGCATAGGCCAGAACTATCCAAAAGGAATTCGATCATCCTGCTAACAATTGCTACTCTTGCGGTAGTTTTTTTGAGTGAAATGCTTGTTGGAGCAATAGAAGATGTTGTTGTCACATTTGGTATAAGTGAATTTTTCCTGGGAGTTATTCTGATCCCACTGGTCGGAAATGCAGCCGAACACTTTGTTGCTGTACAGGTAGCTGCCAGAAATAAGATGGACCTAAGTGTAGAGATTGCGATTTCGTCAAGTTTACAAATAGCCTTGTTTGTAGCACCAATATTAGTTTTCATCAGCTTATTCATGGGAAACCCATTGACCCTGATATTCAATACCTTCGAATTGATGGCTCTCGGAGCAGGTGTACTTGTGACCGTCATGGTATCATCTGATGGAGAATCGAACTGGTTGGAAGGTACTACTATGATAGCGGTTTATATCATTCTCGCCTTAGCGTTTTTTCTTATGAAGGCATAGATAAGCAAGATGTCAAAGACTTGGATGTCAATATTGGTTGGATTAATAATCGGGGTGGTTTGCCTCGCGGCAATTGTTCTGGTCATCCTTCTATTTACACCCTCCAACCGGCAGTATTCATTTGTTACTCCCGAGGTGGTGATCATAGCAGCACCAAGCTTACCCCAAGTGGTAATTCCGACAGAGACATTGGCTCCTGAGACCATTGCTACGTTAGCCAACCTCCCACCAGATCCGGGAAGTACTATTCAAGTGGGAATGACGGTTCATATTTCAGGTACCGGTGGTGATGGCTTAAGAATACGGAAGGACCCAGGCGTGGATGCTACTCCGCTTTTTCTCGGAGCAGATAATGAGGAATTTATTGTAAAAGATGGACCTCAAAAAGTGGATAATTTGACCTGGTGGTATATTGAAGCGCCGTTCGATGAAAAACGACAGGGATGGGCAGCAGCTAATTATCTTGCCCCAAATTTACAACCTTAACAATATTTTTATGCCAATTACCATCAGAAAATGACTGTAAGAACCGATAACAATACTGCAAATGAATTTATTCATATCATATTGGTGTCAAATTATAGGGTTCGATGGATCATTCATTTTCTTATTCTGAGCGTGATTATATCCGTATGAAAGTCGGCGATGTATTAATGCTGTGCCTGGAAGATTCAAGCGTCACACCAATACAGAAACTTGTCGAGTCTTTGGTAGTGATTGGCCCGGACAGCATGACTGTTCTCCGGGAGATGCTAAACGAAGCCAATAAAAGAAAATCCCAGGTCGAGAATGATCAGGACCAGGTCCTGCAAGGGTTGCGGGAAAACTTAAACAATCTCGGGTTAACCCTGTCATCAACAAAAACGCCTGCTCTTGTTATTCGGATGCGGCCCAACCGATTTTATGAGTTAATGAAGAAACAGGGAATCCTTAATGAAGCAATTCAAATTCAATGTCTGCAATTGCTTCAGGACTCACGTGATTTACTGATCGGTTTAAGCATTAAACTGGATTTATTGTCTAGAATTGAAGAATATCTGGAAGATTGGACCTGGGGTGTATTCTACCTCTCATCAAAAAAAGGTATAAAAAATAACCCGCTATTACAGTAGACGGGTTATTTTATTGATACATATCGCTGATTCTATTTCCTTTTCTTTCTTAAGAACAGGAAAAATAATGCACCAAATAATGATGCTGCTAAACCTACTCCAACGGCAGCCTGTACTACGGTTTTGGGTTCCATTCCAGGCATAACTACACCACCATCACCATAATTCTTAAAGAGCTGCCCCCAGGGATTTTGAAGTGCGCTTTCCACTCGCTTCCGGCCAATGAAGGGGTACCAGTATACATTGTGATAGAAATTGCTCGCGAAAAAGCTCCACGGAACAATTGGGCTTTGTAAAAGTATTTTCTCAAACGGCTTTAATGGGCCATGGTAGATCATCTTCTGGCCACGGGACGCGAAAGTATCTTCCTGCTTAAAATTCCAGGGTTCTTCCTGCTCAATGTCATATCCGATAATTTCGATCTGATGCGGATCAGCTATTCCTAAACCTGCTTCGTGTGCCAACCGCAGGAATTTTATACCCATGGGGTCAAATCCCTGTAATTTTGCTGAAACAGCATCGATTGCTACCTGGTCTGCAGATGCCAGAAGAATATTCTTCTCGTGCCAATGCATTGCCCTTGGACCCGGGCCATCCCCGGCAAAAGTACCATCCATCACTGCAAATATTCCGGGGTGGATATCCTGTTGGATCATAAGGAGGTCGACCAAGGTCTCATGGATCACACTATGTGTCCAATGTCTGTTCCTATGCAGTAACCCCCCAAAAGCATTTTTCATTGCTCCAGTGATGGTCGTGAAAACATGGGTTTTTACAGTGGGGAGGTGAATTATATTCTTGCCAACAAGTGCCTTGGGTATGAAGACCCCATCTGGATAGACTTTATCCAGAACCAGGAATGGAGTTTTCGGTTTATACTCATACCATTCAAAGCGCTCATCATATAAATAAATGCATGGAATCCCATATTTGTCTGTTACAAATCGGTGTTTGTTATTGACTTCACCAACTGAGGTATCTACGACAACGGTATCGTTATGTATACCGACAATGTCGGAATACCCATTTTTCTTCAGAGTCTGAATAACCCCTTCAATCTGCCAGGGGGTTGAGGAACAAGCTGGATACCAGGTTTGCCAGGAAATGTTGATCTTTAACCCGGTAGTTATA
Source organism: uncultured Leptolinea sp. (assembly GCA_964387025.1). Taxonomy (GTDB): domain Bacteria; phylum Chloroflexota; class Anaerolineae; order Anaerolineales; family Anaerolineaceae; genus PNON01. Next base: position 12,514 of record CAYLUZ010000007.1, on the reverse strand, counting down.
TTCTTGTCCAGCGAACCTTGGAAATTGGATAAATTCATTAATTTGGAAATATCTTCGAGAATTGTGGCTGGAGAAGTTTTAATTACTGCAACCTTTCCTTTACCTGCAAAATCAGCCATAAAAAACCTAACCTTTCTTTGTGTACCTATAAAATGATTTTACCCTCTCTGCGGATAACCGTCCAGAATTGGTAAAACCTCAATGCAACGAATTAGTCATACTTGATTGCTTTTCAGACCAATGGTGAATATAATCATTATCAGTGTTTAAGGACATTTTATTAGAACGCCAGGGAGGCAACACTGAGCATCAGGAACGAGAACGAAAGTATAGAAATTGCCGATGAGAACGAACATCAATTAAAAGCGGGTTCTGTCCTTGTTGACAGATATTTAGTTCAGGAAGTTATCGGTATAGGCGGAATGGGCTCGGTATATAGTGCCCGGGATTTACACTTTCCTAAAGTAGTGAAACTTGTAGCTATAAAAGAAATGATCAACCAGGCACCAGATCCATTGGTGCGAGCTACTATCGTTCAAAACTTCGAACGGGAAGCGAATATTCTGGTTACTTTGAACCATATTGCCATCCCAAAAATATTTGATTTTTTCACCCATAAAGATAGATCGTATCTTGTAGAAGAGTACGTAAGTGGCCGTGACTTGGAAGCGATCTTAAAGGGACGAACTGATTTTATCCCTGAAGATCAGGTAATCGGTTGGGCAATCGAGTTGTGTGATGTCATCGAATTCTTACATAACCATAAACCTGAGCCTATCATTTTCAGGGATATTAAGCCATCTAACATAATGATCAATGCTCAAAACCGGGTTATTCTGGTGGATTTTGGTATTGCCAAGGTCTTTACCACCGGGCAAAAAGGCACAATGATCGGAACTGAGGGTTACTCACCACCCGAACAATACCGGGGCGATGCGACACCCCTGGCTGATATCTATGCAATGGGTGCCACTCTCCATCACTTATTATCCATGCGTGACCCCCGGCTTGAACCACCATTTACATTTAATGAACGTCCGATCCGTCGCTTTAATCCTGATGTAAGCAATGAGTTGGAAGCAGTAGTTAGTACTGCACTTCAATATAATCCTCAAGACCGGTTTAAATCAGTTGCAGGAATGAAGGACGCATTGATGGGAGTTGCCCGAAAAACAGGTGCCCTAACAAGATTAGCATTGCAAACAGGCACGCTAACTCCATCAGAAGGAATCAAACCTCTCTGGACATTTAAATGCGAAGATGAAATTCGAAATGCCCTGGCCTATGATAATGGTGTCATTTATGCCGGCACTTATGACAACAATCTCTATGCGATCAATGCTGCAAATGGCGAATTTATGTGGAAATACACAACCGATGGAGGTATTGCCACCAAACCAGCAGTTTATGAAGGCAATATCTACATCGGTTCTGAGGATAATCGGCTGCATGCAGTTTCAGCCAGGTCTGGCAAAGTATTATGGACCTACTTTACCGAAGGTCCTATCAGGTCTTCTCCCCGGATAGCAGAAGGTCATATATTTTTTGGTTCTGATGATGGATATTTACATGTAGTCAATTTAACAACCAACCGCCGTGCCTGGCGCGCAGAAATTGGATCACCAGTCAGGTCATCACCTTTCATCGATAATGAATTGATTTACTTTGGATCAGAAAGTGGTGAATTGATCTGTACTGATTTCACTGGTGTGATCAAATGGCGGTTCCAGGCTAAAAGAGCTATCACCGCTTCCCCCATTGTTGCGCAAGGGGTAGTTTATGTTACCTCAGTGGATGGATTTTGTTATGCATTGGATGCAAAATCCGGCTGGGTCATCTGGCGCTTCCGCATGGACAAAGGATCAATGTCCTCTCCGCTGAAAGTTGACAGACAATTGTTGTTTGGCTCAGCAGACGGAAATCTCTATTGCATTGAATGTGCATCCGGTAAAGAAATGTGGCGGAATAAGACCGATAATCAGATACCTGGTTCTCCCGCAGTTTATAAAGATTCGATTTATATTGGATCAGTCGATGGAAACCTGCATTGTATTGACCTCCAAAATGGAAGATTGAGATGGAAGTTTAAGACTGGAAAAGCGATTACAGGTTCCCCGATCATCTTTAATGATATATTGTATATCGGGTCAACGGATTATATCGTTTATGCATTGCTTGCTTAAGAACAAATCGTTTCTTTTGTTAGTAGATGCAACATAGTGGGATTCAATATTTCGATGGAGTTCTCTTGTGGATAAATTATTCTCCTTTTTCAAGCGTAAAAAAAATCATTTATATGATGTAAAGACAGCACCTTTAACCGAAGATCAACTTAAAACTGTCAGCATGACCGCGAATCTTCCAATGAGTCCTCAGCTAATTATTGGCTGTGGTCAATCAGCTGGTCTTCAACGCGATATTAATGAAGATTCTTTGTATACAATGTCTGCAATTATGAGTAGTGAAAACAGAAATTTGATCTATGGTTTATTTATTATTGCGGATGGAATGGGTGGGCATGAAAACGGGGAATTAGCAAGCGTTGTTGCAGTAAATGCGATGTCTACTTATATTACCAAAAAGCTTTATTTACCAATTTTTGGAATAAAACAAGACCAACCTACTGATGCGTTACATGAACTAATGCAAAATGGAATATCTGAATCCCAACAGGCTGTGGTTCGGCATGCACCGGGTGGCGGGACCACTTTAACTTCTGCATTTATTTTGGGCGATCAGGTAACCCTTGCGCATGTAGGTGATAGCAGGGCTTATTTTATTTATCCTGATGGAAGAATGCAGACTGTCACGAGAGATCACTCATTAGTACGCAGGCTGCAGGAGTTGGGACAGATTTCAGACAAAGAAGCCGCTGAACATCCACAACGAAATGTACTTTATCGTGCATTGGGCCAATCTGAGCCTTTTGAACCGGATATCAACACTTACCCGTTCCCCAATGGTGGATACCTCATGCTTTGCAGTGATGGTTTGTGGAATGTGATATCTGAGTCAGAAATATTTCCTATTATTAAATCTGCGCCTTCATTGAGTGTCGCCTGCCAAAGATTAATTGATGCCGCAAATAATGCGGGAGGACCAGATAATATTAGCGTTATCCTAGTTCAAAACTTATTGTAGGCTTATGGGTCAGGACATTAATTGGTATGCATTATTGGATGTCTGCTATGATGCGAATGATGAAGAAATTCGCAGTGCATATCATCAATCCGCGCGAAAGTATCATCCTGACACTAATCCGAATTTAGGATCACCCGACTTATTTTACAGGGTCCAGAAGGCATACGATGCTTTATCTTCCAGTTCACGCAGGGAAGAATATAATAAAACCTTTTCAGACGAAGAACTTTCAACCCCCGGTTTTTCTAAACGGACATTTGTTTCCAAATCCAAATTAACCCCTAGCGAGGATTCCCAGCTAGTTTATGTGCTTCTTGATATCGGAGCCAAACCATTATCCAAAAAATCTGTTCAGCGGCCATTAAACCTAAGCTTGGTCCTGGATAGGTCAAAGTCAATGAATGGCGAGCGAATTGATATGGTGAAGGATAATTCCATTCGATTGCTCAGGCAGCTTGGACCCAACGATATCATCAGTATTGTGACTTTTAGTGACCGAGCTGAAATCCTGGTCCCCCCTACTCAGGTCGTAGATATTCACCTCATTGAATCCAAAATCAGTCGAATTACCACCTCCGGAAGTACGGAAATCTATCAGGGGTTGAGTGCTGGTATTGCTCAAATTCGGCAAAACCGCATCCCCGGTTATATAAACCATCTGATATTATTCACTGATGGGCGAACTTATGGCGATGAAGATCTTTGCCTTGAATTGGGAAGGGAAGCAGCAGAAGAGGGGATAAGTATTAGCGGGTTGGGGATTGGGAGTGAATGGAATGATGAGTTTATTGATGCTCTTGCAGGCTGCGCTGGGGGCGTAAGCATGTATATTTCAGGTCATAAGGATTTAAAAAAATTCCTGGATCAAAAATACAAGAATCTCGAACAAATATATGGCGAACAGCTAACTTTGGATTTTACAAACTCACCCGAATGTGAATTACAATATGCATTCCGAATATACCCGGAACCTGCACCATTGCTTCAAAATGTTCCCCTCCGGGCAGGTAATCTTCATATTACGAATAAACTGGTGCTTATGCTTGAATTTTGTATAAAACCGATGCATAATCAACAGAAAGAGATAACATTGATGGATGGATATGTTACACTACATATACCGACTAGGAAAGTACCGAAAACACGGTTACCGATATCCGTCAAATGCACCATAACGAAGGATGTGGATACCAATCAAGGAATGCCGGCACCAATAATACATGCACTATCACAATTAACGCTCTATCGAATGCAGGAAAAGGCGCAGGAAGAATTGAAAAAGGGAGACACAGTCAAAGCTTCGAGGCATCTTCAATATCTTGCCACGCACCTTCTTTCAAAAGGTGAACGTGAATTAGCTCATACAGTTTTAAAAGAAGCAGAAAACATTAAACAACAAAATAATTACACCCAAGAAGGCGATAAACGTATAAAGTATGGAACAAGATCTCTACTACTTCCACCTGGACCGGAGAAAAATCAGATATGATAACCTGCCCGAATTGTAAGCACCAAGAATTAGATGGAGCCTTATTTTGTAGTGAATGTGGCGCTCAATTAGTCTTTACAATCAATAACGAAGAAGAAAATTCAACTGGAGATTCTATGGCTCAGGCTGCCCCTCAACAGAAACCACCAACCCAACCGGAAACACCCAAACAAACAACCTCAGGAAATAATATCTCGCTGAAACTTGTTGGCAGCGACCAGGTCATTCCTCTTGCCGGACAGAAAGAATTTACCATTGGCAGGATAACCGAAGGTCAACCGATTTTACCTGATATTGACCTTTCCCCTTACGAAGGATATGCAGAAGGTGTATCCCGTCTACATACAGCTATTCGTGTAACGGATAGGGGGGTCATGATCGTTGACTTGGGGTCATCCAATGGTACCAGGATCAATGGGCAAAAAATTGTTCCTAATGTAAATTACCCACTTAAAGATGGGGATATGATTGCATTAGGAAAAATAAAACTGCAGATCAGCATCCGCAGATAAAACCGTAACTTAATCCAAGTCGGAGAAATGCTATGCCACTGATATTACTCCATCTGGTGGGGGAAGATCCTGTATTAGGGGAGATTGAAGAATTGCCATCTCCAAACGCAACCAGTTTACTTCTACGAAGTCCTCGTAAGCGGGATGGTAAAGACCTGCACTATCTTGATGCCAACGTAACTACGGTTATCTGGCCAATGGCCAGGGTCAATTTTATTGAAGTCCTCCCAACCGGCGAAGAAGAGGAAGTGATAGGCTTCGTCCGTGAGTAACGGAATGGTTGAAGATACTTTACACCGCCGAATATTGGTCGTGGATGATGAAGAACGGATGGTCCGATTCATTCGTTTGAATCTGGAACATGATGGCTTTCAAGTTTTTGAAGCATTTAGAGGGGTACAGGCGATTCAAGCGATTCGCGATAAGCTACCAGATCTTGTCTTATTGGATGTAATGCTGCCGGATTTGGATGGATTCGAAGTATTGAAAATGATTCGGGAGATAAATTCAGTCCCGGTGATCATGTTGACCGCAAAGGGTGAAGAAGACGACCGCGTGCATGGGTTGGAATTAGGTGCTGATGATTATGTAACCAAGCCTTTTTCACCTCGAGAATTGGTTAGCCGTGTAAGAGCAGTATTGCGTAGAGCTGAAATTGTTGGGGGAGGAATTAAAGGTCTGATCGAGGTTGATGATCGCCTAAAAATTGATTTTGATAGGCGTGAAGTCTGGTTGGATGGTGAGCTAATCAAGTTGCGGCCGACTGAATTCAAACTTTTATATCACCTCGTGCAAAACGCTGGGATGGTGAATACTCATGACCAAATCCTGGCGAAAGTTTGGGGATACGAATATCGGGACGAACCGCACTATGTTCGACTTTACATAAATTATTTACGCCAAAAACTGGAAAAAGACCCGGCTAATCCGAAATATATATTAACTGAACGTGGAGTTGGTTACAGGTTTGTAGATTTTCACCGAAATAAAATAGCATAACCACAACCCAGGGCAGCTAAATGTCTATGGCAGCTGAACCGCTATCTGGTATGATTATGGTTCTGGAGGAAAGTGTCTCATGGGTAAGCAGAGAATTTTACTGGTAGATGATCACGAAGTTGTTCGTTTGGGTCTAAAATCCCTTCTTGAACATCATCCTCAGTTTGAAATTGTAGGCGAGGCAGGTACAGCGCGCGAATCAGTCGAACAGGTTACTCGCCTGCGTCCTGATGTCGTTGTTATGGATATCCGGTTGCCCGGTTCATCTGGCATAGATGCCTGCAAAGAGATCACCACTCAATTCCCTGAAACTCGTGTGATCATGCTCACTTCATATGCCGAAGATGAAATGCTTTTTTCTGCCATCCGGGCTGGAGCTTCAGGGTACGTTCTGAAACAGATTGGTCGGGAAGACTTGATCAGAGCCATCGAAGCGGTTGGTCGGGGCGAAGCATTGATCGATACTTCCTTAACACAAAAAGTATTTGAAAAAGTACGCCAGGCTGATGAGAAAGAAAAAGCATCAGCTTTTGTAACATTAAGCCAGCAGGAAAAGCATGTCCTGCTCCTTGTATCCGAAGGTAAGACCAACCGGGAAATAGCCAAGTCTTTATTCCTGGGTGAGGGTACTGTTCGTAACTATGTCAGCAGCATACTGAATAAATTGGAAGTCAGCAATCGTGCTGAAGCTGCTGCTTATGCTGTGCAGCATAGTTTAAAAGAATATTTATAAGGATGTTGGACGAGAATTGGATTGTTGGACGGGTGGCACATTGGTGTGGGTCCAAAATACCGAACAAAGTATAAATCTTTGCTAAAGTAAATCGCCCGGGATATTATCCCGGGCGATCATTTAATAATTTAATTCTGGCCAGAAATTTCCAGCCAGGTGTTTTTTAGATAGACTGCATCCTCTTCGAGGATGGGTGATTCGCAGACGATTCTTCCCCCACATTCATGCTTTGCCAGGGAGGTAAAAAGTCCCTTAACATCCAAGTCACTCTCCTGGACTGGTAAGTGGTTTTTCTCCCCTTTAGGTCCATATTCAATTCCACTAAGGTGAATGTGCAGGGATTTCAAACTTTCATTTCCCAGTTTTGTTCCATAAAGATCAAGAATAACGCTCCACTCATCATAGCTGTTCACCGTTCCATCTCCCGGACGTGCATGCAGGTGTGCAAAATCAAGGCAGGGTCGCACCCCTTCGATCTTGCTCATGCTGAGAGTATCTTCGAGTGAGCCAAGCATCGCAGATTTCCCCATGGTTTCCGGTCGGAGGTAAACATTCGTCTTCTGTTTCTTCAGTTCGCTCACACAATCATTCAAGCGATCCATCACATTTCCCATAATTTCGGATGGTAATTTCCCAAAATATGACCCAGGGTGGAAAATTATATCCGTCGCTCCTGCCAGGTATCCGTAATAAGCTGCATCCATTAACCTTTTGCGTGATTTTGGCCATTCTTCTTCGTCTGCATTCAGATTGATGAAGTAAGGTGCATGCACACTGATCGCTACATCCAGGTCAGTAGCCTGGGTTTTTATGGCAGAGCAGGTTTCTGGTGAAACACGTACCGATTGGACCCAGCCTAATTCAAGTGCATTTAGTTTCAAAGCAGCTATCTGGGCGACAGCACCCACACTTCCCCCGGGTTTGGCTGGCGTGGATTTTGGTGATCCTACTGTGCCGAAACGAAAAGATGATTTACCCATAATTCCTTCCTGACTATTATTTTCTCAAAACAGCAAGTTTTTCAAGCAAAGGTGGTCCCATGATTAACAGCCCGGCGATCACTGAGACCAGTGCTGCAATCAATACTGCTGCAGCACCCACATCTTTTCCAACTTTCGCCAGAGGATGATGCAAAGGGCTGGCGAGGTCGACGACTGCTTCCAGGGCAGTATTCAGAAATTCAGCGATCCAAACCATGCCAATGACAACAACCAATACTGCCCAATCCCGCGAGGGAAGTTTCAACCATATGGAAAGGATGATCACACAAATGGTTGCGATCATATGTACCCAGGAGTTTTTTTGGGTGGAAATCACGAACCACCAACCAGCAAAGGCATGTTTGAATGATATTAACCTTGATAGAAGAAACTCGGTCATGGTATTGGGTTATTGGGTTACGAAGTTGACTGCAAGCGGGTTATTGATTTCTTTGAGAACTTCTGACTGCATCAGCCACATTATTTTTAGTCTTGATTTTGTATCATGGTCATAACCTGATAGGTGCAAGATACCATGAATGACCAGAAGTTGAATTTCCTGCTCGATCGTGTGCCCACCTTCCAGTGCCTGTTTCTTTGCCCGGGGAACTGAGATTACAATATCTCCAAGATAGTCCAGTCCAGATTCGGGATCGACATAATTCTCATTGAAGGAGAGTACATCAGTTGTCTGGTCGATGCCGCGATACTCATGGTTCAATGTGTGCATTTCTGCATCGCCGGTGATCAAAATGCCGATAATTACTTCTTTTGGATGGCATTTTTTCAAAGTAATCTCAGCAGCGAATATTAATTCATCCGTGGAGAACTTGTGCCGGTAATATGGTCTAGTTTGGATTTGCAGCATCATTGTTTTCCGGTTGTTGCGTTTGGATCGAGCCATCCAGTTGTTTAAGCTCTTCTTTGGGTTGCAGTTCGGGGTAAATAATCCGCTGGTGGTAAACTCCCATCAATGAAGCGGTAAATGAATCGGTGATCTTGACCAGATCATTCAATGTCAACCGGGTATTATCGAGCTGCCCTTCGATGAGGCATTTATCGATCACTTTCTTTACCATAATTCGAAGTTCGATTTCATCTTTAGGAAGCTCTGCCCGGGCACGAGCTTCGCAGCCATCAGCCAGCATAAGCAAAGCAGTCTCACGGGAGCGCGGGCATGGACCTGGATATCGAAAAGCGTCTGTATCCACCTTGCTCTCATCATTACCATTTTCAGTAACTGCCCGATTGTACTGGTAACGGGTGATCAGAGTACCATGATGTTCTCGGATAAAGTCCTGCAGCCTGGGTGGTAGGTTATACTTTCGCGCCAGGGCTACTCCATCATTGATGTGTTTGACAATTACCCCCGCACTTGTCAGTGGATCCATACCTTCGTGAGGATTGGGGTTTCCCTTGATCTGGTTTTCAATAAAAAACTGCGGGTTCATCGCCTTGCCGGCATCATGGTATAACGCTCCAACCCTTACAAGCAATGAGTCTGCGTTGATAGCTTCTGCGGCTTGTTCTGCCAGGTTGGCAACCTGCAAGCTGTGTTGGTATGTTCCCGGGGAATTGCGCAGCATGAACTGTAGCAATGGATGGTCCGGTCGTGAAATATCGAGCAGTTGTAATGCAGTGGTGATTCCCAGGGATTGAGAATAGATGAATTGCAGAATTAGGGTGACACTTGCAGCCGCAAATCCATTAACAAAGGATGCCCCGATCAGGGTGGCGAGACCAATCCAATCTGTGACCGGATCGGAGAGCCGGTAGGCCATAATGACCAGTGCATTCGCAGCACTCATCGCGATACTGGCCCTGAAAAACGATCCGATATTTCGTCCGCGTCCCAGCACCAATATACCGCAGAAGCTGCCCACCAGATAGAACATGGTAATTTCAAGACTTCCAGGTAGACCGTAAGGGACCAGCAGGCTCAATATCATCGAAAAGATCAAGCCGGTTTCAAGTGAAAAAGCTGTCGCCAGGGTCAAACCAAAAGCTGCAGCCGGGAAGATGAACGGAATCACAGTTCGGTAGGGAATGATCAACCGTCCAAGAGTCAGGAAAAAGAGGAAAGTGAATGAGATCAGAAGAAGGCTGCGCAGGTCATCCATCGGGCTGGCTTGTCGCCGTAAACCATACAATGCAACAAAAACCATTAAAACTATGACCAATGCTGATGAACTCAAGATGGTATTTATCGTAAAGTTGGTATCAACCAATCCGATGGCTTGCAGTGCTTCAAGATCTTCTGCCCGAATTACCTGTCCATGTCTGATAATGATCTGCCCGATCTCATATTTTCGGGTGACCGGTTCAACTTTTGTTTCAGCATCCAATCGTGCTTTATCGGTCAATTCCTGGCTGAAATTACTATTGGGAACCACAAATTGGGAAACGATTTCGGATACAATTCCGGCCAAGGATTGCTGGAAACTCGCGTCCACCAGGGAGGGAATATCATTCTTTATTTCCGCGATATTGGTTTCCCGAATCGTGTTTCGAAACAGGACTTCAAGTATTTTTTCGGATTCACTCTGGATATCCTGCCAACGTGATTCGGTTAGGTCGAGGATCTTTTGAACAGTGGTCGGCGATAACCGAAAATTATTCATATTCGAAAGATCGTTGGCCTTCTGTTCACGGCTTGCATACGGATCCTGCCGAACCTGAGATATAAACTGGAGGTTTACGCGCAGAATATCCAACTGCTGGCGTTTGATCGATGGGTCCGATGGCAGGTAAACAGGGCTTACTGACTGGCTGGCTTGTTGTTTTGCCTGGTCAGTCAGTACTTTTGATTCGTAGGATATGGCTTTGGGTGATTGAATATCCTGGGCTGCCACTTCCCCAATGGCACGCGGAATGATACCGGACCGAATGGATATAGGTGCATTCAGGATGATGATTGTTAATAGTCCGGTTGCGATTAATATTATTGCCCTAAAAATCAGGAACCGTCTGGACTTTTGCATTACAGATTGGGGAAAAGAAAGCATCCTTACTTCTTTTCGAGTAACTGCCTTACTGTTCGACTGATCTGGTCGTTTGGCGCTTTGCCCTGGACCTGTGGGATCAATATTTTCATTACCTTTCCCATGTCGTTGGGTAAAACGGCGCCTGATTCAACAATGGCAGCCTGTGCAAGGGCGGTTAATTCTTCCTGGGTCATTTGAGCAGGGAGATACATCTCCAGGGCTTTGATCTCTTCGTTCGCGGCGGAGATGAGATCAGGCCGGTTGGCTTTTTCTGCATCTGCGATCGATTCTTTTCGGCTCTTGATCTCTTTTTGAACCAAGCCGACGATTGCCTGGTCGTCCAGCAGGTCACCCTTTTCTACCTGGGCTAATTTTATTGCAGCGATCACCATGCGGATTGAGCTTTTTTTTACATCATCACCGCTGCGCATCGCGTCTTTTAGGTCATTTTCGAGTTTTAGTTTCAGTTCCATACAATTATTATACTCCGTTGAATAAATTAATTATCTTTCCCAGGAATTTGTATAAATGGGCCGGATTCTCCTGATATAGCTCAATGGAGATCTGTTGGGTCTCGTAGCGGGTTCTTAATTCAGCTGCTTTTAAAGCCATTGGGAACCATGCATTTTTATAAGGTGAATCAATATTCAAGTAAGCATGTGAACCCTTGGGGAAGAGTGGAATGAAAAAGCGTCCGATTGTTGGAATTAATGTGATCATTTCCCATGGGCTGTAGAAGTGTCCCGAAATTAATCCCGGGCTGGCGAGGATCTCTTCATCCTTGAAGTCGAGCTCTCCGGTCCAGGTATCCGGCTTCACCTGGTGTTTCTTTGCCCACAACCTGACATAATTGCTATGCGCGTAGAAATCCTGGTGGCCATGTGTAAATCGTCCAAAAGCTGCTCTTGCTTCACGATAATTGGATCCGGATTTGACATTCTCGATCACTTTCGATCTTTGCTCGGCCAGATAAGCAAACGAACGCGTAAACTCACTGTCATCAAAATGATATTCAGGATGACCATTCTGACCGGCAATACCATCCTGACCCATATTTCCGGAGATGACCTCGTCCAATTCCTGGTCGCCAAAATAGGCTCCGCATGCATCGTGCATGAGCAGTTTATGATATTCAGGGATCATTATTGTACCTTTACCAGGAGCTTGATTTCATTGAATAAGTCTTCACCGATCCCGGGAACATTGCGCAATTCATCGATGGTGACGAATGCACCATTCTCGGTCCGATATTGGATGATGGCTTCTGCCCGGGTCTCACCGATCCCCGGTAATGAATCTAATTGTTCTATCGTGGCAGTGTTGATGTCGATCAATTCGTTTGGTACCCGATTCAACAGGTGCGGCTATGGGAGTTTGATCGGTGATATTCAGCCTCTCCCCATCTTTTAGTGGCCGTGCCATGTTGATGGGAAAACCGGCTGCTTCCGGCAGCAATCCACCGGCTGCGGTTATAGCGTCACTTACCCGGCTGCCCGGCTGAAGGGAATAAATTCCCGGATTCGTTACAGCACCATCGACCTGTACGATCAATGCTGCAATGGGTGCAGGTGTGAGGGTGATGGGTTTTCCCCGCAGGGGACTGGATACGATCAAAATAACAGCCGCAATGGCTAAACCAAACACGATCCCCAATGGAATTTTCATCCACTCTTTCA